>NZ_JBVJOL010000005.1:0-483828 GCF_055583185.1 Streptomyces sp. NPDC104814 | reverse complement strand
TCAACGCCCACAAATCCGGCACCATCAAGGGCCTCACCGCCGAAGTCGGCGCCTCCCTCACCAGCGGCGCCGCCATCTGCGACATCACCGACTGACCCCCCACACCGCATACGACGAAGCGCCCGGCGGACCGATCCTCTCGGCCCACCGGGCGCTTCGTCGTACGCAGCCGGCCGTCAGCGTCGTCGCATGTCCGCGACGCGGTTGCGTTCGGGCTGCTGGGGCTGGTCGGTGAGGACGCCCGTGGGGCGGATGCCGGGGAGGTGGCCGCGGCGGGGGTTCGGGAGGGGCACGTCCCGGCGCTGCTGGCGCGCCGGGACCGGGTCACCCCCCTGGCTTCCCGTCGCCCCGGCCACGGCGATCTGCACCCCCTGGTCGGCAAGGGCCTGGAGCTCGGTCTGGGCACGGTCGTCGTGGGCCGGTGGCTCGTCGGTGACCAGGCGGGTGATGACGTCCGTCGGGACCGTCTGGAACATCGTGTCGGTGCCGAGCTTGGTGTGGTCGGCGAGGACCACGACCTCGGCGGCGGCCTGCACGAGCGCCCGGTCGACGGACGCCGAGAGCATGTTGGACGTCGAGAGCCCGCGTTCGGCGGTCAGCCCGCTGCCCGAGAGGAAGGCACGGGAGACACGCAGCCCCTGCAGGGACTGTTCCGCTCCGCTGCCGACCAGGGCGTAGTTGGAGCCTCTGAGCGTGCCGCCGGTCATGACGACCTCCACGCGGTTGGCGTGGGCCAGCGCCTGGGCGACCAGCAGGGAGTTGGTGACCACCGTCAGCCCGGGGATGCGGGCGAGCCGGCGGGCCAGCTCCTGGGTCGTGGTGCCGGCGCCGACCACGATGGCCTCGCCCTCCTCCACGAAGGTGGCGGCGAGATCGGCGATGGCCGTCTTCTCGGCGGTCGCGACATGGGACTTCTGCGGGAAGCCCGACTCGCGGGTGAACCCGCCCGGCAGCACCGCACCGCCGTGCCGGCGGTCGAGGAGTCCTTCGGCCTCCAGTGCCCGCACGTCCCGCCGTACGGTCACTTCGGAGGTCTGGACGACGCGGGCGAGCTCACGGAGCGACACGGCCCCGTTGGCCCGCACCATTTCGAGGATCAGTTGGCGACGTTCTGCAGCGAACACGAAACTGACAGTAACGCGGGCGACCGTCTGGTTTCAGCAGTATGCGCCGAATAACGGAAGTTGTTCGCACAGTACGGTGCGAAGTGGTATAGGGGCCTAGTCCCGCCGCCTATGCCGCACGCATGCGCGGCAACGCACCGTGACCGGCCCTCAGGATCCCCCGTGACCTGCGGCGACGGCTCCCCACCAGCGGCGGGGAGCCGCGCCGGGCGGTCAGACCTCGCCCGCCGCCTTGCGCGTGTGCAGCTGCCGGGCGACCTCCGCGATCGAGCCCGACAGGGACGGGTACACGGTGAAGGCGTTCGCGATCTGTTCGACCGTCAGATTGTTGTCGACCGCGATCGAGATGGGGTGGATCAGTTCCGAGGCGCGCGGCGCCACGACCACACCGCCGACGACGATCCCGGTGCCCGGGCGACAGAAGATCTTGACGAAGCCGTCCCGGATGCCCTGCATCTTGGCGCGCGGGTTGCGCAGCAGCGGCAGCTTGACCACCCGGGCGTCGATCTTGCCGGCGTCGACGTCGGCCTGGCTGTAGCCGACGGTGGCGATCTCGGGGTCGGTGAACACGTTGGACGACACCGTCTTCAGGTTCAGCGGGGCCACCGCGTCGCCGAGGAAGTGGTACATGGCGATACGGCCCTGCATCGCGGCGACGGACGCGAGCGCGAACACGCCGGTCACGTCACCGGCGGCGTACACGCCGGGGGCGGTGGTGCGGGAGACCTTGTCGGTCCAGATATGCCCGGACTCGCGCAGCTTGACGCCGGCCTCCTCCAGGCCGAGGCCCGCGGAGTTCGGGATCGCGCCGACCGCCATCAGGCAGTGCGAGCCGGTGATGACCCGGCCGTCGGCGAGCGTGACCTCGACCCGGTCGCCGACCCGCTTGGCGGCGGCGGCGCGGGAGCGGGCCATGACGTTCATGCCGCGGCGGCGGAAGACGTCCTCGAGGACGGCGGCGGCGTCCGGGTCCTCGCCGGGCAGCACGCGGTCGCGGGAGGAGACGAGGGTGACCCGGGAGCCGAGGGCCTGGTAGGCGCCGGCGAACTCGGCGCCGGTGACGCCGGAGCCGACCACGATGAGCTCCTCGGGCAGCTCGGTGAGGTCGTAGACCTGCGTCCAGTTCAGGATGCGCTCGCCGTCCGGCTGGGCGTCGGGCAGCTCACGCGGGTGACCACCGGTGGCGATCAGTACGGCGTCGGCGGTGAGCGTCTCCTCGGTGCCGTCGGCGGCGGTGACGACGACCTTGCGGGAGCCGTCGAGGGCCTGCATGCCCTCCAGACGGCCACGGCCGCGCATGACCCGGGCGCCGGCCCGCGTGACGGAGGCGGTGATGTCGTGCGACTGGGCGAGCGCGAGGCGCTTCACACGCCGGTTGACCTTGCCGAGGTCCACGCCGACCACCCGGGCCGCCTGCTCCAGCGGCGGGGTGTCGTCGGCGACGATGATGCCGAGCTCCTCGTAGGAGGAGTCGAAGGTCGTCATCACCTCGGCCGTGGCGATGAGGGTCTTGGACGGTACGCAGTCGGTCAGCACCGACGCCCCGCCCAGACCGTCGCTGTCGACGACGGTCACCTCCGCACCGAGTTGCGCGGCCACCAGGGCCGCTTCGTATCCGCCGGGTCCGCCACCGATGATCACGATCCGAGTCACGTATTCCATTGTCCCGCACGCTTCAACCTGCTACCGCCTCGGGGGCGGTCTGTGAGCCGTCCGTTACCGCAGTGACGCAACCCGCCACTGCCGTACCCTTCGTGCATGTCGCTCTACGCCGCGTACGCCGGCCATCTCGACGCGCGGCTGATGTCGCGCCGCGCCCCGCACTCGCCGTTGCGCGCCACGGGCTGGCTGAACGGCTGGCGGCTGACGTTCGGCGGGGAGCAGCTGGGCTGGGAGGGCGCGCTCGCGACGATCGTGGAGGACCCGCTGTCGCAGGTCTTCGTCGCGCTGTACGACATCGCCGAGATGGACGAGGCCGCGCTGGACCGCTGGGAGGGCGTCGGCCTGGACATCTACCGTCGCATGCGGGTGCGTGTGCACACGCTGGACGGCGAGTCGCGCGCTTGGACGTACGTACTGAACGCCTACGAGGGCGGGCTGCCGTCGGCCCGCTATCTGGGGGACATCGCGGATGCGGCGGAGTCGGCGGGGGCGCCGCACGACTATGTGATGGAGCTGCGGAAACGGCCCTGCTGACCCCGGGGGCCGGGTGGGGGTGCCTGCGGCGCCGCGTGCGGGTGCCTGCGGCGCCGGGTGCGGGTGCCTGCGGCGCCGGGTGCGTTGTGCCTGCGGCGGGTGCGTTGTCTGCTGCGGGTGCGTTTGCCTGCGGCGCCGGGTGCGTTTGCCTGCGGCGGGTGCGTTATCTGCTGCAGGTTCGTCGTGGCTGGTCGCGCCGTTCCCCGCGCCCCTTTTTTGCCTGCGGCGGCCCGTGCGGGTGTGTGGTCGGTTGCGGTCCTCGCCTGCGGCCGGTTTCACGTCGGGGCCGGGGCGGGGGGTGTCCGTCCTCGGTCCGGCCGGCCGTTTCCGACGAGCGCTCAGTGTCAAGGTGCCGGACGCTGCGGGCGGACACCCCCCGCCCCGTCCCCTTCCCGCCGTGCGCGGGTGCGGGCTGTGGCGGATCGCTCGGGAGGGCGCCGTCACAGGGCCTCGTCGGAAACGACAAGACAACGATCCCCATGCCGTCGGCTCTGACATCTACGCGCGTAGGCGAAGCTCGGCTACCCTCGACCTCGTGAACGCATCTCTTCTTCCGGACGACATCCAGGGCGACCCGTACGCCGCCGCCGACGCCGCCGCCGCGCGCCTGCGCGAACTGACCGGTGCCGAGACCCACGACGTCGCCCTCGTGATGGGCTCCGGCTGGGCTCCGGCCGTCGACGCCCTGGGCGCCCCCGAGGCCGAGTTCCAGGTCACCGAGCTCCCCGGCTTCCCGCCCCCGGCGGTCGAGGGTCACGGCGGCAAGATCCGCTCGTACCGCATCGGCACCAAGCGCGCCCTGGTCTTCCTGGGCCGTACGCACTACTACGAGGGCCGTGGCGTCGCCGCCGTCTCCCACGGGGTGCGCACCGCCGTCGCCGCCGGTGCGAAGACCATCGTGCTGACCAACGGCTGCGGTGGTCTGCGCGAGGGCATGCGTCCGGGTCAGCCCGTGCTGATCAGCGACCACATCAACCTCACCGCCACCTCCCCCATCGTCGGCGCCAACTTCGTCGACCTGACCGACCTGTACTCGCCGCGGCTGCGCGCGCTGTGCAAGGAGGTCGACCCCACGCTGGAGGAGGGCGTCTACGCCCAGTTCCCCGGCCCGCACTACGAGACCCCGGCCGAGATCCGCATGGCCCGTGTCATCGGCGCGGACTTGGTCGGCATGTCCACCGTGCTCGAGGCCATCGCCGCGCGTGAGGCGGGCGCCGAGGTGCTCGGCATCTCCCTGGTCACCAACCTCGCCGCCGGCATGACGGGCGAGCCGCTGAACCACGAGGAGGTCCTGCAGGCCGGCCGCGACAGCGCCACCCGCATGGGCTCCCTGCTGGCGCAGGTGCTGGACCGCCTGTAAGCACGCACCACCGACGAGGAGAGGCTGACCCCACGTGCACGACGAAGTCATCGCCCGGGCCAAGGCGTGGCTGGCCGAGGACCCCGACGCGGACACCCGTGAGGAACTCGCCCGGCTGATCGACACCGGCGACGTCGAGGAGCTGATCGCCCGCTTCTCCGGCACCCTGCAGTTCGGCACCGCCGGCCTGCGCGGGGAGCTGGGCGCGGGGCCGATGCGCATGAACCGCACGGTCGTCATCCGGGCGGCGGCGGGCCTCGCGTCGTACCTGAAGAAGAACGGCGAGGCGGGTGGCCTGGTGGTCATCGGCTACGACGCCCGTCACAAGTCCGCCGACTTCGCCTACGACACGGCCGCCGTGATGGTGGGCGCCGGTCTGCGCGCGGCGGTGCTCCCGCGGCCGCTGCCCACCCCCGTCCTCGCCTTCGCCATACGGCACCTCGGCGCGGTCGCGGGTGTGGAGGTCACGGCCAGCCACAACCCGCCCCGGGACAACGGCTACAAGGTCTACCTCGGCGACGGCTCGCAGATCGTGCCGCCCGCGGACGCGGAGATCGCCGCGGAGATCGCCGCGATCGGCAGCCTGACGACGGTCGACCGCCCGACGGAGGGCTGGGAGATCCTCGACGACGCGGTCCTCGATGCCTACCTGGCCCGTACGGACGCGGTCCTGGCCCCGGGCTCGGCACGCACCGCGCGCTCGGTCTACACGGCGATGCACGGCGTCGGCCGTGACGTCCTGCTGGCCGCGTTCGCCCGCGCCGGCTTCCCTGAGCCGGTGCTGGTCGCCGAGCAGGCGGACCCGGATCCGGAGTTCCCGACCGTGGCCTTCCCCAACCCGGAGGAGCCCGGCGCGATGGACCTGGCGTTCGCCAAGGCCCGCGAGGTGGAACCGGACCTGGTCATCGCCAACGACCCGGACGCCGACCGCTGCGCGGTGGCCGTGCGGGACGGTGAGGACTGGCGGATGCTGCGCGGCGACGAGGTCGGCGCGCTGCTCGCCGCGCACCTCGTCCGGCGCGGCGCGCGCGGCACGTTCGCGGAGTCGATCGTCTCCTCCTCCCTGCTCGGCCGGATCGCCGAGAAGGCGGGCCTGCCGTACGAGGAGACCCTGACCGGCTTCAAGTGGATCGCCCGCGTGGAGGGCCTGCGGTACGGCTACGAGGAGGCCCTCGGCTACTGCGTCGACCCCGACGGCGTGCGCGACAAGGACGGCATCACGGCCGCGCTGCTGATCACCGAGCTGGCGTCGGAGCTGAAGGAGCAGGGCCGCACCCTGCTCGACCTGCTGGACGACCTCGCGGTGGAGCACGGCCTGCACGCCACGGACCAGCTGTCGGTCCGGGTCGAGGACCTGTCGCTGATCGCCGAGGCCATGCGCCGGCTGCGCGAGCAGCCGCCGACGGAGCTGGCGGGCCTGCCGGTGGTGAACGCGGAGGACCTCACCCAGGGCACTCAGAAGCTGCCGCCGACGGACGGCCTGCGCTACACCCTGCGGGGCGCCCGCGTGATCGTTCGCCCGAGCGGCACCGAACCCAAGCTGAAGTGCTACCTCGAGGTGGTCGTGCCGGTGTCGGCGCACGACGACCTCCCGGCGGCGCGGGCGACGGCGGAGCAGCAGCTGAGCGCCATCAAGCGGGACCTCTCGCAGGCCGCTGGCATCTGAGCCGCCACGTCCGGCGCCGAGCCGGGAGACGTGATGCCGGGGCACCCTCGTCCGGGTGCCCCGGTCGCGCGTTCCGGGCACATGGGCGGATGCCGGCTCGGTCACCCGGCCGGCGGTCCGGTCATCGGGTCGAGGCGGCGTGTTCCTCCTCGACGAAACGGCCCTCGCCCACCATGAACCGCCACACGAGGGCGTGGCCCAGGACGACCAGGGCGATCAGCATCAGGGCCTCGGCCTGGATGGGACGCAGCCCGACGTGGCCGGCGAGTCCGGGGAACGCGCCGACGACCGCGATCAGGGCGTAGAGCAGGCCGGCACCGGCCTGGTGCCGGGCGACGAAGCCGTCGCCGCGGGTACGGGAGAGCAGCCGCAGGGTGCAGGCGCAGCCGACCACGGCCAGGACGATGAAGGCCGCCCGCCAGATCTGCGGCTGTGCGTCCCCGCCGACCTGGGCGAACAGGCCCATCACCGCCGGCAGCAGGAAGGACAGGTAGACCCCGCCGACGACGCGGCGCTGGGCGGGATCGCACATCCAGTCGTCGTGCTTCTGTACGACGTTCCACCACAGGCCGACCAGCGTGAAGCAGGTCGTGGAGAAGAGGGCGTAGAAGGTGGCGATGTTCATGACGGCGAGCGTTGCAGCGCTCACGGCTCCGGCGTGCACCCCACGCCCTGCAACCGCCCGGAACGGACCAGACGCCGGTTTCGGGGGCCCGAGAAGGGCGTCAGCCCAGTGCCGCCAGGATCGCCAGCAGTACCGCCCCCGCGGCCGCCGGGGCGATCACCTCGTACGCCCAGCGGACCGCGACGTCGCCCTGGGCGGACTCGGCGGTGCAGCGGTCGTCGCGGAGTTGCTTCAGGTCGTCCATCGCCTTGTCGGTCTGCGCGCGCGGCGGCTCCGTGCGGCCGGCGCCCGTGCCCGGCGTACCGAGGAGGCCGCCCTCCTGGCCGCCGGCGGCCGCCGCCCGTGCCTGCTGCCGTGCCGCGCGCTTGCGGGCCCGCAGCGAGACCGGCAGGGCCCACAGCTGGTACTTGGCGCCGGAGACCGTGACGACCTCGTTGGAGTAGCCGGAGCGCAGCGCCGCCACCGTGCCCCACGGCAGGGCGATCACCCGCAGCGGGTTGCGCACGCGCAGCCGGTCGTCGTTCACGAAGATCGCCGGGCGGATGGTGAACGCCACCACCAGCGGCACCACCAGCAGCAGTCCGGCCAGCGCCAGCCACGGCGTGCGGCCGTGTCCGACGACGATCGCGTCGATGCCGAGCCAGCCGGCGAGGGCCAGCAGCATCACGCCGGAGGCGATGCCGGCGGACGACCGGTGGACGCGGTCCTTGGCCTCGGGTGCCTGCGGCGCTGGTGACGGGTGCTCCGGGGTGGTCATGGCCCCGATTGTGCCCGACGCCCCGGCCGGACCCCGCCGGCGGTACGCCGCGGGCCCCGGTCCACCGTGCGCCGGCCCTCCCGATCCACCCCTGCGACCTCGGGGGCTATACATCCGCTACGCGCGTAGATATGCTCGTCTGGTGACCATGCCCACTACCGCACCCACAGCTCACGCTCTCTCGGACGTCACCGCGTCCGACAGCACGCTGCGCCGCTTCCTCCACGGGCTGCCCGGCGTCGACGCGGTCGGCCTGGAGGCGCGCGCCGCGTCTCTCGGCACCCGTTCCATCAAGACCACCGCGAAGGCATACGCCATCGACCTCGCCATCTCGATGGTCGACCTGACGACGCTGGAAGGCGCGGACACCCCGGGCAAGGTCCGGGCGCTCGGCGCCAAGGCGGTCCTGCCCGACCCGACCGACCGCACGGCCCCCACCACGGCCGCGGTCTGCGTCTACCCCGACATGGTGGCCGTCGCCAAGGAGGCCGTCGCCGGTTCCGGCGTGAAGGTCGCCTCCGTCGCCACCGCCTTCCCGGCCGGCCGCGCCGCCCTGGAGGTGAAGCTCGCCGACGTGAAGGACGCCGTCGCCGCGGGCGCCGACGAGATCGACATGGTCATCGACCGTGGCGCGTTCCTCGCGGGCAAGTACCTCAAGGTGTACGACGAGATCGTCGCCGTGAAGGAGGCCTGCGGGACGAGCGCCCGGCTGAAGGTCATCTTCGAGACCGGCGAGCTGTCGACGTACGACAACATCCGCCGCGCCAGCTGGCTGGGCATGCTCGCCGGCGCCGACTTCATCAAGACCTCCACCGGCAAGGTCGCCGTCAACGCCACCCCCGCCAACACGCTCCTGATGCTGGAGGCCGTGCGCGACTTCCGGGCGCAGACCGGCGTCCAGGTCGGCGTGAAGCCGGCCGGCGGTATCCGGACGTCCAAGGACGCGATCAAGTTCCTCGTCCTGGTCAACGAGACCGCGGGCGAGGACTGGCTGGACAACCACTGGTTCCGCTTCGGCGCCTCCTCGCTGCTCAACGACCTGCTGATGCAGCGCCAGAAGCTGGCCACCGGCCGCTACTCCGGCCCCGACTACGTGACGGTGGACTGATCCCCATGGCATCCGTGTTCGAGTACGCTCCCGCGCCCGAGTCCCGCTCGGTCGTCGACATCGCCCCCTCCTACGGCCTGTTCATCGACGGCGAGTTCGCCGACGCGGCCGACGGCAAGGTCTTCAAGACGGTCAGCCCGTCGACGGAGGAGGTCCTCTCCGAGGTCGCCCAGGCCGGCGAGGCGGACGTCGACCGCGCGGTGAAGGCCGCCCGCAAGGCGTTCGAGAAGTGGTCGGCGCTGCCCGGCTCCGAGCGCGCCAAGTACCTCTTCCGCATCGCCCGGATCATCCAGGAGCGCAGCCGCGAGCTGGCCGTCCTGGAGACCCTGGACAACGGCAAGCCGATCAAGGAGACCCGCGACGCCGACCTCCCCCTGGTCGCCGCGCACTTCTTCTACTACGCCGGCTGGGCCGACAAGCTGGAGCACGCCGGGTTCCGTGCGAACCCGCGTCCGCTGGGTGTCGCCGGCCAGGTCATCCCGTGGAACTTCCCCCTGCTGATGCTGGCGTGGAAGATCGCCCCGGCGCTCGCCACCGGCAACACGGTCGTGCTGAAGCCGGCCGAGACCACCCCGCTGTCCGCCCTGTTCTTCGCGGACATCTGCCGCCAGGCGGGCCTGCCCAAGGGTGTCGTGAACATCCTTCCCGGGTACGGCGACGCGGGCGCCGCGCTCGTCGCGCACCCCGACGTGAACAAGGTCGCCTTCACCGGCTCCACGGCCGTCGGCAAGGAGATCGCCCGGTCCGTCGCGGGCACGCGCAAGAAGCTCACGCTCGAACTGGGCGGCAAGGGCGCCAACATCGTCTTCGACGACGCCCCCATCGACCAAGCCGTCGAGGGCATCGTCAACGGCATCTTCTTCAACCAGGGCCAGGTCTGCTGCGCGGGCTCCCGGCTGCTGGTACAGGAGTCCATCCAGGACGAGCTGCTGGACTCCCTCAAGCGCCGGCTGTCCACGCTGCGCCTCGGCGACCCGCTGGACAAGAACACCGACATCGGCGCGATCAACTCCGAGGAGCAGCTCGCCCGGATCACCACGCTCGTCGAGCGGGGCGAGGCCGAGGGCGCCGAGCGCTGGTCCCCGGCCTGCGAACTGCCCGAGAACGGCTACTGGTTCGCCCCGACGCTCTTCACGAACGTCACCCAGGCGCACACCGTCGCCCGGGACGAGATCTTCGGCCCGGTGCTGTCGGTCCTCACCTTCCGCACCCCGGACGAGGCGGTCGCCAAGGCGAACAACACGCCGTACGGCCTGTCCGCGGGCATCTGGACGGAGAAGGGGTCGCGGATCCTCGCCGTCGCGAACAAGCTGCGCGCCGGTGTCGTCTGGTCCAACACGTTCAACAAGTTCGACCCGACCTCGCCCTTCGGCGGCTACAAGGAGTCGGGCTTCGGCCGCGAGGGCGGTCGCCACGGCCTGGAGGCTTACCTCGATGTCTGATGAGCAGCGGCTGTCCGTCTTCAAGACCTACAAGCTGTACGTGGGCGGGAAGTTCCCGCGTTCCGAGAGCGGCCGGGTGTACGAGGTGACCGACTCGAAGGGCAAGTGGCTGGCCAACGCTCCCCAGTCCTCCCGCAAGGACGCCCGGGACGCGGTCGTGGCCGCGCGCAAGGCGTTCGGCGGCTGGTCCGGCGCGACCGCCTACAACCGCGGCCAGGTGCTGTACCGGGTCGCGGAGATGCTGGAGGGCCGCCGGGACCAGTTCGTGCGCGAGGTCGCGGACGCGGAGGGCCTGTCGAAGTCGAAGGCGGCCGCGGTCGTGGACGCCACGATCGACCGCTGGGTCTGGTACGCGGGCTGGACCGACAAGATCGCCCAGGTGATCGGCGGCGGCAACCCGGTCGCGGGCCCCTTCTTCAACCTGTCCTCGCCGGAGCCGACCGGTGTGGTGGCCGTGGTGGCCCCGCAGGAGTCGTCGTTCCTTGGCCTGGTCTCGGTGCTCGCGCCCGTGATCGCGACCGGCAACACCGCGGTCGTGATCGCCTCCGAGAAGGCCCCGCTGCCCGCCCTGTCCCTCGCCGAGGTGCTGGCGACCTCCGACGTGCCCGGCGGTGTCGTCAACGTCCTGTCCGGCCGTACGGCAGAGATCGCGAAGCCGCTGGCCGCGCACCAGGACGTCAACGCGATCGACCTCGCGGGCGCCGACGAGGAGCTGGCCAAGGAGCTGGAGATCGCCGCGGCGGACAACCTCAAGCGCGTGCTGCGTCCACAGCCTGTGGATTACTTCGCGGCGCCGGGCATCGACCGTATGACGGCGTTCCTGGAGACGAAGACCGTCTGGCACCCCACGGGCTCGCTGGGCGCCTCCGGCTCGTCCTACTGACCGCCACCCCCCACGCGAGAGCCGCGCCGCCCCTCCGTCCGGGGGCGGCGCGGCTCTCGCACGTCGACAGGGGTGCGGTCAGCCCAGCGGGCCGCCCTGCACCCCGCCGAGCAGGCCCGTCACCTGGCCCACGACCGGCAGGGCGCCGATGGACTGCGCCTGCGCGACGGGAGCGGTGAGCGCCTGCGTGGCCACCGGCTTGAAGTCGGCGACCTGGGTGCCGGCGCCGTTGTCGAGCGGGTCGACGCCCGTCCCGGCGAGCGGGTTGGGCTTGAGGCCGGCGACCGGACCGGTGACGTAGCCGACCGAGCCGGTCAGCGCCGTCAGGCCGGCCCGCGGGTCGACGTTGCCGAGGGAGGAGGCCCGGTGCGGCACCTCCAGGAGGGGGGCGCCCGGGTCGGTCGCCGGGGTGAGGACGTCCGCGGAGGCGGTCGCCGTCCCGGCGGCCATCGCCGCACCCACGGTCGCCAGGGCGACCAGGGCACGACGGCCGGTCGAGGTCTGAGGGGAGTCGTGTCGCGCCATCGCCGGTGCCACCTTCTGCTGCGTCGAAGCTGCGTACTGCTGCGAGTTGCCGCCCGTGCCTGCCACGGGACGCCTACAAGACGTAATCACGTCGACGCGAAGCGTAGTTGAGGTGTGATGCGCACTCCAAAGCCGACCCGCGGGGTCGGCAGCGCGGCCACCATGCGTCAAACTGGTGTTCCGTGAGCCTTCATCCCTCCTCCCCCGCCCGTGTCGTGCTGCTGTGCGGCCCCTCGGGCTCGGGCAAGTCCCTCGTCGCCGCCCGTTCCGGGCTGCCGGTCCTGCGCCTGGACGACTTCTACAAGGAGGCCGACGACCCGACGCTGCCGCTGGTGGAGGGGAGCTCCGACATCGACTGGGACCATCCGCGGTCGTGGGACGCCGAGGTCGCGGTCGCCGCGATCGCCGAGCTGTGCGCCACCGGTTCGACCCGGGTGCCGGTGTACGACATCGCGCTGAGCGCGCGCACGGGCGCGGAGACGCTGAGCATCGGCCGTACCCCGCTGTTCATCGCGGAGGGCATCTTCGCCGCCGAGATCGTGGAGCGCTGCCGGGAGTTGGGCCTGCTGGCGGACGCGCTGTGCCTGAGCCGGGGCGCGGTCACCACGTTCCGGCGGCGGTTCGTGCGGGATCTGAAGGAGGGCCGCAAGTCGGTGCCGTTCCTGCTGCGGCGCGGCTGGCGGCTGATGCGCGCCGAACGCTCGATCATCGCCCGGCAGACGGCGCTGGGCGCCCACCGCTGCGACCTGGACGAGGCCCTCGGCCGGCTCGCGGCGGCCGCGGCGGGCCGTCAGGTACGGGCGCGGTCGGCGGCGGCCCAGCCGTCGTCGCCGTAGCGGCGCGGAAACGGAAGGAAGCCGCCGTAGCGGCCGGGGCACAGGAAGAAGCGGGACTGGATGGACCCCCCGGCCCCCCAGTCCCGCTCCTGTTTCCCCGTGGATCCCCCGTGATCCCCTGTTTCCCCCGTGTCTCCACGTCCCCCGTGGAGTTTCCCGTGTCTCCACGTCCCCCGTGGAGTTCCCCCTCGGTTCCCCCGGACCGTGCCACCCCCGTGGCTGCTCCGTGGGTTCCCCCGTGGTCCTTCAGGCGACAAGCTCCCCGAAGGCGTCCTCCTGGTCACGGCCGAAGCTGAGGACCTCGTCCTCGCGCAGCCGGCGCAGCGAGCGCCAGATGCTGGACTTCACCGTGCCGACACTGATGTCGAGGATCTCCGCGATCTCCGGGTCCGTGCGGCCCTCGTAGTAGCGCAGGACCAGCATGGTGCGCTGGAGTTCCGGCAGCCGGGCGAGCGCCTGCCACAGGACGGCGCGCAGCTCGGTGCCGCGCATCGCGTCCGTGTCGCCGGGCGTCTCCGGCAGCTCCTCGGTCGGGTACTCGTTCAGCTTGCGGCGGCGCCACGCGCTGATGTGCAGGTTCGTCATGGTGCGGCGCAGGTAGCCCCCGACCGCGGCCTTGTCACTGATCCGGTCCCACGCCCGGTACGTCGAGAACAGCGCGCTCTGCAGCAGGTCCTCGGCCTCGAATCGGTCGCCGGTGAGGTGGTAGGCGGTGGCGTACAGGGAGGCGCGGCGCTCCTGGACGTAGGCGGTGAACTCCGCCTCGGTCAGGGACGTCCGCTCCCCCGGGTCCTCCCCGTACGCGCTTCCCCCGTGTGTTTCCCCCGTGAAACCGTCAACCACCGTCATGATCGCGGTGTGCTGACGCCCGGTGCCGCGAGCGCACCCCCGCCCGCTCACGGCACCGGACTTCTCGTGACTCCGGTGCACGTCGTGCAGACGCGTGACCACTGCGCTGGTGCTGGTGCTGTGCAGCGTGTTCATCTCGCGCCCCCCGTCGTGGACTTTCCGGTGTTCGTTCCTGGTGCGGGCGGTGGTGGCCTGCCCGATGCCGAAAAGCTTGCCGCGGCACTTTCATGGCCGTGTCCGCCGACTGTCACAGACGTGTCACAGGGCCACGGGCCCCTCCCGGCGAAGATCGTGCACAGCTCCCGGTGCCGCCCCCGCCGCTTCTGCACAACCCACAGGTGAACAACGCCGCCTCCATGGGCCAGAATGAGCCCGTGCCTTCCCTGTTGCTGATCGAGGACGACGACGCCATCCGCACGGCCCTGGAGCTCTCACTGACGCGCCAGGGACACCGGGTGGCGACCGCTGCCAGCGGTGAGGACGGTCTGAAGCTGCTGCGCGAGCAGCGGCCGGATCTGATCGTGCTGGATGTGATGCTGCCCGGCATCGACGGTTTCGAGGTGTGCCGGCGCATCCGGCGCACCGACCAGCTGCCGATCATCCTGCTGACCGCGCGCAGCGACGACATCGACGTCGTCGTCGGCCTGGAGTCCGGCGCGGACGACTATGTCGTCAAGCCGGTGCAGGGGCGTGTCCTCGACGCGCGGATCCGGGCCGTGCTGCGCCGCGGCGAGCGGGAGTCGACGGACTCGGCGACCTTCGGCAGCCTCGTCATCGACCGCTCGGCGATGACGGTGACGAAGAACGGCGAGGATCTGCAGCTGACGCCGACCGAGCTGCGGCTGCTGCTGGAGCTGAGCCGGCGGCCCGGTCAGGCGCTGTCGCGGCAGCAGTTGCTGCGGCTGGTGTGGGAGCACGACTACCTGGGTGACTCCCGGCTGGTGGACGCGTGCGTCCAGCGGCTGCGCGCCAAGGTGGAGGACGTGCCCTCGTCCCCGACGCTGATCCGTACCGTACGTGGTGTCGGCTACCGCCTGGATCCGCCTCAGTGACGAACGAGCACGAGGGGGACCGCGGCGGGGCCGCGGATCGCAAGGGAGTCTTCTCGCGGCTGCGCTTCACCAGCCTGCGGCTGCGGCTGGTCGTGGTGTTCGCGCTGGTCGCGCTGACCGCTGCCGTGTCGGCGTCGGGCATCGCGTACTGGCTGAACCGGGAAGCGGTGCTCACCCGCGCCCAGGACGCGGTGCTGCGCGATTTCCAGCAGGAGATGCAGAACCGGGCGGGGGCGCTGCCGGAGCACCCCAGCCAGGACGAGTTGCAGCACACCGCCGGGCAGATGGCGAACAGCAGCCAGCGCTTCAGCGTGCTGCTGGTGGCCACGGACGCGAGCGGCAAGACGGTGTACGGCAACTCCGGCGGCCTGAACGGCTTCTCCCTGGAGGAGGTGCCGACGTCGCTGCGGACGGCCGTGGACCGGCAGCAGAAGCTCACGGGCGCCAACAAGTCCCCGTACCACCTGTACTGGCAGCGGATCGTCGAGAACGGCACGCCGTATCTCGTCGCCGGGACGCGGGTCATCGGCGGCGGCCCGACCGGGTTCATGCTGAAGTCGCTGGAGCCGGAGGCGAAGGACCTCAACTCGCTGGCCTGGTCGCTGGGGATCGCCACCGGCCTAGCGCTGATCGGCGCGGCCCTGCTCGCGCAGGCCGCCGCGACGACCGTGCTGAAGCCGGTGCAGCGGCTCGGGGTGGCCGCGCGGCGGCTGGGCGAGGGCAAGCTGGACACCCGGCTGCGGGTCTCCGGCACGGACGAACTCGCCGATCTGTCACGGACGTTCAACAAGGCGGCCGAGGCGTTGGAGAAGCGGGTCGCGGACATGGCGGCGCGGGACGAGGCGTCGCGGCGGTTCGTCGCGGACATGAGTCATGAGCTGCGTACACCGCTGACCGCGATCACCGCCGTCACCGAGGTGCTGGAGGAGGAGCTGGAGGCCGAGACCGGCGGTATCGACCCGATGGTCGAGCCGGCGGTGCGGCTGGTGGTCAGCGAGACGCGCCGGCTGAACAACCTGGTGGAGAACCTCATGGAGGTCACCCGCTTCGACGCCGGTACGGCCCGGCTGGTGCTGGACGACGTCGACGTCGCCGACCAGATCACCGCGTGCATCGACGCGCGGGCCTGGCTGGACGCCGTCGACCTGGACGCCGAGCGCGGCATCCACGCCCGCCTCGATCCGCGCCGCCTCGACGTGATCCTGGCGAACCTGATCGGCAACGCGCTCAAGCACGGCGGGTCGCCGGTGAGGGTGTCGGTGCGGGAGACGGACAGCGAGGTCGTCATCCAGGTGCGCGACCACGGGCCCGGTATCCCCGAGGAGGTCCTGCCGCACGTCTTCGACCGCTTCTACAAGGCGAGCGCCTCGCGGCCGCGGTCGGAGGGCAGCGGGCTCGGTCTGTCCATCGCTCAGGAGAACGCCCACATCCACGGCGGCGAGATCACCGCGGCCAACTCGCCGGAGGGCGGCGCGGTGTTCACGCTGCGGCTGCCGCGGGACGCGTCGGAGCTGGCCCGCCAGGAGGAGCAGAGCCGGGAGCAGGCCGGCCGGGAGAAGAAGGGCCGCGAGCAGGAGGGGGACGTCTGATGAGGAGGGCTCGACGTCTGCTGGCCGTGCCGCTGCTCGCCGTGCTGGCGGCCGGGTGCGGCATCCGGGCGACCCAGGTGCCGACGGACTTCGGGGCGGCGCCGTCCCGGGTGCGCTGCTCGCTGTCCGAGCCGGAGCTGTCCACGCAGACCTCGCGCGGGCTGCCGGTGCAGGTGTTCCTGCTGTGCGGTGCGTCGCTGGTGGCCGTGGACCGGGTGGTGCGCGTGCCGGACGGCGCGGCGGACTCCAGGCGGCGGGTGCTGGTGGCGCAGGGGCTGCTGGACCAGCTGGCGCAGACGCCGTCGGCGGCGGAGCGGGAGGCCGGGTACTCCACGGACGTGCGCGGCGGCATGACCGTCTCCGGGCCCGGCCCGCACGACCCCGAGGACGCGCTGCGGCTGAGCACGTCCCCGGCCGCGCTCACGTCGTACGCGCTGGCGCAGATCGTGTGCACCTTCTCGGACTCCGCTGCGGCCGAGGGCGACGGTTCGGTCATCCTCGGCGGCCCCCGGGGCGAGCCGCTGCGCCGCTACGCCTGCACCGGCGCGGTCCGCTCCCGCCCGGGCACCAAGGAGCCACCGTCGACGGAGGTCACGGAGACCTGACGGCCCCGGGGCGCGGGAGACGCCGGCCGGGTGTGGCCGACGCCTCATGGCCGTGGGTGCGCGGGGTGCGGAACCGATCCTGCCGGGGGGTGCGTCTAGGGGGGCGTGCAGCGTCATGGCTCCATCGGCGGCAGCGCCGCGTCTCGCGTCCGTGTGGCAGGAGGTGTCCTCCTCGTCGCCCACCTCGCGTTCGTCGCCTGGTTCACGCTGCGGCCGCTGGACGTTCCCTGGGTGATGCCGGCCAATCTGCATCCCTTCGCCGGGATCCGCTACGACCTCGCCCAGGGCGGGGCGTTCGCGGTGCGCCGGCTCGGCACGGGACTGGCGCTGCTGGCGCCGCTCGGCGTGCTGCTGCCGCTGGTGCACGGCCGGCTGGACGCCTCCCCGTTCGGTTCCCTGCTGCGCACGACCGTCGCGGGGGCCCTGCTGTCGCTGGGCATCGAACTGCTGCAGACCGGGGTTCCCGGGCAGGTGGCGGACGTGGACGCGCTGCTGCTGAACACGGCGGGCGTGGCCGTCGCGCATCTGCTCGTCGTGCCCGTCGGCCGGGCCTTCCTGCGCCGCGGCGCCCGGCGCTCGCCGCTGCCCCTGGAGGAGCCGGCTCAGGGTCGTACCCCGACGATTCCCAGGGTCGGGATCGCCCCGTGGAGCGACGTCGCGCCGCCGTCGTCGCCGTAGCGTTGAAGTCGTTGGAGGCAGCCGGCCCGGCGGCCTCAGCGCCGACAGCTCGCGAAGGAGCCGACATGACCGCCCTGACCCGCCCCACCCACGGCCGTGTGATCGCCGGCGTGTGCGCCGGCCTGGCGCGGCGCTTCGGCACCTCGGCGACCACGATGCGGGTGATCTTCCTGCTGTCGTGTCTGCTGCCGGGCCCGCAGTTCCTGCTCTACATCGCGCTGTGGATCCTGCTGCCGTCCGAGGACAGGGCCCGCACGGCCTGGTGACCGCACGCCGACGGGGCGCACTCCTGGAAGCAGGGGTGCGCCCCGTCGGCGTTCGCGGGGGTCAGCCCAGCGGGATGCCGTTCAGGCCGCTCGAGCCCAGGCCCTGCACCGGCAGGCCGCCGAGCAGCCCGGTGAGGGGCTTCGCGGGCCCGTCGGCGAGCACCTTGCCGACGGCCGGCTGGGCGGCCGCGAGGCCCGAGTTGAGGGCGGTCGGGCCGTGGGACAGCGCCGCACCGGCGCCCGGCACCGCCTGGGCGACGTTCTCCGCCGGCAGCGTCTGGGTCAGACCGCCCAGCGCCGAGGAGGCGTCGGGGAGGGCGGGGGCGGCGTTCGCGGCGCCGGCGCCCGCAGCGGCGAAGGCGGCACCGAGGGCGGCGACACCGAGGGTCTTGGCAGCAGACTGCTTCATGAAAATGCGTCCTCGAATGGAGACGGGGATTGAGCGGTCCACGACCGTAAACACGCGACGCCTCCGGCCGCAAACATCGAAATGCGGACGGATGGTGAACGCCCGTCCGCATTTCACTGCCGGTCATGCCATGGCTCAGCCCTCCGGGTCCACAGAACCGCTGGTGGAAGCGGTCTACTGAAACAGCCATTCGGATTTCAGCTCTGCATATCCGGGCTTGATGACGTCATTGATCATCGCGAGTCGTTCATCGAAAGGAATGAACGCTGATTTCATCGCATTGACGGAGAACCACTGCAGGTCGTCGAGCGTGTAACCGAACGCCTCGACCAGGTGCTCGAACTCCCGGCTCATGCTGGTGTGCGACATCAGCCGGTTGTCCGTGTTGACGGTCGCCCGGAAGTGCAGCCGCCGCAGCAGCCCGATGGGGTGCTCGGCGTACGACGTCGCCGCGCCGGTCTGCAGGTTGGAGCTGGGGCACAGCTCCAGCGGGATGCGCTTGTCGCGGACGTAGGAGGCGAGCCGTCCGAGGGTGACCGTGCCGTCGTCCCCGACCTCGATGTCGTCGATGATCCGCACCCCGTGCCCGAGCCGGTCGGCGCCGCACCACTGCAACGCCTGCCAGATGGACGGCAGTCCGAACGCCTCACCGGCATGGATCGTGAAGTGGTTGTTCTCCCGCTTCAGATACTCGAAGGCGTCCAGGTGCCGGGTGGGCGGGTAACCGGCCTCCGCGCCCGCGATGTCGAAGCCGACGACCCCCAGGTCCCGGTAGCGGTTGGCGAGTTCGGCGATCTCCAGGGCGCGGGCGGCGTGCCGCATGGCGGTGAGCAGGGCGCCGACGCGGATGCGCCGGCCGTTGTCCCGGGCGAGCCGTTCGCCTTCCCTGAAGCCCTCGTTGACGGCCTCGACGACCTCCTCCAGCGTCAGCCCGCCCTCCAGGTGCTGCTCGGGGGCGTAGCGCACCTCGGCGTAGACGACGCCGTCCTCGGCGAGGTCCTCGGCGCACTCACGCGCGACCCGTACCAGGGCCTCGCGGGTCTGCATCACGCCGACGGTGTGCGAGAAGGTCTCCAGGTACCGCTCCAGTGATCCGGAGTCGGCGGCCTCCCGGAACCACAGGCCGAGCTTGCCCGGGTCCGTCTCCGGCAGCTCGGAATAGCCCGTCTCACGGGCGAGTTCGACGACGGTGGCGGGGCGCAGACCGCCGTCGAGATGGTCGTGCAGCAGAACCTTGGGCGCCCGGCGGATCTGGTCCGGCGTCGGAATTCTGCCCTTCTGGATGGTCTGGCTCGTCATTTCCGCACTGTAACGCCTACGCGCGTAGAGGGCGCGATGTACATCGCCGCCGATATGTAACGGTGACCGCGAGGAAGGGTGGCGTACACCGTTGCTTCTGACACTGTTCTGCCATGGCACACGATGTGACGCCGGCTCCTGCGGCCCGGCTGGGGCGGGCGCTCGGTCCGCAACCGACGGCGGTGAGCGGGGTGGTGCTGCTGCTCCCGGACGGTGAGGAGGTCTCCACCCGCAGACCCTCACCGCTGCGGGCGGCGGCCTCCGTACGGGCGTTGGGCCGCGCCCTGGCCCGCACGGGCCACGCCGAGGGGCTGGCCGTGCACGTCGTGCACTACCGCTGCCGCGGCTGGAACGGCAGCGACGCCCGTCTCGCGGCCGACGCCGGCTGGGCCGCCGACGAGGCGGTACGGCTCTACGGTGACGTCCCCGTGTGCCTCACCGGCGTCGGGATGGGCGGCCGGGCCGCGTTGCGGGCGGGCGGCCACGAGGCCGTCAACTCCGTGCTCGCGCTCGCTCCTTGGCTGCCGGAGGACGACCTGGCGGCGCCCGCCGAACCGGTCAAGCAGCTCGCGGGGCGCCGGGTGCTGATCGCGCACGGCACCAACGACCGGCGTACGGACCCGGAGCTGTCGTTCCGGCTCGCGGCGCGCGCGAAGAAGTCCAACCGGGAGGTGTGCCGGTTCGAGGTGCACGGGGACGGGCACGGGCTGCGCGCCTACCGGGACGAGGTGCTGGCGCTGGCCGCCGACTTCGTGATGGGGGCCGTGTTCGGCTGGGCGTTCGCGCGCCCGGTGCGCGACGCGCTGGAGGCCCCGCCGCCGCTGGGCCTGCGGATGCCGCTGGCCTCCGGGTTCGGGGCGACGTTACGGCGGTAGGGGGTGTCTTGTCGATCAGGCCGGATCAGGGAGCGGCGTCTGGTGCCGTGCATCGCAAGGCGGAGGAGGGAGTCGATGCGGAGCATTGGGGGTCCCCCCTGCTCGTAGAGCTTGGGGGAGAGTGACGACAACGCGGCGAGGTGCGGTGCCAGACGCCGCGAGCCCGGCGTGATCGGCGAGACACCCCCTAGAGCGCCGCCCGTCAGGGCAGCAGGCTGCCCCTTCTGGACAGCAGGAACTTTTTGAAGGCCGCCACGGGTGGGGTGTCGGGGTGGCCGTTCAGCCAGGCGACGCCGATCTCGCGGACCGCTCTCGGGGCGGTGACCGTCAGTTCCGCGACTCCGGGGCGGGGGAACGCCGGTGGGGGCAGCAGGGCCACTCCGAGGCCCGCCGCCACCAGTCCGCGCAGGGTTTCGGCCTCCTCGCCCTCGAAGGCGATCCTCGGCTTGAAGCCGGCCTCGCGGCACAGGTCGTCGGTGATGCGGCGCAGCCCGTAACCCGGTTCCAGCGTGACGAACGCTTCGTCGGCGGCCTCGGCGAGGCGGATGCGGCGGCGCGAGGCCAGGCGGTGGTCGAGGGGGACGACGAGGCGCAGCTTCTGTTCGTCGAGGCGGCGGGCGACCAGGTCGGGGGCGTCCGGGACCGGTGAGGTCAGGCAGAGGTCGAGGTCGCCGGCGCGCAGCCCCTCCAGCATGGCCTCGCCGTAGTTCTGGACCAGGCTGAAGCGGACGCCGGGGTGATCGGCGCGGAAGGCGTGGATGAGGCCGGGCACGGTCTCGGCGCCCATGGTGTGCAGAAAGCCGAAGGCAACCTTGCCGGTGGCCGGGTCGGCGTCGGCGCGGACCTCGTCGGCGGCACGGCGGATCTCGCCGAGGGCGCGCTCGGCGGATGCGAGGAAGGTGCGGCCGGCGGGTGTGAGGGAGACGGTGCGGCCGTGGCGGGCGAACAGGTCGACGCCGAGGTCCGCCTCCAGCCGGGCCATCGCGCGCGAGAGGGTCGACTGGGGGACGTTGAGTTCCTGGGCAGCGCGGGTGACGTGCTCGGTGCGGGCGACCGCGGTGAAGTACGCCAGGCGGGGTGCGAGCAACAGCGCCATGTCTTCTGTGTCACTGGATGGTGACAGGCGCGCCTGTGACCTCTGCTGATGCACCATGGGAACGATTATGACGTTTCCATGCATTGGACGGATGAGTGGGGCCGTCCCTACGGTCGTGGCATGACTCCCGCCAGTACCGGGGCGTCCACCACCGTGGGCGCCGCTGCTCGTGTCCCTGCTCCCTCCCTGGCTTCCGATCTGGCCTGCGACGCCCGGATGACGCCGGGCGGCCCCGGCTACCGCCGGATGAGCCTCGCCCTCTTCCTCGCGGGCGTGGCGACGTTCGCCCTGCTGTACTCCACGCAGGCGCTGCTGCCGCTGATCTCAGGAGACTTCGGGGTCGCGGCGGGCGAGGCGAGCTGGACGGTGGCGGCCGCGACGGGCGGTCTGGCGCTGTTCGTGCTGCCGATGAGCGCCCTGTCGGAGCGCTACGGCCGCCGTACGGTGATGACGGCCTCGCTGGCGGTGGCGGTGACCCTCGGGCTGCTGGTGCCCTTCGCGCCGTCGATCGGGGCGCTGGTGGTGCTGCGGGCGCTGCAGGGCGCGGCGCTGGCCGGGCTGCCGGCGTCGGCGCAGGCGTATCTCGCGGAGGAGGTCGCGCCGCGGGCGCTGGTGACCGCGATCGGCCTGTTCGTGGCGGGCAACAGCGTCGGCGGGATGAGCGGCCGGGTGATCACCGGCTGGGTCGCGCAGGAGTGGGGCTGGCGGACCGCGGTCGGCGTGATCGGGGTGATCGCGGTGGGCTGCGCGGTGGCGTTCCGGCTGCTGCTGCCCGCGCCGCGGCACTTCACGCCGGGGTCGCTCAGGCCCCGGGTGCTGGCCGCCACGGTCCGCGACCACCTGGCGAACCCGCTGCTGCGGCGGCTGTACGCCATCGGCGCGCTGTTCATGACCGTCTTCGGCGGGGTGTACACGGTGATCGGCTACCGGCTGACCGGGGCGCCGTTCTCGCTGCCGCAGGGCATCGTCGGCTCGATCTTCCTGGTGTACCTGGTCGGCACGGTGTCGGCGTCGACGGCGGGCCGGCTGGTCGGGCGGCTGGGCCGACGGGGTGCGCTCTACCTGGCGGGCGGCACGACGGCGGCGGGTCTGCTGCTGTCCCTGGCCGCCTCCCTGCCGCTGGTGCTGCTCGGCCTGGTGCTGATCACGGCGGGCTTCTTCGCGGGACACGCGGTGGCGTCCTCGGCGGTCAGCAAGACGGCGACCCGGGGACGGGCGCAGGCGTCGGCGCTGTACCAGTCGGCGTACTACATCGGCTCCAGCGTCGGCAGCACGGTCGGCGCCATGGCGTTCCACTCGGGCGGCTGGGCCGGGACGGTGGGCGTGGGCCTGCTGGCGGTGCTGGGCGTCGTGTCGATCACGCTGCTGGGGACCCGGGCGGCGCGGGTGGCGGCCCGTCGCGAGCCGGTGCCGGCGCACTGACCACTCCCCGCCCCTGACCTGCCTCTTTGTCCACTCCGGAGGCCATTGTCAGTGGGCTGCGGTAGCTTCCGAAGTGTCCGGTAGCGACGATGCGGCGGACAGGGACACGGCCACAGGGGTGGGTGGACGATGGGTGACGGCACGGCGACGGCCGATCTGGACGTCAGGCTGGAGAAGCACCGGGTCGAGCTGACGGGGTACTGCTACCGGATGCTCGGCTCGTCCTTCGAGGCCGAGGACGCGGTGCAGGACACGATGGTCCGCGCCTGGCGCAGCTACGACAAGTTCGAGGGCCGCTCCTCCCTGCGCTCGTGGCTGTACCGGATCGCGACGAACGTCTGCCTGGACATGCTGACCGCGGGCAACAGGCGGGCGCGGCCGATGGATCTGACGGAGTCGACGCCGCTGGCGCAGGCGGCGCTGTCCCCGCGGCCCGAGAACACCTGGCTGGAGCCGATGCCGGACGCGCGGGTGCTGCCGGCGGTCGAGGACCCGGCGGAGGCGGCGGTGGCCAAGGAGTCGGTGCGGCTGGCGTTCATGGCGGCCCTGCAGAAGCTGCCGCCCAAGCAGCGCGCGGTGCTGATCCTGCGGGAGGTGCTGGCCTGGCGGGCGAGCGAGGTCGCCGAGCTGCTCGAGACATCGGTGGCGTCGGTCAACAGCGCCCTGCAGCGGGCCCGCGCGACGCTCGCGGAGCAACCGGAGCCGGGCGCCGAGGCCGCGGTGTCGGACCCGCTGGACGAGGAGCAGCGCAAGCTCCTGGAGCGCTATGTGCAGGCCTTCGAGGGCTACGACATGGCCGCGCTGACGGCGTTGCTGCACGAGGACGCCATCATGACCATGCCGCCGTTCGACCTGTGGCTGACCGGCCCGGCGGACATCACCGGCTTCATGACCACGCTGGGCGCGTCCTGCGCGCACTCCCGGCTGGTGCCGGTGCAGGTCAACGGCCTGCCCGGGTTCGCGCACTACAAGCCGGAGGAGACGGGCGGCTTCTCGGCGTGGGCGGTGCAGGCGCTGGAGATCTCAGACGGCCGGATCACCGGGTTCCACTGCTTCCTGGACGTGCAGCGCTGGTTCCCGCTGTTCGGCCTGCCCCTCCAGCTCGAAGCGGAGGCCGACGAGGTCCAGCAGGGCGGTTAGCGCGGGGGCCGGGTCGCGCAGGCGTATCCGCGCGCCGGCCCGGCGTGCGGTCAGCTGGAGCCGCGCCAGCAGGTCGACGGCGGTGAGTCCGGGTGGTCCCAGCCCGCCGACGTCGCAGACCACGACGCCGGTCCCGCCGGCCTCCAGCAGCGCCCGCACGTCGTCGCACAGCCCCGTCACCTCATCCCGGGTGACGGGGCCGGCCAGCGCGAGTACGGGCGGTGTCATGGCGTCCACGTGCGGTAGACCGCGCGGCCGGGCGGAACTCATCGCGGCGGGCGCCGGGGGCCGCCGACGAGAATCACATTGACCCGGCTCGGCCGCGCCGACCAGGGTGATCGCCATGCCCTGTGAACCAGCTCCGGACCCGGTACCCGACGTTCACCCGCTCGCCGGGGAGGTCCTGTGCAGGGGGTGCTGAGCGGCTTCGCGGTCATCGCGGTCGTCATCGGTGTGGGGTACGTGCTGGGGCGGCTCGGCTCGCTCGGGCAGCAGGGCCGTGACGTCCTGACGGCGCTCGCCTTCCAGGTGGCGACGCCCGCGCTGCTGTTCACGACCCTGGCGCGGGCCGACCTGTCGGTGATCTTCTCCAGCCGGCTGCTGGTGACGGCGCTGAGCACGGCGGCCGTCGTGGGGATCTTCGTGGCGGTGGGGGTGCTGCGCCGCTGGGGCGTGGGCCGCACCACGATCGGTGCCCTGTGCGCCGGTTACGTCAACTCCGGCAACCTCGGGATCCCGATCGCCGTGTACGTCCTCGGCGACGCCTCACTCGTCGCGCCCGTGATGCTCTTCCAGCTGATCCTGGTCACCCCGCTCGCCCTGGCGGTGCTGGACCTCTCGGGGCGGGGCGAGAAGGGGCCGCTGTGGCAGCGGCTGCTGACGCCGCTGCGCAACCCGGTCGCGGTGGGCTCGCTCGCCGGTGTCCTGGTGTCGGCGGCCGGTGTGCACGTCCCCGGGCCGGTCATGGACCCGATCAAGCTGATCGGCAACATGTCGGTCCCGGCGTCGCTGCTCGCCTTCGGCATCTCCCTGTACGGCAGCGCGGCGCCGGGCCGGGGGCGGGACCGGGTGCCGGTGCTGCTGTCGGTGGCGCTGAAGTCGGTGGGCCAGCCGCTGATCGCCTGGTGCCTGGCGCGGACCGTCTTCGGCCTGCACGGCGCGGCCCTGCTGGACGTGGTGGTGACGTCGGCCCTGCCGGCCGCACAGAACCTGTTCACCTACGCCAGCCGCTACCGCGTCGCGGAATCCCTGGCCCGCGAATCGATCCTGCTGTCGACGGTGACGTCGGTACCGGTACTGGTGGCGGTGGCGGCGGTGCTGGGGTGAGGGTCAGTCGACCGGAAACTCGCTGGTGTCGAGGTCGAGGTCGAAGGGCTTCGGCAGGGAGATCGTGACGCCGAACTTGCCGGCGCGCAAAACGCGGTACACGTCACCATGCGGTTCGCCGTACAGCGTGATCGTGGGTCCTCCGGGCGCCCAGTGGTCGATGAGGAGGTAGAGGGGAACACCGGCCTGCGCATAACCCGCAGCCTTCTTGATCCGGTCATTGCTCGCGTTCGACTTGGACGTGATCTCCACAACGAGCTCGGCCGCAGCTGCCGCGATGTAGTGGCTCTTCTGCGCGCGCAGCACTTCCCTCGGCGCGACGGCGATGTCCGGGATGTACAGCCCGTCACGGGAAGGGACTGCCGTGCCCAGTGTCTGGTAGATGCCCCAACTCTTGGGGATCACTTCATACAGGCTGCGCTGAACGAGATCAGCGATGTCGTTGTGGTCGTTGGACGGCGGTGGTGCCACGGTGACGATCCCCTCGATGATCTCCACCTTGCAGCCCTCCGGTGCGTCCGTCTCCTCCCAGATACGGACGAGGCCGTCCCACTCGCTGCCGCCGGCCGTCGAGTGGTCGACGGTGAGTGCGCTCATGGCGGTTCTCCAATCGGTGCGGCACCGATCCCAGCATGCCGAACGGGACCGGTGCAGGTCCACCGGTCCCGTTCACCCGAAAGGGGAAACCGCAGGTCAGGCGATACGTTCCCGCACCACCGGCGACGCCGTGAAGGCCGTGCCCGGGGCGGCGATGTCGTAGGAACCCTCGACCGCCTGGAGGGCGTAGTCGAAGCGCTCCGGGGTGTCGGTGTGGAGGGTGAGGAGGGGCTGGCCCTCGGTCACCGTGTCGCCGGGCTTGGCGTGCATCTCCACGCCGGCGCCCGCCTGCACCGGGTCCTCCTTGCGGGCGCGGCCCGCGCCGAGGCGCCAGGCGGCGACACCGATGTCGTAGGCGTCGAGGCGGGTCAGGACACCCGAGGACGGCGCCTTGATCACGTGCTGCTCACGGGCCACCGGCAGCTGCGCGTCCGGGTCGCCGCCCTGGGCCGCGATCATGCGGCGCCAGACGTCCATCGCGGAGCCGTCGGCGAGGGCCTTCGCCGGGTCGGCGTCCTTCACTCCGGCCGCGTCGAGCATCTCGCGGGCCAGGGCGATCGTCAGCTCCACGACGTCCGCGGGGCCGCCGCCCGCCAGGACCTCCACGGACTCGCGCACCTCGAGGGCGTTGCCCGCGGTCAGGCCGAGCGGGGTGGACATGTCGGTGAGCAGGGCGACCGTCTTCACCCCGTGGTCGGTGCCCAGGCCCACCATGGTGGTGGCCAGCTCACGGGCGTCCTCGATCGTCTTCATGAACGCGCCCGAGCCGACCTTCACGTCCAGGACCAGGCTGCCCGTGCCCTCGGCGATCTTCTTCGACATGATCGAGGACGCGATCAGCGGGATCGCCTCGACCGTGCCGGTGACGTCGCGCAGGGCGTAGAGCTTCTTGTCGGCCGGGGCCAGGCCGTCGCCGGCCGCGCAGATCACCGCGCCGACCTCGTCGAGGACGCGCAGCATCTCCTCGTTGGACAGCAGGGCCCGCCAGCCGGGGATCGACTCCAGCTTGTCCAGGGTGCCGCCGGTGTGGCCGAGGCCGCGGCCGGAGAGCTGCGGGACGGCGGCGCCGCACGCGGCGACCAGCGGAGCGAGGGGCAGCGTGATCTTGTCGCCGACGCCGCCCGTGGAGTGCTTGTCGGCGGTCGGGCGGGTGAGCGAGGAGAAGTCCATGCGCTCGCCGGAGGCGATCATCGCCGCCGTCCAGCGGGCGATCTCCCGGCGGTCCATGCCGTTGAGCAGGATGGCCATCGCGAGCGCGGACATCTGCTCGTCGGCGACCTCGCCGCGCGTGTACGCGTCGATGACCCAGTCGATCTGTTCGTCGCTGAGTCCACCGCGGTCGCGCTTGGTACGGATGACGGAGATGGCGTCCATGGCCATGGCGTTCCTTCCGAGACGTTCAAGAAATGCGCGGCCCCTCCGATCCGACTCGGAGGGGCCGCGCGGGAGTTACCGGGAGAGGTGGTCCGGGCCGAAGGCCTGCGGCAGCATCCGGGACAGCGGCAGGATGCCCTCCGGGGTCTCCAGCAGCAGGTCCGGGCCGCCGAACTCGTACAGGAGCTGGCGGCAGCGGCCGCACGGCACGAGGATGTCGCCGCGGCCGTCCACGCACGTGAAGTGCGTCAGCCGGCCGCCGCCGGTGCGGGCCAGCTCCGAGACCAGCCCGCACTCGGCGCACAGGCCGATGCCGTAGGAGGCGTTCTCCACGTTGCAGCCGGAGACCGTGCGGCCGTCGTCCACGAGGGCCGCGACCCCGACCGGGTAGCCGGAGTAGGGGGCGTACGCCCGGGTCATGGCCTCGCGGGCCACGGCGCGCAGCGCCTCCCAGTCGACCCCGGCACCGGCGCCGGCCTCGGCGGACGCGGTCACTTGCCCTGGCCCTTGCGGTACGGCAGACCGTCCGCCTTCGGCATCCGCAGCTTCTGCGCGGACAGCGACAGCACGAGCAGGGTGACGAGGTACGGGGTGGCCGTCACGACCTGCTTCGGGACGTCGTCGGTACCGAGGTACCAGGCGAACATCAGTGCCGAGACGGCGAGCGTGATCACGGCGGGGACGTACTTCTTCTTCCACGCCTGGTAGATCGCCCCGGCCACGAGCAGGATCGCCAGCAGCAGGATCAGCGCGTGCACGTTGGTGGTGCCGCCGCGCAGGTTGAGGCTGTCGGTGTAGCCGAACAGGCCCGCGCCGAGGGCGAGGCCGCCCGGCATCCAGTTGCCGAAGATCATCGCTGCGAGGCCGATGTAACCGCGGCCGGCGGTCTGGCCGTCGAGGTAGACGTTGGAGGCGACGATCGAGAGGAACGCGCCGCCGAGACCGGCGAAGCCGCCGGAGATGATCACCGCGATGTACTTGTACTTGTAGACGTTGACGCCGAGGGACTCGGCGGCGACCGGGTTCTCGCCGCAGGAGCGCAGCCGCAGGCCGAAGGAGGTGCGCCACAGCACCCACCAGGTCGCGGGGACCAGCGCCACCGCGATCACGGTGAGCGGGGACAGGTCGGTGATCAGACCGCCGAGCAGGCCGGCGATGTCGGAGATCAGGAACCAGTGCTTGCCGTTGAGGGTGTCCAGCCAGCTGGACAGGCCCGGGATGTCGAAGGTGCCGAGGGAGTCGATCGGCGGTGACTGCTTGGAGGAGCCCTGCGGGACGCCCTCGAAGGTGAACTTCGACAGATAGCGGGTCGTGCCGAGCGCCAGGATGTTCAGTGCCACACCGGAGACGATGTGGTTGACGTTGAAGGTGACGGTGGCGATGGCGTGCAGGATGCCGCCGAGCATGCCGCCGATGATGCCGAAGACGACACCGGTCCACGGGCCCCACTGGTAGCCGGCCCAGGCGCCGAACCAGGTGCCGAGGATCATCATGCCCTCGAGGCCGATGTTGACGACACCCGCGCGCTCGGCCCACAGGCCGCCGAGACCGGCGAGGCCGATCGGCACGGCGAGGCGCAGCGCCGTGGACATCTGGCCGGTGGAGGTGATGCCGTGGGCGTCGGTGATCAGGCGGACGGCCGAGGTCAGGACCAGCACGCCCGCGATGACCAGCAGCAGCACCGGGAGCGACATGCGGCGGCCGCCCCGGCCGGGCTTCTTCGCCTGCGGCTTGGCGATGGTCGCGGTGGACATCAGGCCGCCACCTCCTTGTTCTGGGTGTTCTGAGCGGCGGCGGCGAGCTCGGCACCGACCCGCTTCTGCTGGCGGCGCAGGCCCCACTGCCGTACGGCCTCGTAGGAGATGACGACCGCGAAGACGATCAGGCCCTGCATGATCGTGGCGATCTCCTTCTCGTACGCCACCGGGGTGGCGTAGTCGAGGGCGGGGGACGCCTTGTCGAGGAAGGCCCACAGCAGCGCGGCGAGCGCGATGCCACCGGGGTGGTTGCGGCCGAGCAGGGCGATGCCGATGGCGGTGAAGCCGAGGCCCGCCGGGAAGCTCAGGCTGTAGGTGTGGGCGTCGCCGAGCAGCAGCGGCAGACCGGACAGGCCGGCGACACCGCCGGAGATCAGCATGGATACCAGCACCATGCGCTTGGCGTCGACGCCGGAGGCCGCGGCCGCGGTCTCGGAGGCGCCGGTGGCGCGCAGGTCGAAGCCGAAGCGGGTGCGGTTGAGGACGAGCCAGTACAGGATGCCCAGCAGCACGGCGAGGAAGACCAGGCCGTAGATCTCGCCGACGTCGGAGCCCAGGTTGATGCCGGGGATCCAGCCGGACTCGTGCATGATCCCGGTCGTCATGTTGTTGCCGACCTGCCGGCCCCACACGTCGGTCAGCGTGAGGTAGCCGATGAGCGCGGTGGCGATGGAGTTCAGCATGATCGTCGCGACGACCTCGCTGACCCCCCGGGTGACCTTGAGGACGCCCGCGATGCCGGCCCACAGGGAGCCGGTCAGGATCGCGACGAGCAGCAGCAGCGGCACCTGCAGGAAGTTCGGCAGGGCGACCTTGGCGCCGACGACGGCGGTCATCACGGCGGCCAGGCGGTACTGGCCGTCGACGCCGATGTTGAACAGGTTCATCCGGAAGCCGAGGGCGACCGCGAGGGCGGCGATGTAGTACAGCGACGCCTGGTTGATGATCAGCACCTGGACGTCGGAGTAGCCGGCCTGCTCCAGCATCAGCCGGTACGGCTCGAACGGGTTCTTGCCGGAGGCGATCAGGACCACCGACGTCAGGGCGATGGCGAGGACGAGCGCGATGACCGGGCCGGCCACCGCGGTGAGCACCCGCTCCTTGTCGAACTTCTTCATCGGGCCTCGTCCTCCGGGGCGGCTTCGTCGTCGCCGTGCTCGTCGTGCTCCAGGTGGCCGGTGGCGGCACCGGTCATGGCCGAGCCCAGCTCCTCGGGGGTGATGGTGGCCGGGTCGGCGTCGGCGACCAGCCTGCCGTTGTAGATCACGCGCAGGGTGTCCGACAGACCGATCAGCTCGTCCAGGTCGGCGGAGATCAGCAGCACCGCCAGGCCCTCGCGGCGGGCCTCCCGGATGCGGTCCCAGATCTGCGCCTGCGCGCCGACGTCCACACCGCGGGTGGGGTGGGCGGCGATCAGGAACTTCGGGGCGTGGCTCATCTCGCGGCCGACGATCAGCTTCTGCTGGTTGCCGCCGGACAGGGACGCCGCGGTGACGTCGATGCCGGGGGTGCGGACGTCGTACTCCTCGACGATCCGGCGGGTGTCGTCCTGGGCGCCCTTCGGGTTCAGCCAGAAGCCCTTGGCGTTGGGGGCCTCGGTGACATGGCCCAGGATGCGGTTCTCCCACAGCGGGGACTCCAGGAGCAGGCCCTGGCGGTGGCGGTCCTCGGGGATGTACCCGACGCCGGACTCGCGGCGCTTGCGGGTGGCCCAGCCGGTGATGTCCTCGTCGAGGAAGCGGATCGTGCCCGCGTCGGCGTTCTTGGTGCCGATGAGCGCGTCGATCAGCTCGGTCTGGCCGTTGCCCTCGACACCGGCGATGCCCATGACCTCGCCGGCGTGGATGGTGAAGGTGACGTCGTCGAGGACTTTCTTGACCTCGCCGCGCTGGACCTCGTCCATGAGATAGCTCGCGGACGACTCGCCGAGCGACACCGTGCCCGACGAATAGACCGTGAGGCCCTGCACCTCGATCACCGGCCGGTCCGTGACCGTCGACTCCGCGGTCTCCGGCGTGGGCAGTTCGCTGCCGACCATCATCTCGGCGAGCTGGCGCGGGGTGGTCTGCGAGGGGACGGCCGTGCCCACGGTCGTACCGCGGCGGATGACGGTGATGTCGTCCGCCACCGACAGCACCTCGCCCAGCTTGTGGGAGATGAAGATGACGGACAGGCCCTCGGACTTCAGCTCGCGCAGGTTGGCGAACAGGGCGTCGACCTCCTGCGGGACGAGCACGGCGGTCGGCTCGTCGAGGATGAGCGTCCTGGCGCCGCGGTAGAGGACCTTGAGGATCTCCACGCGCTGGCGGTCGGCCACGCCGAGGTTCTCGACCAGTTCGTCCGGGCGGATGCCCAGGCCGTACCGGTCGGAGATCTCCTTGATCTTCTTACGGGCGCCGGCCCCGATGCCGAACAGCTTCTCGCTGCCCAGCGCCACGTTCTCCAGCACGGTGAGGTTGTCGGCCAGCATGAAGTGCTGGTGGACCATGCCGATGCCGCGGGCGATGGCGTCGGCGGGGCTGGAGAAAGCGACCTGCTCGCCGTCGACGGTGATGGTGCCCTCGTCCGGCTTCTGCATGCCGTAGAGGATCTTCATCAGGGTCGATTTGCCGGCGCCGTTCTCGCCGACGAGGGCGTGGACGGTGCCCTTGCGGACGGTCAGGTGGATGTCGTGGTTGGCGACGACACCGGGGAATCGCTTGGTGATCCCCGCCAGCTCTACCGCGATGGTCGACGAAGCGGTGAGCGGAGGGCTGCTGGTCGCGTCGATGGCGCACTCTCCTCAGGAAAGGGGCCGCTCTACGCGCGTAGCGCCCCTGCTTTAAATAGTGCTCGGACCGAATCGGTCTTTTTCGGGTCCCCGATCGGTTCCGAGCATTCTGCCGCGCGAACGGGGCACGGTGAGCGATCCTCTCCGCGCCCCGTTGCATGGCCGTAACGCTGCCATTGCGGCGTTGTGGTGGCCAAGGCCTCTGACCGGGATGGTCAGGAGGTCTTCACCTGGATGGTGCCGTTCTTGATGCCTTCCTCGGCCTTCTTCACCGCGGCCTGGATGTCGGCGTTGCTCTTGTAGGCCGGGTTGGAGTCGGCGAGGCTCACACCGCCGGTGGCGAGGCTGGCGCGGATCTCACCGGTCTGCGGCTTGCCGTCGTGCACCGACTTGGCCAGGTTGTACACGGCGCCGGCGACGTCCTTCATCGCGGAGGTGAGGATGGACGCCTTGTACTTGGCCAGCGCGTCCTGCTTGTACTGGTCCGAGTCGACGCCGATCGCCCACACCTTGTGCGCGTTGGCGGCCTTGATCACGCCCTGGCCGGACAGACCGGCGGCGGCGTAGACGACGTCGGCGTGGGCCTCGATCTGACCGTTGGCGGCATCCTCACCCTTGTCGGGGCTGGAGAAGCCGCCCTCCTGGGCCGTCTGGGTCAGGTACTGCGACTTGACCGTGACGCCCTTCTTGGTGTCGGCGACGCCCTGCTTGAAGCCGGCCTCGAACTTGTGGATCAGCGGGACGTCCACGCCGCCGATGAAGCCGACGGTGTTGGTCTTCGTGGCCTTGGCGGCGACGACACCGGCGAGGTAGGACGCCTGCTCCTCGTGGAAGACGAGGTCGGCGACGTTGGGCGCCTTGATGGTGTTGTCGTCGACGATGCCGAAGGTGGTCTTCGGGAACTTGGCGGCGGCTTCCTTCACGGCCGGCGCGTAGGCGAAACCGACGCCGATGACAGGGTTGTAGCCCTGCTTGGCGAGGGTCTCCAGGCGCTGCACCTTGTCCGCGTCGGACTCACCGTCCTGCGGCTCGACGGCCGTCGACTTGTAGCCGAACTCCTTGTCGGCCTTCTCCAGGCCGGCGGTGGCGGCGTCGTTGAAGGACTGGTCGCCCTTGCCGCCGACGTCGTAGGCCAGGGCGAGGCCCAGGTCCTTCTTGCTGCCCGACGAGGAGCTGGAGGAGCTTCCGCAGGCGGAAACGGTGACAGCGAGGGCTGCGGTGGCAACACCCGCAACCGCGATTCGGGACACCCGGCGCATGGAACGAGACTCCTTTGTGCAAGCGCCCATACCAGGCGCTGGTTCCGCCGCAGCGTAACGCGCGTAGACCAGACGGAAAAACCCTTCTGTCCGGTCCGTTATCGAGCTGTGGCCACAGTCGCGCCCCAGATTACGGACAGCGAAACGCCCCTTGCAGGAAGCAAGGGGCGTATCCGCAGGAAGGAACCCTAAGGGCCTACTTGGTGTTGACGGTCACCTTCCCGTTCACGATCTCCTGCCTGGCCTTGTCGACGGCGCCCACGACGTCCTTCATGGCCTGGTACTTCGGGTTGGAGTCGGCGAACCCGACGCCGTCGTTGGCGAGCGACCCGCGCACGGTGCCGCTGAGCGGCTTGCCCTGGTACACCGACTTGGCGAGGTCGTAGACGGCGCCGCCGACGTTCTTCAGGGCCGAGCCGAGGATCCAGTCCTTGTACTGGCCGAGGGCGCTCTGCTTGTACTGGTCGGAGTCGACGCCGATCGCCCACACCTTGTGCTGGGCGGCGGCCTTGATCACGCCCTGCCCGGACAGGCCGGCGGCGTGGTACACCACGTCGGCCCCGGCCTCGATCTGCCCGTTGGCGGCGTCCTCCCCCTTGTCGGGGCTGGAGAAGCCGCCCTCCTGGGCGGTCTGCGTCAGATACTGCGACTCGATCTTGATCCCCGGGTTCACGGACTTGGCGCCCTGCGCGAACCCGGCCTCGAACTTGTGGATCAACGGGATGTCCACGCCGCCGATGAACCCGATGTGGTTCTTCTTGGTGGCCTTCGCGGCGGCGACGCCCGCGAGATACGACGACTGCTCCTCGTGGAACACCAGGTCGGCGACGTTCTTCGCCTGGACGGTGTCGTCGTCGATGATCCCGAAGGTGACCTTCGGATACTTGGCGGCGACTTCCTTGACCGCCGGTGCGTAGACGAAGCCGACGCCGATGATCGGGTTGTACCCGGCCTTGGCGAGCTGCTCGAGACGCTGCACCTTGTCGGCGCTGGACTCGTTGTCACTGGGCTCGACGTCCCGGCCGCCGATCTTGAACTCCTGCTCGGCCTTCTGGAAGCCGGAGAAGGCGGCGTCGTTGAACGACTGGTCGCCCTTGCCTCCGATGTCGTACGCGAGGCCGATGCCCTTGCCGGAGTACTTCCCGGAGGCGTCGGCGCTGCTGGAGGAGGAGCTGGACTCGCCGCATCCGGCGGCCGCGAGGGCGATGACCGTGACGGCCACCGCGGCTTGGGAGAACCTGGTCCTCCGAGATTTCAGACGCACGTCGAGCACCCCTTCATCCCCACGGCACCGTTCACGGGACCGCATCCCCAAGGCGATTTCGGCGCACAGTAACGCGCGTAGAGAGGCGGGGGAACGGGCTTGCACCGGGCGTTACCGTTTCGTGCCGCCCAGCACGCGACCCGGCACCCAAGCCGACGACGGCCCGCAGTCGCGTACGGCGGGGAGGGGACGGGGTGGGGGGTGTCCGCCCGCAGCGTCCGGCACCGACCAACGGCACCCCCGTCGCAAACGGCCGGCCGGACCGAGGACGGACACCCCCCACCCCGGCCCCGACTTGACCACCGCCCGTAGGCGGCGACGCACGCCACGACGGACCGCCACGGGCCGCCGCAGGCAAAAAAGGGGCGCGGGGAACGGCGCGACCAGCCACAACGAAACCCGCAGCAGACAACGCACCCAGCGCCGCAGGCACAACGCACCCGCAGACAACAACGAACCCGGCGCCGCAGGCAAACGCACCCGGCGCCGCAGGCAAACGCACCAGGACGACGGGCCAGGCTCACCCGAAGCGGCCGACCGCGTCGAGCAGTGCCGCCGCCGTGAAGAGTTCCACCCCCACCGTGATCGCCGACTCGTCGACGTCGAAGTCGCCCTGGTGCAGGTCCCGCACCGTGCGCTCGCCCGGCGGGCGGACGCCGAGGCGGGCCATGGCGCCGGGCACGTGCTCCAGGTACCAGGAGAAGTCCTCGCCGCCGAGCGACTGCTCCGTCGACTCGACCGACTCCACTCCGCGCCGAGCCGTCATCGCCTCGCGCAGGAGTTCCGTGACCGCCGGGTCGTTGATCACCGGCGGCACCCCGCGCACGTAATTGATCTCCGACTTCGCCCCGTGCAGGTTCGCCACCTCGTCGATCGCCGCGACCACCATGTCCGGCGCCTGCCGCCACGCCTCGATGTCCAGGCAGCGCACGGTCCCGGCCAGCTCCGCGTGCTGCGGGATGACGTTCGGCGCGTGTCCGGACTCGATGCGGCCCCATGTCACGGCGAGCCCGCTGCGCGTGTCGACGCGCCGCCCGACGAGCGCGGGCACGTCCGTGACCACCCGGGCCGCGGCGGTGACCAGGTCGGTGGTCAGGTGCGGACGCGCGGTGTGGCCGCCGGGGCCGTCGAGCGAGATCTCCAGCCGGTCACAGGCGGAGGTGATCGCGCCGGCCCGCAGTCCGACCCGGCCCGCGTCGACCCGCGGGTCGCAGTGCACGGCGAGGATGCGTCCGACGCCGTTCAGCGCGCCGCAGGCGATCGCGTCGGCGGCGCCGCCCGGCAGCACCTCCTCGGCGGGCTGGAAGATCAGCCGCACCGGACGCGGCAGCCGCCCGTGCCGGTGCAGCTCGGCGAGGACGAGCCCGGTGCCGAGGACGACCGTGGTGTGCACGTCGTGGCCGCAGGCGTGGGCGCGGTCGGGCACGGTCGACCGGTACGGGCAGTCGGCCTTCATGTCCGGGATGGGCAGCGCGTCGATGTCGGCGCGCAGGGCGAGCATGCCGGGGCCGTCGGACGAGCCGCCCACGGGTACGCCGATGTCGCAGATCAGACCGGTCCCGCTGGGCAGCACGCGCGGGTGGAGCCCGGCCGTCTCCAGACGGGCCTTGATCGCCGCCGTGGTGCGGAACTCCTGGTTGCCGAGCTCGGGGTGCATGTGCAGGTCGCGGCGGAAGGCGACGAGCTCGGCGCGCAGCTGCTCGGGGAGCGTGCCGGGGAGCACGGCGGCCCCGGACGGATCGGCCTCGGACTGTAGCGACATCAGTTGCTTCACCCTCTGAAGGGTAGGGCGCCGGGGCGGCCAACTGACCCGCGATCAACAAAAGTTCAGCCCGTTAGGGGAAGAAAATCTGGCCGCTCGACGCATAGGGGTGGTCGTGGAAGGGTAAACTCGCCCGACTCGAGACCGGGTCGATCTTGGGTCGAGCCTCCGTCTTCTGCTCTTTTCACCTCTTTTCCACGGATACCACGCCGCGCGCAGACCACGCGGCCGGTGTTCGCCTGTCGGGACGGGCTCGGGTCCCCGGTGGGGACGGCAGCCGGGTTCCCCGGACCGGGTTCCCTGATCACCCCGCCCGGAGCACGGCAGGGGCCGTAGGGTCCCGGCGTGACCGAACCCACCGCCGGCTCCACCGCCGACTGCCTCGCCGGCTCCCCCGCGGGCTCCCCCGCAGCCTCCCCCGGCGGCTTCGCGGGAGGCTCCCCCGCCGCGTTCCTCACCGACACCCGCGCCGCGTACGACGCCATCGCGCCGGCGTACGCCGAGGCGTTCCCGGACAGCCTGACCGACCGCCCGCTGGAGCGGGCCCTGCTGTCGGCGTTCGCCGAGCAGGTCACGGCGCACGGGCCGGAGCCCGTCGCGGACGTCGGCAGCGGCCCGGGCCATGTCACGGCCCGGCTGCACGCGCTCGGCGTGCCGGTGTTCGGGGTCGACATCTCCCCACGGACGGTGGCCCTCGCCCGTGAGACCCATCCGGGCCTGCGCTTTCACGTGGGGTCGATGACGGCGCTGGACCTGCCGGACGCCACGCTCGGCGGACTGCTGGCGCTGTACTCGGTCATCCACGTACCGGACGAGCGGCTGCCGGCGGTGTTCGCCGAGTTCCGCCGGGTGCTGGTGCCGGGCGGGCAGCTGCTGCTGTCGTTCCAGACGGCGGACCCGGCGGCCGACGGGACGGAGCATCTGCACCTGTCGGAGCGGTTCGGGAGGGAGATCGCGCTCGACTACTACTGGCGCACCCCGGAGGCGGTGGCCGCCGTTCTGGCGGAGGCGGGCCTGTCGCTCCGGGCCCGGGTCGTGCGCGAGCCGCTGGACGAGGAAAAACGCGCCCGGGCCTTCGTACTGGCGAGCAAGCCGAGCTGAGCCCGGCGCCGCATCCGCCTCACCGGACGACCGCCGGCCCGGCCCAGCGGCTCACGTCGCCGACGCGGGACCTGCCACGCCCCTCCGCACGGTCGGACACGGGGCCTCGCGGCGGCCGGCCGGTGCCGGACGGGCCTCCGGCCGGCACCGGCCCGACGCCGCACACGGCAGCCGGACCGATCACGGCAGGCGCCGGACGCCGCACCCGGCAGCCGGACAGATCACGGCACCGGTCGGCGCCGTACCCGGCCGCCCCCGTCACCTGATCCACCGGACAGGCCTACGCGGTGCTCATGTGGGTCAGTCTGCGGACTCCCCGGGCCGTTCCCGTCACTCCCGACAGGAAGCCCTGGGCGCGTGGTGAGGCCGTGCGGGTGAGCCAGTCGGGGTGGATGTCGCAGACCGCGACCTGGACGTCGGTGCCGGCCAGGGCCAGGGGCAGGGTGTGCACGACCGTCGAGGGGAAGCTCAGGATGGTCCGGCCGACAGGCCCCCGGCGGGCGATCAGCTCCAGCGGCAGCTCGGGCCGGACGATCTCGAGACCGGTCTCGACGGCCAGCCGGTGCAGTTTCTCCGCGCTCTCGCGCCGGTGGGCGAAGTAGCGGGTGACACCGTGTGCCTTGGCCAGGGTGCGGACGGCGTCGAGGTAGCGCTCGCCGTCCACGACTCCGGTCTCCACCAGCGACGTACCCACCATGTCGGCGCCCTTGGTGATGCGCGGCGGCCCGAAGCGGGACCGGGTCCAGGCGAAGTCGTGGGCGGTGACGCGCACGCCGTCGGGGGCCTCCTCGATCGGCAGGGAGGAGAAGACCTCCACCCGCTGCTCGCCGCCGGGCGTGAGGCGGCGCCGGGCGACGGCGGACACCGGCGCGAACACCAGGTCGCGCGGGCCGCGCCGGCCGCCCTTGCGGTGCCAGCGCACCAGCCGCTCGCCGCGCGCGAGCTGGGCGACGAACTCCATCGTGGCCGTGCCGTCGTCGACGACGACCAGGTCACGGGCGCGGGTGATGGTCAGCAGCAGCTGGACGTACCGGGAGAACGGGTCGCCCATGACGATCCGCTCCGCCCGCCGCAGCGGGCCCGCCAGCGAGCCGACCGTCTGGAAGGGGGCCGCGGGACCGCCCCGGGCCTCCTCCCAGCGGACGGTGTGTCCCTCGTCCCGGGCCAGGTCGGCCATGCGCCGCAGCTGGCCCCGGGTCATCGGGTCGGTCGGGGACAGGACGACGAGGGTGAACCCCGCGCCGGGCTCCTGAAGCGGCCGGATGCCGTGGGCGTGGGCCCACTCCAGGACGTTGAGGAGCTGTACCGGGCTCTCCACGAAGGCGAGGGTGGTGCCGGGTTCGCCGGCGCGTGGGTTCATCGACGCGGGTCCGTCCCCTGATCAGCGCTGCGGATCCGTCACACGCCGACCGGCTCGCCCGCCGCCGCCGCGATCTCCGCCTCGGCGACGACGCCCGTGACGCGGCGCAGCTTCTTCATCGGGGCCAGCTCGGAGTCGTAGACCTTCTTCACCCCGTCGCCGAGGGCGCCCTCGATGGTGCGGATGTCGCGGACGAGGCGGGTGAGGCCCTGCGGCTCGACGGAGGCGGCCTGGTCGGAGCCCCACATGGCGCGGTCGAGGGTGATGTGCCGCTCGACGAAGCAGGCGCCGAGCGCGACGGCGGCGAGGGTGGTCTGCAGGCCGGTCTCGTGGCCGGAGTAGCCGATCGGGACGTTCGGGTACTCCTTCTCCAGCGTGTTGATCACGCGGAGGTTCAGCTCCTCGGCCTTCGCCGGGTAGGTGGACGTGGCGTGGCACATGACGATGTTGTCGCTGCCCAGCACCTCGACGGCGTGGCGGATCTGCTTCGGCGTCGACATGCCGGTGGACAGGATGACGGTCTTGCCGGTGGCGCGCAGGGCGCGCAGCAGCTCGTCGTCGGTGAGGGAGGCGGAGGCCACCTTGTGGGCGGGTACGTCGAACTTCTCCAGGAAGGCGACGGCCTCGGTGTCCCACGGGGAGGCGAACCAGTCGATGCCCCGGGTGCGGCAGTACTCGTCGATCCGCAGGTACTCGTCCTCGCCGAACTCGACGCGGTGGCGGTAGTCGATGTACGTCATCCGGCCCCACGGCGTGTCCCGCTCGATGTCCCACTGGTCGCGCGGGGTGCAGATCTCGGGGGTGCGCTTCTGGAACTTCACGGCGTCGCAGCCGGCCTCGACGGCGGCGTCGATCAGCTTGAAGGCGTTCTCCAGCTCACCGTTGTGGTTGATGCCGATCTCGCCGCAGATGTAGACGGGGCGGCCGGGGCCGACCTCACGCGAACGGAACATGCGCAGACGGGAGTGGGTGCTCATGGCAGGGGTGTCCTTAACTGGAGAGCTGGGGGAGGTGGGGGGTCTTGGCGGGCTGGGGGAGGGAATCGAGGCGCGGCCCGAGGAGCCAGCCGGCGATCTCGCGGACGGCGCCGGCGCCACCGGGGACGGTGGTGACCGCGCGCGCGGCGCCGCGTACGGCGTCATGGGCGCTCGCGACCGCCACGGGCCAGCCGACGAGGGCGAAGCAGGGCAGGTCGTTGACGTCGTTGCCGACGTAGAGCACGCGTTCCGGCGCGGTGCCCGTTTCCTCGCACCACTGCTTGAGCGCGAGGTCCTTGCGGTCGATGCCGTGCAGCACGGGCAGCCTGAGCTTGCGGGCGCGGGCGGCGACGACCGGGTTCTGTTCCGTGGACAGGATCAGCATCTTCAGGCCGCTGTCGCGCAGGGCGGCGATGCCGAGTCCGTCGCCGCGGTGCACGGAGACGAACTCCCGTCCCTCGGAGTCGATCAGCACCCGGTCGTCGGTCTGGGTGCCGTCGAAGTCGAGGACGACGGCGTCGATGTCCGCGTGGGTGGGAAGGGCGCCGGGCCGGTCGGCGTCGAGGAGCGGCGCGAGGGCGCGGGCCCGGGCGAGGTCGTGCGGGTCGTCGATCTCCAGTACGCGCGCGGGGTCGGTGCGCACGGGTTCCGTACGGCCGAAGAAGCGGTGCCGGTGCTCGCGGAAGCCGGCCGCGTCCATGGCGTAGGCGGCGCCGGTCTCCAGCAGGTCCTGGGGGCGGTCCTGGCGGCGCGGGCGGAAGGACTTGTCGTGGTTGACGCCGTAGCCGCCCTCCGGCGTGTCCGGTGCCTCGCGCCAGAGGAACCCGTGGAACGGCGCCACGGTCACGGCGGTGTCGGCGCCCCGTTCCACGACGGCCGCGGCGACCCCGTCGACGTCGTCGCGGACGAGGAAGGGACTGGTGCACTGCACGAGGAGCACCACGTCCACGGGGACGCCGTGCAGTGTCTCGTGCGCGTCCAGGGCGTGCAGGACCGCGGCCTCGGATGTGGCTGTGTCGCCGGCGATGGCGGCGGGCCGCAGCACGACCTCCGCGCCGGCCTCGCGGGCGGCGGCCGCGATGGCCGGGTCGTCGGTGGAGACGACGACGTCGGTGACGAGCCGTGCGGCGCGGCACTCGCGCACGGCGCGGGCGACCAGCGGGACACCGCCGACGGGGGCCAGGTTCTTCGCGGGGACGCCCTTGGAGCCGCCGCGCGCGGGGATCACGGCGAGCACACGGGGTGACGCCGGCGTGTCGGACATGGGCTCTTCTCCTTGGACTCCAGGGGGCGGGGTCACAGCTCCCCCATCCGCCGGACGACGGGCGCCACGCGCTGCACGCCGTGCCGGTAGGCGCCGCGGGCGGCCCGGCGCACGATCTGCCGGACGGGCCCGGGTGCCCTGTCGGCGGCGGGGGCGCCCGGCAGCGGGCTGCCGTCGGGGGCGAGGTGGTGGCGGGCGAGGATGCCGGGCAGATATCCGGGCGCGGTCTCGCTGGTGTAGTACGGCGTGAGGGGCGGCAGTCCGCCGGGCCGCGCGAGGAGTCCGGCGATCCGTTCGCGGGCGGTGTCGAACGCGGTCGCGTAGTCGCCGTCGGCCGCGACGCCCTGCCGGGCCAGCCACTCGGCGTCCGGTTCGGGCCGGTGTCCGGCGTCGAGCCGGTCCCAGGAGGCCAGGCAGCCGGAGCCGGTGAAGTGGTGGTTGCCGAGCGCCTCGCGCACCCCGAGGTCGGTGAGCACGGCGGTGGGGACACGGCGGTGCAGGGACTCCAGGGCCGCGGTGGAACTCACCGTCACCAGCAGGTCGGTGCGGTCCAGGACCTCGCCCATGTTGCCGTACACCAGGCGGAGGTTGGGCGGCAGCGGGCCCGTCTTCTGCGCCAGCTTCTGGTAGGGCACCTCCTCCAGGTGCGTGGTGTGCTCGCCGGGCCTGGAGCGCAGCTTGAGCAGCACCTCGCGCTCCGGGTGCAGGCGGGCGTGCCGGATCAGCCGGTGCAGCAGATAGGTGCGGTCCGCGCGGCTCTCCGGGACGGAGGGCTGGGCGGCGAACACCACGGTGTACGGGGTGTGTTCGCCGGTGTAGGGCGCGCCGCCGAGGAACGGCAGGGCGACCTCGGTGACCGCGCGGGCGTCGGCGCCCACACCTTCGTACACCGCGCGGAAACGCTCGGCGTCCTGGCGGGAGTTGGCGAGGACGAGGTCGGCGCCGTGCCGCAGCAGCAGGCCGTCGGCGAGCTTCTCGTAGACGACGCCGACATAGCCGGTGACCACGACGGGCCGCTCGGCTCGGCCCTCCCAGGTCCGCCTCAGGCCGTGCAGCATCGCCTGCACCCCGCCGCCGACGAGCGCCAGCACGAGCACGTCGTACGGCTTCTCGCGCAGCTCGCCGAGGAACTGGACGGCACTCACCTCGCGCAGGGAGTCCGCGCGGACGCCGACTTCCTCGAGCTGGCGGGCGGTGGGGGTGGCGCGGCCCCGCAGGAGGTAGCCGTCGAGGCGGACTTCGGCGCCCTCGGGAAGAAGGCGGCGCGCGGTGAGCGCACCCCATTTCCACCGGGTGTCGGAATCCGCGAGAACGGCGACTCGCAGGGTTTTCGTTGCACTGACTGGCACGCCGAAGACGCTAGGAAGGCAGGGAGAGGTGCGGCCCAACCGGAACGCAACAAACGGTTAACAGCATGTCGCCGTACGGCGAATCGGCACGTGAATGGGGTGAGGGCGGGCTGGATTCACGACTCCGCCACGCGTCGTTCACTCCTCGGCAAACCGACGGCAAAGACGCGGGCCGGAACCGCGCCCTAACGTCATCCGCGTGGTCAAGCTCTCCGTCATCGTGCCCTTCTACAACGTGCAGCAATACGCCCCGGCCGCCGTCCGGTCCCTGCGCGCCAACGTCCGGGACGACTTCGAGTTCATCCTGATCGACGACTGTTCGACGGACGGCACGAAGGAAATCCTGGAACGCGCCGAGCGTGAACTTCCCGGCGCGGTACTGATCCGGCGTACCGAGAAAGGGGTGTCCGCCGCACGCAACGCCGGAATCGACGCGGCCCGCGGCGAATATCTGACCTTCATGGACGGAGACGACTACGCCGCTCCCGGTTATTTCGCGCAATTGGTTGATTCCATAGAATCGTTGGGATGCGATTTCGTCCGCACCGACCACGTGCGGTTCACCGGAAGTGAGCGCACCCTGTACCGGGTGCCGTTCGGACCGCGTGACACCGTCGTCGACCCGCGCGCGGTGATCCTCCCGGCGGAGCGCTCCACCCCGGTGGACTACCCGTACTCCTGGGCCGGCGCCTACCACCGGCGGCTGGTCGACGAGGGGCTGCTGCACTTCCCCGAGGATCTGCGCACCGCCGAGGACCGGCCGTGGATCTGGCGGCTGCACCGCAAGGCGAAGTCCTTCGCGGTGCCGAGCGTGTTCGGCATCTTCTACCGGCGGGGCGTCATGTCCTCGCTGACGCAGATCGGCGACACCCGGCAGCTGGACTTCATCCGCTCCTTCGACCGGGTGCTGCTGGAGACCGCGGAGGACCCGGACGCGGCCCTCTTCCTGCCCAAGGCCGTGCGCACCTACTGCGCCATCATCAGCCACCACCTGGCCACCATCGAGAAGTTCGAGGCGCCGGTGGCCCGCAGACTCCGTTCCCTGAGCGCCGCCGCCCTGCGCCGGATGCCGCAGGACCTGCTCGACGACACCCTGGACTCCATGGACCTCGACCGCGCCGCCCGGCTGCGCCGGCTGCGCCTCAGGCCCACGACGGCCTCGGAGGCCGTGGCATGAACGACCGCCGCACCACCCAGATCTTCTGCGCGTCCACCCTGTACGGCGCCGCCACCCTGGCCGCCGCGCTCGACGCCGACTGTTTCGCACCGGCGGACCGGCGGCTGCTGCTGGTCAGCAACAACAGCGCGACCCCCGAGCTGAGTGAGCCCTTCGACGCCACCCCCGCCTTCGCGCACCTGCGGGACCGCTTCGACGGCGTGCTGTCGTGGAACGAGGCCATCGCCCCCTTCCACCCCGGGGGCTGGGCCCCGCGTCCGGACGACCAGATCCTCTGGGAGCGTTACCTGCGGATGCTGTGGGACCTGGGCGACGACCGGATCGAGCTGGCGGTGGAGTCCATCCAGGTCAGCCCGGCGCTGGCGATCTGCCAGGTCTTCGGCGGGGCGCCCGTAGACGTGTACGCGGACGGGCTGATGTCCTACGGCCCGACCCGCTTCAAGATCGACCCGCTGGTGGGGACCCGGGTCCGGCGCGTCCTGCACCTGGACCTGGTGCCGGGCCTCGCGCCGCTGCTGCTCACGGAGTTCGGGGTCGCGCCGGAGATCGTGCCGACGGACGCCTTCCTGAAGGTGCTCGGCGACCTCGGCTCCGCCGGCGAGGAGCTTCCCGCGGTCGAGGGGGCGGCGCTGCTGCTCGGCCAGTACCTGTCCGCGCTGGACATCCTCACCGGCGAGGAGGAGGAAGAGCTCCATGTGCGGATGCTGCGCGGGGCGGTGGCCCTCGGGCACAGGCGTGTGGTGTTCAAGCCGCACCCCTCGGCCCCTGCCCGCTGGTCGCGGGCGCTGGAGCAGGAGGCGGAGCGGCTCGGCGCCGAACTGACCGTGCTGGACACGCCCGTACTGGCCGAGGTGGTGTACCAGCGGATGGGCCCGGCGCTGGTCGTCGGCTGCTTCTCCACGGCGCTGCTGACCGCGTCGGCCCTGTACGGCCTGCCCGTCGCGCGCACCGGCACCGGACTGCTGCTGGAGCGGCTCACCCCGTACGAGAACAGCAACCGGGTCCCGGTCACCATCGTCGACGCGCTGCTGCCCGATCTCGCGGACGGCGACGCCGTGCGCGAGCAGCGGCCGGGTCTGGACGTGGACGCCCTCACCGAGTTGCTGCGGGCGGTCGGCTACGCGATGCAGTCGAAGATCCACCCCGGGCTGCGGCCGGCCGCCGAGCGGTATCTGAGCCGCCGGCTGGACGCGTACACCCGGCGGTACTTCAAGCGCCGCCGGCTGACCTCGCTGGGCCTGCCCGGAGGAGTGCCGGCGCAGCTGGCGTTCCTCCCGCGCAACGCGACCGTGCGCCGGATGGCACGGCGTGCGCGGACGCTGCGGCGGCGGATGGTCCGCCGGGGCGACGCCTGAGCCTCGTGCCGGTGCCGTCCGCTTCGCCGCGGGCGGCGCCCGCAGCGCGGCCGGCGACGGCCGGATGAACTCTCGCGGACGGCCCGGCGAAAGGTCGCCGCGAGGGCTCGAGGCGGCCGGTGGACGCCGTTAGCGTCCGGCTGAGTTGACGAGCTTCGATGAGAGGTCCCCTGTGATCGACACGCCCGCGGACACCCTGGGGAGCGCCGCGGCCGGCCCGGCGGTGCGCACCACGATCCCGCAGCCGCCGGCCAGGCCCCGGGCGGTGCGGCTGCGCGCCCTGGACGGGCTGCGCCTGGTCGCCGCGCTGATGGTGGCGGCCTACCACTACGGCGGCCGGGGCGGCGAGGTCACCAAGGCCTGGGGCAGCTCCCCGCGCTTGCAGTTCCCGACCCTGCACACCCTGTTCGCCTACGGCTGCCTGGGCGTGCAGATCTTCTTCGTCATCAGCGGTTTCGTGATCTGCATGAGCGGCTGGGGCCGGCCTTTGCGTTCGTTCTTCGCCTCCCGCGCCTCCCGGCTGCTGCCGGCCTACTGGGTGGCGATCGTGCTGGTGACGGCCGTGATGGCGCTGCCGGTGCTGACGTACAGGACGGTGTCGGCGAGCGAGACGCTGGTCAACTTCACCATGCTGCAGATGCCGCTCGGCGCCCACCGGGTGCTCGGGGTGTGCTGGACGCTGTGGGCGGAGGTCCGCTTCTACGCCCTGTTCGCGCTGTGCATCGTGCTGCCGGGCGCCACGCGACGCCGGGTGATCCTGTTCTGCGCCTGCTGGACGCTTGCGGCGGCGATCGCGGGCGGGCTGAACCAGCCGGTGCTGGACGCCGTGGTGATGCCGGACTACGCGCCGTTCTTCATCGGCGGCATGGGCCTGTACCTGGTGCACCGCGACCGTCGCGACGCCTACGCCTGGGGCATCACGTTGGTCAGCTGGCTGATCGGCCAGCAGGTCGCGGTGCGCAGCCTGTGGCACCCGGCGACCCCGGACATGTTCTCCTACCGCAGCGCCTACGGCGTCATCCTGGTCGTCACGCTCGGCTTCCTCGCCGTCGCCGCGATCGCGCTGGGCCGGCTGAACCGGGTGGACTGGCGCTGGCTGACCGTCGCGGGCGCGCTGACCTACCCGTTCTACCTGGTCCACGAGCACCTGGGCTGGCCGGTGATCCAGGCCCTGCACCGCGGCCTCGGCATCCCGTCCTCCGGCACGTTCCTGCTCACGGTGGCCATCATGCTGGCGCTGGCGTGGCTGATGAACAAACTGGTGGAGGAGCGCTTCACCCCGAAGCTGAGGGCACTGCTGAACCGGCCCGCGGGCTCGCCCGACGCCTAGGGCCTGTCGTTTGGATCATCCCGGCGTCGCGGGGTCTGGCACGCACATCTGCCGCGTTGTCGTCGGTTGCCAACGCTCCGCGTTGGCGCCCTCCTCCGCCTTGCAGCTGCACGCACCAGACCCCGCTCGGGTTGGCCGAGACGCACCGCAACTCGAGGCCGGCCTGATCCAAACGACAGGCCCTAGACGACGGAGCACCCCTGGGCCACGGACGCCTCTAGGCCAGCGACAGCTTCACCGCGAAGCCGAGGAACAGGGCTCCCGCCGCCGACGTGGCCCCGGCCGCCAGGCGCCTGCGGCGGCGGAAGGCGTCGGCCAGGCGGGTGCCGCCGAATATCAGCAGCGACAGGTAGAGGAAGCTGGCCGTCTGCAGCAGGGCGCCGAGGACGACGAAGGACAGCGCCGGGTAGGCGTAGTGCGGGTCGACGAACTGCACGAAGAAGGAGATCAGGAACAGGATCGCCTTCGGGTTCAGCAGCGAGACCACCAGGGCGCGGCGGTAGGGCCGTTCGTCGGCGGCCATCTGCTCGGCGGACGGCTCGGCGGCGGGCGCCGGCTGCTCACCGCGCGCCTTCCACATCGCCCGGGCCGAGCGCAGCATGCCGTACGCCATCCACGCGAGGTATCCGGCGCCGGCGTACTTCACGACCAGGAAGAGCAGCGGGGTCGTGGTCAGCACGGAGGCCGCGCCGAGCGCCGACAGCGTCATCAGGATCGTGTCCCCGGTGAACACGCCGGCCGCCGCCTTGTACCCGGTGCGGATGCCCTTGCGGGCGGCGACGGACAGCACGTAGAGCGAGTTGGGGCCGGGCAGCAGCACGATCAGCACGAGGCCGGCCAGATAGGTGGGGAGGTCGATGACGCCGAACATGGAAAGGAGTGTCGCACGGGGGTACGACACTCCTCACCGTGGTTTCGGTCACCGGCACGCGGCGCCGGTCAGAACGCGTCCGACGGCACGTACGTGCCCCACACCTCGCGCAGCGCGTTGCAGACCTCGCCGACCGTGGCACGGGCGCGCAGGGCGTCCTTCATCGGGTAGAGGACGTTGTCCTCGCCCTCCGCGGCCTTCTTCAGGGCGGCGAGAGCCGAGTCCACCGCCGCCTGGTCGCGCTCGGCGCGCAGCTTCGCCAGGCGCTCCGCCTGCTGGGCCTCGATCGACGGGTCGACGCGCAGCGGCTCGTACGGCTCCTCCTCGTCGAGCTGGAAGCGGTTGACGCCGACCACGACCCGCTCGCCGTTGTCGGTCTCCTGGGCGATGCGGTAGGCGTTGCGCTCGATCTCGCTCTTCTGGAAGCCGTGCTCGATCGCGTTGACCGCGCCGCCGAGGTCCTCGACCTTGCCCATCAGCTCCAGCGCCGCCGCCTCGACCTCGTCGGTCATCTTCTCGATGACGTAGGAGCCGGCGAAGGGGTCGACCGTCGCGGTGACGTCGGTCTCGTAGGCGAGCACCTGCTGGGTGCGCAGGGCGAGGCGGGCGGACTTGTCGGTGGGGAGGGCGATCGCCTCGTCGAAGGAGTTCGTGTGCAGCGACTGCGTGCCGCCGAGGACAGCGGCGAGGCCCTGCACGGCCACGCGGACCAGGTTGACCTCCGGCTGCTGCGCGGTGAGCTGCACACCCGCCGTCTGCGTGTGGAAGCGCAGCATCATCGACTTCGGGTTCTTCGCCCCGAACTCGTCCTTCATCACCCGCGCCCAGATCCGGCGCGCGGCGCGGAACTTGGCGACCTCCTCCAGGATCGTGGTCCGGGCGACGAAGAAGAAGGACAGGCGGGGCGCGAAGTCGTCGACGTCCATGCCGGCCGCGACGGCCGTGCGGACGTACTCGATGCCGTCGGCGAGGGTGAAGGCGATCTCCTGCGCGGGGGATGCGCCGGCCTCGGCCATGTGGTAGCCGGAGATCGAGATCGTGTTCCACTTCGGGATCTCGGCCTTGCAGTACTTGAAGATGTCGGCGATCAGGCGCAGCGACGGCTTGGGCGGGAAGATGTACGTGCCGCGCGCGATGTACTCCTTCAGCACGTCGTTCTGGATCGTGCCGGTCAGCTTGTCGGCGCTGACGCCCTGCTCCTCGGCCACCAGTTGGTACAGCAGCAGCAGGAGGGAGGCGGGCGCGTTGATCGTCATCGACGTGGACACCTTGTCCAGCGGGATGCCGTCGAACAGCACCCGCATGTCGTCGACCGAGTCGATCGCCACGCCGACCTTGCCGACCTCGCCGTGCGCGATCGGCGCGTCGGAGTCGTGGCCCATCTGGGTGGGCAGGTCGAAGGCGACCGACAGGCCCATGGTGCCGTTGGCGATCAGCTGCTTGTAGCGGGCGTTGGACTCCACCGCCGTGCCGAAACCGGCGTACTGGCGCATGGTCCACGGCCGGCCGGTGTACATCGACGGGTAGACACCGCGAGTGAAGGGGTACGAGCCGGGCTCGCCCAGCTTCTCGGCCGGGTCCCAGCCCGCCAGCACCCCTGGCCCGTACACCGGCTCGATGGGCAGTCCGGACTCCGACTCGCGTGCCATGGTGTGCCTCCGCACTACATCTGTTACTCGCCAGTAGAAACCAACCCTTGCCACGGACTGTAGCGACGGCCGTGCGCCCGGTGCAGTGCCCCACGCTGGGACCTTGCTCACAACGATGCCGCGCCGTTCGCGAGGCGTCACGCCTGGAAAGCATCTGAAGGACACCAACCCTTCAGCGGTGAGACGGCGGGGGTCCGCGATGCGTATCAGGGGCATGATCAGATCGGTCGGCGCGGGGGCCGCCGTGGCGGCGGTGGTGGTGACGCTCGGCGGCTGCACCGTGCAGGGCACGGGCGGCGGACAGCGTTCACCGGTCCACGTGGACCTGCCGGGTACGTCCTCGCCGTCGCGCGGGCCGTCGGCGCCCTCGTCCGGCGACTCCACCGGCTCCCCGGACTCCCCCGACGGCAAGCCGAGTGCCGCGGCGCGGGTGCTGCTCGCGCCCGGGGACACCGGGCGGCAGGTGCGCGAACTCCAGGCCCGGCTGCGGCAGGTGGCGTGGCTGTTCGACGGCCCGACCGGCGGCTACGACGATCTCACCGAGCAGGCCGTCAAGGGCTTCCAGGGCAAACGCGGACTGCCGCGCACCGGCCGGGTCGACACGGTGACCTGGCAGCGGCTGCTGCGGATGACGCACGAACCCGGCACCTGGGAGCTGTATCTGATGGGAGGTCAGCCGGCCGCGGCTCCGGATCCGCGCTGTCTGACCGGGCGGGTGCTGTGCATCAGCAAGTCCAGCCGCACCCTGCGCTGGATGATCGACGGCCGGACGGTGTCGGCCATGTCGGTCCGCTTCGGCTCGCAGTACACGCCGACCCGGGAGGGCGTCTTCCACGTGTACTGGAAGTCCCGGCACCACGTGTCGACGCTGTACGACTCGCCGATGCCGTACGCGATGTTCTTCAGTGGCGGCCAGGCGGTGCACTACTCCTACGACTTCGCCGCCCGGGGCTACGCCGGTGGCTCGCACGGCTGTGTCAACGTTCGGGACGAGACGGCGATCGCGGCGCTCTTCGCGCAGGTCCGCACCGGCGACAAGGTCGTCGTGTACTGGTGACACCGGGAGACCGGAGGGAGAGAGACGGGCGCGGGCGGGACCGGGGGAACGTGCCCCGCCCGCGCCAGGTGCACGAGCCGTGGGTACGGGGGGAACCCCGGCTCAGTGCGACGGCCGATGACCAGTCGGCTCACTCATTACTGCGCCGCTGCGGCAGAAAACGTCACACCCTGCCCGAAATTTTTTCTACGACTTACATAATCCCAGGTCAGATGGGGTGAGCCGGGCTCGTCACCTGGCTGTCCCGGCCGTTGCCGGCGGGGTGGTGACCCGCACCGGAGCCCCCGCGACCGGCGGCACCGCCGGAACCCTTGGAGGGACCTGCGCCCTTCGAGCCGCCGCCCGATCCCTTCGGAGCGCCGGAACCCTTCGAGCCGCCGTGCCCGTGACCGTGGCCGCCCGAGGGGCCGTGACCGTGGCCGCCGGATCTGCCGTGGCCGTCGTCGTCACCGCCCTGGCCGCCGCCGTCCTTGCCGCCGCCTTTGGCACCGCCGTTGCCGCCACCCTTGGCGCCGCCGTTGCCGCCGTTGCCGCCACCTTTGGCACCACCGTTGCCGCCGTTGCCGCCGCCGTTGCCGCCGCCCTGGCCGCCGTTGCCCTTGCCGCCCTGACCGGCGTTGCCGGTGCCGCCGCCGTTCTCGCCGCCCTTGCCGGACGGGTCCTTGCCCGCGCCGGTGGTGCCGCGGACGCCTCCGCCCTGCGTGCTGCCCGTGCCGTCCTGACCGGCTCCCGGGGCTTCGAGGACCGTCTTGCAGTACGCGCCCACGCGCGGGGCGCCGCCCGCCGCCGTCTCCAGGGCGTGCCGGCGGTCGCCGTCGAGGCCGTGGCCGCCCCGCAGGTCCTGGCAGGCCTCGGTGATACGGCGTCGCAAGGCGTCGGCGCCACGGCCGGCTGCGGGGTCGGGGTCGCCCGCGGTGTCGCGCCGGCCGTCCTGCCCGGTGCCGGAGCCCGCGGTGCCGCCGGAGGAGTCCGTCCCGGTGCCGTCCGGCGACGGTGAGCCCTCGGCGGTGGCGTCGGCCGACACCGACACGCGGGGATCGGGCTCGGCGCCGCCGAACGCCGGGAGGACCCCGGTGCCGGCCGCGACGGCGACGCCGCCGACGGTCCCGGCGGCCACGACGGCGCACAGCGCCAGCCGCAGCGGGCGGCCCCAGCGGGGGCGACGGCCGGCCGGGCGCCCGGCAGCGATCCGGACGACACCGTTGTCCGCGGCGTGGGTGGCACCGGCGTGCGTGCCGCGCGCCTCGCGGAAGGCGGCCAGGGCCGCGTTCTCACCGGCGAGCTCGGTGCCGGCGTTCTCGGGTACGGCGGACAGCGCGCCCAGGGCCCGGGCGATCCGTTCGGCCGGCTCACGGGCGTCGGCGGGGACGGCGTCCAGCGGCTCTCCGCGCAGCAGACGCTCGGCAGTCTCGCGGTCCAGCCACCTGTACTGCTCGTCGGCCATCACATGTCCTTCTGCGTCCGCGCCCATCGTTGCGTCACACCGGCGGACGTCACCGCGCGGGTGCGCGGTTCTCTCTGCGGCGGCAGCCCGCCGAGCCCGCCGGCCGACTCCGGATCACCGTCCGGGCGCTCCCCGAGCAGCTCGGCGAGCTTCTTCAGGCCGCGGTGCGCGGCGGTGCGCACGGCGCCCGGCCGTTTGCCGAGGGTCTGCGCGGCGGTCTTGGCGTCGAGGCCGACGACCACACGCAGCACGACGGCTTCGGCCTGGTCCTGGGGCAGCCGGGCGATGAGCGAGAGGGTGCGGTCGGTGGCCAGCGCCTCCATGGCCTCACCCGCGGTGTCGGACTCCGCGGGGCGGCCGGTCAGCTCGGTCTCGTCGCCGCCGACGGCGGGGCGGCGGCCGCGCATGCGTATGTGGTCCAGCGCCCGGTTGCGCGCGATCCGGGCGGCCCAGCCGCGGAAGCGGTCGGCGTCTCCCTCGAACCGCTCCAGATCGCGGGCGATCTGCAGCCAGGCCTCGGAGGCGACGTCTTCCGCTTCGAAGTCGCCGACGAGCGTCCTGACGTATCCGAGCAGCCGCGGGTGCACGGTGCGGTACACGGTACGGAACGCGGTCTCGTCCCCGCCCTGCGCCGCACGCACCGCGGCTGTCAGCTCCGCGTCGTCCCCCAGCACCCTGGTTCCTCGATCGATGGTCGCGGTTCAAGACCGCAGGTGGTCGCGGTGGTCCGGGCCCCCCGCGGTCCGGCGCGAAAGGCACGTTACGGCCTTAAACCACTGCTCGTCCATGCAGGTCCGGGATGCAACCATCTCGTGACGCGCACGGATGCCGACGGGGTGTGACAGAAAAGGCACGCTCGGCGCTGTAGGAAGTACGGGCCGCCGCGCGGCCCGTGTCGCGCGACGGCCGGGGCCTCTCCTGTGGGGGGTGGCGGCCCCGGCCGTTGCCTTGGCGGCACGACACACCGGTGACAGCGGCATCCGCCCGCTCCCGGGTGGCCTATTTCTTCGGTTCCTGCGTCTTCCCGCTCCCGCGTTGCGGCGGCGTGCCGTGGGCGTCCGGCTGACCGCCGTGCTCGGTGCCGTGGCCCGGCTGAGCGGGCCGGCCAGCCGTGCTCGGGTGGGCGGCCGGGCTCGCGCCCGGGTGTGCGAGCTGCTCGGCGCAGTACCCGTCGACCCGGTCCGCGCCACCGGCGGCCGCGACCAGCCGCTGCCAGGCGGTGGCGTCGAGTGCCTTGCCGTTCTTGTGGCCCCGCTGCCAGGTGCGGCAGTGGGCCTCGGTGTCCCGGGCCGTCCCGGGCCGGTCGGGGCGGCCCGGCGGCCCGGTGCGGAGCGGGCCGGCGGAGGTGCCGGGCGCCGTACCGGTGGCCGTGTCCGCCGTGTGGCCGGGGGCACTGGTGACGGGCCGGGTGCCGGGGCGGTCGCCGTCCGGGCCGCCGGGGCCGTCGGAGGAGGAGCCGGGGGTGCCGATCGCCGCGAAGGCGACACCGCCGAGGGTGATGCTCGCCGCCAGCACGGAGAGCACGGTCCTCAGCGAGCGCCGGGGGCGCCGCGCGCGGGGCCGCCAGTCGTCGCGCCGCCGGGTGCCGGCCCGGTGGGCGCCCGCGTCGCGGGCCGCGCGGAACGCGGCCACGGCGCGCTGCTCGGCGTCCGGGTCGACCGCACCGCTCAGGATCGCGGCGGCCAGCAGGTCTTCCAGCGCGAGGTGGTCACCTCGGACCGTGCGCCGCCCGGGAGACAGCGGGGAGCCGGATGTGCCGTGCTCGGCGGCCGGCGCCGGGGCGTCGTCGGGGGCGTGGGTCGCGGACGCGGGCGCGCCAGGGTGGGTGTGCCGGCGAGTGTGCGGCTCGCCGCCCCTGTGCGTGTCACCCATGTCCGTGTCCGTCCCTTTCCGGCCGGCCCGCTGGGCCGGGCCTGTGCTGTGGGGTGTACGGCCCGCAGCCGCCACCGTTCATTTCGACTCCCCCAGCGTCCGGGAAGCCTCATCCGTCACACCTTCGTCCGCCTGGGCCGCCACGCCCAGTTGCCGGGCGAGCCGCCGCAGCCCTCGGTGGGCGGCGGTGCGGACCGCGCCCGGGCGCTTGCCGAGGACCCGTGCCGTCGCCGGGCCGTCGAGCCCGACGACCACCCGTAGCAGCACCGCCTCGGCCTGGTCGCGGGGCAGCCCGCGCACGAGGGCGAGCGTCTCCTCGGTGGAGAGCGACTCCAGCGCCTGGTCGTGCGTGCTGTGCGGCCCGGGCAGCTCCAGCAGCTCCGGGTCCAGGGCCGCCGGCCGGGGCCGGGAGCGCCGGCGGCGCAGATGGTCCAGCGCCCGGTGCCGGGCGATGGTGGCCGTCCAGCCGCGGAAGCCCGCGCCGTCGCCCTTGAACCGCCCGAGGTCGCGGGCTATCTCCAGCCAGGCGTCGGAGGCGACGTCCTCGGCGTCCTCCCCCACCAGGCCGCGCAGATAACCGAGCAGGCCGGGCTGCACGATCCGGTACGCGACCGCGAAAGCGGCCTCGTCACCGCCCTGGGCCCGTGCGACCGCCGCGCCCAGCTCCCCGTCGTACGCCTGCGCACGCCGAGGTTCAGCTCCCTGGCCCAAGTCCGCCCTCGTTCGTCGTCCACGCCTCCACGGTCATCAGCGTCGCGGCTCACAGAAGTGTCACAGCACGTCAGGCGGCCTCCCGCCGGGACCGGCCGTGCAGGGTGAGGTGGAAGGTCCGCAGCGAGTCCTCGGGGGCGCCGGCCGTGAAGCGATTGAGGACCTTGCCGAGCGGGTTCCGGACCCGGCCGTCGGGCATCCGCACCCCGACCGCCTGCCCGAAGCAGCGGCACTGGTCTGCGTCGAGGTCCACCCAGGCCGCGCCCGTCCGGGGCACCAGCACCTCCCCGACGTACGCGCCGAGCCGGACGGTGTCAGTCGGACGCCGTCGCGTCCCGGCACAGCAGGCGCAGCGAGCCGTGGCCGGCGTAGACGCGGTGCGCCTCGTCCACCGGGTCCCAGAGCTTGCCGTCCGGGGTGCGCACCCAGTGGTCGCCGCCGCTCGCCCACCACTCGGCGCCGGCCTGGCGGACGATCACCTCACCGGCGTAGGCGCCGAAGCCGCGCAGCACGGTCGCCACGGCGGCTTCGGGCGCGCCCTCCCGCCGTATCTCCTCGATCATCCGGTCGACGCGCCACAGGCTCTGCGCCGAGTAGTCGAGGTGGAGGCGGGCGCCCTCGCGCATGGTGGCCACCACGTCGGCCGCCCATCGCGCCGGTTTGGCGGCGGCCTGCGGTCTGCCGTCCCGCCCGGGCGTCCGCTGGTGCCAGGTCGTGTACTGGGAGGTAACAGTCGTCACGTACCCAAGAGCGCGCCCGGCCGGTGCGGTGTCACGGGTTTCCGGGGTGTTCCGCGAACCGGTGCGAGTCCGCCCCAGCGCCCCCGCACGACGGCCACAGGACCCGCCCACGGCAGCGGGTTTGAGCGTACGGCTGCGGGGTTCAGGCCCCCTTGTCCGGACCGGCGGCGGGGCTCGGTCCGTCCGCCGGGCCGGCCCTGGTACTCAGGACCGTCCGCCGGGCCGGCCCGCCGCGGTCAGGCCCGTCCGCGGGGCCGGCGGTCTGGGGTCAGGCCCGTCCGCGGGACCGGCGGTCTGGGGTCAGGCCCGTCCGCGGGACCGGCGGTCTCGGGTCAGGCCCGTCCGCGGGACCGGCGTGAGACCACCGCGCGCAGTACCCGGCGGCCCTCGGTGGAGACGTCCAGGGCCCGGCGCAGGCCGGACGTGCCGTGCTCGGCGAGGACTTCGAGGACGGTGACCTGGCGGCGCAGTTCGGCGGCGACCAGCGGGGAGATACCGTCCGTACGGCCCTGGCGGCGCGCGTCGACGCCGGAGGTGTCCTCGGCGGGGTCGAGCAACCGGTGGATCTGCAGCGAGGCGACCGAGCAGGCGTCCGCCCACACCCGCACCTGCGGGGCGAACCGCTCGTCGGGCGCGGCGGCGAGCATCCGCTGGGCCAGCAGGGTCGCCTCGTCGCCGGCACCGCCCGACACCGCGAGTCTGCCGCGCGCCGCGTCGAGCAGGTCGCCCCAGGCGCCGCCGGCGTCGTCGGCGAGGTTGCCCCACAGGGGTCGCAGGGTCTCGTCGTCGCCGCCCAGCAGGGGCAGGCACCGATCCAAACAAGCCAGTCCGCTCGCGGCCAGCCCGCGTTCGTCAGCCTGCGAGATGAGATCCACCAGGCTCATCCACGCCTCCCTCGACGGGGCGCCATCCCTTACGGAGCCCGCACTTCCCCTTACTGCGTGCGACGCCCGCGCAGTGTCACAGGGGTACCACACCGAGCAGGTCGGGGAGGGCGAAGAAGAGATTTTCGGCCAGCGGATCAGGGGCGGCCAGGGGCAAACGGGCCGACCGTCCGCCGATGCCGGCCGGCCAAGGGCGTGAACCGCGCCCGGATCCGCCGGCAGTGCGGCTCCCTCGCGTCCGCCATGCCTCCCCGAGCGTCCACCCCGCATCACGAAACTCTCCCGTGCGGGTGAAATCCGGGCATCCGTCGGACACACCGTGACCACTCTCGATAACGTGGTGTCACATCTCTCACATGATCCCCTGCCGACCCACACATCACCCACGCCGAGGACTCACGCTGCCCGCGCACCGTCTTCCCCGTCTCCCCGGCCGAGTCGCCATACCGGCACTGCCCGAGCAGCCGCGCGTCCCGCGGCCGCCGGCCGGCCTGGAGGACTTCAACGACGCGCCCGCCGACCAGGCAGTGCGCGCCCTGCTGTGCTGCCTGCGCAGCCTGCGCTGGGCGCGCCGTATCGCCGACCACCGTCCGTATCCCACGCTGGACGCGCTGCTGGCCGCATCCGACGAGGCCGCCTACGACCTCGCGCCCACCGATCTGGCGGAGGCGCTGACCGCTGAGACCCTGCCTCCGCTGCCCGACGACACCTACGGAGCGGCGCACACGGCCCTCACGGCCGCGAACGCGGCCTACGAGGCCAGATTCGGACACACGTTCGTCATCTGCCTGGGTGATGTCGCGCCCCACGAGGCCCTCGACTACGTCCTGGAAGCGATCCGGTCACGTTTGGCGAACGATCCCGAGGAGGAACGGGTGGTGGCGGCAGAGGAACTCCGGCGCCTCGCGAAGGAGCGGCTGCTGGAGACACTCCGGGGCACGGGGCTCCAGTCCGATGTGCGGCTTCCGCCGCGTGGGCGCGACCAGTCACTGACGGCCCACACCCGGCAAATGCACGGAAACCAGGCACCTCATCAGCCGCACTAGCCCACCCGTACCTCTTTGCGTGCCAGTTTGATCACACCGGGGGACCCCGGCGAGGCCCAGCGCCGGCGCATCGCTACGATGCTGGGGGCCGGTGGACCGTACCCGGCCGGGCCCGACCGACACCGAAGCCGGCGCGGCCCCAACCCCCGCTCCCGGAGGAAACTTCCGTGCCGGCTGGAACGCTGTACCGCGGCCGGGAAGGAATGTGGTCCTGGGTGGCTCATCGAGTCACCGGCGTCCTCATTTTCTTCTTCCTGTTCGTTCACGTGCTGGACACCGCTCTCGTGCGTGTCTCCCCCGAGGACTACGACAAGGTCGTAGCCACCTACAAGACGCCGATCGTCGCCTGCCTTGAGTACGGCCTCGTCGCCGCCATCCTCTTCCACGCGCTCAACGGCCTCCGCGTCATCGCCGTCGACTTCTGGTCCAAGGGCCCGCGCTACCAGAAGCAGATGCTCTGGACCGTCGTGGGCATCTGGGTCGTGCTGATGATCGGGGCGATCTACCCCGTCCTCGGCCACGCCGCTCGTGTTCTGTTCGGGAGCTGACGCGCATGTCCACCACTGAATCCACCGCTGCCGGCATCGGCCCGGTCGAGGGCGGAGCCGTCTACTCCGTCGACAACCCGGCGCCCTTCATCGAGGCCCCGCGCAAGCGCACCAAGAAGACCCCGAAGTCGACCCGGGGCAACTTCGAGATGGCGGCCTGGCTCTTCATGCGCCTGTCCGGCGTCGTGCTCGTCGTCCTGGTCATCGGCCACCTGCTGATCCAGCTCGTGCTGGACGGCGGCGTGTCCAAGATCGGCTTCGCCTTCGTGGCCGGCCGCTGGGCGTCGCCGTTCTGGCAGGTCTGGGACCTGCTGATGCTGTGGCTGGCGATGCTGCACGGCGCGAACGGCCTGCGCACGGTCATCAACGACTACGCGGAGCGCGCGAACACCCGCCTGTGGCTCAAGGGCCTGCTCTACACCGCCACGGTGTTCACCATCCTGCTGGGCACGCTGGTGATCTTCACCTTCGACCCGAACATCCGCTAGGCACGGGGCTGCGAGAATCATGAAGATCCACAAGTACGACACCGTCATCGTCGGCGCCGGTGGCGCCGGCATGCGCGCGGCCATCGAGTCGACCAAGCGCAGCCGCACCGCCGTCCTGACGAAGCTCTACCCGACCCGCTCCCACACGGGCGCCGCGCAGGGCGGCATGGCCGCCGCGCTGGCGAACGTGGAGGAGGACAACTGGGAGTGGCACACCTTCGACACGGTCAAGGGCGGTGACTACCTGGTCGACCAGGACGCCGCCGAGATCCTGGCGAAGGAGGCCATCGACTCCGTCCTCGACCTGGAGAAGATGGGCCTGCCGTTCAACCGCACCCCGAACGGCACCATCGACCAGCGCCGCTTCGGCGGTCACTCCCGCAACCACGGCGAGGCGCCGGTCCGCCGCTCCTGCTACGCGGCCGACCGCACCGGCCACATGATCCTCCAGACGCTGTACCAGAACTGCGTCAAGGAGGGCGTGGAGTTCTTCAACGAGTTCTACGTCCTGGACCAGCTGATCACCGAGGTCGACGGCGTCAAGCGCTCGGCCGGTGTCGTGGCGTACGAGCTGGCCACCGGCGAGATCCACGTCTTCCAGGCGAAGTCCGTGATCTACGCCTCCGGCGGCTGCGGCAAGTTCTTCAAGGTGACCTCCAACGCGCACACCCTCACGGGTGACGGCCAGGCCGCCGTCTACCGCCGGGGCATCCCGCTGGAGGACATGGAGTTCTTCCAGTTCCACCCGACCGGCATCTGGCGCATGGGCATCCTGCTCACCGAGGGCGCCCGCGGTGAGGGCGGCATCCTGCGCAACAAGGACGGCGAGCGCTTCATGGAGAAGTACGCTCCCGTCATGAAGGACCTGGCGTCCCGTGACGTCGTGTCCCGCTCCATCTACACCGAGATCCGTGAGGGCCGCGGCTGCGGTCCCGAGGGCGACCACGTCTACCTCGACCTCACCCACCTCCCGCCGGAGCAGCTGGACGCCAAGCTGCCCGACATCACGGAGTTCGCGCGCACCTACCTCGGTATCGAGCCGTACACGGACCCGATCCCGATCCAGCCGACCGCGCACTACGCCATGGGCGGCATCCCGACGAACGTCGAGGGTGAGGTCCTGGCGGACAACACCACCGTCGTCCCCGGCCTGTACGCCGCCGGCGAGGTGGCCTGCGTGTCCGTCCACGGCGCCAACCGCCTGGGCACGAACAGCCTCCTGGACATCAACGTCTTCGGCCGCCGCGCGGGCATCGCCGCCGCGGAGTACGCCCAGAAGGCGGACTACGTCGACCTGCCGGAGAACCCGGAGTCCCTCGTCGTGGAGCAGATCGAGCGTCTGCGCACCTCGACGGGCACCGAGCGGGTGGCGGAGCTGCGGCGCGAGCTGCAGGAGACCATGGACGCCAACGTCATGGTGTTCCGCACCGAGCAGACGATCAAGACGGCCGTCGAGAAGATCGCCGAGCTGCGTGAGCGCTACAAGAACGTGGCGATCCAGGACAAGGGCAAGCGGTTCAACACGGACCTGCTGGAGGCCATCGAGCTGGGCAACCTGCTCGACCTGGCCGAGGTCATGGCGGTCTCCGCGCTGGCCCGCAAGGAGTCCCGCGGCGGTCACTACCGCGAGGACTACCCGAACCGCGACGACGTCAACTTCATGCGTCACACCATGGCGTACCGCGAGGTCGGCGCCGACGGGACCGAGTCCATCCGTCTCGACTACAAGCCGGTCGTCCAGACCCGCTACCAGCCGATGGAGCGTAAGTACTGATGGCTACCCCTGTTCTGGACAAGGTCGAGGCGGAGTCCGCGGCCTCCCCGTACATCACGGTCACCTTCCGGGTCCGCCGGTTCAACCCGGAGATCTCGGCCGAGGCGACCTGGGAAGACTTCCAGCTGGAGATCGACCCGAAGGAGCGCGTCCTCGACGGCCTCCACAAGATCAAGTGGGACCTGGACGGCACGCTGACGTTCCGCCGCTCCTGCGCCCACGGCATCTGCGGCTCCGACGCGATGCGGATCAACGGCAAGAACCGTCTGGCGTGCAAGACGCTGATCAAGGACATCAACCCGGAGAAGCCGATCACGGTCGAGCCCATCAAGGGCCTGACGGTCCTGAAGGACCTCGTGGTCGACATGGAGCCGTTCTTCCAGGCGTACCGCGACGTGATGCCCTTCCTGATCACGAAGGACACCAACGAGCCGACGCGTGAGCGTCTGCAGTCCGCCGAGGACCGCGAGCGCTTCGACGACACCACGAAGTGCATCCTGTGCGCCGCGTGCACGTCGTCCTGCCCGGTCTTCTGGAACGACGGCCAGTACTTCGGCCCGGCGGCCATCGTCAACGCGCACCGCTTCATCTTCGACTCGCGTGACGAGGCCGGCGAGCAGCGGCTGGAGATCCTGAACGACAAGGACGGCGTCTGGCGCTGCCGCACGACGTTCAACTGCACGGACGCCTGCCCGCGTGGCATCGAGGTCACGAAGGCGATCCAGGAAGTGAAGCGCGCACTGATCACGCGCCGCTTCTGAGCTTCCCGCAGCCACGGCAGAGGGCCCCGCTCCCCGGTGACCACACCGGGGAGCGGGGCCCTCTCCGTACGCGCGTATCGCGGGCGTATGCAAAAGCGCATACGGCGTCGCAACGGCCCTGCGGCTGCAATGAGGGCATGAGCCACCACACGCCCCGGCCGGCACCGCCGCGCCGCACGCTCCGGACCGTGCTCCTCGGTCTGGCGGTCCTCGCCCTCGCGGGCGCCGCGTTCCTCCTGCGGCGGCCGCTCATGATGTCCGCACCGATGTGCGCGGCCGGGCGATGGCACGGCTGCTACGACACGTTCAACGGGGTGGTGCTCATGACCCTGGTCGCGCTGCCGCTGTCCGCGCTGGTGGCGTGGGTCCTGGCGAGCCGTCGGCGTGCCGCCGGCGTCCCCTCGGCCCGGCGGACGTCGGTGGCCGAGGTGGGCCTGGTCCACGGGACGCTGCCGTCCCTGTGGCTGACGATGATGCCGGGCGCCGGGGCCGGCGTCGTGCCCGAGCGGGTGAGCCTGGTGCCGCTGCGGGACCTGGTCACGATGGGGACGCTCGGCATCGTGGGCAATCTGCTGGCCTTCGCGTCGCTGGGGTTCTTCGCCCCGGTGCGGTTCGCGGCGCTGGCGTCCGTGCCGCGGGTCCTGGCGCTCGGTGCGCTCTTCTCGGCGCTGGTGGAGACGACGCAGTACGTGCTGCGGCTGGACCGGGTGTCCTCGGTGGACGACGTACTGGTCAACACCGCGGGCGTGGTGCTGGCCGCGCTGGCGTCACGCCCCTGGTGGCGCGGTACCGCGCAGGCGCCGGCGGACCGCTCCCGCCCCGCGCCGGTGTCCGCGGGCTGAGCCGCGTGCCGGGTGTGCCCACGTCCTGCATACGCCGGCGATACGGCGTGCTGCCTACGCTTCGGACATGCGCGTACTGATCGTGGAGGACGAGCCCTATCTGGCCGAGGCCGTCCGTGACGGTCTGCGGCTGGAGGCGATCGCCGCAGACATCGCCGGTGACGGGGACGCCGCCCTGGAGCTGCTCGGCGTCAACTCCTACGACCTCGCCGTCCTCGACCGCGACATCCCCGGCCCCTCCGGCGACGAGGTCGCCCGGCGTATCGTCGCCTCCGGCAGCGGCATGCCGATCCTGATGCTCACCGCCGCCGACCGGATCGACGACAAGGCCAGCGGGTTCGAGCTGGGCGCCGACGACTACCTCACCAAACCGTTCGACCTGCGTGAACTCGTCCTGCGGTTGAGGGCGCTGGACCGCAGACGCGCTTACGCCCGGCCCCCGGTCCGCGAGATCGCGGGCCTGCGGCTCGACCCCTTCCGCCGGGAGGTCTTCCGCGACGGACGCCATGTAGCGCTCACCCGCAAGCAGTTCGCGGTGCTGGAGGTCCTCGTCGCCGCCGAGGGCGGGGTCGTCAGCGCCGAGGAACTGCTGGAGAGGGCCTGGGACGCGAACGCCGACCCTCTCACCAACGCCGTGCGCATCACGGTCTCCGCCCTGCGCAAACGGCTCGGCGAACCCTGGGTCATCGCCACGGTGCCGGGCGTCGGCTACCGCATCGACGCCGGCCCCGACGTCACCCGCGCGGACGGTCCGCGTGCCTAGGGCCTGTCGTTCGGATCAGGCCGGATGTGAGGTGCGGTGTCCCTCGGCCGACCCGAGCGGGGTCCGGTGCGCGCAGTCGCACCGAACGACAGGCCCCAGGGGCCCGGGGCTCAGCGTCCGGCTGAAGCTGACCCTCAGCTATGCGGGGTTCCTCGCCGTCGCCGGTGCTCTCCTGCTGGCCGTGGTGTGGATGTTCCTGCTGCGCTACGTACCCGACAACCCACAGGGCCTGCTCGGGATCTCGCCCAACCGCTATCTCCTCGTGCACACCTTCGCCCCCGCCGCGGCCGTGGCGATGGTCTTCCTGCTGGTGTTCGGTCTCGTCGGGGGATGGCTCCTCGCCGGCCGGATGCTCTCCCCTCTCGCCCGGATCACGGACGCGGCGCGGCTGGCCGGGAAGGGCTCGCTGTCCCACCGGATCCGCATGAAGGGCCGCCGGGACGAATTCCGCGAACTGTCCGACGTGTTCGACTCGATGCTCGGGCAACTCGAGTCCCACGTCGCCGAACAGCGGCGGTTCGCCGCGAACGCCTCCCACGAACTGCGCACCCCGCTGGCGATCTCACGCACGCTGCTCGACGTCGCCCGCAAGGACCCCACGCGGGACCGGGACGACCTCATCGAGCGTCTGCACGCCGTCAACACCCGCGCGATCGGGCTCACCGAGGCCCTCCTGCTGCTCGGCCGCGGCGACCGGGGGAACTTCACCCGCGAGCGGGTCGACCTCTCCCTCATCGCCGAGGAAGCCGCCGAGACGCTGCTTCCCCTGGCCGAGCAGCGCCGGATCACGCTCGACGTCACCGGCGGGGCGGCCCCGGCCCGCGGTTCGGCCGAGCTGTTGCTGCGGGTGGTGACGAACCTCGTCCAGAACGCCGTCGTCCACAATCTGCCCGTCGGCGGCAGCGTGACCGTCCACACCGAGACGCGGGATCGCACGAGCGTGCTGCGGGTCGAGAACACGGGCCGCCGGCTCGCACCGGACCTGGTGCCGACGCTCGTCGAGCCGTTCCGGCGCGGAACGGAACGCGTCCGCTCCGACGAGCACGCCGGTGCCGGCCTCGGCCTGGCCATCGTGCACAGCATCGTCCGCGCCCACGAGGGGACCGTGGATCTCGTGGCCCGCCCCGCCGGCGGTCTCCTCGTCACCGTCCGGCTTCCCGGCACGCCGTAGGCGTCGCGCCGGCCGGCGGAAGCCCACGGCACCATCGGGCGTTTTTGTCGGGTTTGGCACCGTGTGCGCTCTAATCTGACGACATGTCTGACGAAGAGTCGTACGAGCTGCTCGGGTTCGACAACGTGCTGTTGCCGGTCGGGGAGCTCGGGGAAGCCGTCGAGTTCTACGAGCGGGCCGGGTTCGTCGTCGGGTTCCGACTGGACGAGGCCGGGATCGCGCTGCTGAAGGTCGGCGGGGAGACGCCGGGCGTGCTGCTGCGGCAGGAGGACGCGCTGGGGTACCGGTCACCCGCGTGGGCCGCCCCGCGGGTGTGGGTGGAGGTGCCCGACGCCAAGCTCGCCGCACTGAGGCTCGTGGCGGCCGGGATCACGCCGCTGGAGATGCCGTTCGCCGTCGCCACCGGGTGGACCGTCGAGATCGCCGACCCGTGGGGCAACGTCATCGGGTTCACGGACTACAGCAAGCGGCCCGAGCTGGCGCGCCGGAGCTGACGGGGTCGTACCGGCCTCCACAGGCGAGTTGAACGTGTTCAAAAACAGGTCTACAGTCGTCACTGTCAGCGTTTTGAACGCGTTCAAGAAGGGGTGGGGCATGGACCGCACCGTCATCGCCTACGTCATCTACCTGGTCGTCAGCATCGGGCTGACCGTCTGGGTGGCCCGGACCCTCAGCCGCAACGGGCGGGTCTTCCTGGCCGACGTCCTGCACGGCAACGAGAAGCTCGCCGACGCCGTCAACCACCTCCTGGTCGTCGGCTTCTACCTCGTCAACCTCGGCTTCGTCGCCCTCTACCTGAGCGGCGACGAAACCATCCAGGACGCCCGCGGCATCTTCGAGGCCCTGTCCACCAAGCTCGGTGTGGTCCTGCTCGTGCTCGGCGTGATGCACCTGGGCAACGTGTACGTGCTCAACCGGATCCGGCGGCGCGGCGTGATGGAGCGCGAGCAGGTACCGCCGGTGCCGCCGCAGGGCTGGGTCGCACCGAGCACCGGGGCATGAGCGTCGTGACCGCCGGGGCCGAGCATCGGGGCATGAGCGTCGTGACCGCCGGGGCGCCGCCGGCCGTGCGGGGGTTCACCGTCCTCTACGACGCCCAGTGCTCCCTGTGCGGCTTCCTGCGGGACTGGCTCGTACGGCAGCCGCAGCTGGTGCCGCTGGAGCTGGTGCCGGCCGGGTCGGACGAGGCCCGCCGGCGCTTCCCGGGCCTCGACCACGGGGCCACCCTTCAGGAGGTCACGGTCGTCGGCGACGGTGGCCAGGTCTACCGGGACACCGCCGCCTGGATCGTCGTCCTGTGGGCCCTGCGCGAGCACCGCCCCCTCGCCCGCCGGCTCAGCACCCCGGCGGGCGCGAAACTCGCCCGGGGCGCGGTCCTCGCCGCCGCGAAGTGGCGGGGGCGGCAGCAGGGACGGGGCGGTCGGGTGTACCGGCGGGGCGACGGCTGGTCGTACGACCGCGGGGCGGGCTGGACGTACGACGCACCCGGCTGTGACGACGGCACCTGCGCCACTGACTAGGCTCTGGTGTCGTGCCCGCCAAGAACGACAGCCCGCATGAGGGCCCCGTGACCCCGAAGTCCGAGAAATCGGAGCAGACCCGTGCGCTGATCCTGGAGACGGCGATGCGGCTGTTCCAGGAACGGGGCTACGACAAGACCACCATGCGGGCCATCGCCCAGGAGGCCGGAGTCTCCGTCGGCAACGCCTACTACTACTTCGCCGGCAAGGAGCACCTGATCCAGGGCTTCTACGACCGGATCGCCGCCGAGCACCAGGCGGCGGTCCGCGGCGTTCTGGAGCGCGAGAGCGACTTCGAGGCGCGGCTCGCGGGCGTGCTGAGGACCTGGCTGGACGTGGCGGCGCCGTACCACGAGTTCGCGGTGCAGTTCTTCAAGAACGCCGCCGACCCGGACAGCCCGCTGAGCCCCTTCTCGCAGGAGTCGGAGCACGCCCGCGAGGAGGCGATCAGCGTCCACCGCGAGGTGCTGCGCGGGGCGAGGAAGACGAAGGTCCCCGAGGAACTGCGGGACGCACTGCCCGAGTTGATGTGGCTCGCGCAGATGGGGCTGGTGCTGTACTGGATCTTCGACCGGACCCCGGGGCGCGAGCGCAGCTACCGGCTGGCCGAGCGGGGCGCGCGCATCACGGCACGGGGCGTGGCGCTGGCCCGCTTCCGGGTGCTGCGCCCGCTGGTGCGCGAGGTCCACGAGCTGTTCACGGACTTCCTGCCGGGCATGACGAAGATGCTGCCCGCGCCCGCACCCACGCCGGAGCCGGAGGACAAGGACCCCGGCCGGGACGGGTGATCCCGGCCCCGCTGGGCGCCCGTCAGCCTGCCGTCGGATGCGCCTCAGGGCCGCATCAGATCCACGTCAGCTGCCACAGCCGGAACACGCCGTTGCCGTCGGACAGGTACTGGCCGCCGCTGACGTCCACCTTCGTGACCACGTACTCCTTGCTCTGCCACAGCGGGATCACCGGCACGTCGTCGGCCACCTGGGTCTGCAGGCGGCGGAAGTCCTGGGCGGAGCGGCTGCGGTCGGCGTACTGCTGCGAGGAGCGGATCAGCGCGTCGACCGTCTTGTCGCTGTAGCCGGTGTTCATGGTGGCGGCGCTGCCGACGAGCGGGCCCGTGAAGGTGTCCGGGTCGGGGTAGTCGGCGACCCAGCCGACGGCGTACGCGTCGAGCTTGCCGGTGGCCCAGTGCTTCTGGAAGTCGGTCCATTCGTAGCCCTTGACGTCGACCTGGAACAGGCCGCTCGCCTCCAGTTGCCGCTTGATCTCCTTCGCCTCCTGCTCGGCGGCGCCGCTGCCGATGCCGTAGCCGTAGGTGAAGCGGACCGGCAGGCTGACCCCGGCGTCGGTGAGCAGTGCCCGCGCCTTGGCGGCGTTCTGCTTGGGGTAGCTGTCGAAGAACGACGCGGTGTGGCCGATGATGCCGGTCGGGATCAGCGAGTACAGCGGCTCCACGGTGCCGTCGTAGACGTCTCCGGCGAGCTGCTCGCGGTTGACCAGCCAGGCCACCGCCTGCCGCACGCGCGCGTCGTGCAGCGGGGCGCCCTTGTGGGTGTTGAAGTACAGGTTGCGGGTCTCGGAGCTGTCGGCCTCGAAGACGCGCTGCCCGGGGTCGCTGGCGTTGAGCCCGGCCAGCACGTCCGGCGGCAGCTGGCGGGTGGCGACGTCGACCTGCTTGGCCTTCCAGGCGTTGTGCAGGGCCTTCGGGTCCTTGTAGTAGCGCAGCTCGATCGGCGTGCCGGTGCTGTTGATGGCGCCTCGGTAGCGGGAGTTGGGCTTCAGGACGGCCTTGCCGCCCTTGGTGTACGAGGCCAGCTCGTACGGCCCGGTGCCGTCGGCGGCGGTGCCTTCGCGCAGCTTGTCGGCCGGGTACTGCTCGGCGTCGACGATGGAACCGGCGCCGGTGGCCACCTTGAACGGGAACGTGGCGTCCGGGGACGACAGATGGAAGGTGACCGTGCGGCCCTGTGCCTCCACCGAGGCGAGCGTGGACAGCAAGGATGCCGGACCGACATCGGAGTTGATCTTCTTGATGCGGTCGAACGAGAACTTCACGTCCGTCGCGCTCACCTCGCGGCCGCTGGGGAACGTCAGGTCGTCCCGCAGTTCACAGCGGTAGACGCGCAGGCTGCCCGCGACGAAGGCGCAGCTCTTGGCCGCGTCCGGCACGGGTTGCGTACCGCCGGGCTCGAAGGTCAGCAACGACTGGAAGACGTTGCTGAACAGCGCCCAGGAACCGGCGTCGTAGGCGCCGGCCGGGTCGAGCGACGTGATGGTGTCCGTCGTACCGACCACGATCGTCTTGTTCTTGTTGCCCTGTGACGGCAGCATCTGCCAGCCGGCCACACCGGCGGCCGCCAGGACGAGTACGGCCGCCGAAACGCGCATGCGAAGTGATCGCATGGTGGTGTTGCCCTCCCACGGGCCCGATCCGGGCCCCCTGTGCAAGTGCCACTCCCCCCAGTGGCGGCCACTCCCCTATTAGTGGCGCGCGGCTCAATCAATCACAGGAGTTCCATGCAACGGAAGAGGATTTGGTTGATTCGTGAAGGTTCGTTCAGGCCTGGCGGGAGGCCAGTTCGATCACCGTGATGTCCGAGGGGGCGCCGACGCGGGTCGGCGGGCCCCAGGCGCCGGCGCCCCGGCTGACGTACAGCTGGGTGTCGCCGTAGCGCTCCAGCCCGGCCACGGTCGGGTTGGCGGCCGCGGCGACGAGGTTGCCGGGCCAGAGCTGGCCGCCGTGGGTGTGACCGGAGAGCTGGAGGTCGACGCCGTGCCGGACGGCCTCGTGGATCTGCACGGGCTGGTGGGCGAGCAGCACGCACGCGCGCGTGGTGTCCCGGTCGCCGAGGGCGCGGGTGAAGTCCGGGCCGTGGCCCTCGCTCTCGCCCTGCACGTCGTTGACGCCGGCGAGGTCGAACCAGGGCATCTCGGTGCGGGCGTTCTCCAGCGGGTGCAGGCCGAGCCGCCGCACCTCCTCGACCCACTGCTCGGCGCCGGAGAAGTACTCGTGGTTGCCGGTGACGAAGTACGCGCCGTGCCGGGCCTCCAGCCCGGCGAGCGGGGCCGCGGCCGGACCGAGGTCCTTGACGCTGCCGTCGACGAGGTCGCCGACGACCGCGATCAGGTCGGGCTGCGTGGCGTTGATCGTGTCGACGACCTTCTGCGCGAAGCCGCGGCCCAGGATCGGGCCGAGGTGGATGTCGCTGACCACGGCGATCCGGTAACCGTGTGCGGCGCGCGGCAGTTTGGCCAGCGGCACCGTGACGCGTTTCACACTCGGGCCGCGCAGCACGCCGTAGGTGCCGTAGCCGACGGTGCCGACGGCCGCGGCGGCCGCCGCGCCGGCGACGAAACGGGAGACGACCAGCCGGCGGGAGGGGTCCGCGGCCGGTGCGGGCGGCTCCGGCCGCTCGGCGGCCTGCGAGGGCGCGCCCACGGGGGCGGCCTCCGGCGGGGGTGCCGGCCGGGGCACGGCGGGACGCGGTACGGCCTGTCCCAGCGCGTCCGTCCCGGTGCTCGCGCGCCGTCGCCGCAGTCGCAGGAGCAGCGGCCGCAGCAGTTCGCCCGCGAGGACGGCCAGCAGCAGGTAGATCGACAGGGCCAGCCACAGGAAGCCCGGCCAGGCGAGGACGCGCTGGAGCCAGAAGGGGGCGCCGGCGCGTTCGGCGACGAGCGCGCCGACGGCGAGCGCCCAGCCGCCCGCGATCAGGGCCGCGCCCAGGCGGCGGGTGCGGCCGGGGCCTGCGGTGGTGTCGCGGAACAGGCGTCGCCACACGTACCAGTTGGCCGACACCAGGACGGCCAGGACGAGCAGCGCCACGAGCGCGAAGACGATGACCACCGTGTCGTGTCCCCCGTTGACGGTCGGTTTCCGGCCGGTCGGACGGCGTGCCGGCCGTCCGGCCGGCTATGACGTGCGGCGCAGTGCGCGCACTCCACGCAACCCGATGACCCCGATGGCCGTCCCCAATACGAAGGAAACGACCGCGAGCAGCAGGTGCACCCAGAAGTACGCCGTCGGGTGTCCGTCGTCGAAGGCGAGCCCGCTGCTGTCCTTGATCAAGTTCTTGATGAAAGTGACCCAGATGACGAGGCTCCACACCCCGAAGGCGAGCAGGAACCACGAGACCCGGCGGCTGAGCTTCATACCTCCAGTATCGCCGCCGGGTGTCCGGTTCCGTGTCCGGGGTGGGGGGCGGGGCGCGACTTCGGCGGGCGCGGGAGGTACGTTCTGCGTCGTGCCCGCTCACCGCAGGACCGGCAGGCGATCCCTGCTGGTCACCTCCGCGACCCTGTTGTCCCTCGCGCTGACCTCGCCGGCGGCCCTCGCGGCCCCGTCCCCGCCGCCGAGCCCGTCGGCCACGCCCCCGGCGTCCATGTCCCAGGTGGGCGGCGCGCAACTGGGCCGCCCGGGTACGCAGGTCAACCTGGCCTCCGGGGTTCCGGTGCTGCCCAAGGACGTCACGGCGCGCTCCTGGATCGTCGCCGACGCGGAGTCGGGTGAGGTGCTGGCCGCGCACAACGCGCACTGGCGGCTGGCGCCGGCGAGCACGATGAAGATGCTGTTCGCGGACACGGTGCTGCCGAAGTTCCCCGCCTCCACGCAGCACAAGGTGGTGCCGAGCGATCTGGCGGGCATGGGTGCCGGCTCCAGCCTGGTCGGGATAAAGGAGAACGAGACCTACACGGTCCACGACCTGTGGCTCGGTGTCTTCCTGCGCTCCGGCAACGACGCGGTGCACGTGCTGTCGTCGATGAACGGCGGCGTGGAGGCCACCGTGAAGGAGATGAACCAGCACGCCGAGGAACTCCAGGCGCTCGACACGCATGTGGTCAGCCCGGACGGTTACGACGCTCCCGGGCAGGTCTCCTCGGCCTACGACCTGACCCTGTTCGCCCGTTCCGGCCTGCAGAAGAAGGACTTCCGCGAGTATTGCTCGACGGTCAGGGCCGAGTTCCCGGGCGAGACGAGGAAGGACAAGTCGGGCAAAGCGGTCCGTCAGCCCTTCGAGATCCAGAACACCAACCGTCTGCTGAGCGGCACCGACCGCGACGTCCCCGTGTACCAGGGCATCGCGGGCGTGAAGAACGGCAACACCACCAACGCGGGCGCCACCTTCACCGGCGTCGCCGAACGGGGCGGTCATGTGCTGCTCGTCACGGTGATGCACCCGGAGAAGAGCGAGCACAACGAGGTCTACAAGGAGACCGCGCGGCTGTTCGACTGGGGCTTCCAGGCGGCCGGCAAGGTGCGGCCGGTGGGTGAGCTGGTGGCGCCGAGGAGCGTCGGCGGCGACGCCCAGCCCGGCGCCACGGCCTCCTCCGGCACATCGGGCGGCACCGCGTCGGGCGGGGCCTCCGGCGGCAAGGCGGCGGCGAGCGCGGCGACCGCGAGCGGCTCCAGCGGCATGGGCATCGCGCTCGGTATCGCCGGCGGGGCGCTGGTGCTGCTGGGCGGCGGCGCGTTCGTCGTCAACCGCCGCTGGCCGGTGGGGCGTCGGCGCTGACGTCCGCGCCCTCGTCCACGGCGACGCCGTCCTCCTCCTTGCTGCGCGTCGCCGTCCAGGCGGCGCAGTACAGCAGCAGCTTGCAGGTGAGGTTGATCCACATCAGCAGGGCGACGGGGATGCCGAACGCGCCGTACATGCTCTTCGTGGCGACGCCCTGGATGTAGCCGCTGAGCAGCAGCTTGAGCAGTTCGAAGCCGACCGCGCCGAGCAGGGCGGCGACGACCAGGCGGCGACGCGCGGGCTCCACGCCGGGCAGCAGGGTGAGCACGTACAGCAGGAGCAGGAAGTCGGCGAGGACGGCCACGGCGAACGCGGCGACGCGCAGCAGGGCGCTGCCCCAGCCGTGCTCGTCGAGTCCGGCCTGGCCGGCGATCCAGTCGACGGCGGCGGAGGCGACGGCGGAGACGGCGAGCGTGGCGAGCACCGCCCCGCCGAAACCGAGCAGGATGCCGCCGTCCTTGGCCTTGTTCAGCAGGGGGTTCTCCGTGCTGTCCGGCAGCTCCCACACCGCCCGCAGGCAGTCCCGCATCTGGCCGACCCAGTTGATGCCGATGAACAGCAGCACCGCGCCGGCGATGAGGCCGACGGTGCCCGCGTTGTTCACCAGGCCCTGGATGTCGAGCTGGTCGGAGATGCCCGGGACCTGCTGGGCGATCTTGTTCTCGAGGGTCTTCTGCCGGTCGGCGCCGAGGGTGGCGGCGGCCACCGCGGCGACGACGGTGAGCAGCGGGAAGAGCGAGACGAAGCTGACGAACGTCATCGCGGCGGCCAGCCGCGTCCACTTCACACGGTCCAGCCGCTCGTACGACCGCCACGCGTGCGTGAGCATCAGCCGCTTGAGGGGCGGTCCGATGACGGGGAGTCCTGTCAGCCAGTCCATGGTCGTGATCTCCCCCGCCACGGCCCGGTGATGCATGGCCGTTGTCTCACTTATCACCCGTTTCGTGCAGAGTCGGAATGTTAGTAAACCAACGCCGCATATCGTGTCGATAGCGTCTTTTCATGGCAACCGACACCGTGCCCGTCACCGGGTGGGGCCGCACCGCCCCCACCACCGCCCGGCTGATCCGCCCCCGCGACTACGCGCAGGCCGTGGCCGCCGTCCGGGACTGCGGGGCCCGTGGAGGCATCGCGCGCGGGCTGGGCCGGGCGTACGGGGACGCGGCGCAGAACGCCGGCGGTCACGTGTTCGACATGACGGGCCTGGACCGCATCCATGTCGTGGACGCCGACGACGGAACCGTGCTGTGCGACGCGGGGGTCTCCCTGCACCGGCTGATGGAGGTACTGCTGCCGCTCGGCTGGTTCGTCCCGGTGGTTCCCGGCACCCGCCAGGTGACGGTCGGCGGTGCGATCGCCGGCGATGTGCACGGCAGCGACCATCCCGTCGCGGGCGCCTTCTCCCGCCATGTGGCGGCGTTCGAACTCCTCACCGCCGACGGCTCGGTGCACACCGTCGCGAACGGCACCCCGCTGTTCGACGCGACCGTCGGCGGTCTCGGCCTGACCGGGGTGATCCTCACGGCCACGCTCCGGCTGCTGCCCGTCGAGACGGCCCTGATGTCGGTCGGCACCGAACGCGCGCGTGACCTCGACGAGGTGATGGCCGGCCTGGCGAACGCCGCCCGGCGCCACCGCCACGCCGCCGCCCGCATCGACCTGCTCGCCCGCGGCGCCGCCACCGGCCGGGGCCTCGTCACCCACGCCGACCACGCGCCGGTGGCCGCCCTGCGCCCGGGCACCCGCGCGTGGCACGAACCCCTGGCCTTCCGCCCGCGCCCGCTGCCCGCCCCGCCCGCCTTCGTCCCCACGGGGCTGCTCGGCCGCACCGCCGCAGCGCTGACCGGAGAGCTGCGGCACCGCAGGGCGGCACGCGCGCGTACCGAACTGCGGCCGGTCGCCGCCTTCTTCCACCCTCTGGACGGCGTCCCGCACTGGAACCGCGTCTACGGGCGCGGCGGGCTCGTGCACTACCAGTGCCTCCTCGGCTACGGCGAGGAGGACGCCCTGCGCCGGATCGTGCGCCGCCTCGCCGAGCACCGCTGCCCGTCCTTCCCGGCCGTGCTCAAGCGCTTCGGGGAAGCCGGGTCCGGCTGGCTGTCGTTCCCGGCGCCCGGCTGGAGCCTCGCCCTGGACCTCCCGGCGCGCCTTCCCGGCCTCGCCGCCCTCCTCGACGGCCTGGACGAGGAGGTCGCCGCGGCGGGCGGCCGGGTCTGCCTCGCCAAGGACGCCCGGCTGCGCCCGGACCTGCTCACCGCGATGTACCCGCGCCTGGCCGACTTCCGCCGGCTGCGCGCGGAGCTGGACCCGGGCGGGGTGTTCACCTCCGACCTCGCCCGCCGCCTCGGTCTGTGACCCCCGCCCGTGACACCCAGGAGCCATTCGTGAAGGACGCCTTCGGTCTTCCCCAGTCCCTGCTCGTCCTCGGCGGCACGTCCGAGATCGCGCTGGCCACCGCGCGCCGGCTGATCGCCCGCCGCACCCGCACGGTGTGGCTGGCCGGGCGTCCCTCCCCCGGCCTGGAGCGGGCCGCCGAGAGCCTGCGCGCCCTCGGCGCCGACGTCCGCACCGTCGCCTTCGACGCCCTCGACCCCGAGGCCCACGAGACGGTCCTCGGCAAGGTGTTCGCGGAGGGCGACATCGATCTGGTGCTGCTCGCCTTCGGCGTCCCCGGCGACCAGGCACGCGACGAACGCGAACCGTCCGCCGCGGTGCGCGTCGCGCAGACCAACTACACCGGTGCCCTCAGCGCGGGCCTGGTCAGCGCCCGCGCCCTGCAGGGCCAGGGGCACGGCTCGCTCGTCGTGCTGTCCTCGGTGGCCGGCGAGCGGGCCCGCCGCTCGGACTTCATCTACGGCTCCAGCAAGGCCGGCCTGGACGCCTTCGCCCAGGGCCTGGGCGACGCGCTGCACGGCACGGGCGTGCACGTCATGGTCGTACGACCCGGGAGTGTGCGGACACCGCGGACGGACGGTCCGGACGAGACACCGCTCACGACGACACCGGAGGCGGTCGCCGCCGCCATCGAACTCGGCCTGCGCCGCCGCTCGGAAACGGTATGGGTACCGGGCGCCCTGCGCATGGTGATGACGGCCCTGCGACACCTGCCCCGCGGCGTGTTCCGCAGGCTGCCGCTCTAGTGCAGGTCCGCTAGCGCAGGGAGCTCTGTTCGATGCTGCCGGCCTGGGGTGGGACCACCGCGCCGCCGAAGGCGAACTCGCGGAGCTTGCGCCAGACGCCGTCGGCGCCCTGTTCGTACAGGGCGAAGCCGGTGCAGGACCAGTCGGCCGTGTAGCCGGCGAGTTCCGCGTAGGCGCGGTCCATGGCGGCGTCGTCGATGCCGTGCGCCACCGTGACGTGCGGGTGGTAGGGGAACTGCAGCTCCCGCTCGACGGGACCGGAGGCGTCGCGGACCTGCTGCTGGAGCCGGGTGCACTCCTGGGCGCCCTCGACGACCTTGACGTACACGACCGGGGACAGCGGGCGGAAGGTGCCCGTGCCCTCCAGCCGCATCGGGAAGGGGCGGCCGGCCGCGGCGACCCGGGTGAGGTGGGCCTCGACCTGAGGCAGGGCGGAGGCGTCCACCTCGGTCGGCGGCAGCAGGGTGACGTGCGTGGGGATGCCGTGGGCGGCGGCGTCACCGAAGCCCGCGCGCAGCTGTTGGAGCAGGCTGCCGTGAGGCTCCGGGACCGCGATCGACACGCCGATCGTTACGGTCCCCACGTCGTCTCCTGTCGTCGGGCTGTCCCGGCGGGTCCGGGGCAGGGGCGGCTGCCGCGGCAGCCTTCGGTTATCGACTGTACGGCTGCCGCCGCGGTGTTGGGCGGGTGCGGACGTGTGCTGTACGGCTCACCGCGCAGGGTGAGCCGCCGTACCGTCTCCGCTGGGGCGTGCGCGCCGGCCGGGTCAGTGCTTGGCAGGCAGGAATCCGACCCTGTCGTAGGCCTGCGCCAGCGTCTCCGCGGCCACGGCACGCGCCTTCTCCGCGCCCTTGGCGAGGATCGAGTCCAGCGTCTCCGGGTCGTCCAGGTAACTCCGGGTGCGCTCCCGGAACGGCGTCACGAACTCGACCATGACCTCGGCGAGGTCCGTCTTGAGCGCGCCGTAGCCCTTGCCGTCGTACTTCTCCTCCAGCTCGGCGACGCCCGCCCCGGTGAGGGTGGAGTAGATGCTGAGGAGGTTGCTCACGCCCGGCTTGTTCTCCGGGTCGAAGCGGATGACGGTGTCGGTGTCGGTGACCGCGCTCTTGACCTTCTTCGCCGTCGTCTTCGGCTCGTCGAGGAGGTTGATGAGCCCCTTCGGCGTGGACGCCGACTTGCTCATCTTGATCGACGGGTCCTGAAGGTCGTAGATCTTCGCCGTCTCCTTGAGGATGTACGGCTTCGGCACGGTGAAGGTCTCGCCGAAGCGGCCGTTGAAGCGCTCGGCGAGGTCGCGGGTCAGCTCGATGTGCTGGCGCTGGTCCTCACCGACCGGCACCTCGTGCGCCTGGTACAGCAGGATGTCCGCGACCTGCAGCACCGGGTACGTGAACAGGCCGACGGAGGCGCGGTCGGCGCCCTGCTTGGCGGACTTGTCCTTGAACTGGGTCATGCGGGAGGCCTCGCCGAAGCCGGTGAGGCAGTTCATGACCCAGGCGAGCTGGGCGTGCTCGGGCACGTGGCTCTGCACGAAGAGGGTGCAGCGGTCCGGGTCCAGGCCGGCGGCGAGGAGCTGGGCGGCGGCGAGGCGGGTGTTGGCACGCAGGTCGGCAGGGTCCTGCGGGACCGTGATCGCGTGCAGGTCCACGACCATGTAGAAGGCGTCGTGGGACTCCTGGAGGGCCACCCACTGGCGGACGGCGCCGAGGTAGTTGCCGAGGTGGAACGAGCCGGCGGTGGGCTGGATGCCGGACAGCACGCGGGGTCGATCAGAGGCCATGGGCCCATTCTCTCAGAGCGGGAGGGTCGAACAGGAACTGGTCGGAAACAGCTCGGAACCGAATCGTCGCGGGCCGTGTAACAAGATCGTCCTCCGGTGGGACGGAGGCCACAGGGCGCGCGGCACCCGGTCGGCGACGAGCGCCGGCCGGGATGCGGTGGGGGTGTGCCCTACGCCCGCGCGGCGGCCAGGGCCGCGGTGCGTTCCTCGCCCTTGCGGCGGGCCCGCTTGCCGTAGAGCGCCGTCCACAGGGCGAGGGCGCCGAGCACGCCGTAGATCATGACGGGGCTCAGGGAGACCATGGTGTCGGTGCTGAGCGTGTAGGCCAGCGCGATGCGGACGACGGCCTCCAGGCAGTAGGCCACGCCCCAGACCGTCGTCATGGTCCGCATGGTCGTGCGGAAGCCCTCGAACTCCCACAGGCCGTTCCACCAGGCGGTGCTCGCGGGCGTGCCGTCGGTGGCGAACTTGCGGCCGAAGTAGAACATCAGCGGGCGCGGCGCGGCCAGCGTGACCAGGCACAGCAGCCCGAACAGCCCGGTGACGACCGAGTCCTTGATCAGCAGGGACAGCGCCGAGTGCGGGCCGGCGAGCGACACCACGGCCGTGATCACCAGGAACACCAGCGTCACCACGGCGAACTCGTCGAGACGGCGCCGCCAGGCCAGGTGGAGGGCGCTGTCGAGCACCGGCCAGGCACCGCTCGCGAGCAGCGCCGCGAACTCGCTCCAGCCGTGGTCGCGCAGGGCGTTGTAGGTGAGGATCGGGGCGGCCACGTTGAGCCCGATGGTGAGGACCCACCCGCCGAGGGCCGCGCCCCGGGACCGGGCGGGCGGCGCGGGGCGCTCGGCCGCGGGTGACGCCGGGATGTCCGGCGCCGCGGATGGGTCCGGCGTGGTCGTGGCGTCCTGAGCCGTCATGGTTCCCCCGATGAAGTTTTCGTACTGATGGCGGCCGGGTGTGGCCGAAAGGTCGCGGGTGATCATTCCGGAGCGCTTCCCCGCGCGCAATAGCCGGGGGAGCCCGTGCGCGGCGGCCGCGCCGGGCGAGCGAAGGGGGCGCGCGATGCGGCCGGGGGAAGGCGTGAGTCGGTCGGTCCTCGGGCGGTGCCCCTACGCCGCGCGGCGGGCCGGCGCAGTGCCGGGCCGCCACGGGACAAACCCCATCCGGGGCTTACCCGCCCCCCAACAAAGGGAGGGGGGCCGCCCCCGTCGGCCCCCGGGTGCCAAGGGNNNGTACGTACCCCCCCCCCCCCCCCCCCCCCCCCCCCCCCCCCTCCCCCCCCCCCCCCCCCCCCTCCCCCCCCCCCCCCCCCCCCCCCCCCCCCGCGGGACGAGCCTCGTCGGGAGCTGATCGGCCTCCGACCAGCGGGAGGGGGTCAGCCCAGGTCGATCTCGGGGTACAGCGGGAAGCCGGCCACGAGGTCGGTGGCGCGGCGGGAGATCTCGTCGGAGATCTTCGCGTCCAGGACGTGGGCCGCCTTGGAGGGGGCGCCGGACTTGGTGGTGCCGGGCTCGGCGGCCGTCAGGACGCGGTCGATCAGGCCGGCGACCTCGTCCATCTCGGCGGTGCCGAGGCCGCGGGTGGTGAGCGCCGGGGTGCCGATGCGGATGCCGGAGGTGTACCAGGCGCCGTTCGGGTCGGCCGGGATCGCGTTGCGGTTGGTGACGATGCCGGAGTCGAGCAGGGCCTGCTCGGCCTGGCGGCCGGTGAGGCCGTAGGAGCCGGCGACGTCGATCAGGTTGAGGTGGTTGTCCGTGCCGCCCGTGACCAGGGTGGCGCCGCGGCGCGTCAGGCCCTCGGCGAGCGCGCGGGAGTTGTCGACGATCCGCTGGGCGTAGTCCTGGAACGCGGGCCGGCGGGCCTCGGCGAGGGCGACGGCCTTGGCGGCCATGACGTGCGGCAGGGGGCCGCCGAGGACCATCGGGCAGCCGCGGTCGACCTGGTCCTTGAGGGAGTCGTCGCACAGGACCATGCCGCCGCGCGGGCCGCGCAGCGACTTGTGCGTGGTGGTGGTGACGATCTGGGCGTGCGGGACCGGGTCGAAGTCGCCGGTGAGGACCTTGCCGGCGACGAGGCCCGCGAAGTGCGCCATGTCGACCATGAGGGTCGCGCCGACCTCGTCGGCGATCTCGCGCATGATCCGGAAGTTCACCAGACGGGGGTACGCGGAGTAGCCGGCGACGATGATCAGCGGCTTGAACTCGCGGGCCTGGGTGCGCAGGGCCTCGTAGTCGATGAGACCGGTGGCCGGGTCGGTGCCGTAGGAGCGCTGGTCGAACATCTTGCCGGAGATGTTCGGGCGGAAGCCGTGGGTGAGGTGGCCGCCGGCGTCCAGGGACATGCCGAGCATGCGCTGGTTGCCGAAGGCCTGGCGCAGCTCGGCCCAGTCGGCGTCGGTGAGGTCGTTGATCTGGCGGACGCCGGTCTTCTGCAGGAAGGGCGCCTCGACGCGGTCGGCGAGGACGGCCCAGAAGGCGACCAGGTTGGCGTCGATGCCGGAGTGCGGCTGGACGTAGGCGTGCCGGGCGCCGAAGAGTTCGCGGGCGTGCTCGGCGGCGAGGGACTCGACGGTGTCGACGTTGCGGCAGCCGGCGTAGAAGCGGCGGCCGACGGTGCCCTCGGCGTACTTGTCGCTGAACCAGTTGCCCATCGCCAGCAGGGTCGCCGGGGAGGCGTAGTTCTCCGAGGCGATCAGCTTGAGCATCTCGCGCTGGTCGGCGACCTCCTGGCCGATGGCGTCGGCGACCCGCGGTTCGACGGCGCGGATCACGTCGAGGGCGGCGCGGTAGGCGGTGGACTCGGTGGAGAGGGGACCGTTGTCGGCCATCGGGGGACCTCCGGACGTGGTGGGTACGGCGTTCACGGTTCGGCCCAGGCGCACGGCACAGCTTTCGCAGGGGCCGCTCCCCGATGGTCCATCCCATCCCAGCGCGCCAGTCACGGCCCGCTGCCAGCCTACCGGGCGGTCCGGACGGCCGGGCGGGGCCGTCCACCATCCGGGCGAGGGGGTGTCGTCCGGACCGGGCGACGCCGGGGCCAGGGGGTGTCTCGCCCCCCTAGAGGATCACGTGCGGCAGGAAGCGGGCGTACTCGTCGGTGATCAGGCCGGAGGACTCGCGGATGCCGAGGCCGGCCGCCTCGTCCCCGACGACCCAGGCGCCGAGGACGACATGGTTGCCGTCGAAGGCGGGCAGCGGGGCGAGCTGCTGGTAGCAGCAGGGTTCGTCGCGGACGGCGGGTGCGCTGCCCGGCTCGTGGACCGTGACGCCGTCGCCCTCGCGGCCGAGCAGCGGCTTGGCGACCCAGCCGGGCCCGTCGGCCAGTTCGCGGGGGCCGTCGAGGTAGGCGGGGAGCAGGTGGGGGTGGCCGGGGTACAGCTCCCACAGGATCGCCAGCAGCGCCTTGTTGCTGAGCAGCATCTTCCACGCGGGCTCGATCCACAGGGTGGAGCCGGTGCCGCCGCCGTTGTCGAGGGTGCCGAGGACGTGACCGGCGAAACGGTCGGTGGTGAGCCACTCCCAGGGGTAGAGCTTGAAGACGCTGCGGATGAACCGGAGCCGGTTGTCGACGAAGCGGCCCGAGAGCGGATCCCAGCCGATCTCCTCCATGGAGATCCAGTCGGTCTCCAGCCCGGCCTGCTCGGCGGTCTCCTTGAGGTAGGCGACCGTCATCAGGTCCTCGCCGAGTTCGTCGGCGGCGGAGTGCGCGAAGTACAGGGGGCTGCCCGGCGGCAGCAGCTTCGCCTGACCGCGCCAGGCGGCGACGAGGCGTTCGTGCAGGGAGTTCCACTGGTCGGCGCCGGGGAAGCGGTCCTCCATCCAGAACCACTGCGGGGACGCGGCCTCCACCAGGGAGGTGGGCGTGTCGGCGTTGTACTCCAGCAGCTTGGCGGGGCCGGTGCCGTCGTAGCGCAGGTCGAACCGGCCGTAGACGGAGGGCAGTTCGGCGCGGCGGTGCCAGGCCTCGGTGACCGCCCCGGCGACGCGCGGGTCGGTGATGCCGAGGTCGGCGAGGCGGTTCTCCTCGACGATGTGGCCGGCCGCGGCCAGGCACATGCGGTGCAGTTCCTCGACGGTCTCCTCCAGCGCCTCGACCTCGTCGAGGGAGAAGACGTAGTAGGCGCTCTCGTCCCAGTAGGGGCGCAGGGAGTCGTCGGGGTAGCGGGTGAGCGGGTAGATCAGGCCCTGCGCCTCCACGGTCTGCTGCCAGCCGGGGCGGGGTGCGACGGTACGGCGTTCCATGGGTCGTCGTCCGCTCAGCCGCCGCCGCTGCCGTGGCCGCCGCCGAAGCCGCCGCGGTCGACGCCGTCGCCGTGGCTTCCGCCGCTGCCGCCCGAACCGCCGCCGCCCTTGCGGGGCTTGGTGAAGGAGCCGCCGTCGACCCAGCCGCTCTTCTTCTTGCCGCCGTAGTACCAGGTGCCGGTGCCCGTGCCGGCCTTGCAGTTCTTGTCGGAGACGACCTTGTAGCCCTTGAGGGCGTTGTAGCTGTCGCGGTCCACGCAGCGCTTGTCCGGGTCCGAGGAGCAGGCGGTGAGGGCGGCCGCGAGCAGCCCCATCCCGCCGAGGACCACTGTGCCGGAGCGCAGTTGCCGCCGTGCGTCGGCCATGTCTTTCCCCCGTGGTTGCGGTTGTTTCGCCGTCGAAAGGATGTCTCGTTCTCGGCGGTCAGCCTAGAGACCGGTGAGAGGGGACGTGCAAGAGCCCCTTACCCGGACCGCTCGCTTAGAGTCGCCTGATGCTCTTCGGAATGGTGTGCGCGCTCGGTGCGGCGGTCTGCTTCGGTACGGCGACGGTGTTGCAGGCGGTGGCGGCGCGGGCGGCCGCCGCTCCGGGCCGGGGCGGCGACGCGGCGCTGCTGCTGCGGGCGGTGCGGCAGTGGCGGTATCTGGCGGGGCTCGGGCTGGACGGCGTCGGCTTCCTGCTGCAGATCGTGGCGCTGCGCTCGGTCCCGATCTACGCGGTCGGCGCGGCCCTCGCCGCCTCGCTGGCGGTGACGGCGGTGGCCGCGGCGCGGCTGCTGCGGACGCGGCTGAGCGCGGTGGAGTGGGCCGCGGTGGGCGTGGTGTGCGCGGGCCTGGCGATGCTCGGGCTGGCCTCGGGCACGGAGGGCGAGGAGAGCGGACCGGCGGGGCTCGACTGGGCGATGCTCGCGACGGCGGCGGGGGTGCTGCTGCTGGGCGCGGTGGGCGGGCGGCTCACCGGGCGGGCGCGGGCGCTGCTGCTGGGGCTCGGGGCGGGTTTCGGCTTCGGGGTGGTGGAGGTGACGGTCCGGCTGATCGACTCCCTCGACCCGCTGGACCTGCTGCGGGACCCGGCGGCGTATGCCCTGCTGCTCGGCGGGGGCGCCGCGTTCCTGCTGCTGACGTCGGCCCTGCAGCGGGGTTCGGTGACGACGGCCACGGCCGGCATGGTGATCGGCGAGACCGTGGGCCCGGCCCTGATCGGCGTGGTCTGGCTGGGCGACCGCACCCGCGAGGGCCTGGCCTGGCTGGCGATCCTCGGCTTCGCGGTGGCCGTGGCCGGTGCCCTCGCCCTGGCCCGCTTCGGAGAGGCCCCGGAACCCGCGCCGGAGAGCTGAGCCACGGCACGGACGCGGACGGGGACAAGAGGGCTGCGCCGACGTCGGTGTCGGCCTCGGGGAGCCACCGCCGGAGCCACTGACACCGCGCCTCACGGCCTTCCGGACGCCACGCCGGAGCCGCCGGCATTACGCCCACGCCCCCGGCCCCGGCCGCACCCGTGCTGACCCTTCGTCAGGGCATCGCGCGGCACAGGGCCTCCAGGGTCTGGGGCCAGGTGTGGTCGGAGGGGGTGCCGTAGCCGACCACCAGGGCCTCGAGGGGGTCGGCGGTCGTGTCGGGGTGGCGGTAGTAGTCGAGGCCGGTGACGGCGAGGCCCTGCCAGGCCGCGGCCTGCACGACCGCCTGCTCGGTGCCGGGCGGCAGCCGCAGTACGGCGTGCAGCCCGGCCGCGATACCGGTGACGCGGACCTGCGGTGCGCGGGCGGCGAGCGCGGCGACCAGGGCGTCGCGGCGGCGCCGGTAGCGCAGCCGGGCGGCGCGGACGTGCCGGTCGTAGGCGCCGGAGGTGAGGAACTCGGCCAGGGCGAGCTGATCGAGGATGCCGACGGAGCGGGCGCCGCCGTACTCCAGGACCTCCGGCAGCAGCGACTCGGGGAGCACCATCCAGCCCAGCCGCAGGCCGGGCGCGAGGGACTTGCTGGCGGTGCCGAGGTAGACGACGTGGTCGGGGTCGAGGTCCTGGAGCGCGCCGACGGGCTGGCGGTCGTAGCGGAACTCGCCGTCGTAGTCGTCCTCCAGGATCAGGCCGCCGGTGCGCCGCGCCCACTCCACGGCGGCCGCGCGCCGCTCGGGCGGCAGGGCGCCGCCGAGCGGGAACTGGTGGGTGGGGTTGAGCAGCACCGCGCCGGCGTCGCCGAGGGCGTCGATCCGCGGCCCGGCCTCGTCGTGGGGCAGCGGGACGGTGGTCAGGCCGGTGCGGTGCAGCAGGTCCCAGTGCACGTCGAGGCCGTACGACTCGACGGTGAGGCTGCGCAGGCCGCGTCCGTGCAGGACCTCGGCGAGGAGTTTCAGGCCGCGGGCGAAGCCGTTGCAGACGACGATCCGGCCGGGGTCGGCGCGCACGCCCCGGGCGCGGGCGAGGTAACCGGCGAGCGCGGTGCGCAGTTCGATACGGCCGCGCGGGTCGCCGTAGCCAAGGACGTCGTCGGGCGCGGCGGCCAGGGCGCGCCGGGCGGCCTTGAGCCACTCGGCGCGCGGGAAGGAGGACAGGTCGGGCACGCCGGGGATCAGGCTGTGCGTGGGCCGGCCGGGCTCGCGGTGACGGGGTGCCGGGCGCTCCTGCGGACGCGGCACGGCGGTGTGCTCGGCGACCCGGGTGCCGGAGCCCTGCCGGGCGGTGAGCCAGCCCTCGGCGACGAGGTCGGCGTAGGCGTCGGCGACGGTGTTGCGCGCGATGCCGAGGTCGGCGGCGAGCGAGCGGGAGGAGGGCAGCCGGGTGCCGGGGGCGAGGCGTCCGCCGCGCACGGCCTCGCGCAGCGCGTCGGTCAGTCCCCGTCGCACGCCTGGACCGGACGGTTCCAGGTGCAGGTCGACCCCGAAAGTGGCCCAAGGTTTCGCCATGGGAATGGACCATACCCCTGGGCTGCCCGGCTCCTAGGCTCAAGGGCATGACCTCAGAGAACGTCGCTTACGCCCCCGAGACTCCGGCCCGCCTGAACTGGTCGCAGCACGCGCCCGAGGTGTACAAGGCGATGATCCGCCTGGACGTGGCCGCCCGGAAGGGCCTCGACCCGAAGCTGGCGGAGCTGGTGAAGATCCGCGTCTCGCAGCTCAACCACTGCGCGTTCTGCCTCGACATGCACACCAAGGACGCGCTCGCGGCCGGGGAGAGCGTGGAGCGGATCGTGCAGCTGAGCGCCTGGGAGGAGTCCCGGCACTTCTACACCGGGAAGGAACTGGCGGCGCTGGAGCTGGCCGAGGCGATCACCGTCCTCACCGACGGTTTCGTGCCGGACGAGGTGTACGAGCAGGCCGCCAAGCAGTTCGAGGAGGCCGAGCTCGCTCAGCTGATCGCCGCGATCACGGTGATCAACGCCTGGAACCGGTTCGGCGTGACCTGCCGCATGATCCCGGGCCACTACACCCCGGGACAGCACGCGTGACGGCCCGTACCACCCTGCTGGACGCCGGGGTCCGCGACGCGTTGCAGCAGGCGGGCGCCGCCGCCAAGCGGGGACTGGGCGACCCGGCCCTCGCCGAGCTGGTGATGATCCGCGCCTCGCAGCTCAACCAGTGCGCGTTCTGCCTGGACATGCATGTGACGCTCGCCCGCAAGAACGGCGAGTCGGACGAGCGGATCCAGTTGCTGAACGCCTGGCGGGAGGCCGGCGACCGCTACAGCGCCCGCGAGCGGGCGGCGCTGGAGCTGACGGAGGCGGTGACCGTGCTCACCGGCGGCTTCGTGCCGGACGCGGTGTACGAGGGTGCCGAAAGGCACTTCGACGAGCGCGAACTGGCCCATCTGCTGGGGCTGATCGCGGTCATCAACAGCTGGAACCGGCTGATGGTCAGCCGCCGCGTCCCGCCGGGAGGCCCCGCATGGTGACCGAGGAGCCCGTCATGGACAAGGCCGCGGCGTTCCGCGCCCTGCACCGTCGCCGCTCCCCCGGCGACCCCCTCGTCCTGCCCGGACCGTGGGACGCGGCGAGCGCCCGGGTGTTCGCCAAGGCCGGCTTCCCGGCGCTCGCCACCCCGAGCGCCGGCGTGGCCGCCTCTCTCGGGTACGAAGACGGTGAGACCCCGGCCGACGAGATGTTCGCGGCCGTCGCCCGGATCGCGCGGGCGGTGGACGTGCCGGTGTCGGCGGACATCGAGGACGGCTACGGACTGGCCCCGAAGGAGCTGGTGGAGCGGCTGCTGGAGACGGGTGCCGTGGGCTGCAACCTGGAGGACTCCACGGGCGGCCGGCTCAAGGACCCGCACGAGCACGCCGCGTTCCTCGCCGAGGTACGGGCCGCCGCAGGGGAGCGGCTCTTCCTCAACGCCCGGATCGACACCTTCGTCCACGGTGACGGCGACCCCGAACGGGCCCTGGAGCGGGCCGCGTTGTACGTGGCGGCGGGCGCCGACTGCGTCTATCCGATCCTCGCCCCCGCCGACGTGCTGCCGCTGCTGCGGGCCGGGACCGAGGGGCCCCTGAACGCCCTGGCCCGGCTCGGCGAGGGCCCCACGCCCGCCGCACTGGGCGAGCGCGGGGCCACCCGGATCACCTTCGGACCGGGGCTGCAGCGCCGGGCCGCACGGGCCCTGGAGGAGATCGCCGAGGCGATCTGACGGTCAGGACAGCCACGCCTTCCAGGTGGAGGGGTGGCTGTCCACCCACTTCTTCGCCGCCTGCTCGGGCGACAGCTTCTGCTCGGCGATCATCAGGGCGACCTCGTTCTGGTCCTCGGTCGTCCAGCGGAACTTCTTCAGGAAGGCCGCCGCCTTGCCCCCGCGGTGCGCGAAGCCCGCGTTGAGGTACTTCTGCAGCGGGGTGTGCGGGTAGGCGCAGGCGACCTTCGCCGCGTCCGCGTCGCAGCCCTCCTTGTACGGAGGCAGCTTCACCTCGGTCATCGGCACCTTCTTGAACAGCCACTGGGGTGCGTACCAGTAGGTCAGGAAGGGCTTCTTCTCCTTGGCGAACTGTTTCATCTGGGTGATCTGCGCCGCCTCGGAACCGGCGAACACCACCTGGTAGTTCAGCTTCAGGTTGTTCACCAGCGCCTTGTCGTTGGTGACGTACGACGGGGAGCCGTCCATCAGCTGGCCCTTGCCGCCGCTCTCGGCGGTCTTGAAGAGCGAGGCGTACTTGTTCAGGTTGCGCCAGTCGGTGATGTCCGGGTGCTGCTCGGCGAGATACGTCGGCACGAACCAGCCGATGTGACCGGTGACGCCGAGCCCGCCGGCCCGGGCGATGGTGTGCTTGTCGTCGACGTACCGCTTCTCCTGGTCGGGGTGGCCCCAGTCCTCCAGGATCGCGTCGACCCGGCCCTGGCTGAGCGCGTCCCAGGCAGGCACCTCGTCGACCTGGACGGTGTCGACGCGGTAGCCGAGCTTGTGCTCCAGCAGGTACTGGGCGACGGCCACGTTGGACTGCGCGCCCACCCAGGACTGCACGGACAGGGTGACCGTCTTGGCGCCCCGGGCGTTCGCGAAGGGCGACGCCTGCTTGGTCATGTCGGCGGCGCCGCAACCGGTGAGCAGCAGCAGCGAGCCCGCCGCTGCGACGGCGGCGGTCGTACGGATACGCATGTCAGGCTCCCTTCCCGGCGCGGCGGTCCGTCGGCTGGGTCACCCGGTCGAGCATCAGGCCGAGGCAGACGATCGCGATGCCGGCGACCAGGCCGGTGGCGAGGTCGCCCTGGGCGAGGCCGAAGACGACGCTGTAGCCGAGGGCGCCGCTGCCGACCAGACCGCCGATGATGACGACGGCGAGGACGAGGACCACGCCCTGGTTGAGCGCGAGCAGCAGCGCGGGCCGGGCGAGCGGCAGCTGGACCTGGCGCAGCTGCTGGCCGGGGGTCGCGCCGAGCGAGCGGGCGGACTCCAGCGCGGCCGGGTCGACCTGGCGCAGGCCCTGCGTGGTGATGCGGACGACGGCGGGCAGCGCGTAGACGACGGCCGCGGCGACGGCCGGGGCGCGGCCGACGCCGAACAGGGCGACGACCGGGATCAGGTACACGAACTGCGGCATCGTCTGGAAGACGTCGAGCACCGGCCGCAGCAGCCGCTCGAAGCGGTCGCTGCGGGCGGCCGCGATGCCGGTGGCGAAGCCGATGACGAGGGTGACCGCGACGGCGGCCAGCACCTGGGACAGGGTGTCCATGGACGGCTTCCACACGCCGAGCGCACCGATCACGCCCATGGCGAGAACCGCGGTGAGCGCGGTGCGCCAGGTGCCGATCAGCCAGGCGAGCGCGGCGACGATCAGCAGCACCGACCACCACGGCAGCCACAGCAGCGTGGAGCGGACCGGGTCGAGCACCCAGGTGGTGAAGTGCGCGGCCCACTCGGCGGTGCCGCCGATCACGGGCACGCCGGAGTACAGGTGGGAGGTCATCCAGTCGACGACCCGGTTGACCGGCTCGGCGATGCCGACGGTCCAGCCGGACGGCCACTCCAGCGCCCCGGCGAAGCGGCCCGCGAGGGCGACGGCGACGACGGCGGCGAGCGCGCCGGCGGCGAGGGAGCGCCGCACCCGCGGCATGCCCGCGCCGGCCGCGCCGGTCACCCGGTCCAGGACGACGGCGAGCAGCACGATCGGGATGCCGGCGGCGAGGGCGGCGCCCACGTCGACGGAGGCCAGCGCCTGGTAGACGCGGTCACCGAGGCCGCCGGCGCCGATCACGGACGCGATGACGGCCATGGACAGCGCCATCATGATCGTCTGGTTGAGGCCGAGCAGGAGCTCCTTGCGGGCCAGCGGGATACGCGCGGTCAGCAGCCGCTGCCGGGAGGTGGCGCCGAGCGAGTCGACGGCCTCCAGCACCTCCTTGTCCGCGCCGCGCAGCCCGAGCGCGGTCAGGCGGGCCATGGGCGGGGCGGCGTAGACGACGGTGGCGAGGACGGCGGCGGGGACGCCGATGCCGAAGACCAGGACGACCGGCAGCAGGTAGGCGAAGGCGGGCAGCACCTGCATGGTGTCCAGCAGCGGCCGCAGCGCCCGGTCCAGCCGCCCGGACAGCCCGGCGCCCAGCCCCAGCAGGGCACCGACCAGCACGGACGCGAGGACGGCGACGACCATGAGGGCGAGCGTCTGCATGGTGGGGACCCACATGCCGAGCAGCCCGCAGGCGAGGAACGCCACCGCCGTGCCGAGCGCGAGCCGCGCCCCGGCGGCCCGCCAGGCCACCAGCGCGCCGAGCGCGGTGACTCCGGCCCAGCCGAGGCCGAGGAGCAGCAGGTAGACGGCGCGTACGGAGACGACGACGGCGTTGGAGACGTAGCCGAAGAAGTAGAGGAACAGCGGGTGGCTGTCGCGGTGGTCGATGATCCAGTCGCTGACCTTGGTGAGCGGCTGGGTGAGGTCGACGGTGAGCGCGCTCGGCCAGGCGGTGCCGGGCCAGTGGCTGGTGGCGAGCGGCACGACGATCGCGGCGAGCAGGGCGAGCACGGCGAGCTTGCGGACCGCGGGCCGCGTGAGGAAGGCGGGGGCGGTACGGGGACGGGTTGCGGTGACGGTGGCCATCAGGCCCCCTCGGCCTCGGTGGCGGCGCCCGCGACCACGCCGAGGAGCGTGTCCGCGTCCACGACGCCCAGGCAGCGGCCCTGGTCGACGACGCGGGCGGGTTCGCCCGCGCGGGCCACCGCCTCGATCGCCTCCGACACCGTGGCGTCCGGGCGGACCGCGGGGCCGCTGCCGGCCTCGTCGGCCGAGGCCGGCCGCATGGCCTTGCGGACCGTCACGACCTGTTCGCGCGGCACGTCGCGGACGAACTCGCGGACGTAGTCGTCGGCCGGGGTCGCGACGATCTCCTCGGGGGTGCCGAGCTGGACGACCCGGCCGTCGCGCATCAGCGCGATGCGGTCGCCGAGCTTGAGGGCCTCGCTGAGGTCGTGCGTGATGAAGACCATCGTGCGGCCCTCGTCGCGGTGCAGCCGGACGACCTCCTCCTGCATGTCCCGCCGGATCAGCGGGTCGAGCGCGCTGAACGGCTCGTCGAACAGCAGGACCTCGGGGTCGACCGCGAGGGCCCGGGCGAGGCCGACCCGCTGGCGCTGGCCGCCGGACAGCTGGCCGGGGCGGCGCTGCTCCATGCCCTCCAGGCCGACCTTGGCGACGATCTCGGCGGCCTTCTCACGGCGCTCGGCCCGGCCGAGACCCTGGATCTCCAGGCCGTAGGCGACGTTGTCGAGGACGGTGCGGTGCGGCAGCAGACCGAAGTGCTGGAAGACCATCGCGGCGCGGTGGCGGCGCAGTTCGCGCAGCCGGGAGCGGTCCATGGCGCGCACGTCCTCGCCGTCGATGGCGATGGTCCCGGCGGTGGGCTCGATGAGCCGGGTCAGACAGCGCACCAGCGTGGACTTGCCGGAGCCGGACAGGCCCATGACGACGAAGACCTCGCCCTTGCGCACGTCGAAGGAGACGTCCCGGACGGCGGCGGTGCAGCCGGTGCGCGCGCGCAGCTCGGCGGCGTCCAGCGCGGTCAGTTCGGGGTCGCCGGGGATGCGGTCCGCCTTGGGGCCGAAGACCTTCCACAGTCCGTCGACGGAGAAGACCGGGGCGGCGGGGCCGGTGGTCGTGGTGGGGGGCTTGCGTGTGGGCACGGTCATGGTCATCGCGCCTCACCTCCGATCAGGTCGGCGGCCTTCTCCCCGACCATGAGCACTCCGATCATCGGGTTGACGGCCGTCATGGTCGGGAACACGGACGCGTCGGCGATCCGTATGCCGTCCAGGCCGCGGAGCCTCAGCTCCGGGTCCACGACGGCGAGTTCGTCGTCGGCGGCGCCCATCTTGCAGGTGCCGGCCGGGTGGTACACGGTGTGCGCGACCTTGCGGGCGTACTCGCTCAAGTCCTCGTCCGAGGTGATCTCCGGGCCGGGGCACACCTCGCGCTTGAGCCAGCCGGACAGCGGCTCGGTGGCGGCGATCTCACGGGCGATGCGGATGCCGTCGACGAGGGTGCGGGCGTCGTAGTCGTCCTCGTCGGTGAAGTAGCGGAAGTCCAGCGCGGGCTTGACGGCCGGGTCGGGGCTGGTCAGGTACAGCCGGCCGCGGGACTTCGGCTTGGGGATGTTCGGCGTCATCGACACCCCGAACTCCGGGCGCTCGTAGCCCAGTCGCTCCGGGTTGTCGGTGAACGGGATCTGGTAGAAGTGGAACATCAGGTCGGGGCCCGCGTGGTCCGGGTCGCGGCGCACGAACAGGCCGGCGTCGGAGTCCATCGCGGAGTTCTCCGGAATGGGTCCGTTCGTCTCCCAGACGATGACCGACTCGGGGTGGTCGAGCAGGTTCTCGCCGACGCCCGGCAGGTCCTGGACGACGGGGATGCCGAGCGCCTCGAGGTCCTTGCGGGGGCCGATGCCGGAGTGCAGCAGCAGGCGCGGCGAGTCGACGGCGCCCGCGCACAGCACGACCTCGCCACGGGCCCGGATCAGCAGCTCCTCGCCGTCCTTGGTGCGCACATGGACGCCCTCGGCGCGGCCGTCGGTGATCTCGAGCTTGTGCGCCCAGGTCTCCAGCAGGATCGTCAGGTTGGGCCGGGAGTCCATCACCGGGTGCAGATACGCCACCGACGCCGAGGAACGCTTGTTGTTCTCCGGGTGGTAGGCGAGGTCGAAGAAGCCGACGCCCTCGGTGAACGGCTTGCGGTTGAAGCCCTCGACGCGGGGTACTCCGAGCGCCGACTGGGCGGCGTCCACGAAGTCGCGGGCGATGGCGTTGCGGTCCTTCTCGTCGACGGAGACGATGTTGTTCAGCAGCCGCGCGTAGTACGCCTCCATCGGCACCGCGCCCCAGCCCTTGGCGCCGGCGTCCTCCCACTCGTCCCAGTCGGAGGGCAGCGGCTTGAAGGAGATGAGGGTGTTGTGCGAGGAGCAGCCGCCGAGCACGCGGGCGCGGCTGTGCCGGATGTGGGAGTTGCCGCGGGGCTGTTCCACCGTCGGGTAGTCGTAGTCGAGCTCGCCGCCGAGCAGGCCCATCCAGCGGCGCAGGGTGAGCACGTCGTCGCGGCCCACGTCGCTGGGGCCGCCCTCGATGACGGCGACGGTGGTGTCGGGGTTCTCGGTCAGCCGGGAGGCGATGACGGAGCCGGCGGTGCCGCCGCCGATGACGACGTAGTCGTAGACGTGTTCGTGGGGGGTGTTCTGGTGCACGGGGGGCATGGGGGTGTTACTCCAGGAAGCTGTCGGGGAAGAGGCGGGGCTCAGCCGGCGAACCAGCGGACGGGCTTCGGCGCGAGGTTCTGGTAGACGTGCTTGGTCTCGCGGTACTCGGCGAGCCCGGCCGGGCCGAGTTCGCGGCCGACGCCGCTCTTGCCGAAGCCGCCCCACTCCGCCTGCGGCAGGTAGGGGTGGAAGTCGTTGATCCAGACGGTGCCGTGGCGCAGCAGTCCGGCGACCCGGCGGGCGCGTCCGGCGTCGGCGGTCCACACCGCGCCGGCCAGGCCGTACTCGGTGTCGTTGGCCAGCGCGACCGCCTCGTCCTCGGTGCGGAAGGTCTCGACGGTGACGACCGGGCCGAAGACCTCCTCGCGCACGACGCGCATCTCGCGGTGGCAGGCGTCGAGGACGGTCGGCTCGTAGAAGTAACCCGACTCCGGGCGGACGTCGGAGGGTTCGGGCCGCTTGCCGCCGCAGCGCAGCACGGCGCCTTCCGCCAGCGCGGAGGCGACGTACGCCTCGACCTTGGCGCGGTGCTGCTCGGAGACGAGCGGGCCGCACTCGACGCCGTCGGCGGTGCCGCGGCCGAGGCGGATCTTCTGGGCGCGGCGGGCGAGTTCGGCGACGAAGCGTTCGCGGACGGACTCCTCGACGATCAGCCGGGCGCCGGCCGAGCAGACCTGGCCGCTGTGGATGAAGGCGGCGTTCAGGGCCTGGTCGACGGCGGTGTCGAAGCCCTCGTCGGTGGCGCAGGCGTCGGCGAAGACGACGTTGGGGTTCTTGCCGCCGAGTTCCAGGGCGACCTTCTTCACGCCGGGGGCAGCTGCCTGGGCGACCTTGGTGCCGCTGGCCAGGCCGCCGGTGAAGGAGACCAGGTCGACGTCCGGGTGCTCGGCGAGGCGGGCGCCGACGGTGTGCCCGGGGCCGGTGACGAGGCCCGCGACACCGGCCGGCACTCCGGCCTCCGTCAGCAGGTCCATGAGCGCGACCGTGGTCAGCGGGGTGATCTCGCTCGGCTTGATCACGAAGGTGTTGCCCGCGGCGAGGGCCGGCGCGATCTTCCAACTGGCCTGGAGAAGCGGGTAGTTCCAGGGGGTGATCAGCGCACACACACCGACCGGCTCATGGACGACGACGCTGTGGACGTCGGGCGTACCGGCGTCGACGACCCGGCCGGGGGCCTCGCCGGCGACCAGGTCGGCGAAGTAGCGGAAGGCGTCGGCGACGCAGTCGACGTCGACGCGGCCCTCCTCGACGGTCTTGCCCGCGTCCCGGCTCTCCAGCAGGCCGATCTCGTCGCGGTCGCGCACGAGCAGGTCGGCGACGCGGCGCAGCACGGCGGCGCGTTCGGCGACCGGGGTGCGCGGCCAGGCGCCCTGTCCGCCGGCGAAGGCGTCACGGGCGGCGGCGACGGCCAGGTCGGCGTCCTTCTCGTCGCCCTCGGCGACCACGGCGAACGGCCGGCCGTCCGCGGGGTCGAGGATCTCGCGCGTGGCTCCGGAGACGGAGCCTTGCCATTCCCCGCCCACGTAATGGGTCCGCCCCGCGTTCTGCTGTATGTGGTCCGCCATGATCGGTACTTGCCTTCCGTTCCTGTTCGGTGCCCGTGGGTCACTTCCGCGTCCCCCACGGGGACCGTGAGCGCATGCCCGTACCCCTGAACGGCATGCGGAATCCGTTGCCGAAAGTGCGCTGCCTCACGGAAATCAGGAACATAAACGGACAAAAGACTCAGTAGTGATCTCGGGCCAACCCGGGACATCCGGCCGTTCTTTGACTACAGTCAAAGACATGGAGGACATGGAGCCCGTGTCGGCGCAGCACGTCTCGGCCCTGCGCCGGTTCAACCGTGCGTACACCCGGCGGATCGGGGCCCTGGACGACCACTACCTCGGGCAGGACCGCCCGCTCGGGCAGGCGCGTCTGCTGTTCGAGATCGGGGCCGCGGGGGCGGGGGTCCCGCTGCGGGACCTGCGGGCGCGGCTCGGCCTGGACGCGGGCTACCTGAGCCGGATGGTCAAGGCGCTCCAGGGCCAGGGACTGGTCAGGCTGCGCACCCACCCGGACGACAGCCGGGTACGCACGGTCGAGCTGACCTCCGCCGGACGCGTGGAGATCAAGGAGCAGAACCGCCGCGCCGACGCCCTCGCGACCGGCCTGCTGGGCGGGCTGACGGACGGGCAGCGCGAGCGGCTCACCGAGGCCCTGGACACCGCCCACCGCCTGCTGCGGCTGGCCGCGCTCACCGTGGAGCGCGTCGACGGCGCCTCACCGGACGCCCGGGCCTGCCTGGCCGCCTACGCCGCCGACCTGGACGCGCGCTTCCCGGAGGGCTTCGACGCTTCCGACCTCGTCGCCCCCGAGGAGGTGTCCGGAGAGGCGGGCGCGTTCTTCGTGGCGTACGAGGAGGGCCGACCCGTCGGCTGCGGGGCGCTGCGACGGCTGGAGCCGGGCGTGGCGGAGATCAAGCACGTGTGGGTGCATCCGGACGCCCGCCGGCTGGGTCTGGCCCGCCGGCTGCTGCACGCCTTGGAGACCGAGGCGCTGCGGCGCGGCTTCACCGTCGTACGGCTGGACACGCACGCCGTGCTCAGCGAGGCGCAGGCGATGTACCGGGCGAGCGGCTACCGGGAGATCCCGGCGTACTCGGAGCATGTGTACGCGGGGCACTGGTTCGAGAAGCGGCTGACAGGAGAAGGCTGAGCGGCCGGCGGGTGGGCGGTGACCCAGGACGCGACGAGGCCCGCCCCGCGTCATGCGGGACGGGCCTCGTCATACGGAGCGCCGGGCAGGCCTTGCACCTGCATCTCCCCGCAGGAAGCGGGGCGTCTTTCCTTGGACCACCAACGCACAGCCTGGCGCCGGATTTCCCGGCGGCCGGTGTGTGATCAACTGTAGCGCACCGGCCGCCGAAGATCCACTCGGGCGCGCCGGGCTCAGATCAGGCCGAGACCGCGGACCGCCTCGCGCTCCTCCACCAGCTCCTGGACGGAGGCGTCGATGCGGGTACGGGAGAACTCGTTGATCTCCAGGCCCTGCACGATCTCGTACTTGCCGTCCTTGCAGGTGACCGGGAAGGAGGAGATCAGGCCCTCCGGGACGCCGTAGGAGCCGTCCGACGGGATGCCCATGGAGACCCAGTCACCCTCGGCGGTGCCGTTGACCCAGGAGTAGACATGGTCGATGGCGGCGTTGGCGGCGGAGGCCGCGGAGGAGGCGCCACGGGCCTCGATGATGGCGGCGCCGCGCTTGGCGACGGTCGGGATGAAGTCCTCGGCCAGCCACTTCTCGTCGTTCACGACCTCGGCGGCGTTCTTGCCGGCGACCGTGGCGTGGAAGATGTCCGGGTACTGGGTGGCGGAGTGGTTGCCCCAGATCGTCAGGCGCTTGATGTCGGCGACCGTGGTGCCGGTCTTCTTCGCGAGCTGGGTCAGCGCGCGGTTGTGGTCCAGACGGGTCATCGCGGTGAAGCGCTCGGCCGGTACGTCCGGGGCGGCGGCCTGCGCGATGAGCGCGTTGGTGTTCGCCGGGTTGCCGACGACCAGGACCTTGACGTCGTCCGCGGCGTGGGCGTTGATGGCCTGGCCCTGCGGCTTGAAGATGCCGCCGTTGGCCTCCAGCAGGTCGCCGCGCTCCATGCCCTTGGTGCGGGGGCGGGCACCGACGAGGAGGGCGACGTTGGTGCCGTCGAAGGCGACGTTCGGGTCGTCGGTGATGTCGATGCCCTGCAGCAGCGGGAACGCGCAGTCGTCCAGCTCCATGGCCGTGCCCTCGGCGGCCTTCAGGGCCGGGGTGATCTCCAGCAGGCGCAGCTTGACCGGCACGTCCGCGCCGAGCAGCTGGCCGGAGGCGATGCGGAAGAGCAGGGCGTAACCGATCTGGCCGGCCGCGCCGGTGACGGTGACGTTCACGGGAGTGCGGGTCATGGCGTTCTCCGTATGACAGCTGGCGGTGGGGCGTCCCTGCCCCGGGCGGATGATCGATCTCTTGGTATCAAGAGAGATCCAGCGGTCAGGCTATCGCGCATCCGGCAGGCCGGACGGCCGGGTCCGTGTGGCCCACCCCACAGAGTGGCACATCGATGGCGAAAGCGGCGGGAAAAGGGGGGCGGCCGCCGGTCCGGGAGAGGAGTGACCTGGCGGCCGCCGGTGGGGGTACCGTTTCCGGACTCCCGTGGGGGGATACCGTTCGCCTGCCCGCGCCGGCCGAAGCCATGCGCCTCCGCGCCGATTTCCCTTCTTTCTTCACTTCGCACACCCCATTCGCGCGCTTGCTCGGCGCACCCGGTCCTGGCGCGTGCTCCGCGCACCCGGCCCGGCCGGTCGCTCCGCACGCCGGTTCCGCCCGCGCGCTTCGCGCACCCGGTGCGCCAGCTTGCCGTGCGTCTACTTGGTGCATCCCTTCTGCCCGGATGCCAGCGTGGCGCAGGCCTTCGCGTCGGCCGCGTCCTTGACCGCCACCATCGGGGTGTACGCGATGGCGTCCCCGGTGGCCGTGATGGACCCCTCCTGGGTGGCCCCGCCCGCGCTGACCCGGACGGTGTCGCCCTGGCCGGCCCGGGTGATACGGCCCCAGGCCGCGCCGCACGTCTTGCTGTAGCGCACCTCCACGACGGTGGCGCCGACGGTCGCGGTGCTGGCGGTGGTCACCAGGTTGCCGCTGCACCCCATCGCCTCGGCGTCCTTGCCGGTGCAGCTCGCGCCGCTGCACTTGACGCCGGGCGGCAGGTTCACGGGGGCGGTGGCGGTCGGTGACGGGGAGGCGTCCTTGCCCTCGTTCTTCGTATCGCGGCCGCGTTCGGTGAAGAAGAACACCGCGGCGATGACGACGAGGACGCCGACGAGCCCGGCGAGGAACATCGTCAGCCGCTGCTTGCCGGTGTTCCCCGCGGGCGGCCGCGGCCCCTTGGGCGCGCCGCCGTTCGGACGGGCGCCGCCTTGGCCCGCGCCCTGCCCGGCGCCCTGGGCGGCAGCGGCGGCCGTGGGTGTCCCGGCGCCGGGGCGGCCACCGACCGGGGACGGACCGCGGTAGCCGGCCATCCCCCACGAGTTCGGCCGCGCGCTGTCGCCGGCGTTGGCGTCGGCGTCGGAACCCGTCGGCTGCTGCGGCACCGTCGGGGACACGCCCGCGGGTCCGGCGACCGGGGTGGCGGTGGCACTGCCGCCCTTGCGGGCCGTCCGCCCGCCGCGCTCGCCGGCCTCGGGAGCCGCGAGGTCGCCGAGGGCGGCGCGCGCCTGCGAGATCCGGATGGCCTCCATGGTCATGTCGTGGCGCATCTCCGAACGGCTCCAGGCGCGTTCGGCCAGCTCCCACATCGTGGTCAGGTGAACGGGGTGGGTGCCGGTGACCTCGGCCAGCGCCACGATCGCGCCCTTGGGCGCGAGGAGCCGGCCGCCCAGGTAACGCTCCCAGGACGTCTTGCTGTAGCCCGTGCGGTCGGCCAGCGCGGCAATGCCCAGGCCGCTGCGGTCCACGAGCCGCCGCAGCTGCTCCGTGAACTCCTTGATCTGCGGATCGAGATCGTCCGGCAAGGCCCTCCAACGAGGCATTGCTTCCCCCTCTTCCCCCCGTGACGTGCTTGGTCGTTCCCCCGCGCCGGGCGCCCTGTGCCGTGGTGCCCGTTCTGGCTACCCACAGGGATGCGCCCACCAAGGATCTCAGTTCCCGGGACGGGAGCGCACGGGAGCGTGCGGCAGCGGGGCGTGCACCGTCGCACGCCGGCGGCGCGCCGTCCAGTGGGCCGTCCCGGGCATCCCGGCCGGCGGTGTCACGCGGCGGGCCGGCATCGTCACGCGGCGAGGAGGACCCCGACGGCCGCGAGCACCAGTAAGGCGCACAGCAGCAGGACGGCGGCGAGCAGCGGCAGCCGCCCGGTGGCGCGGGGCGGGGGCGGCTCCGCCGGGCGCTCCCACCACGGCACCGTCGGATCGTCGTGGTACGGCTCGCCTTCCGCGGCGGCGGTGGGCTCGGGGCGCGGCCAGGCCTCGACGGCCACCTCGTGGCGTACCGCGACCCGTTCGGCGTCCTGCGCGGTCAGCCCGGCGACCCGGCAGAGCGCGGCGACGGCCTGCCGGGGAGGCGGCTGTACGGCGTTGAGGTACCGCTGCCAGGAGGACTTGCTGTAGGCGGTGCGGGCGCCGAGAGCGGCCAGGCTGAGCCCGGTCGCGTCCTTGAGTTCCCTGAGCTGCGCCACGAAGTGCCGTACCTCCGGCGGCAGCCCGTCCGGCAGCGGCCGCCAGCCGCTCATCGCCACCTCCGTGCGCGCCCTCGTCCCTACCCGGTCGGATCGGGTGACGACAGCGGACGCGGAAACGGTTCCGCGGGTGTGGCAGGTTCAGGACACGGTAGCGGAATGGTCACTTCCGTGGCACAGCGCGCTGACAGCCGTTGAACAGCCCCCGCGGCGTGCGCAAACGTTGCTCCCGGCGGCGGCCCGTCCCCGCTCGGGGGAGAGGACGGTCCGCCGCCGCTTTTTGGCTGCGGTACGGCGGTGTCAGCGGCCGGGGACGACGAGTGCAGTCCAGTACGGCGGTGTCAGCGGCCGGGGACGACGAGTCCCGTCTCGTACGCCACCACCACCGCCTGCGCGCGGCTGTCCAGGTCCAGCTTGGACATGGTGCGGTTGAGGTGGGTCTTGACCGTGGCCTCGCTGATGTAGAGACGGTCGGCGATCTCCAGGTTGGACAGGCCGCGGGCGGTCAGCGTGAGGACCTCCCGTTCCCGGGACGTCAGCGCGGCGAGGTCCGGAGGGGCGTCGGCGCGCCCCTCGGGGTCGCGGTGCCGGGCGAAGGCCTCGACCAGGCGGCGGGTGACGCTCGGCGCGAAGAGCGCGTCGCCGCCCTCCACGGCCCGTACCGCCGCCAGCAGCCGCTCGGGCCCGGAGTCCTTCAGCAGGAAGCCCGACGCGCCCGCGCGCAGCGCGCCGTAGACGTACTCGTCGAGGTCGAACGTGGTCAGGATCAGGATGCGCGGGACGGGGTCGGTGGCCTCGGCGAGGATGCGCGCGGTGGCCTCGATGCCGTTCATGCCGGGCATGCGGATGTCCATCAGGACCACGTCGGGACGCGTCTGCGCGGCCAGTCGCACCGCCTCGGCGCCGTCGCCCGCCTCGCCGGCCACCTCGAAGCCGGGCGCCGCGTCCAGCAGGCCCACCAGGCCGGCCCGGATGAGGAACTGGTCGTCGACGACGAGCACTCTGGTCATCCGTCCGCCGTCCCCCCGACGTTGCTCAGCTGGTGCGGTGCGACGCCGGCAGGCTCAGCCTGACCTGGAATCCGCCCTCGGCGCGCGGGCCGACGCTGATCGTCCCGCCGTAGAGCTTGGCCCGTTCCCGCATGCCGATCAAGCCGTGTCCCGGGCCGGCCGGGACATCGTCCGAAATCGCCCCCCGGCCGTCGTCGGTGACGGTGACCGTCAGCTCGTGCGGGCTGTAGCGCAGCTCCACGCGCGCGTGGGCGTGCCGGGCGTGCTTGAGGACGTTCGTCAGGGCCTCCTGCACCACGCGGTACGCGCACAGTTCGACACCGGGCGGCAGGGGCCGTGCGGTGCCCTCGACGGCGAGCTCCACCGGGACGCCGCCGGCGCGGATGCGCTCGACCAGGTCGCCGACCCGGGCCAGCGTCGGGATGGCGGCGTGCTCGGGGGCCTCGGGGTCCTCCTCGCGCAGCACGTGGAGCATGCGGCGCAGCTCCTCCAGGGCCTCCGCGCTGGTCCCGGCGATGGTGCCGAGCGCGGAGCGGGCCGTCGCCGGGTCGGCGTCGAAGACGAACCGGGCGAGTCCCGCCTGCACCGAGATCACCGACATGTGGTGCGCGACCACGTCGTGCAACTCCCGGGCTATCCGCCCGCGTTCCTCGGCCACCGCCCGCCGGGCCCGCTCGGCCTGCTCGGCGCGCAGCCGCCGGGTCAGCTCGGCGGAGCGTCGCGCCAGCGTGCCGAACCACACCAGCACGGAGGTGTACAGCAGCGCCTGCCCCACCACCGAGCCCATGGCGGAGCCGTCGGTGACGGCACCGGCGTACACCCACAGCGCGGCCAGGCAGACCGCGCAGCCGACGGCGACGCGGGCAGGACGCGCCGACGCCACCGTGTACAGGGCGAGCATGGGGCCGAAGGTGCACACCACCGGCCAGTAGCCGAGGCTGACGTAGACGAGCGCGGCCGGCAGGACGGCCGCGAACACCGCGAGCGGCCGGCGGCCGCGCACCGCGACCGGCAGGTGGGCGAGCGCGACCAGCAGCAGGGCGCGGGCGTCGAGTTCCGGCCAGCCCTGCGCCACCGACTCCCGCCCCAGCAGCACGGCCACCGCGAGCATGCCGAGCGCGATCAGCGGATCCACGACAGAGGGACGGGGCATGGCCATGCTCAAACGCATCGCCGCAGCGTAACGCCGCGGTCCCGCCCAGCGAGTCAAACGCCGGATGTACCCCGCCGGTTGCAGCACCGGCCACGAACCACCCAAGGCGCGCCCCGCGTGCCACCCGCCCGACGCCCGGAGCCGAGCGGCCCCGACACACCACGACCGCCCCGCCCGGCACAGAGGCCACGCCCCTGCGCGCACGGGCGCACATCACGGCCGCGCCGATGGCCGGCGCGTCGACGGCGCCGGGTGCGGACCGCCCAGGCCGGTGGCGGCCGGACGCCGGGCGGGACGGCGGCGCCCGGCGGGGCGGCTGCGCCGGGCGGGCACGCGCAGGGCTGCGGCCGACGAGGCCAAGAGGGCGCGCCCCGCGCCAGGCGGGCGCGCAGGGCTCGGGCTCCCAGGCTCACGCGGTGTTGTGCGCCCGGGGGTCGTCTCAGTTGCTGCTGACCGTGAAGTGGAGGGTGTCCTTCAGGAACGGGATCTGGAGCCAGGGGCCGGGCTGGGCCATCAGGGCCAGCAGGACGATGGCCAGGCCCAGCACGCCGTAGGTGACGATGTCCGTGAAGCGGGAGCGGACCGCGAGCATGCCCACGCCCGGCAGGACCCAGCGCAGCACGGCCCCGCCGAGCAGCGCCGCACCGATCAGCAGCGTGCCGATCCGGAACGCGCCCAGTGCCGTCACCAGCAGGCCCACCGCGACCAGCCCGAGCACCGCCAGCATCGGCCACTGCCGGGCCGGCGCCGGCGCGTCACCGCCCGCGGCCCGGCCGCCGCCCTCCGGTCGCGCGGTGTCCCGCGTGAACAGCGGGAAGCGCCGGGTGGTGCGCCGCGGCCGCCCGTCGGCGTCGGGCGCGCTGACCGCGTCCCGTACCTGGAGGTCGTCCCCGTCCTCAGCCGGCACTGCGCTCCGCCGCCTCGACCACGTTGACGAGCAGCTGGGCGCGGGTCATCGGGCCGACCCCGCCCGGGTTCGGGGAGACGAAGCCGGCCACCTCGGCCACGCCGGGGTGGACGTCGCCGACGATCCGCCCCTCGGCGTTGCGGGAGACGCCGACGTCGAGGACGGCCGCACCGGGCTTGATGTCCTCGGGCCGGATCAGATGCGCGGAGCCGGCCGCGGCGATGACGATGTCGGCCCGCTTGAGGTGGGCGGACAGATCGCGGGTGCCGGTGTGGCACTGGGTCACCGTGGCGTTCTCGCTGCGCCGGGTCAGCAGCAGCGGCATCGGACGGCCGATGGTGACACCGCGACCGACGACCACGACCTCGGCGCCCTTCAGCTCGACGCCGTAGCGGCGCAGCAGGGTGAGGATGCCGTTGGGCGTGCAGGGCAGCGGGGCCGGCTCGTTCAGGACGAGGCGGCCGAGGTTCATCGGGTGCAGGCCGTCGGCGTCCTTGGCCGGGTCCATCAGCTCCAGGATGCGGTTCTCGTCGATGCCCTTGGGCAGCGGGAGCTGCACGATGTAACCGGTGCACGTGGGGTCGTCGTTCAGTTCGCGCACGACCGCCTCGATCTCCTCCTGCGAGGCGGTGGCGGGCAGTTCGCGCTGGATGGAGGCGATGCCGACCTCCGCGCAGTCGCGGTGCTTGCCGGCGACGTACTTGCGGCTGCCGGGGTCCTCCCCGACGAGGACGGTGCCGAGACCGGGCGTGACGCCCTTCTCCTTCAGCGCCGCCACGCGGGCGGTCAGATCGGACTTGATCGCGGCTGCGGTGGCCTTGCCATCGAGAATCTGGGCGGTCATGACCCCATCCTCCCGGATGACCGCCCCCCGGTTCCAATCCGGGGGCGCAGATCACCCTTCGCACCGTTCAGCCGCCTTGATCGACGATGTTGCACTTGCACAACACCTGTGCAATCCGGCTGGACAAGTAACGCGGATCTAAAGAACGATGAGGGGCACAGTGCCGCGGGCAGTACCGGGGGGACGAACCGCATCTGTAGAACTTCCTCCGAGCGTTGCCGCGCGTCCCCGCACTCGGCAAAACGGAGGAAGGACCGCGCCATGAGTTTCGGCGACCCGAACAACCCTTACGGGCCACCGCCCCAGCAGCCGCCCGCCGGCGGCCCCGGCTACGGCTACCCGCAGCAGGCCCCGCCCCAGCCCGGCGTCCCGCCGCAGGGTTACGGCTACCCGCAGCAGCCGGCGTACCCGGGCTACCCGGGCGGCAACGGGATGCCGCAGTCGATGCCGGGGCTCATGGTGACCGCACGCGTGATGCTGTACATCGTGGCGGCCGTCCAGATCCTCATCGGCATCTTCGCCATCTTCGGCGCCGCGACGATCAACGACGTGTCCAACGCCGGTGAGGACACCTTCGGCAACAACGACTTCTCCGACATCGGGCACGCCGGCGCGGGCGTCGTCCTCGTCGTCGCGCTGCTCTTCCTGGGGCTCGCCGCACTGTCGATCACGCTGGGCGTGAAGTTCACCCGCGGCGGCCAGGGAATCCGCATCACCACCATGGTGTACGGCATCCTCGGCGCCCTGTTCGGCGTGCTGCTCCTGATCAGCGCGGCCGGCGCCAACTCCAGCGCGGTCCTGGTCTGGGCCCTGCTGTGGATCGGCTTCGGCGGCGTGATGGCCGCGTCGATGATCGCCCCGTCGGGCGCCGCCTGGTTCAACCGCCCGCGTTACTGACGCGAAGCGGACCATACGGTTCGCGCCAATCACATCCGAGGGCCGTGTCTCACCCGTACGAGGGGGACACGGCCCTGGTGCGTTCGCCCTACTCTGGCACCGCGAGCTGTCAGGCACGGGGAGACGCACCTTGTACAGCATCATCGTGGTACCTCCGCCGACCACGGAGGACGAGCGAAGCAGCGCCGGACAGATCCGTCTCGCCCCCGGTGAGCGGCTCCCGTTCGGCCGGTCCGCGCACGCGGGCGGCCTGCGCATCCCGCACGAGGGGGTCTCCCGCAGAGCCGGGGAGATCGCCGCGCAGGGCGCCTTCTGGATACTGAGCAACCTCAGCCGGGACCAGACGTACGTCGTCGAGAACCCGGAGGGCGCCGGCGAGCACGTGAAGGTCGGACCGGGCCGGCTCGACGCGCCGATCCCCTTCGAGTTCGCGCGGATCGTGCTGCCCGCGGCCGGTGATCTGCTGCCGCTCGAGGTGTGGGCGCCCCGCCACGACTATCTCCACCCCGACGGCTGCGGCGACGGCGACACCACCGCGCCCGCCTTCTCCCTGGACCGCACCAAGCGGTACTTCGCGGTCCTGGCCGCCCTGTGCGAGCCGCGGCTGCGCGGTGCGCCGCACGCCCCTCCGCCCACCGTCGACCAGGTCGTGGAGCGTCTGCGCCCGTCCTGGCCGGCCGTCTCGCGCACCACCGTGCAGTGGAACATCGACTACCTCGCGGTGAAGCTGCGCCTCAAGCCCGGTCCGGACACCGCCGACAGCGGGCCCCGGCTGAACGGCAAGAAGGAGTCGCTGGTCTCCCTGGCGCTCCGCTTCGACCTGGTCCGCGAGGACGACCTGGTGGTCCTGCGCGCGAGCGCGCCCTCCGGATCCGCCCGGTGAGCGGTCCTGGCGAGCCGTTCGCCGTGGCGGTGCCGCAGGGCTACCGGGTCGGGCCGTGGGAGGTCCGCGCGCCGCTCGCCACGGGCGCCTTCGGCAGCGTCTACGAGGCCCGGCGCACCGGCGAGCCGGGGGACGGCGGCCTGCCGCGCACGGCGGCGCTGAAGTTCCTGCCGACCGGCACGAACACCCCGCGCCGCCTGTCGCACCTGCGCGACCTCGTGGAGCGGGAGGTCGCCCTGCACCGCAGGCTGCGCCACACGCGGCTGATCCGGCTGTACGAGACGCTCACCGTCGACGACCCCGGCCGGCCGGAGCTGGACGGCGCGACCGTGCTGGTGCTGGAGAAGGCGGAGGGCTCCCTGGCCGCGCTGCTCACCGCCTCCCCGCGCCCCGCCGCCGGTCCCGCGCTGCTCGCCCAGATCTGCGAGGGGCTGCACCAACTGCACACGGCGGGCTGGGTGCACGGCGATCTGAAACCCGCCAACGTGCTGCTGATGAAGGACGGCACGGTCCGCCTGGCCGACTTCAACATGGCGGCCGAACTGGAGGGCACCCACGCCTACACCCCGGCGTTCTCCACCCCCGACTACACCCCGCCCGAACTGCTGTGGACGGAGATCGGCGAACGCGGACGCCGCATCCGCCCGTCCGCCGACATCTGGGCGTTCGGCGTCCTCGCCCATCTCGTCCTCACCGGCTCCTTCCCGCTGCCCGGCGGCACCCCGACCGCCCGCCGCGACGCGGCCGTCGCCTACGCCCGCGGCACCGACGCGTTACGTCTCGCCCCCGAACTGCCCGACCCCTGGCGGGACATCGTGCGCGCCTGCCTGGCCCGCACCCACGCCGAACGCGTCGGCGGCGAGCAACTGCTGCGCCGGGTGAGCGCGGCGGCCGGCACCGCACGCCCCCGCCGGCTCCCCCGGCTGCGCCGCCGCTCCCGCCGTACGACGGTCACCGGGGCCGTCGTCGCCACGCTGGCCCTGGCGGCGCTGGGGTACGGCGTCAGCGACTGGGCGGCCGGCTCCGTCGACGGCAAGCATCCGGCCACGCCCGCCGCGTACGGCGCCGCCGAACTGCGCACCGACCGGGGCGTGCCCGTCGCCTACCGCCGGCTGATCGTCGACTCGGCGCACGACTGCGTCCAGCCGGAGGTCACCCCGGCGCTGATCGCCGCCCTGCTGAAGGCGGAGACCGGCTTCGACCCGGACCTCTCCGACCCGCACACGGGCCGCGAGGGCGAGTACGGCATCGCCCGCTGGACGCCGAGCCTGCTGCGCTGGTGGATCCGCGCCGACGGCGTACCGGCCACGGCGACCCCCGAACCGCCCTTCTCCCCCGCCGAGTCGATCCCGGCCGTCGCCCGCTACCTCTGCTACATGGAACCGCTGCTGAACGCCACCGGCCTGCACGGCGACCGGCGCGTACTGCTCGCCGCCGCGTACCGGACGTCGTACAAGAAGGTGAACGCGGCCGGTGGCGTTCCCCCGGCGATCCGCGCCTACGCCGACCGTGTCACGCACTACCTCAAGGAGTACACGCCACCCGGGAAGCAGTGACCCTGAGAGTTCCCAGGTACCGGTGCGCGGCTGCCGCTGCGACGGTGGGACCACTCCGCCACCGGCGGAGCGACCACACCGTTCGTCTCTCAGGGGGAACGCACGTGAACCTCGTCAAGCCCGCCGCGCTGCTCGTCGCGGCCACCGCACTCGTCGCCGGCTCCACGGCCGCGGCCACCGCCGCAGACCCCGCCGGCACCCGGGTGACCTCGCTCCAGCAGACGGCCGACCAGGTGCTCGCCGGGCACCCGAAGCCGCTGAAGGTCACCGCCGACCAGGTCCGCTACGACGGCCTGACCGTCACCGCCGCACCCCGGGGCAGGGCCGCGCTCAAGGACCTGGCCTGCGACTACGGCCACCTGTGCATGGTGGTCAAGGGCACCAAGTTCGACTTCTACAAGTGCCAGACCTGGAACGTCACCAACTGGACCGGCGACGGCCCGTTCACCAACAACCAGACCCCGGGCACGGTCGCCCGGTTCTTCAACCAGGACGGCAGCGTCCGCTGGACCTCGACGGCCTACCAGGCGGGCACCGCCACCTGGGACCCGATCTGGTCGCTGCGCCCCTGCTGATCCACGACGGCCGACGGCCTCCGGCCCCCTCGGGGGAGGGCCGGAGGCCGTCGGTCCGTCCGTGACGGCCCGTCAGGCTGCGGTCAGGAACGCGGAGTTGTCAGTGGAAGAAGTGGCGCGTGCCGGTGAAGTACATGGTCACGCCGGCCTTCTTCGCCGCTTCCACGACCTGCTCGTCGCGGATGGACCCGCCGGGCTGGACGATGGCCCGCACCCCGGCGTCGATGAGGATCTGCGGTCCGTCCGGGAACGGGAAGAACGCGTCCGAGGCCGCGAACGAACCCCGGGCCCGCTCCTCGCCGGCCCGCTCGACGGCGAGCTTGCAGGAGTCGACGCGGTTGACCTGGCCCATGCCGACGCCGACGGAGGCGCCGTCCTTGGCGAGCAGGATCGCGTTGGACTTCACCGCGCGGCACGCCTTCCAGGCGAACGCGAGCTGCTGGAGCTCCTCGGAGGAGAGCGCCTCGCCGCTGGCCAGCGTCCAGTTGGCCGGGTCGTCGCCGTCGGCCTGGAGGCGGTCGGCGACCTGGAGCAGGGCGCCGCCGTCGATCGGCTTGACCTCGACCGGGTGGGCCGGGCCGCCGTCGGCGCAGCGCAGCACGCGGATGTTCTTCTTCTTGGTGAGGGCCTCCAGCGCGCCGTCCTCGTAGTCCGGGGCCACGATGACCTCGGTGAAGATCTCGGCGACCTGCTCGGCCATCTCCTTGCTGACCGGCCGGTTCACGGCGATGACGCCGCCGTACGCGGAGACCGGGTCGCAGGCGTGCGCCTTGCGGTGCGCCTCGGCGACGTCCGCGCCGATCGCGATGCCGCAGGGGTTGGCGTGCTTGATGATCGCGACGCAGGGCTCGGCGTGGTCGTACGCGGCACGGCGGGCGGCGTCCGTGTCCGTGTAGTTGTTGTACGACATCTCCTTGCCGTGCAGCTGCTCGGCCGCCGCGAGACCGCCCTCGCCGGAGACGTACAGGGCGGCGGGCTGGTGCGGGTTCTCGCCGTAGCGCAGGGTGTGGGCGCGCTGCAGCGACGAGGCGATGAAGTCGGGGAACTGCGACTCGTCGGCCGGGGCGTAGGCGGAGGCGAACCAGGAGGAGACGGCGATGTCGTACTCCGCCGTGTGCCGGAAGGCCTCCGCGGCCAGGCGCTTGCGGGCGGCGAGGTCGAAGCCGCCGTCCTTGACCGCGGCGAGGACGTCGCCGTAGCGGGCCGGGCTGGTGACGACCGCGACGGAGGGGTGGTTCTTGGCGGCGGCGCGGACCATGGAGGGACCGCCGATGTCGATCTGCTCCACGCACTCGTCGGCCGAGGCGCCCGAGGCGACGGTCTCGCGGAACGGGTAGAGGTTGACGACGACGAGGTCGAACGGCTCCACGCCCAGCTCGGCGAGCTGCTCGCGGTGGCTGTCCAGGCGCAGGTCGGCGAGGATGCCGGCGTGCACGCGCGGGTGCAGGGTCTTGACCCGGCCGTCCAGGCACTCGGGGAAGCCGGTCAGCTCCTCGACCTTGGTGACGGGGACGCCGGCGGCGGCGATCCGGCCGGCCGTGGAGCCGGTGGAGACCAGCTCGACGCCTGCCTCGTGCAGCCCGCGGGCCAGCTCCTCCAGGCCGGTCTTGTCGTAGACGCTGACGAGCGCCCGGCGAAGGGGCCGCTTGTTGCTCTCGGCGGTCACTGGATAACTACCTTTCGTCCCTCAATGCGATAGCCGTTGCGGGCGAGCCGCCCCACGACCTCGACGAGCAGCCTTCGCTCGACTTCCTTGATGCGCTCGTGCAGCGCGCTCTCGTCGTCCTCGTCCCGGATCTCCACCACGCCCTGCGCGATGATCGGCCCGGTGTCGACGCCGTCGTCGACGAAGTGGACGGTGCAGCCGGTGACCCGGGCGCCGTACGCGAGCGCGTCGCGCACGCCGTGGGCGCCGGGAAAACTGGGGAGCAGGGCGGGGTGGGTGTTGACGAACCGCCCGCCGAACCGGGCCAGGAACTCCTTGCCCACGATCTTCATGAACCCGGCGGAGACGACGAGGTCGGGCTCGTATGCGGCGACCGCCTCGGCGAGCGCGGCGTCCCACTCCTCGCGGGTGGCGTGGTCCTTGACCTTGACGACGAAGGCCGGCAGTCCGGCCCGCTCGGCCCGGGCGAGCCCCTCGATGCCGTCCCGGTCGGCGCCGACGGCCACGATCTCGGCTCCGTACGCCTCGGGCCCGACGGCGGCGATCTCGTCCAGCAGCGCCTGCAGATTGGTGCCGGAGCCGGAGACCAGCACGACGAGGCGCTTGGCCACGGAGTTGGCGGCCACGGTGGGGCCCTTTCTCGGGGGAGCGACGGTGCGCGGCCGGCCCGTCCATCCGCACTTGTTCGTTCGTACGAATGCTTCGCGCCCCGGGATACGGGGAAGTCTACGAAGCGGCCGACCGTCAGCAACGATACCGGCACACGGGAAGGCCCCCACGGGACGGGGGCGGGGCCTGCGGGTAGCGTCTGGGACGAACCTACTCGGGAACGCGGTGGACGCGCGGTGCGTTTCCGGGGTGGAAGCCCATGTGGGAGCCCTCGCCGGAGCAGCGCGGGGGTACCTCGCGGGCGACCGTCGGACAGCCGTAGTCACCTAGGGGAAGACGCTCTCTTGATGCCGGACCGCAGCCTGCGACTCCTCACGTTCCCACCGCACCCGGCCCGCACGGGCCAGACAGGGGAGCGTGGCACCGTGCTGCTGCGGGAGCGGCCCACGTCCCCGCCCGAGGCGCCCGACGGCGGCAGCGGACAGAGGCGTGACGGACAGGGGCGCGGCGGACAGGGGCGCGGCGGACAGGGGCGCGGCGGACAGGGCCGCGAGGACGACAACCCCTTCGCGCCGCCGCCGGAGGGCACCCCGGACCGCCCGTGGCAGCCGCGCCACCCGGCGGGCGGGCACGAAGGCGGCAACGGCGACGGGCAGGGCGGTGACGGGCAGGGCGGCGGCTCGCCCTGGGGCCGGTGGAGCGACCGGCAGCCCGACCGCTCCTCCGGCGGCTTCGGCGAGCGGCCCGGTGGCGGCCCCGAGAGACCGGCCGGCGGCGGTGACGGCAACGGTCCCGCGACGCGCTGGGACCCCAGCGACCCGGTGCAGCGCCGGGCCCGGTACTCGCTGCTGGCCGGCATGTGGGCCTTCTTCTTCGCCCTCTTCGGCTGGCCCTACGTGGCCCTGCTGCTCGGCGCGCCCGCCCTGTACTGGGGCATCAGCGGCCTGCGCGGCAGAACCCGTTCCGGTGCCTCCGACGCAGGCGGCCGCCCGCAGACCACGGCCGCGGTGAGCGGCCTCGTCACGGCGTCCCTCGCCCTCGCCCTGGTCGCCGCCGGGTTCGCCTCGCAGCTCGTCTACCGCGACTACTACACGTGCACCGGCGACGCCCTGACCAACGAGGCGAAGCAGTCCTGCAAGCAGCTGCTGCCGTCGGAGCTGCGCGGGTTCCTGGGCGAGGGCTGACGGCCGGATCTACGGCGCGGGTGCCTCCGGCGGGGGCGGGGGCGTCTCGGCGGGGGGTCCCGCCGGCGCCTCCGCGTCCGTCGTCCCCGGCGCTGCCGCCGGTGACGCGGTGAAGGTGCTGGGCGGCGCGGGTCGGTCGGCGTTGTCGTCGGGCTTGTGGTCGGGCCTGTCGTCGCGCTTGCCGTCGGACTTGTCGTCGCCGTTGTGGTCGGGCCTGTCGTCGCCCTTGTGGCCGGGCTTGTCCTGTGGCGCAGTGCCTGGTGCTGTGCCCGGGCCGGGGGTGACGCCGGGGGTCTTGCCCGCGGCGGGCGGGGCGCCGGCCGCCTTGGCCGGTGCACCCCCGGTGGGCGGGGCGCCCGGGGCCTTGCCCTGCGTGGCTGTGGTGGTGCCGTATCCCGGGCCGGGGAGTGTCGTCGCGTTGTCCACGCCGTACGCCGTGTAGGGGTCGTCCGCGGGGTCCTCGCGGTCGTAGCGGGCGAAGGGGTCCTTCGGGGTCGCGAGGTCGTAGATCTCCGGCTCCGGCTGCGCGGGACGGCCGGTGGAGGGCTGCCGGCCGGCCGGCCGCCGTCGCCACGGCAGCCAGCCGCGGGAGCGCCGGTTGGCGCCGGTCCCGGCCGGCGCCGGGACCGGCTCGGAGCGCGGGACGCCGATCCTCGGCCGTACCGGCGTGACGGAAAGGTCGTCGCGATCAGTCGCCGTGGCAGCGGTCCGCGTGCCGCCGGCACCCGTCCTGCGCGAACGGCCGCGCCAGGCGCGCCGGGCCAGGGCCACCGGGATCGCCGCGACGGCGATCCACAGCACGGTCGCCGCGCCCACCTGCCACCCCACCGGACCGAACCGCGAGAGCGCGGCGACTCCGAGCGGACCGCCCGCCAGCGCCGCGAGCCCGGCGAGCAGCGCCCCGCACAGCACGGACGCGAGAGCGGCGGCCCCCGCCGTCCGGCCCGGTGACCACACCCCGCCCGGCAGCGCGGCCCGGGTGGTGCCGGTCGCCGCGACCGCGAGGAACCAGCCCACCGTCACGCCGGCCGCCAGCGGCACCGCCGCCGTGGCCCAGTGCAGCGGGGTACCGGGCCCGCCCGCGGGCACCGCGGCCAGCAGCGGGAACGGCGGCAGCAGCGGGGCCGGGTCGGAGTGGAGCGGGCTCGTGAGATGCCCGACGGACAGGCTGAAACCGGGGCCGAGGGCGTAGGCGGCGGCCCACACCGCCGCGTTCGGCACCAGCACCAGGCACAGCAGCAGCACCGCGAACCGGCCCGACCAGCCCTCCGTCAGCTGCAGGAACGAACCGCGGGCCGCCCCGCTGTGCCACACCAGCGATACGGCCACCAGCAGCGCCCCGCCCCCGAACAGCACCGCCGCACCGGCGCACGCTGCGCGCGCGGCCGCACCCAGCCGGGCCCGTCCCTGCGTGCCGAGCAGCAGCCGCCGCACCGGGCCCGGGAGCAGCACCAGCACGCTGTCGACGGGCCCGCGGGGATGGCCGTGCGCCGTCCACACCCCCGCGCCGGCCGCCGTGACGACGAGGAGCGGCAGCATGGCGGGCCCCGGCCAGGTCCACGACGGCCGCAGTTCCCCGCGCGAGGACACGTACAGCAGGGCCGCCGCGGCGACGCCGAGGTAGCCGACGACGACACCGGTGAAGGCGGTGCGGCCGGTGACCGGCGGCACGCCGTCCTGGCCGTAGACGGCGTCGCGGGCGGCCCTGTGCACCAGCCAGACGGGTACGGCCATGAGCAGTAACGGCGTCACCCCGACGGGGGCGGGCACGCCGGTGAGGGTGTCGGTGCGGACGAGTTCGGTGCCGTGCCCGAGGACCCACAGGGCGGCCGCGATGTGCAGGGCGCCGCCGGGTCCGCTGTCCGGGTAGGGCGAGCTGATCCACAGCGACATCACGAGCACGGCGAGCGAGCCGAGGCCCAGGCCGGCGGCGACCGCGCCGCCCAGCAGGCTCGCGGCCAGCCCGGACGAGCGGCGGGGCCTGCGGCGGAGCAGGCGCGGCAACGGCGTTCGGCGGTCGGTCATCTGGATCACGACCGCCATGGTCCCAACGACACGCGCTTTCCCGGCGTAACAGGCGAAGCTCCGTTGTGTCGCTCAATATACGTTTATGTTCTTTTTCGCACGAAGGGGTGTCCGGTGACGCAGAGCCCTGCCAGCCCGCTGCCCCCGCCGAAGGAACGCCGACGCCTGCGGGAGGCCGCCTCGCTGACGCAGGCTCAGCTCGCCGCACGGCTGGGCGTGTCCAAAGGCGCGGTGCGCGCCTGGGAGTCCGGCCGTAGGGCTCCCCGCGGCCCGGAACGCGAGGCGTACGTGACGTTGCTGGCGTCACTGGAGTCGCGCACCCGGACCGTGACGGAACGTCAGGAACAGGAGGCGGGCGCCGGGGCCGCGGGCCCGCTCGGGGCCGAGGGCACCGGCTCGCTGACGCCCGCTCAGGCCTTCGACGCGCTGTACGCCTTCTGCGCACCGGCGCTCGCCCGGCAGGCGTATCTGCTCACCGGCCGGCGGGAGCTGGCCCGGGAGTCCGTGGAGCGGGCCTTCCAACGGGCCTGGGAGCGCTGGCCCGAGGTGGCCCGGGACCGGGACCCGGCCGGCTGGGTGCGCATGGCGGTGTACGAGTACGCGCTCTCCCCGTGGCACCGGTTCCGCCCCCGCTACCGCCACCCCGAACCCCCGCCGGCCGCCCCGGCCGACCGCGCGCTGATGGACGTACTGCTCAAGCTGCCGCCGTCGTACCGGCGCACCCTGCTGCTCTACGACGGCGTCGGGCTCGGGCTGCCCGAGACGGCGGCGGAGACGGAGGCGAGCACACCCGCGACCGCGTACCGGCTGATGCACGCGCGTGAGGCGATCACCGCGAGGCTGCCGGACCTGGGCGATCCGGACGCGCTGCACCGGCGGCTTGCGGAGGTGGCCGCGGTGGAGCGGCTGCGCGCTCCGCGGCCGACGGCGGTGCGCTCCGGGGGCGAACGCCGGGCGCGCTTCTGGACCCGGGCGGCGATCGCGTTCACGGTCGCGATCATCGGGGCGACGGCGCTCACGCTCCGCTCGGCTCCGACGCAGTACGAGCCGCCGGTGCCGCCCGGGGAGGCGGTGCGCGGGGTGCCGCCCAAGGCTGCGCCGGGGCCGCTGTCGGAGGCGGAGGTGGAGCTGCGGGCGAAGCTGCGGGGCTCCGCCGAGAGCGGGCCTGCCCGGCTGGCACCGTCGGCCTGGTGAGGGTGCGGGTCGCGACGCCGGGGGGGCGTCGTCTTCCTGGTGCGGTTCCGCCGCGGGGGGGTGTGTTCTGGTGCGGGTTCCGCCGCGGGGGGCGGTCGTGTTCTGGTGCGGGTTCCGCCGCCGGGGGTCGTGTTCCTGGTGCGGGTCCGTGGGGGCCGGTCGCGCAGTTCCCCGCGCCCCTGGGTCGGCTGCGGTCCCGTCGGCACCACGGCCCCGTCGGCGCCGCGGGCGTGAACGCCGGCAGGCCCGCCCCCAGCCGAGGGGACGGGCCTGCCTACGGTGCCTCGGAACTCAGCCGGCCAGGATCTCGCGGGCGAGCTTGGCCGTCTCGGTCGGCGTCTTGCCGACCTTGACGCCGGCGGCCTCGAGGGCCTCCTTCTTGGCCTGTGCGGTGCCAGAAGAGCCGGAGACGATCGCGCCGGCGTGGCCCATGGTCTTGCCCTCGGGCGCGGTGAAGCCCGCGACGTAGCCGACGACCGGCTTGGTCACGTTCTCCTTGATGAAGGCCGCGGCCCGCTCCTCGGCGTCGCCGCCGATCTCGCCGATCATGACGATCAGGTCGGTGTCGGGGTCGTCCTGGAAGGCCTTCAGGGCGTCGATGTGGGTGGTGCCGATGATCGGGTCACCGCCGATGCCGACGCAGGTCGAGAAGCCGATGTCACGCAGCTCGTACATCATCTGGTACGTCAGCGTGCCGGACTTCGACACCAGGCCGATGCGGCCCGGCTTGGTGATGTCGGCCGGGATGATGCCGGCGTTCGACTGACCGGGGGTGATCAGACCGGGGCAGTTCGGGCCGATGATCCGGGTCTTGTTGCCCTTCTTGCCGGCGTACGCCCAGAAGGACGCCGTGTCGTGCACGGCGACGCCCTCGGTGATGACGACGGCCAGCGGGATCTCGGCGTCGATGGCCTCGACGACCGCGTCCTTGGTGAACTTCTCCGGGACGAAGATGACCGTGACGTCGGCGCCGGTCTTCTCGATGGCCTCCTTGACGGAGCCGAAGACCGGGACCTCGGTGCCGTCGAAGTCGACCGTGGTGCCGGCCTTGCGCGGGTTCACGCCGCCGACGATGTTGGTGCCCGACGCCAGCATGCGCTTGGTGTGCTTCTGGCCCTCGGAGCCGGTCATGCCCTGGACGATGACCTTGGATTCCTTGGTGAGGAAGATAGCCATGGTGTTCTGTGACCTCGTCCCTTACTTCGCGGCAGCAGCCAGCTCGGCGGCCTTGTCGGCCGCGCCGTCCATGGTGTCCACACGCTGCACGAGCGGGTGGTTGCGGTCGTCCAGGATCTGGCGGCCCAGCTCGGCGTTGTTGCCGTCGAGACGGACGACCAGCGGCTTGGTGACCTCTTCGCCCTTGCTCTCGAGGAGCTCCAGGGCCTGCACGATGCCGTTGGCGACGGCGTCACAGGCGGTGATGCCGCCGAAGACGTTGACGAAGACGGACTTGACGTCCGGGTCGCCCAGGATGATCTCCAGGCCGTTCGCCATCACCTCGGCGGAGGCGCCGCCACCGATGTCGAGGAAGTTGGCGGGCTTGACACCCTTGTGGTTCTCACCGGCGTACGCGACGACGTCGAGGGTGCTCATCACGAGACCCGCGCCGTTGCCGATGATGCCGACCTCGCCGTCGAGCTTGACGTAGTTGAGGTTCTTCTCCTTGGCAGCCGCCTCGAGCGGGTTGGCGGCGGCCTTGTCGTGGAGCTCCTCGAAGTCCGGGTGACGGAACTCGGCGTTGTCGTCCAGGGAGACCTTGCCGTCGAGGGCGATGACCTCACCGGAGGCGACCTTGGCCAGCGGGTTGACCTCGACCAGGAGGGCGTCCTCCTTGACGAAGACGTCCCACAGCTTGACGAGGACGTTCACGACCTTGTCGGCGACCTCGGCCGGGAACTTGGCGGCCTCGACGATCTCGCGGGCCTTGGCCTCGTCCACACCGTCGATGGCGTCGATGTCGATCTTCGCGACGGCCTCGGGGCGGGTGGCCGCCACCTCCTCGATCTCCATGCCGCCCTCGACGGACGCGATGGAGAGGAAGGTGCGGTTGGCACGGTCCAGGAGGAAGGAGACGTAGTACTCCTCCAGGATCTCCGGAGCCGTCTCGGCGATCATGACCTTGTGGACCGTGTGGCCCTTGATGTCCATGCCGAGGATGTTGGTCGCGTGCTCGACCGCCTCGTCGACGGTGCCGGCGAGCTTGACGCCGCCGGCCTTGCCGCGGCCGCCGACCTTCACCTGGGCCTTGACGACGGACTTGCCACCGAGGCGCTCAGTGGCTGCGCGGGCCGCCTCAGGCGTGTCGATGACTTCACCGGCCAGCACCGGTACATCGTGCTTGGCGAAGAGGTCCCTCGCCTGGTACTCGAACAGGTCCACGCGCTTCCGTCCCTATCGTGATCTCGCGGTTCGTTGGATGCGTGGGCGTGCCGCGAAGGGCAACGTGACGTCCGCTTGTCACAAGGGAGGCGCACACGGTGTCCGAGCGCGCGGCATGTCCGTCTCGCAGGTTATCCCCGCTCGCGTTTCGGCTCTAAATCGGAGGTCACACCTGAGCGGTGATACCCGTCACATGATGCCGCGCCTCACGGCACCGCGTGCCATGGGGTGCGGGGCCTCACCGGGCTGGGGTTGACCCGGTGAGGCCCTTGAGCAGCCCCGGGGCCCCGGCCCTGCGGCCGGGTGCGGGGCGTGAGGCCGGACGGTCCCCACCCCAATGGGGACCGTCCGGCCCCCTTACCGCGGGGGTCCCACCGGACGGGCCGACGGCTTTCGGCCATCCGGGTCCGTCGCCCCCACGGAGCCGTTGATCCACGAGCGCCGGACGAACCGTCACGCCGGCCGGCACGCGCCCCCTCGCCGGGGCCGCGAGGCGGCACGGAGCGCCGGTCCGCGACGCGGCACGGTGCGCCGGGCCCCAATCGGCCCCGCCGCCGGCCGGGGCCGCCTTGGCGGCCGCCGAGCGCGGGCCGCGCGGCGGACCGGAGCGCGGGCCGCGGTCCGGAGCGCCGGCCGCCGTGCGGCCCGGTGCGCGGGTCGCGTGGCGGCGCCGGTGTGCCGGTCCGCCTGCGGCCCGGAGTGCGGGTCGCCGAGCGCGGGCCGCCTGCGACCCGGCACGCCCGGTCGCCGTGCGGCCCAGGGCACAGGTCGCGTGGCGGACCGGCGCACCGGACCCGGTGCGGCCCGGCGCGCGGGTCGCCTGCGGCCGGTACGCCGGTCGCCGTGCCACCCGGAGCGCGGGTCGCGTGGCGGCGCGGTGCAGCGGTCGTGGGCGCGGTACCTGCCGCATGGATGCGGGCGGGCGCCTGCCCCCCGGGGGCGGCGGGGCGTCCGTTCCTCAGATGCGGCGCGGTGCCTGCTGCGCCGATACCCCGTGAATGTCATGGACATACCCGGGAGTGACGGACCGCGCCACTCCCCCGGCTCCCTGCGCCGCGTGACCGGCCAGCGGAACGCCGGTGTCCCGCACGGTCCCCGACAGGTCCTGCGCGAAGGGCGCGACCTCGCCCGTCACGCCGTACGCCAAGTCACCCGCCTGCCCGGTCACGCCGCCCGCGAACGCCACGGCGTCACCCCCGACGCCGTACGCCGCCCCGGTGACGCTGTCCGCCACCCCGTCCGCGACCGGCCGGACGACGTCCACGACGGGCTGCGCCGCGCCCGTGACCCCGGCGGCCAGGGTCGGCACCCGTCCGGTGACGCCCTGCGCGAAGTCACCCGCCTGCCCGGTCACGCCGTACGCCTGCGCCGGCACCTGCCCGGCGACCCGGCCCGCGAACGGCGTGACGTCGCCCTCGGCGCCGTACGCCAGCGCCCCCGCGTCCGTGACGGCCTGCCCGGCGACCGGTACCGCACCGTGTACGGCGTTGTGTGCCACCGGCGGCAGCACGGCGTCCACGGCGCCCCCGGTCACCTGCCCGACGAGCCCGGTGGCGTACGCCGGCACGCCACCGGCGACGGGGTACGCGTCCGCCACGGCCTGCCCTGCCGTCCCGGTCACCCCCTGCGCCGCGTGACGGGCGACCGGCGTCACGCCGTACACCGCCTCGGTGACGACCCCGGCGGTTCCGTGGACGGCATCGAAGGCGAGCGGCGTCGCACCCGTCACCACCCGGTCCGCCAGCGGCACGGCACCGTCGACGGCCGCGCCCGCCACCGGCGGCAGCGCCTCGGCCGCCGTCTCCCGCACCGCCGGCGTCACCGTCCCGGGCACCTCGGCGACCGTGCCGACCACCCGCTGCTCCACCCCGTCGACCGCACCGGTGACATGACCGGGGACGGCGGAGACGGAGGCCAGGGCGGCGGCCCGGACGTCCCCGGGCTCGCGCTGCGCGGCGGCCGAGCCCCGGTCCGCGCCGGCCACGGTCTGCCCGGCCGTCGTCCGTACGACGCCGTCGACGCCCTGCGCCCGGCCGTGCGCCGTCGTCTGCACGTCCTGGAGCCTGGTCTGCGCGGCGGCCAGCGCCTGCTCCAGCTCGGGAGCGAAGGCGGCGAGGGGACCGAAGAGGTAGTCGATGCCGCCCTGCGGGGTGTGCGGCAGCCCGTCGGCGGCGTGCGCGGCGGTGTGCGCTGCCGTGGTGTGCGCGGCGTGCGCCGTGTGCGCCGCCTGGGCGGCGTGGGCGCCTGCGACGGCCTGAGCGGCGTGCAGCCGGGGGGCGTGCGGGGCGCCGACCTCGGCGTCGACGTAGTGGCGGGCGTGGTCGGCGGCGGACGCGGGCGCCTGTGCCGCGCCGCCGAGGAGGCCGGTCGCCGAGGACGTCGCCCGGGTGGTGGCCGGAGCGGTCGTGCCGGTGACCGTGGCGGCGTCCTGCACGGTGCCGGTCAGCGAGGAGACCGTGTCGTGCGAGGTGGCCAGGACCGTGCCGACGGTGTCCGTGACCGCGCCGAGCGTGTCCCCGGTGTCGGCCGTGGCGTCCGGGGCGGACACCGACGGCACGGGCAGTTCGTCGGCGCTGGCCACGGCCGAGCCGAGCGCCCAGGCACCGGTGACACCGGCGGCTATCACGATGGAACGGCGGATGTTCTTGTTCATGCGTGCGTCAGATCCTTCAGGTTCTTGGGGCGGCGCGGCCACGCATCTCCGGGTCGCTTGGCCGGGAGACGGGTCGCGCCGGGGGTGAGGCTTGGGGTTCGGGATCCTCCGTCGGCACCGCCGCGCAGGGCGGCGCGGTGCGGAGGAGCGGGCAGACCTGTTCCGCCCCCGCGCGGCAGGTCCACTGCGGGGGAAGGTGTGCCTAGGCGGGGAAGACGGGGATGTCCCGGTACCTGTCCTGGATCCGAGGTGCGTCGCCCTGGGCCACGACCCCGGCCCGCACCGGCAACGGCAGCCGGTGGCGCGGCGTGACGGCGTGCGCGTCGCCATGGCCGGGCGTACCGCCACCGGCGGCCGAACCGCCCGTCACGGCACCGCCCTGACCCTCCCCGGGCCCCTGCGGCAGGGTGTCGCGGGAGGGGCGAGCGGAGGGGGCGTGCGGAGCGGAGAAGGGGTGAGCAGCGCGGCGCGCCTGGGGCTGCGCAGACGCAGCCGGCGGGCCGTAGGGATGGGCGTGGAACGCTGTACCGCCGGCGGCCCGCACCGGTCCGGCCGTCGCGGCTGCCGCACTGTGACCGGCCGAGCCACCGCCGTCCCCGTGGACACCGCCCCCGTGAACACCGAGCGCGCAGGCCACGGGCAACCGCGGGGCAGCGGGCAGGACCGGCAGCGACGGCGTCTGCGGCAACGCGTGCGGGGCCGGGAGCGTGGGGGGCGCCGACAGCGTGAGCGGCGCCGGGAGCGGCCTGGCTGCCTGGAGCGGCTGCGGGGCCGGCAGCGACGGTACGGGCGCCTTGTCGCCGATGGCCGCCGTCACGACGTCTCGCGGCTCACCGATGGGCCGCACTGCGCGTACGTCCACGGACGTGAGCACCTGACGGGCGGCCGCGTGCGGCGGCGACGGAGTTGACGGCGTTGACGAAGTTGACGGCGTTGAGGGAGTCGACGGCGTTTCCGCCGCGGCGCCCGCCACCGGGGCCCCGCTCTGCGTCAGAGGCGCCGTCGGCACCGGCTCCGCCGCCTGCGCACGCTGCCCGCAGAGCAGCCCGAGCACGAACAACCCGCCCAGCAGCAGCGCCGCCTGAAGCGCGCGCCGCCCGGCCACCGTACGCATGACGCGCACAGCGGCAGTGGGGAAGGCGGGCTGCAGGAGCAAGAGGTGCGGGGTCCTCCCGTGCGGACGGTACGGCGGACGAGCCGTGACTCACAGGGCGTACGGCCTCGGGCATACGCGGCACCGATCCTCGCATGCGACGCCCGAGGTTGCGCAAGCCCCCCGTTACCGATGGGTAGTCATGTCCGGTATGGGCAACGGCCGCTTCTCGATCGCCGCCGCCATCACCTCCGGGAACAGGTCGGGCGTACAGGCGAACGCCGGCGCCCCCAACGCCGCGAGCGCGGCCGCGTGTTCCCGGTCGTACGCGGGCGCCCCCTCGTCCGACAGCGCGAGCAGCGCCACGAACTGCACCCCCGACGCCTTCATCGCCGCGACCCGCTTCAGCATCTCGTCGCGTATGCCGCCCTCGTACAGATCGCTGATCAGGACGACCACCGTCTCCGCCGGCCGGGTGATCCGCGACTGGCAGTAGGCGAGCGCCCGGTTGATGTCCGTACCGCCGCCCAACTGCGTGCCGAACAGCACGTCCACCGGGTCGTCCAGTTGGTCCGTGAGGTCGGCGACCGCCGTGTCGAAGACGACGAGCCGGGTGCTGATCGACCGCATCGAGGCCAGCACCGCGCCGAAGACGGAGGCGTGGACGACGGACGCCGCCATCGAACCGGACTGGTCGACGCACAGCACGACGTCCTTCTTCACGGACTGCGAGGTCCGGCCGTACCCGATGAGCCGCTCCGGCACGACCGTCCGCTGCTCCGGCAGGTAGTGCTTGAGGTTGGCCGCGATGGTCCGGTTCCAGTCGATGTCGTGGTGGCGCGGCCGGTGGACGCGGGCACTGCGGTCCAGGGCGCCGGTGAGGGCGGCCCGGGTACGGCCGGCGAGCCGCTTCTCCAGCTCGTCCACGACCTTGCGCACCACCGTCCGCGCGGTCTCCTTCGTGGTCTCCGGCATCGCCTTGTTCAGCGACAGCAGCGTGCCGACCAGGTGCACGTCGGCCTCCACCGCCTCGAGCATCTCCGGCTCCAGCAGCAGCGTCGACAGATCGAGCCGGTCGATGGCGTCACGCTGCATGACCTGGACGACGGAGGAGGGGAAGTAGGTGCGGATGTCCCCGAGCCAGCGCGCCACGGACGGCGCCGACGCACCCAGGCCCGCCGCACGGTCCCCCCTCTTGTGCGCCTTGTCCTCCTTGCCGTACAGCGCGGTGAGCGCCCCGTCCATCGCCGCGTCCCGGCCGGACAGTGCGCATCCGGTGCCGTCCGCGGCGTCCCCGCCGAGCACCAGCCGCCAGCGCCGCAGCCGTTCCATGGTGCTGCGTTCCGTCGTGTCCCGTTCCGCCCCGTCCCGCTCCGTCGTGTCCCGCCCCGTCATGTCCCGCTCCCTGGTCATGCGCCCACCTCCGCAAGGTCGTTGACGGCTGTCGTCTCCCCGTCGCCGTCCAGGCCCAGCAACAGCCGCACCACGGGCAGCACCGCGTCCGCCCGCTCGGCGTCCAGGCCGGGCCCGAAGCCGGGCACCCCCTCGGCGACGACGGCGTCTCTCCCCCGCTCCCGCGGCCCCCGCCGCACCAGCTCGCCGAGCGTTCTCCTCACCCCCGGCTCGTACGCCGCGAACGTCCGCCGCAGCAGGGGCAGCACGTCCGTGAACGCCTCCGCGGGCACCCCGGTCAGCCAGCCGTCCACCAGGGCGAGCAGCCGCTCGTCGTGCACGAGCAGCATTCCGCCTCCCCCACCCCCGACGAAGCCCTCGATCCACGCGGCCGCATCGGCGGGCGGCGTACCCGGCGACAGGGCGAGCCCCATCAGCCGGGCCGCCTCGTCCTGGTCCAGCGCGCCGTCGTCCAGCAGCAGCCGCGCCGCACGCCCCCGGATCACCCCGGGCACGGTGTCCCGCCCCGACAACACCCTCAGCACGCCCTGCCAGCGGACACGCAGCTCGCGACGACGGCCGGGCGGACCGCTCGGCGGTGCCGGGGCGACCTGCGTCACCGTGGCGTCGCCCAGCAGCCCCACCGCCCCGTGCACCGCGTCGACATGGCGCCGCATCTCGGCGGCGGCGTCCGCGTCGAGCGCGGCGCAGGCCGGGGGAAGCCCGACGAAGATGCGCTCGGCGAGTCCGGTGGCGACCTCCGCGAGCGCGTCGGTGTCCGTGCCCCGCACGTCCCCGTAGCGCAGGGAACGGACCAGCGCGGGCAGGGCCTGCGCCAGATGCCCGACGTCGGTGTCGAGCGCCGCCCGGTCGGCGAGGACCCGCATCACGGCGGGGAGCGCGTCGCCGAGCTCCGCGAGGAGGCACTGCTCGGCCAGCGCGGTCACCTCCGCCAGGGCCTGCGCGGCGAGCGCGTCCGCCTCGGCCTTGCCGGTGGCCGCGGCGAGCACGGTCGTGCCCCACACCCCGGCTTCCGCGACCCGCACGGACAGCTCCGGCTCCCAGCGAAGCCGCCAGGTCTCCCGGAACGTCCCCGTGCTGCCGCGTGAGGCGACCGGCTCGCCCCATGCGATCCGCAGCAGCCGCAGCCGGTGCAGCAGCCGGCTGCGCTCGGCGTCCGTCTCCTTGCGCAGGTCGAGCTCCAGTTCCCGTTCCGCCGCTTCCGGCTTGAGCCGCAGCCGCCGCTGCAGCCGCTCCAGATCCCGCTGCAACGGCACGGCCGGCGCCGTCTGAGGCACCTCGCCCAGCGCGTCCCCGACCACCAACCGGTCGTGCACCAGGGCGAGCGGCACATCCGAGCCGTCGCACATCACGGCCCGTACGGCGTCGGTCGTCTCGCCGAGCCCGGGCAGCGGGCGTCCGCGTACCGCCGCGAGCGTCTCGGCGAGCCGCACCGCCTCGATGACGTGCGCGGCGGAGACGATGCGGTCCTCCGCCCGCAGCAGCCCGGCCACCTTGGTCATCCACCGCTCGACGGGCCGGTCGGGCGCGCCGAAGAGATGCGCGTACCAGCCCGGCGAGTCGATCCCGGCGCCGTATCCGCCGGCCCGCGAGAGCCTGCGATACGTCCACGGCACCCACGTCAGCTCCGCCTTGACCTTCGGCAGGCCCTTGAGCAGCGCCCGGTCGGCCGTGACCGTCGTGCGCCGCCGCAGCGCCGGCACATGCCAGGCACCGCACACCACGGCCACGTCGTCGCCGAACTCCTTGTGCGCCGACCGGAGCTGGAGGCGCATATGGGCCTCACGCACGAGATCCCGGTCGTGTCCCCCGCTGCCGTAGGTCTCCCGCAGTACCGCCATCGCCTCCTCGAGCACGGTGAACGGCGCGAACGGGTCCCGCCGCCCCGGCCCCCGGTGCTCGACGACGTCCTCCCACCAGCGCTCCGGATCGTCGTAACCGGCGACCTCGGCGAGCACGGCGAGCGGATCGACCCGCACCCCGGCCACGAGCCCACCCGGCAGACCCCCGCCCCGCCCGGCCCGGCCCCGTCCGGCCCCGCCCGGCTCGGCCCCAGCGGACTCGGTTCCATCCCGCTCGGTGCCGCCTGGCACGGCCCCGGCCGGCTCGGCCCCGACGGGCTCGACGCCACCGGGCTCGGCCCCGCCCGGCCCAGCCCCCTCCGGCAGGGGCTGATCGGGCCGGCCCCCTTCGCCCTCGTCCCTCTCCCACGCCAGGGAGTGGGTGGCCGGCAGGTCGATGAAGCGGGCCGGGACATCGTGGGCCAGCGCCCAGCGGATCGCGACCCACTCCGGGGAGAACTCGGCGAACGGCCAGAAGGAGGAGCGGCCGGGCTCGTCCACCGCGTGGGCCAGCAGCGCCACGGGCGGCCGCATGTCCGCGTCGGCGGCCAGCGGGACGAGGGCGTCGGCCTCTGGCGGCCCCTCGATCAGCACCGCCCGCGGCCGCGCCGCGTCGAGCGCCGCCCGCACCGCCCGGGCCGACCCGGGCCCGTGGTGCCGCACCCCGAGCAGCAGCGGCCCCGGGCCCGGCCACCCGCCCCGGCCCGCCTCACCGTCCGTCATCGCATCCCCCTCACCTGCACGGCACCTGTCCTCATCCGCGTGAGCACCACGGGTCGTGGTCCCCGCGCTCCCCTACAACGCCGTCTCCGGCGCGCACGCCTTGCCCTGGGAGCCGCCATTGCCCCCGGCCCCACCGCTCCCGGAGGAGCCGCCGGTCCCGTCGCGGCCGGCGGACCGGCCCCAGCCGAGGTCGTCGTCCCCACGCGTCATGCGCTCACCTCCCGGCAGGCCCGGTAGAAGTCGGTCCAGCCGTCGCGCTCACGGACCACCGCCTCCAGGTACTCCTGCCACACGACCCGGTCGGCGGCCGGGTCACGGACGACGGCGCCGAGGATGCCGGCGGCCACGTCGCCCGCCCGCAGGACGCCGTCGCCGAAGTGGGCGGCCAGGGCGAGACCGCCCGTCACCACGGATATCGCCTCCGCCGTCGAGAGCGTCCCGCTGGGCGACTTGACCTTGGTGCGTCCGTCGGCGGTGACACCGTCGCGCAGCTCGCGGAAGACGGTGACGACACGGCGGATCTCGTCGATGCCGTCCGGCGCGGCCGGCAGGTCGAGGGAGCGGCCGATCTGGTCGACGCGCCGCGAGACGATGTCCACCTCGGCCTCGACGCTCTCCGGCAGCGGCAGCACGACCGTGTTGAAGCGGCGGCGCAGCGCGCTGGAGAGGTCGTTGACCCCGCGGTCGCGGTCGTTGGCGGTGGCGATCAGGTTGAAGCCGCGGACCGCCTGCACCTCCTGGCCCAGCTCCGGTATCGGCAGGGTCTTCTCCGACAGGATCGTGATCAGCGTGTCCTGTACGTCGGCCGGGATACGGGTGAGTTCCTCGACGCGGGCGGTCATGCCCTCGGCCATGGCGCGCATCACCGGGCTGGGCACGAGGGCGTCCCGGCTGGGGCCGTGGGCGAGCAGCTGGGCGTAGTTCCAGCCGTAGCGGATGGCTTCCTCGGGGGTGCCTGCGGTGCCCTGCACGAGCAGGGTGGAGTCGCCGCTGACGGCCGCCGCCAGGTGTTCGGAGACCCAGGTCTTCGCTGTGCCGGGCACGCCGAGCAGGAGCAGGGCGCGGTCGGTGGCGAGTGTGGTGACGGCGACCTCGACGATACGGCGCGGTCCCACGTACTTGGGTGTGATCACCGTGCCGTCGGGCAGGGTGCCGCCGAGCAGGTAGGTCGCCACCGCCCACGGTGACAGCTTCCAGCGCTGCGGGCGCGGGCGGTCGTCCTGCGCGGCGAGCGCGGCGAGTTCGTGCGCGTAAGCGACCTCGGCGTGCGGTCGCAGCACGTCCTCCGGTCGCTTCCCGGTCGGTTGGTCCACGGTCACAGGCATGGCGAAGTCCCCCTCCAGCTGGGCCGGTCGGTGATCTGGCGACCACCGTGCACCACACCACTGACAACGCGTTCCGACCTGCGCAAACGCGCTCGCCGGACCGATTGTCAGTGGGGGGACCTACCGTCGACGACATGACTGAGCAGGGGGTGCGCTGGAGTGCGGACCGGGTGCTGGCACTGGCACCTGACGCCGCGTCGCGCAAGGCGGGGAGCAGGCTCGGCGTGGCCGGGCCGTGGTCGGAGGCGGGCAGTTCCGGCGAGGGGACGGTGTGGGGGCTGTGCGGGGGCAGCGGCAGCGCGCCGTACCGGACGGTGGTGGACGTCGCGGATGTCTCCGGGCCCGCGTATGCGTGCAGTTGTCCGAGCCGGAAGCTCCCGTGCAAGCACGTGGTCGGGCTGTTGCTGCTCTGGTCGGGGGACGAGGAGACCGTGCCTCTGCGAGAGCCGCCGGTGTGGGTGGCGGAGTGGAGAGAGGGGAGCCGGAAGCGGGCCGCGGAGCAGGGGGCGGTGGGTTCCGCGTCTTCCGCCGCCGATCCGGAGGCGGCCCGGCGGCGGGCCGAGCGCCGGGCCGAGCGGATCACCGCGGGAGCCACGGAGCTGGAGCAGCGCCTGGCCGACCTGCTGCGCTCGGGCCTGGCCACGGCCGAGCAGCCGGGGTACGCGATGTGGGAGGAGACAGCGGCCCGGATGGTCGACGCGCAGGCGCCGGGGCTGGCCGCGCGGCTCCGGGAGCTGGGTGCCGTACCCGGCTCCGGCCCGGGCTGGCCGGTGCGGCTGCTGGAGGAGTGTGCCCTGGTGCACCTCCTGGACCAGGGGTGGTTGCACCGCGAGCGGCTGCCGGAGGGCCTGGCGGCGACCGTCCGCTCCCGGGTGGGCCTGCCGGTGGCGCCGGACGGGCCTGCGGTGCGCGACCAGTGGCTGGTCCTCGCGCAGTACGACACGGGGGACGCGAAGCTGACGACCCGCCGGACATGGCTGCACGGCGTCGCCTCGGACCGTACGGCGCTGGTGCTGTCCTACGGTGCCGCCGGCCGCGCCCCGGAGCTGTCCCTGCCGGTCGGCCTGGCGCTGGACGCGGAGGTGATCACGTATCCGGGGGGCGGCCGGCAGCGGGTGGCGCTGGGCGAGCAGTTCGCCGCGCCCGCGCCGACGGCCGCGCGGCCCAAGGGGGTGACGGTCGCGCAGGCGACGGCCCGCTACGGCGAGGCCCTGCGGGACGATCCGTGGCTGGAGTCCGTGCCGGTGACGCTGGAGTCGGTGATACCGACGCCCTGCGAGGACACGTGGCAGCTCGCGGACGCCGACGGTGACGGCGCGTTGCCGCTCACCCCGTCCGCGGTGGCCCGCGCCGGCCTGTGGCGGCTCGTGGCCCTCTCCGGCGGCGACCCGGTCACCGTCTTCGGTGAGTGCGGCCACCGCGGCTTCACCCCGCTCACCGCATGGCCCCAAGGCCCCGGTGAGGCGGTGCCCCTGTGCTGAGTACGGCTGCCACCGAAAGGACGCGCATGAACTCGACCCCGGTTTCCGGCACCCGGTCGGCCCGGACCGCGCCCGGTGCCTGGGAGGACCTGGTCACGGCGGCGCTGCTCGGCACGGACCGGCGTACTCCACCGGCGCCGGCCGGCGGCCGCGCGGCCCCGTTGGCGCTGCTGGACGCGGCGGCCGAGGCGACCGTCCGCCGCCGTGCCGGGCTGCGGCCGGCCCCGGCCGCGCCCCGGCCCGCGCCGGCCCCCGCCGATCCGCGCCCCCCTCTGCCCGCGGCGGCCGCCCGCAGACTCGGCATGCTGCTGGCCGACCGCCCCGGCACGGCCACCGGCCGCAGAGGCACGACACCGGATCTGATGGAGCTCTTGCCGCAGTGGCTGGCCGTGGCGAACGCCCGTGGCTGGGCGCCGCCGCCCCAGGCGCTGCCCGCACTGCTGGACGCGGCGCGCGGCCGGACGGATCTGCGGCCCGCGGTGCTGGAGTTCGCCGGGCCGCGTGCGCTGTGGCTGGCCCGGCTCAACCCCGACTGGCGGTTCGCCCTGCGGGCCGCACCCGGCGGTGGCACGGCACTGCCGGATCCGGGTCGGCGGGAGGAGATCGAGCGGCTGTGGCAGGAGGGGCTGTTCGCCGAACGGGTCGCCCTGCTCTCGGCGCTGCGCGCCCGCGATCCCGAGGCGGGCCGCGCGCTGCTGACGGCGACCTGGGCCACGGAGCGCGCCGAGGACCGGCTGATGTTCCTCGACTCGCTGCGCACGGGCCTCGGCCCGGACGACGAGCCGTTCCTGGAGCAGGCCCTCGCCGACCGCAGCCGTAATGTGCGGACCACGGCGGCGGAGCTTCTGTCCGCGCTGCCCATGTCGGCGCTGGCCGCCCGGATGGCGGTGCGCGCCGGCGCGTGCGTGGCCCTGGACCGCACACGCGCGACACCCACGATCGTCGTGGAAGCGCCCCACGAGTGCGACCCGGGCATGGAACGCGACGGCGTGCAGTCTACGGCGCCGACCGGGCGGGGTGAACGCTCCTGGTGGCTGGGCCAGTTGGTGGAGTCCGCGCCGCTGAGCACCTGGCCCGGGCGGCTGGGCGGGCGCACACCGAGAGAGATCGTGGCGCTGCCGGTCTCCGACGACTGGCAGGGCGAGCTGCACGCGGCCTGGTGCCGGGCGGCGGTCCGGCAGCGGGACGGCGACTGGGCGCGTGCGCTGCTCGGCGAGCCGTCGGCGCCCGAGGCGGGCGGTCCGGGCGCGGTCTCCCTGGCCGAGCGGGCCAAGCTGCTCGGCACGCTCCGGCCCGCCGAACGGGCCGAGTGGGTCGCCGGATTCATCGCGGCGCACGGTCTGTCCGAGGCGTTCCAGCTGCTCGGTGTGTGCGCGGTGCCGTGGGCCGCGCCGCTCGGGCGCGCGGTGGTCGACGCGCTGAACATCGCTCGGGACGCGGGGAGTTACCCCTGGAGTTTCAGCGGGGTCATGGGCCTGGCCGAGCGCTGCCTGGATCCCGCGGAGGCCGGGCGGCTCGAGGGGCTGCTCGCGGTGCCGGACGAACCCGAGGACGCGTCACCGGGGGCCGGGGGCTACTGGGCGGAGGCCTTCCAGCGACTCATGACGACCCTGCGGCTGCGCGCGGCGATGCTGAGGGAACTGGAAGCCCCGTGACCACAAACAACGGCCGTGGCCGCAACGGCCGGCCGTGGCCGCAACGGCCGGCCGTGGCCGCAACGGCCGGCCGACCGGGCCGGACCGCGGACGACCCTGAACCGGAACACCGTCCGGCCGACCGCCCCGGCCGGAACCACGGACCGCCCCGGATCGCAACACGGACGGCCCCGGACCGTAACACGGACCGCAACACGGACGGCCCCGGATCGCAACACCGGCCACGCACCGTGACCGTGACAGCGGCCCACCACAACGACCGTGACAGCGGCCCACCACAACCGGGGGGCGGACAGCCGGGCCGGCACGAAGACGACCCCGGCCGCCCCGCCTCGCAGGCCCGGCCGACCGGCAAAGACTTCCTGCCGCGCTCCGGCCGCCCCGCGGCTCAGGCCTCGGCAGGCTGCCGTACGTTCGCGCGGACCCAGTCCACGATGGACTGCGTCGTCGCGCCCGGGGTGAAGATCTCCGCGACGCCCTTGTCCTTCAGCGGCGGGATGTCGGCCTCGGGGATGATCCCGCCGCCGAAGACCAGGATGTCCGCGGCGTCCCGCTGCTTGAGCAGGTCGATGACGGCCGCGAAGAGCGTGTTGTGCGCTCCGGACAGGATGGACAGACCGATCGCGTCGGCGTCCTCCTGGATCGCGGTGTCGACGATCTGCTCCGGGGTCTGGTGGAGCCCGGTGTAGATCACCTCCATGCCCGCGTCGCGCAGCGCACGCGCGATGACCTTGGCCCCGCGATCGTGGCCGTCGAGCCCCGGCTTCGCCACCACGACGCGGATCGGACCGGCTGCCACACCCATCACTGCCTCCATGAAGCGACTGCATCCATCCCTACCGACAAGGACTGCGGTACCCACACCGGCCGGGGGAGTGAACGAACGTTATCGCCAGCATCCCGCAACCGGCCGTTTCGCGGTGCACAGGGAGGGGGAAATCACACAGTGGGACATGTTCATCGCGCACGGTCCCCGGATTTCGGGAGCCATGCGCCGCACACTTCCGGGGCACTCGTACCCCAGAAGGAACACGCGCCACGGGAGCCGCTACGAGGTCGCCGTGTCAGCGCGCCGCAGGCCACGCGACGCGAGGGCACGGCGGTATCGACACAGGAGCACATCGCAGACGCCGCAGGACACGCCGTCGACGGCCTCGGCCCCGGCTTCCCACTAGGGCACAGGGAAGACAGAGAAGTCCTCCCAGGTGCCGACAGGAGGTCGGCCATGACGGTCACCAGGGTCCTCTACCCCTTTCTCCCCCTCTGTCAGCGCCTCCTGCCGAGCAGGCTGGCCGGGCTCTCGGCGGCCCTGCTGAAGGCGACCGCCCTGGAAGTCGCGATCCTCACCGGCCATCTCCTGCTCTATCCCTCCGGCATCGTGCAGGAGCGCCGCAGCCGCCCCCTGCCCGCCCCGCCCGTGCGCGGGCGAGGCGTCTCCCCCGCCGCCGTGCCCGGGCCCGCCGGCGACGACGTGACCTCCGAGGCCCCGGATCCGGCCCGGCTGCCGGTACCGGTCCAGCCGCCCGTGGTGCTGCTGCACGGCTTCATCGACAACCGGTCGGTGTTCGTGCTGCTGCGCCGCAATCTCGCCCAGCACGGCAGGCAGCGCGTCGAGTCACTGAACTACTCCCCGCTGACCTGCGACATCCGTATCGCGGCCGAACTGCTCGGCCGGCACATCGAGGAGATCTGCGAGCGCACGGGCAGTGACCGCGTGGACGTCGTCGGGCACAGTCTCGGCGGCCTGATCGCCCGGTACTACGTCCAGCGGCTCGGCGGCGACCACCGGGTGCGCACGCTGGTCACGCTGGGCACACCGCACTCCGGCACCCGGGTGGCACCGCTGGCCAATGCCCACCCGATCGTGCGCCAGATGCGGCCCGGTTCGCCGGTGCTCGAGGAGCTGGCCCAGCCGGCGCCCGGCTGCCGTACGCACTTCGTGAGCTTCTGGAGCGACCTGGACCATCTGATGGACCCGCTGGAGAGCGCCTGCATCGACCATCCCGACCTGCTGGCGCACAACGTCCGGGTGACCGGGATCGGCCATCTGGCCCTGCCGGTTCACCCGACCGTGGCGGCCGGCATACGGCAGGCGCTCGACGCGGAGCTCCCCGGAGCCGGCACCGGCACCCACGCGGGCGGCCTGACCGTCGCCTGACGTCGCAGGACGACCGCAGGACGTCCGGCTCATCCGACGATCCGGTCACACGGTGTGACCGGATCGCTCCGTTCCGGAACACCCCGCACGGCCCCGGCAAACGCCTCTACGGCAACACAAAGTCGAACAGTCATCGAACGCAAGGCCAAGCCCGGGTCTGCGACGGCCAAAAGACGGCCGAATGCCCGTTTCCTGCGCGCATGAAACCTGACGAAGATTGTCGCGCCCGCGTACCGCCGGGTACAGTCGCCGCACTGCTCTGGCAGCCCCTGTTGTCGAGGCGAAAGAGAAGTTGGTGAACGACCGTCACCCGTCGGGGACCACGACCACCCCGGCTCCGGCTTCCGACGCCTCCTCGGCGCAGTACGCGTCGTCGTACGGCGCGCAGGACGCCCCGTACGGCAACTTCACCACCCCCAACGGGTATGACGCGAGCGGTTTTTCAAACCCGGCGCACACCACGGGGACGTTCGCGGCCGACCCGCTCTTCGGCAGCCTCCCGGACGAGGGCGGCTACGACACCGGTCAGTGGGCCACGGGTGGCCACCAGGCGGTGCACCAGGACCCGTACGCGGCCCAGCACCACGCCGCCTATGACACGGGCGCCTACGACACGACGGCCTGGACGACCGACTACCAGCATCTGTCGGCCATCCCGCCGCAGGCCGCCCCCGCCGAGGTTTCGGGCGAGTGGGACGCGTCCGCCTGGCTCCAGCCCGACCAGGCGACCGCCGACGCCACCCAGCAGTGGGACTGGGGCACGCAGAGCTTCGACACCGGCGTCTACGACGCCACGCAGTGGAACAGCGGCGGCACCGCCGACACGACCGGCGGCTACGAACACCAGCCGGAACCTTTCGACCAGCAGGGCACCGGCACCTTCGCCGCCTTCGAGGAACAGGGCACCGGCACCTTCGCCGCCTTCGAGGAACAGCCTGCCGCCGACGCCACCGCCGCCTTCGACCAGGTCTCCTACGAGGAACCCGGGCACGAGGACGGCGAGTTGAGCGCCACCGGTGAGCTGCCCGCCGTCGACCCCGGCTCCGCGCCGCTGCTGGAGGAGCAGGAGGAGACCGCCCCCCGCCCGTCGTCGCGCGCCGCGGCCCGGAACTCCGGACGCTCCCGTCGCCGTACGCCCGCCAAGCGGTCGGCGCTGCTGACCATCGCCGTACCGTCGGCGTGTGTGATGGGTGTCGCCGGGATCGCGGTTGCCTCCGTCGGCTCGCTGAGCGGCGACGGCGGCAGCGACACCAGCGCCTCCGCCGCCGACGGGCACGCGGTGAAACCGTCCGCCGCCAACAACAAGCTGGACACCCAGCTCGCGAGCCTGTCCGCCGGCGCCGACGACTTCGCCGACCGGGCCAGCCGGACGCAGGAGCGCATCGACCTCAAGGCGCAGCAGGAGAGGGAGCGCAAGAAGGCGGCGGAGGAGGCGGAGCGCAAGGAGCGCATGCGCCCCAAGTTCGCGCTGCCGGTGCTCCAGCACGGGCTGAGCGCCTACTTCGGCCAGGCCGGCATCAACTGGATGTCGGTGCACACCGGCATCGACTTCCCCGTCTCGTACGGCACCACCGTGATGGCCGCGACCGACGGCGTCGTCCGCACGCAGTGGAACAGCGCCTACGGCAACATGCTGATCCTCACCGCCCCGGACGGCACGGAGACGTGGTACTGCCACCTCTCCAGCTACCGCGTCTCCTCCGGTACGAGCGTCAAGGCCGGGCAGCCGATCGCGTACTCCGGCAACTCGGGCAACTCCACCGGCCCGCACCTGCACTTCGAGGTCCGGCCGGGCGGCGGCGCGGCGATCAACCCGCTGCCGTGGCTGCGCAGCCACGGCCTCGACCCGACGTAGGCGACCCGCCGCAAGCGACCCGGCCGAAGCGACCCGACGCAAGCAGCCCACCGCAAGCGCCCCGGCGTGAGCGACCGGGTTCCCGGGGGCCGAAGCCCCCGGAACTCCCGTGTCCCTACAGCTTTTCCACCGGCGCGTACCGCAGCAGCAGCCGCTTCGGCTTGTCGTCGCCGAAGTCGATCGTCGCCTCGGCCTTGTCGCCGGTGCCGCGCACCTCGACCACGCTGCCCAGCCCGAACTGGTCGTGGGTGACCCGGTCCCCCACCGCCAGTGAGACCACCGGCTTGTCCCCGGCGCGCCGCGTGGCGAACCCGGACGCACCGGCGGCCGAGGAACGCGAGCGGGACGAGGACAGCGAGGCGGCGATCCCCGAGACCGGACCGGAGGAGACGGGCGCGGCCCCGCCCGTGCGCTTCCACTCCACGTGGTGCGGCGGAATCTCCTCCAGGAACCGGGAGGGCGGGTTGTACGACGGCTGTCCCCACGCGCTGCGCATCGTCGACCGCGTCAGGTACAGCCGCTCGCGGGCACGCGTGATGCCGACGTAGGCCAGGCGGCGCTCCTCCTCGAGCTCCTTGGTCTGGCCGAGGGCCCGCATGTGCGGGAAGACGCCGTCCTCCATGCCGGTGAGGAACACCACCGGAAATTCGAGGCCCTTGGCGGTGTGCAGGGTCATCAGAGTGATGACTCCGGAGCCGTCCTCGTCCTCGTCCGGGATCTGGTCGGAGTCGGCGACGAGGGCGACCTGCTCCAGGAAGTCGGCGAGCCCCACCGGCTCGCCCTCGCCGCGCTCCTGCTCGAACTCCAGGGCCACGGCCGCGAGTTCCTGGAGGTTCTCGATGCGGGTCTCGTCCTGCGGGTCGGTGGACGCCTGCAACTCGGCCAGATAGCCGGTGCGTTCCAGGACGGCTTCGAGGACGGTGGCCGGTCCGGCGCCGGACTCCACGATCGTACGCAGGTCCTCCATCAGCGTGTTGAACCGCTTGACGGCGTTCGTGGAACGGGCGGCCATGCCGTACGCCTCGTCGACCCGCTTCAGCGCCTGCGGGAAGCTGATCTTCTCGCGCTGGGACAGGGCGTCGATCATCGCCTCGGCGCGGTCGCCGATGCCGCGCTTGGGCACGTTCAGGATGCGCCGCAGCGGGACCGAGTCCTCGGGGTTGGCGAGGACGCGCAGGTAGGCCAGGACGTCCCGGACCTCCTTGCGCTCGTAGAAGCGGACACCGCCGACGACCTTGTAGGGCAGGCCGACGCGGATGAAGACCTCTTCGAAGACACGGGACTGGGCGTTGGTGCGGTAGAAGACGGCGACGTCGCCGGCCTTGGCCTCGCCCGCGTCGACCAGACGGTCTATCTCGTCGGCGACGAACTGGGCCTCGTCGTGCTCGGTGTCGGCGACGTAACCCGCGATGCGGGCGCCCTGGCCGGCGTTGGTCCACAGGTTCTTCGGGCGGCGGGACTCGTTGCGCTCGATGACCGCGTTGGCGGCGGACAGGATGGTCTGCGTGGAGCGGTAGTTCTGCTCCAGCAGGATCGTCGTCGCGTCCGGGTAGTCCTCCTCGAACTGGAGGATGTTGCGGATCGTCGCACCACGGAAGGCGTAGATCGACTGGTCGGCGTCACCCACCACGCACAGCTCGGCGGGCGGCAGGTCGTAGTCGCTGGGCGGGACGTCCTCGTCGTGCTCTCCGGTTCCGACCAGCTCACGGACCAGCGCGTACTGGGCGTGGTTGGTGTCCTGGTACTCGTCGACCAGGACGTGCCGGAAGCGGCGGCGGTAGTGCTCGGCGACGTCCGGGAAGGCGCGCAGCAGGTTGACCGTCGTCATGATCAGGTCGTCGAAGTCGAGGGCGTTCGCCTCGCGCAGCCGCGACTGGTACAGGGCGTAGGCCTGGGCGAGGGTCTTCTCGAAGCCGTCGGCGGCCTGCGCGGCGAAGTCCTCCTCGTCGATCAGCTCGTTCTTCAGGTTGCTGATCTTGGCGCTGAAGGACTTCGGCGGGAAGCGCTTGGGGTCGAGGTCCAGGTCGCGGCAGACCAGGGCCATCAGACGCTTGGAGTCGGCGGCGTCGTAGATCGAGAAGGACGACGTGAAGCCGAGCTTCTTCGACTCGCGGCGCAGGATGCGCACGCACGCGCTGTGGAAGGTCATCACCCACATCGCGTTGGCGCGCGGGCCGACGAGCTGCTCGACGCGCTCCTTCATCTCGCCCGCGGCCTTGTTGGTGAAGGTGATCGCGAGGATCTGGCCCGGGTGGACGTTCCGCTCGGCGAGCAGATGGGCGATGCGGTGGGTGAGCACCCGGGTCTTGCCGGAGCCGGCGCCGGCCACGATGAGCAGCGGGGAGCCGGAGTGGACGACGGCGGCGCGCTGGTTGTCGTTCAGCCCTTCCAGCAGCGCGGCGGCGTCGAGCGCGGGGCGCGGGGCGCCGTCGCGGTAGTGCGTCTCTCGGTCCGGTGGGGGCGCGTCGAACTTCCCGCCGAACAGATCGTCCGGAAACGGTTCCGGAGCGTGTTCGTCCTCGGGCGGCGGCGGGTGCTCCTCCGCGTGGGCCCGCGGGGCCTGGAGGTCCGCCAGGAAGCTGTCGTCAAAGAGGCTGCTCATCGCTCTCCGAGTCTAGGGCGCCCCACTGACAACCCGGGCCAGTCCGGGAAACATCACACGTCACCGTCCATCACCGGACCGCGACACTACGCGATGGTCACGGAAATGTATCGGGCATATCACGCACCAACCTTCACAGCAGGCACACGAGTTGGCTACCGTGCCGCCCAGGCCGTACGAACTCCACCGGCGAACGTCGCCGGGCCGCGCGGCCTCCGCCGAGTCCGGAACGCCCGCACAGCGCCCGGAGCCGGGGACCCACCCGAGAGACCTGGGGTGAATCGGCCCACCCGTCCCGACGGGAGCCGTAGGGCGACCCTTCCCACCGCCCGAACCCTCCCCCAGAGCCTTATGGGCCTGGGAGGTGCCCCCATCGCCAACCCGGCAGGCGGCGCGTTGGAAGGAGTCGCCTCCCTTGGCGTCGCACCGCAAGTCGCGTCCCGCGGGGACCCTCGCCGGCATACGGACCCCCGCCCTGGCCACGGCCGCCCTCACCTCCGTGGCCCTGCTGTCCCAGACGGCCGACGCCGTCCCCGCAGAGAACAAGCCCAGCCTCGAGGAAGTCGAGAAGAAGGTCGACGACCTCTACCGGCAGGCGGAGTCCGCGACCGACAAGTACAACGCGGCCAAGGAGCGCACCGCCAAGCAGCGCACCCGTGTCGACTCCCTGATGGACGACGTCGCCCGGCGCACCGAGAAGCTCAACGAGGCGCGCGAGCAGCTCGGCTCCTACGCCGCCGCGCAGTACCGCACCGGCGGCGCGTCCCTCCCGAGCACGGCCACGTTCCTGCTCGCCGACTCTCCGCAGCAGTACTTCGACCAGAGCCATCTGATGGACCGGCTGACCAGCCACCAGAAGGACGCCGTCGACGACTACGTCACCCAGCAGTCGGAGACGATGAAGCAGCGCCGCGAGGCCACCGACGGGCTGCGCACGCTCACCGACTCGCAGAACGATCTGCGCACCGCCAAGGCCACCGTTCAGAAGAAACTCGCCGACGCGCGGGAGCTGCTGTCGAAGCTGACCGCCGAGGAGAAGGCACGGCTCGCCGCGATCGAGCGGCACCAGCAGGAGGAGGCGGCGCGCAAGGCGGCGGAGCTGGCCCGGCAGCAGGCGGCACAGCAGCGACAGCAGGACCGGCAGCAGGCCGGCTCCTCGACCGGCGGCACGAGCACCGGCACCGGCACCGGCACCGAGAACGGCGGCACGAACACCGGAACCGGCACCGGCACGGGGAGCACGAGCACCGGCTCCCAGGCCGACAAGGCGCTCGCCTTCGCCCGCGCGCAGATCGGCAAGCCGTACGTGTGGGGCGCGACCGGCCCCGGCTCCTACGACTGCTCCGGCCTGACCCAGGCCGCCTGGAAGGCCGCCGACGTGGACCTGCCGCGCACCACCTACGACCAGGTGAACGCCGGCACGACCGTCCCGCTGTCCCAGGCCCGGCCGGGCGATCTCGTGTTCTTCTACGACGACATCAGCCACGTCGGCATCTACATCGGCGGCGGCATGATGATCCACGCCCCGAAGCCCGGCGCCTATGTGCGCGAGGAGTCCATCTACTACGACGGCGAGTCGGCCGTCCACAGCGTCGTACGCCCGGCCTGACGGTCCACGCGCGCGAAGCCGCCGCCCCACGCCGCACGCGCGCGTACGCCCGGCCTGACGGTTTACGGCCGTCGGTGCGCGTGGCCCTGCCGACGCGCGACGGCGGGTTCATAGCATCGACGGCATGTCCGTTTCCTCGCGTCGGCACGCCACGTCCGGTTCCCCGCCCCCGCTGCGCGCCTGGTGGTCGCAGCGCACCCCGGCGGCCGGGGCGGCCGTGATGGCGACCGGCATCGTGTCGGTCGGGCTGCGGCTGACCGGGTACGAGCTGCTGTCCCGGATCTGGCTGGCCGCGGCCTGCGCCTTCTGGCTGGGCCTGGCCGCTCAGTTCGTCGCGCGGCTGCTGGCGGACCGGCCGCGGTGGGTGTCGGAGGCGCAGACTCCGGGCGCGCTGACGTCCGTGGCCGCGACGACGGTGCTGGGCACCCGGTTCGTGCTGCTGGGGTGGATCACGCTCGCCGAGGCGCTGCTGGCGCTGGCGGCGGTGCTGTGGCCGGTGCTGATCGTGACCGTCGTACGGAACTGGCAGCCGCGGATGCCGGGGGCGGTGTTCCTCGCCTGCGTGGCCACGCAGGGGCTGGCGGTGCTGGCCGCCGTCCTCGCGGGCGCCCTGGCGACGGCCTGGCTCGCGCACGCCGCGCTGGTGCTGTTCGGGCTCGGCCTGGTCCTCTACGGCATCGCCCTGACCCGGTTCGATCTGCGGCAGGTGCTTGAGGGGCCCGGCGACCACTGGATCGCGGGCGGTGCGCTGGCGATCTCCGCGCTGGCCGGCGCGAAGCTGCTGGCCGCCGACAGCGGGCGGCTGTACCTGTGGAACGACGACGACCGCGGCGTCCTGCGCTTCGCGACCGTCGCGCTGCTGGTCCTGGACCTGGCCTGGTACGTCGTGCTGGCGGTCGCCGAGGTGGTCCGGCCCCGGCTCACCTATGACACGCGCCGCTGGGCCACGGTGTTCCCGCTGGGCATGACGGCGGCGGCGACGCTGTCCGTCGCCGCCGCCGTCGACGTGTCGTGGCTGCTGGACCCGGGTCAGGCCCTGTTGTGGCTCTCGGTGGCCGCGTGGCTTGCCGTGGCCGCCGGTGCCGTGCTGGCGGGCCGGGACGCGCTCAGGTCCACAGCACCGCGATGAAGATGTTCGCCACGGTCAGCAGGCCGACGAGGCCGAAGAGGGGCTTGTCCACCTTCTCGTCGTCGCGCTTGACGTAGACCAGGCCGAGGATCACGATCAGCAGCGCCAGCTTCACGCCGATCTTGATCGTGTTGACGGTGTGGTCGTCGGCCTGGTTGAGGCCGACCAGGATCACACCGGTGACCAGCATCGTCAGCGCGCCGTGCAGCATCGCCGGGACGAAGCGGGCGGTGCCCCGGCCCATCGCCTTCATCTGGGTGAGGAAGCCGCCCAGGAGCGAGGCGATGCCGATGATGTGCAGGCCGACGAAGAGATGGATGAGTACGTCCATGGGGCCGGAGCCTAGCCAGGGGTGTTCCGTAGCAGTCCGGCGCCCCTCCCGTGGGCCGAATCGGCGCTTCGGTCGGTGCGCTGTGTGAAGTCGCCGTCACCGGAACGGGATCACGGTCACATACGGTCATCTCGCGGTCCGCTCGCATCACTTCCGTACAGGCCGTCACCATCCCGTCACTTTCGGGTTTAGCGTCCTCCCCCAGATGACCGGCTCCCCACCGCCGTCCGGGCCAGGGGCGGCCGTCGGTCATCCGCCGAAGAGCCCGGTGGCGCCCTGTTCCCCTGTCGGGACGCCGCCGGGCACGCACCCCGCGGCCGGCTCCGAGCCGGCCACAGGCGTCACAGGAAAGGACGTGCGGTCCCCGTGGCAGCACACGGCAAGCATCGGCAGCGCCCGCCCGGCGGCCGGACGGCTCGTACGGCGTTCACGGTCGCCCTCGCGGGCGCGGCGGCGGCCACGGCGTTCGACGGCACCGGCCACGCCGCGCCCGATCCGACTCCGGCCCAGGTCAAGGCGCAGATCGACAAGCTGTACCAGGAGGCCGAGGCGGCCACCGAGAAGTACAACGGCGCGAAGGAGGAGGCGGGGGCCGCCGGGCGCCGGCTGAAGGACCTGCAGGACGAGACGGCCCGCAAGCAGCAGCGGCTGAACGAGGCCCGGGACGCCCTGGGGGCCGTCGCCAGCGCGCAGTACCGCAGCGGCGGCCTGGACCCGGCGGTGCAGCTCGCCCTGTCCGACGATCCCGAGCGGTACCTCGAGGGCGCCGCCTTCGCCGAGCGGGCGGGTGACCGGCAGGCGCAGGCCGTCTCCCTGGTCCGCGGCGAGTTGCGCCAGATCGAGCGGCTGCGGGGCGCCGCGCGGGTGGAGCTGGCCGCGCTGCACTCCCGTCAGGCCGAGCTGAAGCGGCAGAAGGAGATCGTCACCGGCAAGCTGGACCAGGCCCGCCGGCTGCTGTCCCGGCTGACCGCCGAGGAGCGGCGGCAGATCGCCGCGGACACCCCCGCCGGGGACGCCTCCGGCACGCACCGCGCCTCACGGGCCGCGGACGCCGGGGCCCGCGACGAGCTGACCGCACCCGGGTCCGCGACCGCCCAGGCGCCCGACGCGCGTGCGGCGGCCGCCATCGCCTACGCCTACAGCAAGCTCGGCAGCCCGTACGTGTGGGGCGCGACCGGCCCCGACGCCTTCGACTGCTCGGGCCTGGTGCAGGCCGCCTACCGGTCCGCGGGGGTCTCCCTGCCGCGCACGACCTACGCGCAGATCGGCGCCGGCCGCCGCGTCTCGCGCTCCGAACTGCTCCCGGGCGACCTGGTGTTCTTCTACTCCGGCATCAGCCACGTCGGCCTCTACGTGGGCAACGGGCAGATGATCCACGCCCCCAACCCCTCGGCACCGGTCCGCCTCGCCCCGATCGACCAGATGCCGTTCGCGGGGGCGACGCGGGTGGTGTGAACCCGGCGGGCGCCCGCGGCTTCAGACCAGCCGGCGGGCCGTCGCCCAGCGTGTCAGCTCGTGACGGTTGGACAGCTGGAGCTTGCGCAGCACCGCGGAGACATGCGACTCGACGGTCTTCACCGAGATGAACAGCTGCTTGGCGATCTCCTTGTAGGCGTAGCCGCGGGCGATCAGCCGCAGCACCTCGCGCTCGCGCTGGGTGAGCCGGTCCAGGTCCTCGTCGACCGGCGGGGCGTCGGTGGAGGCGAAGGCGTCCAGGACGAACCCGGCCAGACGCGGGGAGAACACCGCGTCGCCCTCCTGGACCCGGAAGATCGAGTCGATGAGGTCGGTACCGGTGATGGTCTTGGTGACATAGCCACGGGCGCCGCCGCGGATCACACCGATCACGTCCTCCGCCGCGTCCGACACGGACAGCGCGAGGAAGCGGACGGGCCGCTCGGCGTCGGCCGCCAACGGGGCGCAGCGGCGCAGCACTTCGACCCCGCCGCCGCCCGGCAGGTGCACATCGAGCAGGACGACCTCGGGCCGGGTCGCGGTGATGACCGTGACCGCCTGGTCGACGTCGGCGGCCTCGCCGACGACCTCGACGCCGGTCTCCTCGGTACGGCCGATCTCGGCCTGCACGCCGGTGCGGAACATGCGGTGGTCGTCGACGAGGACCACACGCACCCGGCGCTCGCCCGTGCCGCCGGTCTGCGTCGTACCGTTCGCCTCGGTCGGGTCGCTCATGACGTCTTCTCCGCCCTCTCCATCTCCAGCTCGACCTCGGTGCCGCCGTCCGGCACCGCGCGCAGCCGCGCCGTGCCGCCGTTGCGCTCCATCCGGCCGATGATCGACTCTCTCACGCCCATGCGGTCGGCGGGTATCGCGTCGAGGTCGAAGCCGGGGCCCCGGTCCCGTACGGACACGAACACCGTCCTGCCCTCGACCTCGGCGAAGACCTGGACCGGGCCGCCCTCGCCACCGTACTTGGCGGCGTTCACCATCGCTTCCCTCGCGGCCTGCATCTGCGCGGCGATCCGTTCGTCGAGCGGGCAGTCGCCGACGACGACCACCTCGATGGCCACCCCGTGCTTGTCCTCGACCTCGGCGGCGTTGCGCTTGACCGCCTCGGCGAGGGTGGCCGGCTCGTCGGCCTCGTCCTTGCCGGTGCCCTCCGGCTTGTACAGCCAGGTGCGCAGGTCGCGTTCCTGGGCGCGGGCCAGGCGGCGCACCTCGCCCGCGTTGTCGGCGTTGCGCTGGATCAGGGTCAGGGTGTGCAGCACCGAGTCGTGGACATGGGCGGCGACCTCCGCGCGCTCCTGGGCACGGATGCGCATCAGGCGTTCCTCGGACAGGTCCTGTGTCATCCGCACCAGATACGGGCCGGCCAGCAGCGTTATCCCGACCAGGACCGCCAGCGCCGCCTGCAGCACCGAGCCGAGGTGGGCGGCGGAGCCCTGGAGGACGAAGATCCCGGACACGCCGGCCGTCACCAGCAGTACCCCGGCCACGGCCCGCAGCAGCGTCAGGGTGCGCTTGCGGCGGCCCACCTCGACCCAGCGGGCCCGGCGGGCGTTGTCCGCCTGCCGCCACACCAGGGCGACACCGGCGGCGACGAGCACCGCCGGAAGCAGATACGCCTTGGCGCCGTTGCCGATGTTGACGCTGCCGACGAAGATCAGGGCGACGACGACCATGAGGAGCAGGGCGACGATCTGGCCCCGGTCCGGTCTGCGGGCGACGAGTCTGCGCCGGCCGTCGGGCGAGACCTCGGTGCTCACCAGGGACGGCGGCTTCTGCTGGTCGACTCCGCCGACGCCGAGCGGCACGAAGAACCAGAACGCCGCGTACAGCAGCGCACCCAGGCCGTCCGCCATGAACAGGCCCACGAAGACCAGGCGGACCCAGATCACGGGCAGCCCGAGGTGCCCGGCGAGCCCCCGCGCCACGCCACCCAGCCAGCGTCCGTCGCTGCTGCGGTAGAGCTTGCGCGGCGGCCGCGGTTCGACGAGGGGCGCTGCTGCGGCTTCCGGCATGCCATCGATGGTCACATGGCGGGCGGCCCGGAGCATCAGGGTCTGCCCCTGGGATGCCCCTGATCTTCGCCCCTGGCCGGTACGGCCGGTGCGGCCGCCGGACTCAGGGGCGATATCAGGGTCCGGCCAGGGTCGTCCCGGCTGCCGCCGGGCCGCCTCGCCCGTCACCATGGACGCATGACCGATCACCAGCACGCGGCGGACGGGGTTCCCGGCGAGGGTGTCCCGTCCGTCTCCGGCGTGGCGGCCGGGTCCGGGCAGCCGGGCACCGCCACGGCCGATGGCCCGCACCTCTTCCGTCGCGACCGCCGGCACCGGACGATCGCCGGGGTGTGCGCCGGGCTGGGGCGGCGGTGCGACATGGACCCGGTCATCTTCCGGATCACGCTCGCGGTGCTGGCCGCCGCGGGCGGCGTCGGTCTGATCTTCTACGGCTTCTTCTGGCTGTTCGTCCCCTACGACGACGACGAGGAGAACGAGGTCCGCAAGCTGCTCACCGGGCGGGTGGACGGGCAGGCGCTCGCCGCCGTGCTGTTCGCGCTGGTCGGCTGCGGGGTGTTCCTGTCGATGCTGCGCAACGGCGGGGTGCTGACCTTCGCCGTCGCCCTCTCCCTGCTGCTGGCCGGCGCCGGGTACTGGCAGCAGCGGCGCGACGCGCCGGGCCCCGACCCGCTGGCGGCGCAGGCCGTGGCGGACGCTCCACCGGAAGCGCAGGCGCCGCCGGCCGCGGCGGGTTACCCGTCCTGGTGGCGCGACCCGATCGTCAAGGACGGCACGCATGTCGGGGGCACGGGATATCTGTGGGGTCCGGGCGACCCCCGCGACCGGGACATCGCGGCGGCCGTCGACATCGGCCGGGGGGTGACCCCGCAGCGCCCGGCACCGCCGGCCGGCACGGACCGGCCGGCGCCGCGCGGCCCGCGCTGGATCGGCGGCTGGGTGTTCCTGCTGGCCCTGGCCGCGGGCGGTCTCGGTACGGGCCTGACCTGGCGGGACCATCCGCTCGGCACCAGTCTGCAGGTGGGGCTGGCCGGCGCGCTGACCGTGTTCGGGCTCGGCATCGCCGTCAGCGCGTTCCTCGGGCGCACGGGAGCGGGCTCGGTCTTCTGGGCGGTCGTGACGGCCGCGCTGCTCACGGCGTCGGCGGCGCTGCCGCACGACATCGGCACGCAGTGGGTGCAGACGACATGGCGGCCGGCCGCGGCGGCGGACGTCCGGCCGAAGTACCACGTCGGCACCGGCGTCGGCACGCTCGACCTGTCCCGGGTCGCCGTACCCCCGGGAGGCACGGTGAGCACGCTGGCCGACGTGGGCGTGGGCCGGGTGCGGGTGATCGTGCCGCAGGGCGTGACGGTGAAGGCGGACATCGACGTGGGGGTGGGTGACATCCAGTTGCCGGGTGAGGATGCGAAGGACGTGGACGTGCAGCCGGGCCGGCACAAGCAGGTGACCCTGAGACCGGCAGGCGCCGGCCGGAGCGCCGGCACGCTGGAGCTGGACCTCAAGGTCGGCGTCGGCCAGGTGGAGGTGTCCCGTGCTGCGTCATGAGTTCCAGCCCGGCCGGCTGGTCGCCGGTCTCGCCCTGACCGTCACCGGGATCCTCTACGCCGGTGACGCGGCCGGCCTGTGGCGCACCCCGTGGTTCACGGCGATCCCCTGGGTCGTCGGCGGCCTGTGCCTGGCGGGTGCGGTCGGAATGGTCACCCACGCGATACGCCGACGCGACCACGGCTGAGGCGGGGGCCGGCCGGCGTGCCGGCCGGTCCCCGGCCCGGGCCACCCTTGCGCTCACCCGGTGGCGGCGAGGCGACCGCCCTCCCTCAGCGGGGCGGCCGCCGGGCGCCGCTCGCGCAGGGCGCCCTATCGATAGCCGCCGTCCCGGTGGCGGCGTCGCAGCATCGCGTCGATCGAGAAGAGCGGGGTCCCGGCCAGCACGAGCGGCAGCCAGGCCATCAGATAGGCGAGGTCGTTGCCGTAGTAGTAGGGGCTGGTCGCCCAGGAGACCGTGAGCCACAGGCTCAGCGAGATCAGGGCGCCGCCGAGGGCGGCGAGACGGCCCAGCAGGCCGAGCAGGACGCCGATGCCGACGGCGAGTTCACCGAGGGCGATGGCGTAGCCGAAGCCGACGGGGCTCTTCAGCGCCAGGTCGACCAGCGCCGGTATGGCCGCCGAGTCCCGCACCGAGCGCATGGTGTCGCCGATGGACCCGGCGCCGGAGGCGTGCATGAAGGCGCTGTCCGTCAGTTTGTCGAGACCCGCGTAGATGAAGGTGATGCCGAGGAAGAAGCGGAGCGGGAGCAGGGCGTAGCGGGCGGCGGATTCCCGCCGGCCGGGGCCACGGCCGAGGTGGGGGGTGTGTGTTTCCGTGCGCATGCTGTGAGTCATCGCTGCCAGCCGCCTCTCGCCCGCCGGTGCCGTCACCCGACGATACGTACGCAAGCGGCGATCGGCTCAATTCCGGCGAACGGAAAAGGAGATCGACTCACCACCGGCGGCGGACCGTCGACGGGGGCGTGTCATTCGGTCACGTCGATCGTGTAGCGGTTGGTCTCCACGCCCGCCGCCGTGACCACCTGCACCTCCACCCGGCCGGGTTCGACGTCCGCCGGGACCGGCACCGTCAGGGCGGTGTCGGTGGGGTTGCTGAAGCCGCCCGTGACCGGGATCAGCGGCACGTGCACATGGACGGCTCCGATGCGGACCGTCATCCGCGACAGCCTGTCGGCGCCCTGGGCGCCCGGCGGGACGAACCCGGCGCCGCGGATCTCGATGTCGTCGCCCTGCCGGATCGGCCCGTCCAGGTCGCCGGCCTCCCGGGCCCGTACGACGGAGAGGATCACGGGCCGGCCGCCCTCGGCGTACTTGCCGGCCACATAGGTCGCCGCCGACACCAGCACCACCACCGCGAGCCCCCACGGCAGGTCCGGCAGCCGGTCGGGCCGCCGGGCCAGCCGTACCGCCGCGAACACCAGGGCGACCGCGCTGATCGCGACGTACTGGAGGTCGGTGAAGGAGCCCCGGCCGCAGTCGTCGGTGAGCAGGTCGGCGGCGCGCGGGCGGTCCGCGCGGACCTTCTGCAGCCGCTGCCCGAGCACCCGCAGCGCGACCACGCGCCGCACCAGCACGGCGATCCCGCACACCACGGCGAGGACGGTCACCACGCCCGCGCCCCGGGCGAGTCCGAGACCGGCGATCAGGGCGTCCCGCTCCCGGTGCCCGGAGGCCGCGGCCAGCCGCCCGGCCAGCACGAGCACGGCGTAGGCCACGAAGAGCACCCAGCAGGCGGCCACCGCGCGCGAGGTCGACAGCCGGTTGTCCTCGCCGATCACGGGGGCCAGCACGCCGCCGCGCGCCCGGTGGAACCAGGACGCCGCCGTCAGCGCACCGGCGACGGCGAGGGCGGCCAGCAGCCCGGCCGTGCGGGCTCCGCTCCAGCCCGCGCCGATCGCGGTCAGGGCCTGCACCAGCAGCAGGACGACGGCCGCCGCCCACACCGTGCACACGCTGCGGCGCCACAGCCCGGTCAGCCAGGCCTCGCCCTCGGCACGGCCGCGTTCGGCGACGAGCGCGGCGGACTGGGTGAGTTCCTCGGAGACCCACTGCCGGGACGCCGACGCGGAGTGCGCCACGGCCGTCGGCAGCCCCTGTCCGGCGGCGTACTCGTCCCGCCTGCTCAGGAACGCGGCGACCGCGCGCCGATGTCCCTCTCTGGCGCCGTGCGGGCAGTCCCCGCAGGTGCAGCCGCCCTCGTGCGCGCCCGCCGGCGCGCCGCCTCTCGCCTCCTGCACCGCCACGTCGAGCCTGCCTTCCCCATCACCCTGTTGACCGGCGGCCCGGGTCGGCCTGCCGGCCGCCGGCGGACAACTCCCCCGCGGCGACAGCGCATTGTGCCCTACGCGGCACGGTCCGCGGCACCAGCTCTGGTCAGCGCGGGTGAAGCCCGCCCCACCGTGTTGACCCGGCTGGGAGAATTCCCTTATGGCCGAGATCATCCAGCGTGACGGGACCTGGGCCTTCGACGGCACCACGGTCAGGATCACGCCGGGCCTGCACCGCTCCGTGCCGCTGTTCCGGCAGACGTACGGGGAGATCGCCGTGCCGCTGGAGGCCGTCGCCGGGATCGTCTACGAGCCGGAGCGCAAGCGCGGCCGGCTGCGGCTGACCCTGCGCGAGGGAGCCGATCCCCTGTTGCAGGCGACGGGCGGCCGGCTGCCGCAGCCCGCCGATCCCTACCGGCTGGCGGTGGACCCCGACCGTTCCGGGGTGGCGGAGTACGTCGCCGAGGAGATCCGTCACGCGCTGCTGCTGGACCAGGTCCCGAAGGAGCCCGCGACGTCCTTTCTGCTGCCCGGGCCACCGGTGCCCGTGTCGGTGCGCACCTCCGACGGCACGGTGTCCTTCGACGGGGCACAGGTGCGCATCGACTGGGCCGACACCTCCGACCGGGTCAAACGCGCCACGGGCCCGCGCATCATCGCCGTCGGTGACCTGGTGCAGGTCGAGTGGTTGCCGAACGCGGGCTACGAGGACGGCTTCCTGAGGTTCGTCACGCGGGAGACGGCGTTCTCCAAGCTGCCGCCGGAGAAGGATCCGTACGCCCTGGACCTGTGGGGCAGCGCCCGCCGGGATCTGCTGACGGCGCTGGTGGCCGCCGCGGTCACCGCGCGGCTGCCGCACCCGTCGACCCGCACGGCCCACCCCCTGGCCGACGGCGACCGGCCGGGTGTCCTCGCCGAGCCGGCCGGGCCCCCGCCCGGCGACCACCACGACATGCTGCTGCGCAGACTGCGCGAGCTGGGCGAGCTGCACCGCAGCGGAGTGCTGACGGACGAGGAGTTCGCGATGACGAAAGCGGCCGTCCTGCGCGGCTTCCGGTGAGCACGGGCGAGGGTGCCGGCGGTCTCGGGTGAGCAGGTCTCAGGTGAGCAGGTCTCAGGTGAGCAGGTCCGGCTCGCTGCGGCTGATGTCCTGCCACATCGGCTGATAGTTGATCCACGCCACCAGATCGCCGCCGAGCTGTTCACGCGTCGCGGTCGCCAGCTTGTGGTCGATCAGCAGGGGCCGCCCGGCGGCCTTGGCGGCCAGCTGCACCTGACAGGAGCGTTCCATCGTCACGAACCACCACGCGGCGGCGTCCACCGAGTCCCCCACGGTCAGCAGCCCGTGGTTGCGCAGCACGAGCGCCTTGTGGGTGCCGAGCGCGGCGGCGATACGACGGCCCTCGTCGGCGTCGACGGCGACGCCGGTGTAGGCGTTGTACAGCGCGTGGTCCTCGTAGAAGGCGCAGCTCTCCTGGGTGACGGGGTCGATCAGCTCGCCCAGGGCCGCGAGCGCGCGCCCGTGCACGGAGTGGCAGTGGGCGACGGCGACGACGTCGGGGCGGGCCGCGTGCACCTGGGCGTGGACGCTGAAGGCGGCCTGGTTGACGTGGTAGCGGCCCTCGATGACCTGGCCGTCGGAGTTGGCGAGCACCAGGTCGCTGACGGTGACGTGGCGGAAGGACAGGCCGAACGGGTTGACCCAGAAGCAGTCGGTGAACTCGGGGTCGCGTGCGGTGATGTGCCCGGAGACGCCGTCCTCGTAGCCGAGCCGGCCGAAGATCCGCAGTGCGCCCGCCAGCCGCTCCTTGCGGTACCGGCGCTCGTCCTCCAGGGAGTCGTGCTTGGGCGGCATGGCGAACCGCAGCCGGTCCGTGGGCAGGGGTGGGGGCGGAGTGGGCCCGGGCATTGGTCCTCCGGCACTCGGTTGCTGTACGGCGGGAAGTTACCGCCGGTCGGTCAAGGAGAACAGACCTTGCCGAAAGACGACAGAAGATGTCGCCTTTGACTGTCAGACTCGCGGCATGACTGCGAACTGGGGTGTCTTCACCACCGCCGAGCCGGACCTCGCCGAGACCGTCGAGGAGCGCTTCCGCGCCTTCACCCACCACGTCCTCGTCACCCTGCGCAAGGACGGCTCGCCGCGCACCTCCGGCCTGGAGGTCGACTTCCGGCACGGCGAGCTGTGGCTGGGGATGATGCATGGCTCGCTCAAGGCGCGTGACCTGCACCGCGACCCGCGTTTCGCGCTCCAGGCGAACCCCGGGGACGGCACCGGGATGGGCGGCGGCGACGTACGGATCAGCGGCCGGGCCTACGAGGTGCCGGACGGGCCCGAGAAGTCCGCCTACACGAAAGAGGTGGAACCGCCGCAGCCGTTCCACCTCTTCCGTACCGAGCTGACCGAGGTCGTCAGAACCTGTGTGGAGGACGAGAAGTACCTCGTCGTCCAGGTCTGGAAGCCCGGTGAGCCCCTGCGCACGATCAAGCGCACCTAGGCTCTTTCAAGCGGGGACTACTCCCACTCGATGGTCCCCGGCGGCTTGGAGGTCACGTCGAGGACGACGCGGTTGACGTCGCGCACCTCGTTGGTGATCCGCGTGGAGATCTTGGCGAGGACGTCGTACGGCAGCCGGGACCAGTCGGCGGTCATGGCGTCCTCGGAGGACACCGGGCGCAGCACGATCGGGTGACCGTAGGTGCGGCCGTCGCCCTGGACGCCGACCGAGCGGACGTCCGCGAGCAGGACCACCGGGCACTGCCAGATGTCGCGGTCGAGGCCGGCCGCGCTCAGCTCCTCGCGGGCGATGGCGTCGGCGTCGCGCAGCAGGTCCAGGCGCTCCTTGGTGACCTCGCCGACGATGCGGATGCCGAGGCCGGGGCCCGGGAAGGGCTGGCGCTGGACGATCTCCTCCGGCAGGCCGAGCTCCTGGCCGACCATCCGGACCTCGTCCTTGAACAGCTTGCGCAGCGGCTCGATCAGCTTGAACTCGAGGTCCTCGGGCAGCCCGCCGACGTTGTGGTGCGACTTGATGTTGGCGGTGCCGGTGCCGCCGCCGGACTCGACCACGTCCGGGTACAGGGTGCCCTGGACCAGGAACTCCACGGCCGGGCCCTCGTCGGCGACGATCTCGGCCTGGGCCTGCTCGAAGACGCGGATGAACTCGCGGCCGATGATCTTCCGCTTCTCCTCGGGGTCGGTGACCCCCTTGAGCGCGGTGAGGAAGCGCTCCTCGGCGTCGACGACCTTCAGCTTGACGCCGGTCGCGGCGACGAAGTCCTTCTCGACCTGCTCGGTCTCGCCCTTGCGCATCAGACCGTGGTCGACGTAGACGCAGGTCAGCTGCTCGCCGATGGCCTTCTGCACGAGAGCGGCGGCCACCGCGGAGTCGACGCCGCCGGACAGGCCGCAGATCGCGCGCTTGTCCCCGACCAGCTCACGGATCGCCTCGACCTGCTCGTCGATGACGTTGCCCGTGGTCCAGTTCGGCTCCAGGCCCGCACCGCGGTACAGGAAGTGCTCCAGCACCTGCTGGCCGTGCGTGGAGTGCATGACCTCGGGGTGGTACTGGACGCCGTAGAGCTTCTTGTCGTCGTTCTCGAAGGCGGCGACCGGGACGACGTCCGTGGAGGCCGTCACCGTGAAGCCCTCGGGAGCGGCGGAGCAGGCGTCGCCGTGCGACATCCACACCGACTGCTCGGCCGGGGTGCCCTCGAAGAGCGTGGAGGAGGCGCGCGAGACGTGCAGCGGGGTGCGGCCGTACTCGCGGGCGCCGCTGTTGTCGACGGTTCCGCCGAGGGCCTGCGCCATGAGCTGGAAGCCGTAGCACATGCCGAAGACGGGGACGCCGGACTCGAAGATCTCGCGGTCCAGGCGGGGGGCGCCCTCCTCGTACACGGACGAGGGGCCGCCGGAAAGGATGATCGCCGCCGGGTTCTTTGCGAGCATCTCGGACACCGGCATGGTGCCGGGCACGATCTCGCTGTAGACCCGGGCCTCGCGGACGCGACGGGCGATGAGCTGGGCGTACTGCGCGCCGAAGTCGACGACCAGAACGGTGTCGGGGGCGGCGGCAGCGGGGGGCGCTGATGACACGGGAGCCTTCCGGCGGTGGGGCGGGGTCTCTGTGCTGGCCAATTCTACCGAGGTGGGCGCGCGAAGCGGTCCGCGCGGCCCGCTGCGTGCGCGACAGTCGCGCATCTCACGATCCGGGCGATGTTGGACACCCCCGCCGGGCACGGCATACTGGCCCCATGCTCCAGCACCAGACCTTCGTCTTTACCTATGGCAACCGGCCCGCCGGCTGCCATGGTCGTGCTGCTTGAGCAACTGACAAGCGACTTCCCAGGCGCCCCGGGCCGACAAGGTCCGGGGCGCCTGGTGTTTTCCGGATCTTGCCGCTCCGGGGCACACCCCGTCCGACGAGGAGCCCCCTATGACCACCACCGCCACCGACGTCACCGGCGCGCACACCGCCGAGGCCGCCGATGTGATCACCGGCGCCCGGGAGCGCATCGACGCGCTCGACGACCGGATCATCGGCCTGATCCAGGAACGCATGGCCGTCTCCGCCGTGGTCCAGGAGGCCCGGATCACCTCCGGCGGCCGCCGTGTGAACCTCTCCCGCGAGCTGGAGATCCTCGGCCGCTACCGGGACGCGCTCGGCAAGCCGGGCACCGCGCTCGCGATGACGATGCTCGAACTGTGCCGGGGTCGCATCTGAGCCCCGCGTCGCCCGTCGCTCCTGCGTTCGCATCCGCTCTCACCCGTACGGAGCGTGACCGGGGCCGGGCCGCTTCGTTGGTACCGATGTCCGTGCCAGCCAGGGGCGGGCCCGAACGAACCACGCGTGGCTCGCTGGAGCGATGAGACGTACGGCTCGTGCCGTGCGTCGTGGGACCTCGCTCCAGGGAAGTGACCGGACGGCAGGGGACAGCAGCCCGGTCACCCAAGAGAACGGCCGGCTCCGGGGACGCCCGGGGCCGGCCGACGGGAACCTGGATCCAGGAACCCGGATATATGCAAAATTTCATAAGGGCCGGGCCGAACGGTTGCGGGCGCCCACGGTCATCCAGCACGATGCCGGACAAGCCCAAGTTCCCCCGTATCCGCCCGTATTGCCGTGCACCGACGGGTGCCGGCCGTGTCATGACCACCGTTGAGGACCAGCGGCGCAACCCCCCGGCGCCGCTTCCCCGAGGCACCGGCGCTGCCCTGACGTCGGTGCTGACGAAGAAGGGCCCCGCGGCGAGCTCCCGCGGGGCCCTTCCGTCGTACGCGCGTCCAAGCGGGGTCCTTCCGTCGGAGCGCGTCCAAGCGGGGACCTTCCGTCGTGCGCGGCCCTCAGATCCGGGAGACAGTCCCGCAACCCTCCGACCGGTTCGCGTCCAGCTCCTTGCTGCGGTCGTACGGGTCCGTCGCCGGTCCGCTCGGCGGGGCGCCCGTGGGGCCGGCCGACTCGAACTGGGGGTGCAGAAAGCCGTCGTCGATGTCGCAGCCCGAGTTGCCGACCTCCTGGTCGTACCGGGTCACCGCGATGGTGCCGGGGGTGACCCGGTACCGGTTCGGGTCGTACAGGTCGATGTCGAGCACCCGGCGCACGACGGTACGGGTCACCTCGGTGGAGCCGTCGACGCGGACCAGCGGGTAGACGAAGGTGTAGTCGGCGTGGATGCGGACGCTGCCGTCCTCGCCGGCTCCGACGGTCGTCCTGCCGCGCGTCTTGACCACCGTGCCGACGACCCGGACGTCACCGGACGCGAAGCGGGTGAACATCAGCAACGGGTCGTGGTCCTTGTCCGGCCGGCGCAGCGACGCCTCCAGCCGCGTCCGCAGCTCGCTCTGGTGGGGCTCGATCACGGACAGCGCCTCGGCGGGGCGCTCTCCGCGCAGGGTGGCCGGGTCGAGGTTGGCGTCGACGAGCAGGGTCCTGATCTGCTCCAGCGCCTTCGCCACCTGGGCCTTGGAGTGGACGCCGATGGCCCGGGCTGCGGGCAGCACGAGACCGGCCTCGCCGTCGGCCCAGCGCTCGGCCGGGGACCCCGCGAAGGGGCGATCGAGGGTCGGGCGGTCGGGGGCGGCGGACTCCGGCGCGGTCGGGCGCGCGGTCTCCGGCGGCAGCGGGGGCGCGGTGGCGGCCTGCGCCGAGCCGGTGCGGAACGGGTCGCCGGGCAGCAGCGACGGCTTCAGCGCGACGACGGCCACGGCGGCCGCCACGGGTACGCCGAGCAGCGCCCACAGCCGCCGGCGGCGGGCTGTCCTGCCGGCCGGCTCCCGCCACGCGGGGCCGGTGCGCCACCCCTCGGGCAGGCCGCTCGCGCCGCGGGCGGCCGCGGACGCCTCCCTGGGCGCGGAGGCACGGATGTCGAGTTCGCTGTCGCGGACGAACTTCTCCCACACGTCGTCGGGAACGCGGGAGGTCTCGTCGTCTGAGGGCTTGTCAGGCACGGGGCACAGTTGTACGGCGTACGGCGAGGCGGTCACAAGTCGCCTCCGCCTGTGACGGAGCCCACATAAAAGCGCCGTGAAGACGGCACAACCATTCACAGGCTTCACTGATCCAACGTGCTGAACCAAGGGCCACACCCGCGCCCCACACGCGGCGCCCTCCACCCTGGACTCCTTGAGGATTTCATGAAGCTTCGCCGTGCCATGGCCACCGCGGCCGCAACGGCAGTGATAGCCCCGCTGGCGCTGCTCTCCGCGCCGGCGGCGTTCGCGGACGAGACGCCCGACACCACCACCTCCAGCCCGGCCGCGACCAGCTCGGAGAGCACCGGCACCGGCACCGGCACCGAGGACGGCAAGGGCACCACGGAAGACAAGGGCGACGCGACGAGCACGGCCTCGGCGACCGCGACGGACTCCGCCACGGCCACCGCCACCGCGAGCAGCTCCGCGACCGCGACCGACAAGCCGACCGGTAAGCCCACCGGTTCGCCCACGGCCAAGCCCACCGCCACCGAGAGCACCGACCCCGGTGACGGCGACATCCCGGGCGAGTGCACCGACTCGAAGGTCGACGTCAGCATCAGCGGTCTGCCCGGCAAGATCGCCGCCGGCAGCGGCTGGCACAAGTTCTCCCTGAACGTCGCCAACAACTCCAAGTCCACGCTGCAGGACCTGGCCTACTTCGCCGGCGCGTCCTCGGACAAGGCGGGCGACAACCTCTTCAAGACCCGCCAGGTGCAGCTGCAGGCCTGGGACCCGGACTCCAAGTCCTGGGGCGACCTGAACCAGGACGGCTACGCGGTGGGCTTCGTCGGCTACACCGACGAGCTGAAGGCCGACTACGAGGTCGACATCCCGATGCGCCTGAACGTGAAGGCGTCCGCCCCGGTGGGCGCCGGCTTCACGCTCGGCGCGACGATCTACGGCGACAGCGACGCGCAGTGCACCGGCTTCGGTGACGTGGCGTACAAGTTCCAGATCGTGGCGGCTAACACCGACACCGACGGCACCAAGCCGCAGGAAGGCGGCGAGGCCCCGGTCACGGACAAGAAGCCGACCGGCAACACGCCGAAGGTCAACGGCAGCCTCGCCGAGACCGGTTCCAGCTCTGCCCTGCCGATGATCGGCCTGGTCGGCGGTGCCGCCGTCGTCGCCGGTGCCGGTGCGATCGTCGTCGTGCGCCGCCGCAAGGGCGCCGCGACCGCGTAACACCACCGCACACGACGTGAGGGACCTGCGCTCGGAGGGGGGCGCAGGTCCCTTCGTCGTACCGAAGCCGCCCGTTACTTCTTCGGCGGCACCGCCGGCATGCCCAGGAACGGCAGGCGCAGCGCGCCGAACGCGTCGGCCGGGACCGCCGGGGACTGCGGCTCGACCGGCTTCAGGCGCTCGTAGCCCGCGCCCTGTGCGGGGCGCGCGTCGGCCTCGCCCTTGTTGGGCCAGTACGACATCGCCCGCTCGGCCTGCGCGGTGATGGTCAGCGACGGGTTGACGCCCAGGTTCGCGGAGACCGCGGCGCCGTCCACCACCGAGATGCCGGGGTGGCCGTACAGCCGGTGGTAGGGGTCGATCACGCCGGTCTCGGGCGAGTCGCCGATCGGGCAGCCGCCGAGGAAGTGCGCGGTGAGCGGGGTGCCCATCAGCTCGCCGACGTTGGACCCGGCGAAGCCGTTGATCTCGGCGGCGAGCGCGGTGGCGCCGTCGGTGGCGGCCTTGATCTGCTTGGGGTTGGGCGAGCCGTGGCCCTGCCGCGCGGTCAGCAGGCCCTTGCCCACACCGTCGGGCTTCAGATACGTCGTCAGCGAGTTGTCCAGGGACTGCATCACCAGGCCGATGATGGTCCGCTCCGACCACTTGCGGTTGGACAGGGAGCGCAGCACCAGCATCGGGTGCCGGGCGGCGTTGGCGAGCCAGGCGGCGACGCGGGAGCGGCCCTCGGCGTAGGGGACCTGGAGGATGGACAGGCTGCCCATCGAGTTGGATCCCTTGCCGTAGCGGACCGGTTCGATGTGGGTGTTCTCGTCGGGGTGGATGGACGAGGTGATGGCGACCCCGCGGGTGAAGTCGGCCCGGGTGTCGCCGGTGGCCTTGCGGTAGCGCCGGTCGTCGGTCTGCGCGCCGACCAGCGCCTCGGAGTTGGTGCGGGTCAGCTCGCCCAGCCGCGGCGACAGGTACGGCAGATGACCGCTCGCCTTCATGCGGTGCAGCAGGGTCTGGGTGCCGTAGGTGCCGGCGGCGAGGACGACCCGGCGGGCGGTGAAGGTGCGGCCCCGGCCCTTCCTCTTGTTGTCGGTCGGCAGCGTGGCGATGGCGTACCCGCCGCGGGAGTCGTCCGTGACGGAGACGACCGTGGTCATGGGGTGCACGACCGCGCCGGCCTTCTCGGCGAGGTAGAGGTAGTTCTCGTTCAGGGTGTTCTTCGCGCCGTGCCGGCAGCCCGTCATGCACTCGCCGCACTCGATGCACGCCCTCCGGGCGGGTCCGGCGCCGCCGAAGTACGGGTCGGCGACCTGCCGGCCCGGCTCCGCCTTCGCCGTGCCGTCGGCGTCCTCGCCGTCCCCGAAGAACACGCCGACCGGTGCCATGTGGAAGGTGTCGCCGCAGCCCATCCGCTCCGCCGCCGCCTTCAGATGCACGTCGGAGGGGGTCATGGTCGGGTTCAGCCGCACCCCGAGCATGCGCCGCGCCTGGTCGTAGTACGGCGCCAGCTCCTCCTGCCAGTCGGTGATGTGCCGCCACTGGGGGTCGTCGAAGAAGGGCTTCGGCGGGACGTAGAGGGTGTTGGCGTAGTTGAGGGAACCGCCGCCGACGCCCGCGCCCGCCAGCACCATCACGTTGCCGAGCAGGTGGATGCGCTGGATGCCGAAGAGGCCCAGCTTCGGGGCCCAGAGGTAGTTCTTCAGGTCCCAGCTGTTCTTCGGCAGGGACTCCCGGGTGAAGCGGCGGCCGGCCTCCAGGACGCCCACCTTGTATCCCTTTTCGGTGAGGCGCAGGGCGGTGACGGAACCGCCGAAGCCGGAGCCCACGACGATCACGTCGTAGTCGTACCCGTCCTCGTCCCGGGCCTGGACAGACTTCTCCTGCGACACGTGCTCTCCTCGTCGAGAACGGGGGGTCAAGAACGGGCGGTCAAGAACGGGGGGTCAAGAACGGGTGGGTCTAGCGGAGGCGGAACGCCTTCATCAGCTTCAGACTGCGGCTCATGAACGCCGCGTACTGCTCGTCGGTCATGCCCAGGGACGGGGCCATCGGCAGCAGCCGCTGGTGGGCGACCGTCTGCGCCTCGGTGTACTTGAGGATGCCCTCGGAGCCGTGCCGGCGGCCGAGGCCGGAGTCCTTCATGCCGCCCATCGGGGACTGCACACTGCCGTAGGCGGGGGCGTAGCCCTCGTTGATGTTGACGGTGCCGGTGCGCAGCCGGGCCGCGACGGCGCGGCCCCGGCGGGCGTCCTTGGTCCACACCGAGGAGTTCAGTCCGTACGGCGTGCCGTTGGCCTGCTCGATCGCCTCGTCCTCGGAGCGGAAGCGGTAGATGGAGACGACCGGGCCGAAGGTCTCCTCGGTGCACACGGACATCGGCTCGGTGACGCCGTCGAGGATCGTCGGTTCGAAGAAGTACGGGCCGATGTCGGGGCGGGCGACCCCGCCGGCGACGACCTTCGCGCCCTTGGCGACGGCCTCCTCCACGTGCCGCTCGACGGTCTTCAGCTGCCGCTCCCCGACCAGCGAGCCCATGTCGGCGCCGTAGGCCAGGGAGGTGCCGAGGCGCATGGCCTTGGTGCGGGCGGCGAAGCGCTCCAGGAAGGCGTCGGCGACCGACTCGTGGACGTAGAGCCGCTCGATGGAGATGCACAGCTGACCGGCGGAGGAGAAGCAGCCGCGCACCGCGCCCGCCGCCGCCTTGTCGAGATCGGCGTCCTCCAGCACCAGCATGGCGTTCTTGCCGCCGAGTTCGAGGGAGACGCCGACCAGACGGGCCGCGGCGCGCTCGGCGACCTCGCGGCCGGTGCGGGTGGAGCCGGTGAAGGAGACGTAGTCGGCGTGCCGGACGACCTCCGGGCCGATCACCGGGCCGTCGCCGATGACCACCTGGAAGACCTCGGCAGGCAGCCCCGCCTCGATGAGCAGGTCACGGGCCCACAGAGCGGTCAGGCAGGTCTCGGTGTCCGGCTTCATGACGACCGCGTTGCCCGCGACGAACGCCGGCAGCGCGTCGCCGACGGACAGCTCCAGCGGGTAGTTCCACGGGGCGATCTGGCCGACGACACCGCGCGGGTGGCGCAGCTCGGTGACCTTGGTCAGGGTCGGCACGGCACCGGTGTGCCGCTTGGGCCTGAGGTAGGCGGGGGCCTTGCGGCCGTAGTGGCGGGCGGCAACGGCCACGGCCTGCACCTCCTCGTGGGCGTGCAGCCTGGCCTTGCCGGTCTCCAGCTGGATCAGGTCCAGCACCTCGGCCTGCCGGGCGAGGACGAGGTCGTGGAAGCGCAGCAGGACGGCGGCGCGCTGCCGCACCGGGACCTGCGCCCACACGGCCTGGGCGGCGCGGGCGGCCGCGAAGGCCTTCTCCACGTCCTCGGGGGTGGACTCGGGCAGGTCTGCGAGCTTCTCCCCGGTGAACGGCGTGTGGTTGGCGGTCCGGCCCGATCCGGCCACCCCCTTGGTGAGCTGGGCGACCAGCTCGGGGGTGACCACATCGGCGGCGGTGCGGGCACCCTGGGGTGCGGGGGCGAGGGGGTTGGTGCCGGTCTTGGCCGGTGCCTGCGCGTCCGTCATGGGCGCAGGGTATGCCGGAGCGGAGCCTTTGTGTACCCGTCGGTAACGGGGATTCACCGACCGCTCACACGCCGCCAGCGATCACTGGCAACAAACCCGCTGATCAGGGCGTCGGGGCGCTCGGATCACGGCTTGTCGACGTCGAGGTTCGCGATCGCCACGCGCGCCACCTCACGGCCCCGTTCGGTGAAGTCGCCCTTGCCCGGGTAGCTCACGGTCAGCTTGTACATGTCGCCGGACTGCGTGCGGTAGTAGAAGATCTGCACCTCGCGCGGGCGCGGGTGCTGGCTGTCGTTGGTGGTGTAGGTGAGAGTGTTGTGGGCGGCCTCGCGGCCGTGGAAGCTCTTGTTCCCCTCCGGCACGGTCCGCGGGCCGGCCGGCATCTCCAGGTCGTACTCGCCGTTCTGCTTGAACTCGCCGTCGTCGGCGTACATCTGGGCGGTCGAGGAGTCGGCGATCTTCCCGCTGCTGTCCTCGGACTTCTTGTCCAGCGCCAGCCCGATCCAGATGCTGCCGCCGGGGTCGCTGTAGGTCACCCAGTGGCCCTGGTCGGTCTTCGGGTCGGGCAGGGCGCGGTCGTACTGTCCGGGGAAGGCGACCGTCGCGCGCAGCGCGCTCTCGTGCCGCGTCTTCCATCCGTCGGGCAGCGGTCCGGCGAACGGGTCGGCGAGCACCAGGTACGCCGCCACGGCGGCGGCGACCAGGGCGGCGCCGACGCCCAGCCAGGCCTTGCGTCCGAGTCTCACGCCACGCCCGCCCCGGTCGACGTACCGCACGGCCTGCGTCGGCTGCGGCGCGGGCGGCTCCGCGGCCGCCGTGAGCAGGGCACGGACCCGGGCGGCGGACGGGCGGTGTGCCGGGTCCTTGCGGAGCAGTCCGTCGATGGCCTCGGCGAGCGGGCCCGGCGCCGAGGCGGGCGGGGCCGGCGTGGCGTTGAGGACCGACTGCAGGGTGGCGGGCGTGTTGCTGCGGCGGAACGGTGAGACGCCCTCCGTCGCCGCGTACAGCACCACGCCGAGCGACCACAGGTCGGACGCGGGCCCGGGGCGCTGCCCGAGCACCCGCTCCGGCGCGATGTACTCGGGCGAGCCGACGAAACCGCCGGTGTCGGTCAGCTGGGTCTCGCCCTCGATCCGGGCGATCCCGAAGTCGGTGAGGACGATCCGGTCGTGCCGGCCGAGCAGGATGTTGTCCGGCTTGACGTCCCGGTGCAGGATGCCCGCCGCGTGCGCGGCCTCCAGCGCGCCCAGCACCTCCAGCCCGATCCGTGCGGCCTCGCGCGCGTCGAGCGTGCCCTCTTGGAGGGCGGCGCCGAGCGAGCGGCCCCGCACCAGCTCCATCACGATCCACGGCCGGCCGTCGACCACGGCCACGTCGTGCACGTTGACGACCGCCGGGTGGTCCAGCCGGGCCGCCGCGCGCGCCTCGCGGCGCATCCGCTCGAAGGCGTTGTCCCGTTCGCGGTCGGGCAGATGGTCGGGGACGCGGGGCTCCTTGACGGCGACCTCCCGGTCCACCGTCTCGTCCTTGGCCCGCCACACCGTGCCCATGCCGCCGTGGCCGAGCTTGGCGAGCAGCCGGTAACGGCCGGCGATGAGCCGCCCGGCGCCCGGCTCACCCTGCGCGGGCAGCGGCTGGGCGCCCGGGGAGGACGGCGGCTGGGCGCCCGGGGAGGACGGCGGCTGGGCCGGGGCGGCCGCCGGGTTGGGCGGCTGCAGGACAAAGCTGGTCGTCTCGTCGGCCCCCTGGCCGGCGCCCCCGTTGCTGCTCATGGAACCATCCATACCGTGTGCGGCGCGTCCCGCTCCACCGGGAAACGCAAGTGGTCACAGACCCGTGACCGTTCGGGACCGGCCGCCCTCAAGAAGGCGTGATCGGGTGACCGTTGAGGACCGGCCGCCCTAGGAACGTGTGAACGTGTCCACGGCCACGTCGAAGTACTCCCGCCCCTCGCGGACCTTCCCGACCGGCGCCGACACCCACACGTCGTACATCCGGCCGTCCTCCTCCCAGCACAGGTCGTAGGTGTGCCGGGCGCCCTCCGCGGCGGTGAAGCCGTTCCAGGTGAACTCCCAGAGCGCGGCGGGTTGTCCGCCGTGGGTGGTCTCGGTGACGGTGCCGGCGTGGTAACCCGGGTTCGTGTCGGCGCCGTCGGCGGCCTGGCGGCGCATCACGCCGAGGGGGCCGCCGGGTTCGGGAGCGGAGACCTTGACGCCGAGGCGGTACGTGCCGTCCGGCGAGAGGTAGAACACCCGCTCGCCCTGCGGCCGGCGGACGAATCCCTCGGGCACGGCGAGCCGGAAACCGGCGGGGTCGTCGGCGATCCGGTAGCCGGACGGCGCGACGGGCCGGGCTCCGTCGCCTGAGGCCTGGGAGCCGGTGGCCGGAGAGCCGGTGCCGGTGGATCCGGTGCCGGTGCCGGAGGAACCGGGTCCGGTCGGGGCCGGGTTCGGGGAGCGGGTGACCGTGACGGTGGCGGCGGGTGCCGTCGCCGGGGAGCTCGCCCGGCCCGGAACCGCCGGGCTGCCGCCCTGGTCGCCGCCCTGCATCAGCAGCGCCGCCGCCGACACGCCCGCACCGGCCATCGCCGCGACGAGGAAAGCGGCCACCAGCACACCCCGCGTGGAGCGTTCGGGCGCCCGCCCCGTCTCGGCCGCGCCGCCGGAACGCGGCAGACCGGCGTGCGTGGGCGTGTACCCGGCCCCGGCGTGCGCGGTGGAGTCCCGGGCCGGGTCGGGCGTACGACCGTCCCGGGCCGGGTCGGGCGTACGACCGGACACGGCGCCCGGCTCCGGACCCCAGCCGGCCGGACGCGCCCCGGAACCCGTCCCCGCGCCCGGCAGTGACCGGTGCCCGAACCCCGCGTCGGCCTCCGGCGAGGACCCGGGCCCGGCGCCCTGAGCAGCACCTGCCCCGAAGCCCACGCCCGCGCCCCCGCCCTCGCCCTCGCCCTCGTCCGGGAGGGACCCCGTGTCGCGGAAGGCGCGCAGCAGCCGCTCGGCCTGGGTCGCGTCCAGCCGTCGCTCCGGGTCGCGCTCCAGCAGCCCGCGGACGACGGGCAGCAACGGCGCCGCCTGCTCCGGCGTACGGATGTCGTCGATGACGACGGCGTGCAGGATGCCGCCCAGCGAGTCGCGCCGGAAGGGTGACTCACCGCTGAGGATCGTGCACAGCAGGGCGCCGAGCGACCACAGGTCGGAGGCGGGCCCGGTGGCGGTGCCGGACATCCGCTCGGGCGCGGTGTACTCGGGCGAGCCGACGAAGGACCCGGTCTCCGTCAGCGTCGTGGCGCCGGCGACCTGGGCGATCCCGAAGTCGGTGAGGACGACACGGTCGGTGCCGGCCTCGATGAGGACGTTCGCCGGTTTCAGGTCCCGGTGCAGCACCCCGGCGGCGTGCGCCGCGCTCAGCGCGCCGAGCAGGGCCACGCCGATGCGCGCGGCCTCGGCGGCGTCGACCGGGCCGCCGCGCGCGATCCGGTCGGCGAGCGTGCCGCCGTCGACCAGCTCCATGACGAGATAGGGCCGCCGGCCGTCCTCGACGACATCGTGGACGACCACGATGTTCGGGTGCCGCAGTTGCGCGACCGCGCGGGCCTCGCGCAGCGTCCGGTCCCGCTGGGCCCGTGCCTGCTCGGCCGAGAGGGTCTCGTCGAGCGCGATCTCCTTCACCGCCACCCGCCGGCCCAGCAGCTGGTCGGTCGCCTGCCACACGATGCCCATGCCGCCCCGGCCCAGCCGTGCGTCGAGCCGGTAACGGCCCGCGATCACACGGGCATCCTCCCCCTCGGTCCCCATGCGCCCCATCATGCCGCACCGGACGCCCCGGCTCCGGGGCACCGATCGGCCAACAGGGTTACGCGGAGACCTTCTCCTGCCAGCTGCGCAGGATCGCCTTGAACTGTGCTTGCGTGGTCGCCCAGTCCTGCGTCGGTCCCGACAGGAGCAGCGCGTACTCGGTGCCGTCGTCACCGAAGTAGACCTCGTCGACGGCTCTGCGCGGGCCGGGGAACCGGGTGTCCTTGGCGAGCGCGGTGAACGTGTACTCCCACAGCGACGCCCGGTGGTCCCGGTAGGTGACGACCTCGAGCTTGCGCTGCCGGTAGTCGACGAGCCGGTGCAACTGCTTGTCCAGGGACAGCTGGTGCTGGTACGGGTCGTTGAAGTCCGGGTCGGTGTCGATGGCGACGCGCAGGAAGTGGTTGCCGTCGTCGGGTGTGTAGTCGATCTGGGTCAGGCCGTCCTTGTCGCTGAACAGCTGCCGCTGCCAGCCCTTGGGCAGGGCGAGGCCGAAGCCCTTGGGATCGCTGATCTGCTGCCAGTCGTCGGGGACCGAGCCCTGGTCGCCGCCGGTGTCCTTGGTGCTGGGCGGTGAGGAGGTCACGGCCGGGCCGGCGTGATTGCCGGAGCCGTGGCCCCACTGCTGGAGCACCACCGCCGTACCGGCGCCGACGACCGCGGCGACGGCGAGGACGAGCGCGACGGTGCGCCCGCGGCGGCGCCGCGGCGGAGCGGGAGGCATCTGCGTGGGTCCGACGGCCGTCGGTCCGGTCCCCGGGCCGTGCGGTGTCATCGGGGTGTTGTAGACGGACCCGGTGGGGTGGCCGGGACCCGCGGTGTACCCGGACTGGGTGCCGGAACCGGCGTTGTACCCCGCGTGGGTGCCGGAACCGGCGTTGTACCCCGGGTCGGTGCCGGAGCCCGTGGTGTGCCCGGAGCCCGTGTCGTACGGGGTCCGCTGACCGCCGTGCTGGGTCGGCACATACGCCTGCGCCGCGCTGGGCCGGCGGCCCTCCGCCGCCTCCGCGAGCATCTGCTCGGCCTCGGCGACGCCGGGCCGGGTGGCCGGATCCTTGCGCAGCAGTGCGGAGATGACGGGCGCGAGCGGGCCGGCGTACCCGGGCTGGTCGGCCTCCTCCTCGACGACGGCCTGCATGGTGGACAACGGCGAGGTGCGCCGGAACGGCGAGCGCCCCTCCACGGCCGTGTACAGCGTCGCGCCCAGCGCCCACAGGTCGGAGGCCGGGCCCGGGTCGTGTCCGCGGACCCGTTCGGGCGCGAGGTAGTCGACCGAACCGACGACCTCGCCGGTCCGCGTGATGGTGGTGTCGCCCTCGATCTGGGCGATGCCGAAGTCGGTGAGCAGGACCCGGCCGTCGTGGGAGAGCAGCACGTTGCCGGGCTTGACGTCCCGGTGCAGGACGCCGGCGGTGTGCGCGGCGCGCAGCGCGCGCAGCACCCACATCCCGATCCGGGCGGCCTCGGCGGGCTCGATACGGCCCTGCTCCTTGACGGCGTCGGCGAGCGAGTGCCCCTCGACCAGCTCCATCACGATCCACGGGCGGCCGTCGTGCTCCAGCACGTCGTGCACGGTGACGACGGCGGAGTGGTTGATGCGTGCGGCGGCGCGTGCCTCGGCGCGGGTGCGCGCGAGCAGGACCTGCTGGTCGCTGTCGGAGACGTAGAGCGCCGCGGTCAGCTCCTTGATCGCGACGGCGCGGTGCAACAGCTCGTCGTGCGCGCGCCACACACGGCCCATACCGCCGCTGCCGATGGAATCGGCGAGCCGGTAGCGGCCCGCGAGGAGCAGGCCCTGCATCTGATTCACGTTGCCCCGCAATGCTCTTGACAGGGTCAGGGTAAAGACAGCCCGGCGTCCGGGGAACAAGCGGGGTGCCACGGTGACCGCACTGTGACGGTTGTCGCTTTGCGTGACCGCGGGCAACCCGATGGACTGCTGATGCGTACGCCCCCTTTTGTACGGCCCGTCTGTGCGGGTTGGTCAGCCCGTGTACTGGTAACTGCCCGACGCCTGCTCGTACAACCGCGTCACCTCGTCCCGTTCGGCCTCCGGGCCACGCACCTGCACCACGTGGTAGCGCCCGCCGACCAGCAGGGCCAGATTGCGCACGTACAGTTCACGGCCGTCGGCGCCGGTCCAGGTGAACTGGCCCTCCGCCATGGTCCGTCCGCCGACCTGGATCGTCTTCAGCCCGGTGGCGGTCGCCCAGGACGAGTCCCGGTACGGCTGCAGCTCCGGCTCCCGCTCCCGCTGATACGCCATCGGGTCGCCGCCGTAGCCCGCGGCGCTGTCCCGGCCGGGGACGACGATCAGCGTGAAGTCACCGTGGGTGTACGTCACCTGGCCCCGGCCGTTGCCCGGGGTGCGCTGCCAGCCGTCGGCGACGGCGATACGGAATCCGGCCGGGTCCTTACGCAGCGTGAAACCAGCGGCGACATCGGGGCCGGTGGTCTGCGCGTGCGTGGAACCGGCCGACGCCCCCGGACCGTTGCCGTCCTGGGTGCCGGGCGAGGTCTGCTCGGGGCGCGGCGCGCTGCTCGCGTCCGGCTCCCGGGAGGCGGACCCGGCCGCGCCGGTCCGGTCGGCGCCCCTGTCCCCGGCGCTGCCGGACTTCGGCAGGAAGAACATGGCGTACGCGATCGCCGCCGCGAGCACCAGCAGGATCAGCAGAAGCAGGGTCCGGCCGAGGCTGCGCGGTGAACGCTCCTTCCCCGCGGCCCGCTTGTGCCGGCCGTGCGGGGCGGGCAGCCCGGCGCGCCGCCTGCGCACCAGCTCGCCCCGGCGCCGTACGACGGGCAGCTTGCCGGGGTCGGCGGGCGGGGCGGCCACGACGTGCACCCCGGCCTCCGGTTCGGGCGCGGAACGCACCAGGGAGCGCAGCCAGCCGCTCAGCTCCTCGAAGTCGATGCGGTCGGTCGGGTCCTGACGCAGCAGCGACTCCACGACCGGCCGCAGCGCACCGCACTCCTCGGCGAAGGCGGGCGGCTCGGCGCACACCATCTGCACCAGCTCGGCCGTGGACTCCTCCGGATACGGCGCGTGCCCCTGCACGGCCCGGAAGAGCAGCGCGCCGAGCGCCCACAGGTCGGTCGCGGGGCCGATGGGCGCGGCCAACTGCCAGTTCTCGTGCACCGGCCCGGCCTGCTCCGGCGCCCACCGCTCGGTCACCGCGCCGACCACCGTCATCCGCGTCTGCCTTGCCCGCTCGGCGGCGAGCGCGGTGCGCGGGCCGCGGGGGGCCGGGGCGGTGAGGGAGGGGTCGCCCCACGGCGCGGGCCCGGGCCGCGAGTCGGCGGGGGCGGCCCCGGGGGGCTGGAGTGCGGTGCCGCGCACGCCATAGGGGTCGCCGATCCGGCCCGGCGCCGCGCTGTCGGGCCGCTCCAGCCCTGGGCGTTCCGGCGACTGCGGCTCGCCGGGGGCGGTGAGCTCCGCCTCGGCCGGCGGGCGGGCGCCGGGCAGGGCGACACGGCCGTTGTGCGTGGTGTGCTGCGCCTCCTGCACCCGGGCCGCCGCCCGCGCGCCCGCGCGGTACGCGGCGATCGCACCGGCCCGTGCGGCCCGCACGTCCTCGGCGTTGCCGGCGCCTGCCGGGCGGGGCAGCGCGGCGGCCCCGGCGCCCGCCGGCCGGCTCCCGGCGACCGGCAGTCCGCCGGTGGCGCGGGCCTGGATGGCGGCCCGCCTGGCCGTCTCGGCGTCCGGCGCGGCACCGCTGTCCTCGGGCCGCCCCGGCGGGGGGACACGGCCGGCGCCACCGGCATGCTCTTCCGCACCGCCCTGCCCGTCGCCGGTCTCCTCCTGCAGCTCGGGCGGCACCGGGTCGTACCCGCACAGGGCCTCCTCGGCCGCGCCGACCGCCAGGCCGGTGAGCATGACCCGGCCGTCGTCGCAGACCAGGACGGTACGGGCGGTGATGTTGCGGTGCACCCAGCCGTGCGCGTGCAGCACGCGCAGCGCCATCAGCACGTCGGAGGCGACCTCGGCCGCCCGGTACGGCGTCAGCGGCTGCTGGGCCAGCAGCGCGGCGAGCGGGCGCGCGGCCACCAGCTCGCTGACGATCCACAGCGAACCGCCCTCCGCGAACACGTCGAAGACCTGGTCCAGCCGCGGATGGTCGGGTATCCGCGCCGCGGCCTGCACGGCCTCCACCGCCCGGCGCACCACGGGGTCGGCGGGACGGCGCACGTCCGGGCTCGCGCCCCGCCCGGCGCCCCGGCGCTCACGCGGGGTGAATCCGGCGGGCAGCCCCTCGGCGTCCAGCACCTCCGCCTCGACGACCTCAGGCAACGGCACCTGCCGGATGAGGACTTCCTGCCCGCTGTAGGTGTCGAACGCCCGGGTCTCGGTGAGTTCGTACGCGTCGGACGGCGGCAGCGGCAGGCGGTAGCGGTCGGCGAGGACCCGTCCCGCGTAGTCGTCCACGTTGCCTCCCCCGGCCGCCCGGTTGGTCAGATCCGTTCGCCACGCGTCCCGTTGCGGGCGTCCCCTCCGCTGCGTACGGTCCGCAAGCATTCACGATACGTGCCGGAGGCAACCCGCAAAGAGGGGTTGCCCGATCTGACTCGACGAACGCACCGGCGGCGGGCGTCACTTCTTCGGCTGGAACGTCTCCGTCAGCGTCTGCCAGGTCTGCCGGCGCAGATCCCCGTCCCAGTCGGCGGCCTTCGCCGTGTACATCAGCGCGTACCCCTGACGGTCGTTCACCACGAAGCCCCGGTCGACCGTCCGGTACTGCGTTCCCCCGTCGGCGTAGGTGAACTCCCAGTCGGCCGTGTTCCAGCTCCTGAAGCCCACCTTCTCTATACGGATCCTGTGGTACTGGGAACGCACCATGTCGCGCTCCTGGTTGCGCCAGTCCGCGACCGGGTCGTCCTTCGGTGTCGAGGTCCAGGCCACCAGCAGCTTCTGCCCGCCCGGGCCGGTGAAGCGGTCCCCCGCCGAGCCCGTGGACTGGAACACCCACCCGGCGGGCAGCCCGATCGTGTAGCCCTGGCCGCCCTGGTGCGTACGCGTCACCGGCGCACCACCGGGAACGGCCGAGCCGGCCGTACCACCGGACGGGCTCGGGCCCGTGCCCGGCGTGCTCGCCCCACCCGAGGCGGCCGAGGACGCTGCCCCGGGCGAGGAGGAACCGTCCGTGCCGGTCGCGCCCCCCTTGCCCGGCTTGGTGGCGGCGCCGCCGCTCGCCACGGTCGTGGACGGCCGCGCTCCCTGTGCACCCTTGTCGTCGCTGTCGTCCCCGCCCAGCGCGAACGCCAGCACGGTGCCGAGCACGGCGAGCGCCGCGACCACCGCGATGATCACCAGCGTGCGCTTGGGGACCACATCGGTGAGCGGCGCCCGGGGCACCGGCCGCGGCGACAGGTCGAGGTCCGGCGGCGGCACCACGTTCCACCCGCCACCGGTGCGGCCCTTGCCGGCACCGGCCGCGCCCTCGCCGGCCGCCGCGGACGCGGACGACGTGGTCCTGGTGCTGTGCGCCGACGCCCCCGGCTCGGCACGCTCGTCGGACGCGGCACGCGTCGCCGCGCCGGAGCTGCCCGCCGCGGCCTTGCGCACGGAACGCAGCGCCCCGCGCAGCCGCTCCGCCGCCTCCTCACCGCGCTTGCCCCCGGCCCCGTCCGGCTGCGGCGGCAACGGCACGACCTTCGTGGCGTCCGGCGCCTGCTCCGGGCCTGCCTCTGGGGCGTCCGGCGCGTTGATCACGGCCTTGAGCATCACGCGCGCGCCCGCGTCGTCCAGCCGCTGCGCCGGGTCCTTGGTGAGCAGGCCGTAGATGACGTCCTTGAGCGGCCCGGCGTTCTTCGGCTCCTCCAGCTGCTCGGTCATCACCGCGGTGAGGGTGGCGATCGCCGAGCCCTTGTCGTAGGGCGGGGTGCCCTCCACCGCCGCGTACAGCAGCCCGCCCAGCGACCACAGGTCGGCCGCCGGTCCCGGCTTGTGCCCGCGGGCCCGCTCCGGGGAGATGTAGGAGGGCGCGCCGACGAGCATGCCGGTGGAGGTGATGGACGGGTCACCCTCCACCTGGGCGATGCCGAAGTCGGTGAGCACGACCCGGCCGTCCTCCGCGATCAGCACGTTGGACGGCTTCACGTCACGGTGCAGGATGCCCTCGCGGTGGGCCGAGCGCAGCACGTCGAGGACGGCGAGCCCGACCTCCGCCGCGCGCCGGGGCTCCAGCAGGCCGTCCTCCCGGATGACCTCGGCGAGGGACTTGCCCTCGACCAGCTCCATCACGATCCAGGGCCGGTCGTCCTCCTGGACCACGTCGAAGACGGTCACCGCGCTGGTGTTGCGGATCCGGGCGATCGCCTTGGCCTCGCGCAGCGTCCGCGTGATGAGCCGGCGCTTCTCCTCCTCGTCGATGTTCGACGGGAAGCGCAGCTCCTTGACCGCGACCGTCCGCCCGAGGGTCTCGTCCGTGGCCCGCCACACGGTGCCCATGCCACCGCGGCCGAGCACACCCTCCAGCCGGTACCGCCCGGCGAGGAGACGCTCGCTCCTGTCCTGACGAGAGTCCTGACGAGTGTCCTGACGAGATGTCCCCGCCCGCTCCGCCTCCGACATGCGTCCCCTCAAACCAACCCGCCCTGACAGAGCCTCCATTGTCCCTCACCCGACAAGTGCCCGGCGCACCCAGGGTGCCCCACGCCCGTGGACCGCCCGCCGGCCCCGCCACCAGGCGGCGAAGCCGCCGCCACCCGGCTGACTCCCCGCCCGCGCCGCGCTGCATGATGGTCGCCGACAGCGGCGGCCGAAGGGAGACGGCGATGACGCCACGCCGTGGGTTCGCGCCGCGCGGACCCGTGCCCGTCGCCTCCTTCCTCCTTCCACTGCGGACCCTGCTGACCTTTTCCGCGGCCGCCGCCGTCCTGCTGGGCCTGGCCCCGGCGGACGGGACCTTCGCGGCGCCGCGCCCGGTGAGCGTCCCCACGGCCGCCGTCTCGCCCGCCGGAAGGCGCACGGCGCCGGCCACCGACGCCCTCCTCCCTCTGCTCCTCACCCGCGGCCACGCCCCCGCCGCCGCACTGCTCGCCGGTGGCACGGCCGGCAGCCATTACGCCCAGGCCGGGCCCGGCATCTCCCGCGCCGACCACTTCCGGGCCGGCAGCCTCACCAAGACCTTCATCGCCACCGTCGTCCTGCAACTGGCCGCCGAGCACCGGCTGTCCCTCACGGACACCGTGGAGCAGCACCTGCCCGGGCTGGTGCGCCGAGCCGGCAACGACGGGCGCGCGCTGACCCTGCGTTCCCTGCTCACCCACACCAGCGGGCTGTACGACTTCACCCGGCTCACCGGGGCCACCGTCCCTCTCACTGCGCTGCAGGCCGTGCGCCTCGCGCTCACCCACCCTCCGACCGACCGAGGCCGCTTCTCCTACTCCAACACCGACTACGTCGTGCTCGGCATGGTGATCCAGCAGGTCACCGGCCACTCCTACGCCACCGAGGCCGAGCGGCGCATCCTCGCTCCGCTGGGTCTGTCCGGCACCTCCTTCCCTGGCTCCCGCACCACGCTGCCCTCACCTCACGGCCGCGCTTACGCCGCCGACGGTTCCGATGTCACCGCGCTCGACCCGCGGGTGGCCGGGGCCGCGGGCGAGCTGGTGACCACGCTCGCCGATCTGAACCGCTTCTGGACGGCACTGCTCGGCGGTGAACTGCTGCCCCCGCGCCGGCTGCGCGAGATGCTCGACACCCGTGCCGCACAAGGCCTGTACGGCATGGGCCTGTACCCGGTGAAACTGCCGTGCGGCACCACGGTGTGGGGACACAACGGGCGGATCTCCGGCAGCTACGTGCGCACCGCGGCCACCGTCGACGGCCGTCGCGTCCTCACCTTCCGCGTGAACACGACCGCGATCGCAGACCCCCGCCTCGAACCGGCCTTGCTCGCCGCCGAGTTCTGCCCTCGCACCCGGTAGAACGGACAGGCGCCGAACGGAGATCCCGCCCGGCGCCACGCTTTCGGGTGAACCCGGCACCCGCCCCGACGTCTGCTGGAGCAGTGCCGGCCGGTGCCTACAACGGCACGATGTCCGGCGCCCCCAGGCGCGCCGCGTCCGCCGTCTGGTCGTCCGGCTGGAGCTGCGACTCGCGTTCCGCCTCCACCCGCTTCTCGTAGTGCTCGACCTCGCGGTCGATCTGGCCCTCGTCCCAGCCGAGCACCGGCGCCATCAGCTCCGCGGCCTCACGGGCACTGCGGGTGCCGCGGTCGAAGGTCTCGATGGAGATGCGGGTGCGCCGGGTGAGCACGTCGTCCAGGTGCCGTGCCCCCTCGTGCGAGGCGGCGTAGACGATCTCCGCGCGCAGGTAGTCGTCGGCGAACTGCAGCGGTGCGCCGAGCGAGGGGTCCTTGGCGATGAGGTCGAGGAGTTCCTCGGCCAGCGCGCCGTAACGGTTCAGCAGGTGCTCCACCCGGACCACGTGCAGCCCTGTCTGCGCGGCGATGCGCGCCCGCGCGTTCCACAGCGCCCGGTAGCCCTCCGCGCCCAGCAGCGGGACCTCCTCGGTGACGCAGTCGGCGACCCGCATGTCGAGCCCGTGCACCGCCTCGTCGACGGCGTCCTTGGCCATCACCCGGTACGTCGTGTACTTGCCGCCCGCGACGACCACCAGACCCGGCGCGGGGTGCGCCACGGTGTGTTCGCGCGACAGCTTGCTGGTGGCGTCGGACTCCCCGGCCAGCAGCGGCCGCAGCCCGGCGTAGACACCTTCGACATCGTCCCGGGTCAGCGGTACGGCGAGCACGGAGTTGACGTGTTCCAGGAGGTAGTCGATGTCGGCGCTGGACGCGGCCGGGTGGGCCTTGTCCAGGCTCCACTCGGTGTCGGTGGTGCCGACGATCCAGTGCCGGCCCCAGGGGATGACGAACAGCACGGACTTCTCGGTGCGCAGGATCAGGCCCGTGGAGGAGCTGATGCGGTCGCGCGGGACGACCAGGTGGATGCCCTTGGAGGCACGGACGTGGAACTGGCCGCGCTCCCCCACCATGGCCTGTGTGTCGTCGGTCCACACACCGGTGGCGTTGACGATCTGCTTGGCCCGGACCTCGTACTCGCCGCCGCCCTCGACGTCCCTCACCCGGGCCCCGACGACCCGCTCGCCCTCGCGCAGGAACCCGGTCACACGGGCCCGGTTGGCCACCTTCGCCCCGTAGGAGGCGGCCGTGCGCACGAGGGTGGCGACGAACCGGGCGTCGTCCATCTGGGCGTCGTAGTACTGCAAGGCGCCGACCAGGGCGTCCTTCTTCAGACACGGCGCCACCCGCAGCGCGTGACGGCGGGTCAGGTGCCGGTGCAGGGGCAGGCCCCGGCCGTGGCCTCGGGCCATGGACATTCCGTCGTAGAGCGCGACGCCCGAGCCGGCGTACCACCGCTCCCAGCCCTTGTGCTGGAGCGGGTAGAGGAACGGCACCGGTTTCACCAGGTGCGGGGCGAGCCGCTCCAGCAGCAGGCCGCGCTCCTTCAGCGCCTCCCGTACGAGGGCGAAGTCGAGCATCTCCAGATAGCGCAGACCACCGTGGATCAGTTTGCTGGACCTGCTGGAGGTGCCCGAGGCCCAGTCGCGCGCCTCGACCAGACCCGTGGACAGTCCGCGGGTCACGGCGTCGAGGGCGGTGCCCGCGCCGACGACTCCGCCGCCGATCACCAGCACGTCCAGTTCTCGCTCGGCCATCGCCGCGAGGGACTCGGCACGCTGCGCCGGCCCCAGTGTCGCTGTCCTCACCGCTGCCTCCCGCATCTCATCCGCGTCGGCCGCACCCGTCGGGCGAAGCCCGGTTCCGGTTCCCGGATCCCGCCGTCGCACTCCCGCGTGCCTCGCGACGTCCGGTCCCAGCCCTCATGCCCAAATTCTGACGGTCTTGCCCGACATCAGCCACCACGCGAGCCACAGCCTGTGGACAACCCCAGGCCACGCCCACGGAAACGCACACGAACAATCCCTCATATCGGTCATATTTACCCGTAGTCTGACATTGCGCTCGCTCATTCTGTCCACCGGGCTTGCGCACCTGTCCCGCTTCGGTTATTGGGAAGGACGGCCCACGCCATGCCCGCAGATCTCGCCGTCATCGGACTCGGCCCGCTCGGCCTGCCCCTGGCGCAGGCCGCCGTCGCCGCCGGTATCCCCACCGTCGGCTACCGCACCGGCCCGGAGGCCTCCTCCCTCACCCCCGCCGAACTGCGCCGGATGCTCTCGGGGGGCTTCCGGCAGCCCACCGGCCCCGCCGAACTGGGCCGCGTCCGCACCGCCGTCATCTGCGCCCCCACTCCGCGCGGCGCCGACGGCGAGCCGGACCTCGGCCAGGTCGAGTCGGCCGCCCGCACCCTCGCCGGGCACCTGCGCCCGCACACCACCGTGATCCTCGAATCCCCGGTCCCGCCCGGCACGACCGAGAACTTCCTGCGCCGGCTCCTGGAACAGGGCTCGGGCCTGCGGGCGGGCCGCGACTTCCACCTCGCCTATTCACCCAGTCGGGTGGATCCCGGCAACCGCGACCACACGCCGGCCACCACTCCGAAGGTCATCGGCGGCCTCACCCCCGCCTGCACCGAGTCGGCCGCGGCCTTCTACAGCCGCCTCACCGACAAGGTGGTACGCGCGCGTGGCCTCAGGGAGGCCGAGACGGTGCAGGTCCTGGAGACCAACTACCGGCACGTCAACATGGCCCTCGTCAACGAGATGGCCGTGCTGTGCCACGAGCTGGGCGTCGATCTGTGGGACGTGGTGCGCTGCGCGGAGACCAAGCCGTTCGGCTTCCAGGCGTTCCGCCCGGGCCCCGGCGTCGGCGGCCACTCCGTCCCCCAGGACCTGTCGAGCAGGACGGTCCGCGGACTGCGCATGGTGGAACTGGCCCAGCAGGTCAACAGCCGCATGCCCCGGTACGTCGTCCAGCGCGCCGCGGCCCTGCTCAACGAGCACGGCAAGTCCGCCCGCGGCGCCCGGGTGCTGCTCCTCGGCGTCACCTACAAGCCCGACCTCGCCGACCAGCAGGGCACGCCCGCCGAGGAGATCGCGACGGCGCTGATGAAGCTCGGCGCGGCCGTCAGCTACCACGACCCGCTCGTCCCGTCCTGGAACGTCCTGGACCGCCCGGTCCCCCGCGCCGACTCCCTCTACGAGGCGGCCGCCGACGCCGACCTGACGATCCTGCTCCAGCAACACCGCACGTACGACCTCCAGGGCCTGTCCGTGAAGGCCCAGCTACTGCTGGACACACGGGGAGCCACCCCCACGGGGGCGGCGCACCGGTTGTGACCGGGGGCGCGCGGTGGTGCGAGGCGGCCGGGCTGGTGGCGTGAGAGATCGCCCACCGGTAACTTGGAATCGGGTGGAGCCCACCGCAGTAGGCGCTGCGGCAGGCTCCTGATGGATCACGGGTGTCCGTCCCTAGTTCTCGTAGGGACGGCCGCTCACCATCCAGAATGGGTGGAGCCCACCGCAGAGGGCACTGCGGCAGGCTCCTGATGGATCACGGGTGTCCGTCCCTAGCTCATGTAGGGACGGCCGCTCACCATCCGAAAAGTCGCAAGATCCACCTCCTCCGGAACTTCACCAGCCGAAGCCGGATCTCGTCCCAGCGAGTGGGCTTGCGATGGCGTCCCATGGGCGCCCCCTTCCACGACACCGCCCAGTGCCCGGTGGACGGTCCGTTCGGAACGCGGGCCGGGCCCCGCGGGCGCGGGTCCGGAAGCATGTCCTTGGAAGGGGGCGACCCAGAGAGCTGGGGTCGCCGATCACGGACACTACCGCCCGCCTACGCCCGTTCGGCCCGCATTCGCTCCGAACGCAACCACGCGCCCCCTCCCGCACCACGCGCCCCCTGACCAGGCACAACACGCGCGCACGCATGCGAAAGGCCGGCCACCCCTTCCCGGGTGGCCGGCCTTTTTCAGCCGTGTGCTGGGGCGGCTAGCGTCGGTGCTGGGAGTCCGCCACCGTTACCTCGACGCGCTGGAACTCCTTCAGCTCGCTGTAGCCGGTGGTGGCCATCGCGCGGCGCAGGGCGCCGAAGAAGTTCATCGAGCCGTCCGGCGTGTGCGACGGGCCCGTGAGGATCTCCTCGATCGTACCGACCGTGCCCAGGTCGACCTTCTGGCCGCGCGGCAGCTCCTCGTTGACGGCCTCCATGCCCCAGTGGTGGCCCTTGCCCGGCGCGTCCGTGCCGCGGGCGAGCGGGGAGCCCATCATCACCGCGTCGGCGCCGCAGGCGATCGCCTTGGGCAGGTCACCGGACCAGCCGACGCCGCCGTCCGCGATCACGTGCACGTACCGGCCGCCGGACTCGTCCATGTAGTCACGGCGGGCGGCCGCCACGTCGGCGACCGCGGTGGCCATCGGGACCTGGATGCCCAGCACGTTGCGCGTGGTGTGGGCGGCGCCGCCGCCGAAGCCGACGAGGACGCCCGCCGCGCCGGTGCGCATCAGGTGGAGCGCGGCGGTGTAGGTGGCGCAGCCGCCGACGATCACCGGGACGTCCAGCTCGTAGATGAACTGCTTGAGGTTCAGCGGCTCGTGCGCGGACGACACGTGCTCCGCCGAGACCGTCGTACCGCGGATGACGAAGATGTCCACGCCCGCGTCGACGACGGCCTTGGAGAACTGCGCGGTGCGCTGCGGGGAGAGCGCGGCGGCGGTGACCACGCCCGAGTCGCGCACCTCCTTGATGCGCTGCCCGATCAGCTCCTCCTTGATCGGCGCGGCGTAGACCTCCTGCAGGCGGCGGGTCGCGGCCTCGGCCGGCAGCTCGGCGATCTCGTCGAGCAGCGGCTGCGGGTCCTCGTACCGCGTCCACAGGCCCTCGAGGTTGAGCACGCCGAGGCCGCCCAGCTCGCCGATGCGGATCGCGGTCGCCGGGGAGACGACGGAGTCCATGGGGGCGGCCAGGAAGGGCAGCTCGAAGCGGTAGGCGTCGATCTGCCAGGCGATCGAGACCTCCTTCGGGTCCCGCGTACGGCGGCTGGGGACGACGGCGATGTCGTCGAAGGCGTACGCCCGGCGGCCGCGCTTGCCGCGCCCGATCTCGATCTCAGTCACGTTGGTGGCCTTTCCCTGATGCGTTGCAGCGCCTTCCAGTATCCCCGACGGGTACGACAACGGCGGCCCCGGATGTCCCGGGGCCGCCGTCGCACGGACCTTCACACAAGGGAGGGCGTCACTTGCTGCTGTAGTTCGGAGCCTCGACCGTCATCTGGATGTCGTGCGGGTGGCTCTCCTTGAGACCCGCGGACGTGATCCGGACGAAGCGGCCTTTGGACTCCATCTCGTCGATGGTGGCGGCGCCGACGTAGCCCATGGTCTGGCGCAGACCGCCGACCAGCTGGTGCAGCACGTTGGCCAGCGGGCCGCGGTAGGGCACCTGGCCCTCGACGCCCTCGGGCACGAGCTTGTCGTCGGAGCCGACGTCGGCCTGGAAGTAGCGGTCCTTGGAGTACGACTTGGCCTGGCCGCGGGACTGCATGGCGCCCAGCGAGCCCATGCCGCGGTACGACTTGAACTGCTTGCCGTTGATGAACAGCAGCTCGCCCGGCGACTCCTCACAGCCGGCGAGGAGGCTGCCGAGCATGACGGTGTCGGCGCCGGCGGCCAGCGCCTTGCCGATGTCACCGGAGTACTGCAGACCACCGTCGCCGATCAGCGGGACGCCGGCCGGGCGGGCGGCGAGGGAGGCCTCGTAGATGGCGGTGACCTGGGGGACACCGATGCCCGCGACCACACGGGTGGTGCAGATGGAGCCCGGGCCCACGCCGACCTTGATGCCGTCGACGCCGGCGTCGATCAGCGCCTGCGCGCCGTCGCGGGTGGCGACGTTGCCGCCGATCACGTCGACGTTCACGCTGGACTTGATCTTCGCCATCCAGCTCAGGGCGTTGCTGTTGTGGCCGTGGGAGGTGTCGACGACGAGGAAGTCCACACCGGCCGCGGCGAGCGCCTGGGCACGCTCCAGGGCCTCGGGGCTGGCGCCCACGGCGGCACCGACGAGCAGGCGGCCCGTGGCGTCCTTCGCGGCGTTCGGGTACTTCTCCGCCTTGACGAAGTCCTTGACGGTGATCAGGCCCTTGAGGACACCGTCGTCGTCGACCAGCGGCAGCTTCTCGATCTTGTGCTTGCGCAGCAGCTCCATGGCCTCGACGCCGGAGATGCCCACCTTGCCGGTGACCAGCGGCATCGGGGTCATGACCTCGCGGACCTGACGGCTGCGGTCGCTCTCGAAGGCCATGTCACGGTTGGTGACGATGCCGAGCAGCTTGCGGTTGCCGTCGGTGACGGGCACACCGCTGATGCGGAACTTGGCGCACAGCGCGTCGGCCTCGGCGAGCGTGGCGTCCGGGTGGATGGTGATGGGGTTGGCCACCATGCCGGACTCGGAGCGCTTCACCAGGTCGACCTGGTTGACCTGGTCCTCGACGGAGAGGTTGCGGTGCAGGACGCCGACGCCGCCCAGCCGCGCCATCGCGATCGCCATGCGGGACTCGGTCACCTTGTCCATCGCCGCCGAGAGCAGCGGGATGTTGACCCGGACGTTGCGGGAGATGCGGGACGAGGTGTCGACCGCGTTGGGGAGCACCTCGGATGCACCCGGCAGCAGCAGCACGTCGTCGTAGGTCAGCCCGAGTGTCGCGAATTTACCGGGCACTCCGTCGACGTTTGCAGTCATGACACCTTCCCCAAATGGCCTTGATCGGTGCGGATGTCCATGCTAACGGGAGATGGACCCGTCTCATTCCACGGTTGTGGACCGCTTACGGCTTCGTATGTTCGTACGGAAGCCAGTGGTCGCCTGTTCAACCAAGGCGCCGATCCGGCCGGGGCCAGGCGCAGTTACTGCTCGGCGAGCGCCCGCAGCCGGCTCAGCGCACGGTGCTGCGCCACCCGGACCGCGCCGGGTGACATTCCCAACATCTGGCCGGTCTCCTCGGCGGTGAGTCCCACCGCGATACGCAAAAGCAGCAGCTCGCGCTGGTTCTCCGGGAGGTTGGCCAGCAGTTTCTTCGCCCACTCGGCGTCGCTGCTGAGCAGGGCGCGCTCCTCGGGGCCCAGGGAGTCGTCGGGGCGCTCGGGCATCTCGTCGGACGGCACGGCCGTCGAGCCGGGGTGCCGCATCGCGGCCCGCTGGAGGTCGGCGACCTTGTGCGCGGCGATCGCGAAGACGAACGCCTCGAAGGGCCGGCCGGTGTCCTTGTAGCGCGGCAGCGCGAGCAGCACGGCGACGCAGACCTCCTGGGCGAGGTCCTCGACGAAGTGCCGGGCGTCGCCGGGCAGCCGCGACAGCCGCGTACGGCAGTAGCGCAGGGCCAGGGGGTGGACGTGGGCGAGCAGGTCGTGCGTGGCCTGTTCGTCGCCGTCCACCGCACGGTGCACGAGTGGCCCGATCGTCCCCTGGGCAGGAGTGGCCGCCTCGTCGTCACGCATCGGTCCATGGTGCCCTGCGGCTCTGACGTCCGTGGCACCGCGCTCGGCGTTGTGCACCGAAGCGTTATGAGCAGGTGCGCCGGAACTCATCCCCTGCGCCCTCCCCTTCCGCTCGACCGACTCGTCCCCGAGGAACTCCACACCTCAAGGATGCGGCATCGGCGCCGAAACGAGCAGCGGGCGTCCGCGAGGACTCTCCCGCGGGGCGGCGAACACCGGTACGCGCGCGTGCCGGGCCGCACCCCCGCCGCGCCCGGCCGCCTGCCCGACGGCGCCCCGCCAGGACCCGCCCCGGGGGCGTCCGACCTGGGACACCGCGCCGGACACACCCGGTCGGCCCGGCCCGGCGGCCACACCCCGGACGCCCGGAACAGCGACCCGCCGACAGCACCGGGCGCGCCTCCCGCACCGGCGAGAAGGAGATGCGTCACGCCCTGATGACGCCCGGCGTCGCTCCGGCACGCACAGCCACGGCAGGCAGATCCGGAATCCCCGGGCGGCACGCCGTACAAAGGCACGGCGGCGCTCCGGCACAGGTGGCCACCGCAGGAACCTCCGGTGAGCCGCAGCGCCACGCCGCACAGCCGACCGCCTGCGGCGCCACCCGGGCGGCCGCCACAGGAGCCCCCGGAACCCCTCAGCGGCATCCGGTACAAACGCACGGCGGCGCTCCGGCGCGGAAGAAAGCCGCCGCAGGAAACTCGGCAGGTCCCCCGCGGCACGCCGTACTGTCGCGCATCTTCGTTACGGCGCGGTCGGGCGCCGTGGGAGTCAGCCGGCCGCGGTCGGCGCGAACCGGTGGTCACCGGCCGCGGGCGGCGCGAGCCGGTGGTCGGGACGCGGCGCCGGTGCGAGGCGTCGCCGTAGGAAGCACCGAGCCGGGAGTCCTGCGGACCCGGCGGCCGGTCGTGCGGATCTCCGAGTCCCCGGAGCCGGGGGCCGCCCCGCGCCGGACGGGGCGCGGTCGGCGGGCGGGCACCCGGCATGGCGCAGGCCCTGCCCGCGCGGCCCCGGGACCGCAGCCCGCGAGGATCGCCTGCCGGGCATCCCCGGCCGCCCGCGCGGCGCCGCTCGCGCTCGTCGCGTGTGCGGGCGTTCCGCGTGCGGGCGTCGTCTGCCACCCCGTTCGCGCACGTAGACAAGGCACCGTCGCCCTTCGCCGAACCGGTGCGGCGGACAGGCCCTAGCGGACCAGGCCCCAGCGGAAGCCGAGCGCCACCGCGTGCGCGCGGTCGGAGGCGCCGAGCTTCTTGAACAGTCGCCGGGCGTGGGTCTTGACGGTGTCCTCGGAAAGGAACAGCTCGCGGCCGATCTCGGCGTTGGAGCGGCCGTGGCTCATGCCCTCCAGCACCTGGATCTCGCGTGCGGTGAGGGTGGGCGCGGCGCCCATCTCCGCCGAGCGCAGACGGCGCGGGGCCAGGCGCCAGGTCGGGTCGGCCAGCGCCTGCGTCACCGTGGCGCGCAGCTCGGCGCGCGAGGCGTCCTTGTGCAGGTAGCCGCGGGCACCGGCGGCGACCGCGAGGGCCACGCCGTCGAGGTCCTCGGCGACGGTCAGCATGATGATGCGCGCACCGGGGTCGGCCGACAGCAGCCGGCGGACGGTCTCGACACCGCCCAGGCCGGGCATGCGGACGTCCATCAGAATGAGGTCCGAGCGGTCGGCGCCCCAGCGGCGGAGGACTTCCTCGCCGTTGGCCGCCGTCGTCACACGCTCGACGCCGGGCACGGTCGCGACCGCGCGGCGGAGCGCCTCTCGGGCAAGCGGGGAGTCGTCGCAGACGAGGACGGAAGTCATGGCCGCCCTCCGCAGCTGATGCGCGTCACCTTGTGCCTCCAGGCTGGTACGAAATCGTCACCTGTGCGGTCGACCGTCTCGGACGCCTGCCCGAGCCCTTGTGTTTTCAACCGCCTCCGCACTCTCAACGACGGTCACTCGAAAGAGTTACGGGGCCATCTGCCGTCTTCGGCACTCTACGTGAGGGGGCGAACACAGTGGAGACACACGGGGCCAACCCTCAAGCTTTCATCACAACCATGCCCCATTTGGCCCCATTTCTTCCCATGCGCTGGTGTCTGAGGCTAGATTCGCAATGAGTCATATTTTCATCTCCTTAGATCGTAGTTGTACGGTCGTGGGCACCGTATCCACTCAGAACGGCTGCAAGGGGTCACGCAATGGCAGATTTCTCCCGCCTTCCCGGACCGAACGCGGACCTGTGGGACTGGCAGCTGCTCGCTGCCTGCCGCGGTGTGGACAGCTCCCTCTTCTTCCATCCGGAGGGTGAGCGCGGTGCAGCGCGGAGTGCTCGTGAGAACTCGGCCAAAGAGGTCTGCATGAGGTGCCCGGTCCGCGCGCAGTGCGCGGCACACGCTCTCGCGGTGCGTGAACCGTACGGCGTGTGGGGCGGGTTGACCGAGGACGAGCGCGAAGAGCTCATGGGGCGGGCACGCAACCGCCTGGTGACGGCGTCGGCCGGCGGGAATGCCGGTTCGAACACCTGAAGGAACGTTTCTGCATCACCCCCAGGGCACGCCTACCCGCGTGCCCTTTCTTTCGGCCTCCGGCCGGGGAGCCCGCGCTACCGCTGCGCCGTGCGCGCCAGCTGCTCCAGCGTCGCCGCGACCGCCGGCACCTGGGCCAGATCCGGCAGGGTGAGGGCGACGATCTCCCGCCGCACCGACGGTTCAAGCGTCAACATGCGTACGCCACGGGGACGTACGGACTCCACGGCGAGCTGGGGCAGGACGGCGACGCCGAGCCCGGCGCCGACCAGACCGACCACCGCGGGGTAGTCGTCGGTGGCGAAGTCGATGCGGGGGGTGAAGCCCGCACCCTCGCAGACCTCGACCAGCTGGCCCCGGCAGCGCGGGCAGCCCGCGATCCACGGCTCGGCGGCCAGCGCGCCGATGGCCAGCGGCTCCGCGCGCTCCGCGAGCGGGTGCCGTTCGGGCAGCAGGGCGACGAGACGATCCGTCAGCAGCGGCCGGACGACGAGGTCGTCCCACTCCTCGGCGCCCGCCGCGCCCTCGTAGCGGAAGGCGAGCGCGATGTCGCAGTCGCCCTCGCGCAGCAGCTCCACGGACCGCGGCGGTTCGGCCTCCTCCAGGGAGACCCGGGTGCCGGGGTGGGCGGCGCGCAGGGCGGCCAGGGCGGTGGGCACGAGGGTGGAGCTGCCGCTGGGGAAGGAGACCAGCCGGACCCGGCCGGCACGCAGCCCGGCGATCGCGGCGACCTCCTCCTCGGCGGCGGTCAGCCCGGCGAGGATGCCGGTCGCGTGCCGCACCAGCGCCTCGCCGGCCTGGGTCAGCCGCATCTCGCGTCCGGTGCGCACGAGCAGCGGGGTGCCGACGGAGCCCTCCAGGGCCTTCATCTGCTGACTGACGGCGGGCTGGGTGCAGCCTAGCTCGCGGGCCGCGGCGGAGAAGGATCCGGTGGTGGCGACGGCGCGCAGGACGCGGAGATGACGAGCCTCGATCACCCCTCAAGCATAAGGGAAGCTTGGATTCCGTGCGGAATACCGCGTCGACACTTTGAGGTCTGCTCGCTACCGTGCCCCCATGAAGCTTCTGTCTCTCAACGTGGGCCGGGCCCGGGCCGTCCCCTTCACCGACCAGCCCGACGGGCTGACCGGCATCGACAAGCGCCCGGTGGACGGGCCGGTCAAGGTGACGGCGCCGGGGCCGAGGGGGGTCGGCGCGAGCGGGCTGGCCGGGGACGCGGTGTGCGACACCCGCCACCACGGCGGCGACGACCAGGCGGTGTACGCCTTCGCCCGCGAGGACCTGGACGACTGGGAGCGCGAGCTGGGGCGGGAACTGATGAACGGCACGTTCGGCGAGAACCTCACCACCCGGGGTGTGGACGTCTGCGGCGCGCTGATCGGCGAGCGCTGGCGGATCGGCCCGGATGTGGTGCTGGAGGTGACCAGCGGGCGCATTCCCTGCCGTACCTTCCAGGAGCACCTGGGTGAGAAGGGCTGGGTGCGCCGGTTCACGCACCGGGGCGCGCCGGGGGCGTATCTGCGGGTGATCGAGCCGGGGGAGATCCGCGCGGGCGACGCGATCGAGATCGTGCACCGGCCGGAGCACGATGTGACGGTGGCGGTGCAGTTCCGGGCCGTCACCACCGAGCGCGAGCTGCTGCCCCGGCTGCTGGCGGCCGGTGCGGCACTGCATCCGGACTCGCTGGCGGCGGCGCGCAAGTACGTCGGGCAGCAGGGGCGCTGACCTCATGTCAGGCCGGGGTGCGCAGCGCGGAGCCTGTCAGTCCGGGTAACTACTCTTGGCGCATGACAACGGCTCTGATTACGGGATCGACCGCGGGGATCGGTGCCGCGTTCGCGCGGCGGCTGGCGGCTGACGGGCACAACCTCGTGCTGGTGGCCCGGGACACCAAGCGGCTGCGCGAGCAGGCGACCGAGCTGCACGACCGGCACGGCATCGAGGCGGAGGTGCTGACCGCCGACCTGGCCGAGGACGACGGCATCGAGGCGGTCGCCGCCCGCCTCGGTGACCGGCGCAGCCCCGTCGACCTGCTGATCAACAACGCCGGCTTCGGCAACAAGGGCCGCTATCTCGAGGTCCCGATGGCCGACGAGCTGAGAATGCTGAAGGTGCACTGCGAGGCGGTGCTGCGGCTGACGTCGGCGGCGACGGAGGCGATGCGCGAGCGCGGCCGCGGCGGGGTCGTCAACGTCGCGTCGGTCGCCGCCTTCGTGCCGCGCGGCACGTACGGGGCGTCCAAGGCGTGGGTCGTGCAGTTCTCCCAGGGCGCGGCGCGCGACCTGGCGGGCAGCGGCGTACGGCTGATGGCGCTGTGCCCGGGCTTCGTGCGCACGGAGTTCCACCAGCGGGCCGGGATGGGCACGGACAGCATCCCGAACTGGATGTGGCTGGACGCCGACAAGGTGGTCGCCGCGGCCCTCGGCGACCTGGCCCGCGGCCGCACCGTGTCCATTCCGGATCCCCGTTACAAGGCGCTGCTGGGCGCGGCGAAGCTCGTCCCGAGAGGACTGCTGGGCGGGCTCACGTCCCGCACGGGGCGGAAGTACGGGCCGCAGTAGCGACAGGTGAAGGCGGCTGTCCGGTGGGAAAATGGACCGACGGACACACCGGACCCACGGGGGGACCGGAGGCGGCGCCATGACCTTCGTACAGCTCATCGATTGCAAGACCAGCCGGTTCGACGAGATGGACCGGCTGATGGACACCTGGGTCGAGAAGACCAAGGGGAAGCGGACGGCGACGCACGCGGTGGTCGGCAAGGACCGCTCCGACGCGTCGCACTTCATCGAGATCGTGGAGTTCCCCTCGTACGAGGAGGCGATGCGGAACTCCAACATGCCCGAGACGGACCGGATCTTCCGGGACATGGTCGCCCTGTGCGACGAGATGCCGTCCTTCACCGACCTGGACGTGGTGCGGGACGACCAGTTGTCCGAGGACACCGTGCGGCGCTTCTTCACCACACTGGGGACGGCCGGCGACCTGCCGCCGCTCAACGACCTGCTGGACGAGGACATCCACAGCCACGACCCGATCAATCCGCAGGACACCCTCGGACTGGACGCCATGCGCAGCGAGTTCCGGATGTGGCGGGCCGCGTTCGACTTCTCCTTCACGGTCGAGGACGTGCTGGCCCACGAGAACCGGGTCTGCGCGCGGTGGACCTGGAACGCCACGCACACGGGCGACTTCCTCGGCATCGCGCCCACGGGGAAGCAGGTCACCATGACCGGGACGACCTGGTTCCGCTTCACTGGCGACGGCAAGATCGCCGAGCTGTGGTGGCAGCACGACCAGCTGGGCCTCATGCAGCAGCTGGGCGCACTGGAGCCGCTGGAACGCTGACCACGCGAGAGCGCTGACCACGCGGGAGCGCCGGCAACGCCAAAGGCCCGGCACCCCAAGGGGTGCCGGGCCTCAGTGCTGACGTGCGTCAGTGGGCGTGGCCGTGGCCGTGGCCCGCGGCAGCCGGCTCTTCCTCTTCCTTCTTCTCGACGACCAGGGTCTCGGTCGTGAGCAGCAGGGAGGCGATGGAGGCGGCGTTCTCCAGGGCGGAGCGGGTGACCTTGACCGGGTCGATGACGCCGGCCTTGACCAGGTCGCCGTACTCGCCGGTGGCGGCGTTGTAGCCGTTGCCCTTCTCGAGCTCGGCCACCTTGGAGACGATGACGTAGCCCTCGAGGCCGGCGTTCTCGGCGATCCAGCGCAGCGGCTCGACGGCGGCCTTGCGGACCACGGAGACACCGGTGGCCTCGTCGCCGGTCTTGCCGAGGTTGCCCTCGAGGACCTTGACGGCGTGGACCAGCGCGGAGCCACCACCGGAGACGATGCCCTCCTCGACCGCGGCGCGGGTCGCGGAGATGGCGTCCTCCAGACGGTGCTTCTTCTCCTTCAGCTCCACCTCGGTGGCGGCGCCGACCTTGATCACGCACACGCCGCCGGCCAGCTTCGCGAGGCGCTCCTGGAGCTTCTCGCGGTCCCAGTCGGAGTCCGTGTTCTCGATCTCGGCCTTGATCTGCGCGACGCGGCCCTGGACGTCCGCGGAGTTGCCGGCGCCCTCGACGATCGTGGTGTCGTCCTTGGTGACGGTCACGCGGCGGGCGGTGCCGAGCACGTCGAGACCGACCTGGTCGAGCTTGAGGCCGACCTCCTCGGAGATGACGGTGGCGCCGGTGAGGACGGCCATGTCCTGCAGCATCGCCTTGCGGCGGTCGCCGAAGCCGGGGGCCTTCACCGCGACGGCGTTGAAGGTGCCGCGGATCTTGTTGACGACCAGGGTCGACAGGGCCTCGCCCTCGACGTCCTCGGCGATGATCAGCAGCGGCTTGGAGGAGCCGGCCTGGATGACCTTCTCCAGCAGCGGCAGCAGGTCGGCGATGGCGCCGATCTTGCCCTGCGTGATCAGGATGTACGGGTCGTCGAGGACGGCCTCCATACGCTCCTGGTCGGTGACGAAGTACGGGGACAGGTAGCCCTTGTCGAAGGCCATGCCCTCGGTGAAGTCGAGCTCCAGGCCGAAGGTGTTGGACTCCTCGACGGTGATGACACCGTCCTTGCCGACCTTGTCCATCGCCTCGGCGATCAGCTCGCCGACCTGCTGGTCCTGGGCGGACAGCGCGGCGACGGCGGCGATGTCGGACTTCTCGTCGATCGGGCGCGCCGTGGCGAGCAGGTCGTCGGAGACGGCCTTGACCGCGGCGTCGATGCCCTTCTTGAGCAGGGCCGGGGAGGCGCCGGCGGCGACGTTCTTCAGACCCTCGCGGACGAGCGCCTGGGCCAGCACGGTCGCGGTGGTCGTACCGTCACCCGCGATGTCGTTGGTCTTGGTCGCCACCTCCTTGACCAGCTGGGCGCCGAGGTTCTCGTACGGGTCCTCGATCTCCACCTCACGGGCGATGGTCACGCCGTCGTTGGTGATGGTCGGGGCGCCGAACTTCTTGTCGATGACGACGTTGCGGCCCTTGGGGCCGATGGTCACCTTGACGGTGTCGGCAAGCTTGTTGACGCCGCGCTCGAGGGCGCGACGGGCGTCCTCGTCGAACTTCAGGATCTTCGCCATGGCAGCGGGAGCCCTCTCGGAAATCTCGTGGGTAAAACGACTGCGCCCCGGCGCCCGGCTTCGTTATCGGTCGCAGGGGCCAGGGCGCAGCTGAAAGCAGAGCTTCGGGTGAAGTGTGCTTACTTCTCGATGATCGCGAGCACGTCGCGGGCCGAGAGAACGAGGTACTCCTCGTTGTTGTACTTCACCTCGGTGCCGCCGTACTTGCTGTAGAGCACCACGTCGCCGACCTTCACGTCGAGCGGCAGACGGTTGCCGTCCTCGAAGCGACCCGGGCCCACGGCCAGGACAACGCCCTCCTGGGGCTTCTCCTTGGCGGTGTCCGGGATGACCAGGCCGGAGGCCGTGGTCTGCTCGGCGTCGAGCGGCTGGACCACGATGCGGTCCTCGAGCGGCTTGATGGCAACCTTGGAGCTGGCGGTCGTCACGATCCGACCTCCCCCTTCGGAGATCTCACGGGGTTAACTGTCTGAGGTGGCGACCAGGTCGATCCGTCGTCGCGGGTGCCGGACCTGCCCGTCGCTTTGTTGGCACTCTCATCTGCCGAGTGCCAGAGCCGAGACTATGACCGGGATTAGCACTCGGTCAAGCGGAGTGCCAATTACCGTGCGGCGCGTCTGGGAATCGGCCCCGGCCGGGGGTGGGTGCGCAGCCCGGCGCGACGGCTGCCGCAGGCACAAAAAGGGGCGCGGGGAACCGCGCGACCAGCCACAACGCGACCCGCACCCGACAGCACAGCCGGCGCCGCAGGCACACCGCACACGCGGCCACCCCCAGCACCTACAGGTAGTCCTCCAGGCGTCCCACCGTCAGGCCGTCGGCCTGGATCTGCCGTAGCAGTCGCACCGTCCGCTCCCGCAGCAGCGGTCCCGTCGTCTCGTCCGGATCGACCGCGATGATGTCCCCCGGCCCCAGCCGCCGCTCGCCCGCGACAAAGGACAGCTTCCCGTCACCGCCCAGCGACACCCGCCACAGCACCACCGCCGAGATCCCGCAGTCCCCCGCCGCCCGCAGCGTCGTCGCGTCGTACGTGCCGTACGGCGGCCGGAAGAGCCGGGGCCGCACCCCGAACCGGGCGCGCAGCCGGCGCTGCTGCCCGCAGATCTCCGCCCGCTGCCCGGCGTACGGCAGGCCCCGCATCGCGGGGTGGTCGAGCGTGTGGTTCTCCAGCGACGCCCCGACCGCCCGCAGCCGCGCGATGTGCGCGTACCCCGGCCCGGCCACCGGCCCGACCACGCTGTCCGTGAGGAACATCGCGACCGGCAGTCGCAGTTCGCGCACCAGGTCGACGAACCGGGGATCCCGCTCGGCCCCGTCGTCGTAGGTCAGGAAGACGACCTTGTGCCGTGTCGGCACCCGGTCGACGACCAAGGGCGGAGCGGATCCCGCGCTGCCGAGGACCCGGCTGACGCGCCCCCGCGCGGCGGACGGCGCGGGGGCAAGCGGCCGCGTGAGACCCCAGCGCCGGTACGCCGGCCGGGCGGCGGCGGGACGGTGCGTACCGACCCGTTCCGCCGTCTTCTTGCCGAGCCGTTCGATCGGGTCCACGGACTGCGCGCACCCCGTCAGACAGATCGCCGCCACGGCGACCGCCGCCAGGACGGCGACGACGGCGGTCATCCCCCGCGTCCTCACAGGTAGTCCTCCAGGCGGGCCACCGCGTACCCCTTGTCCGTCACCTTCTTCAGGAACCGGCGGACCATGTCGGGCATCGTGCCCTTCCAGTCGTCCCGGCCGCGGAAGTGCGTCAGGACGATGTCGCCGGGGTGGAGGTCCTGGTCGTCCTCGCGGTACTCCCAGTGGTCGACGAAGACCTCCTCGTCCCAGAGCGGGGCGTACTTGATCCCGCAGGACTTGGCGGCGCGCAGCGTGTCCTGGTTGTAGTTGCCGTACGGCGGCCGGAAGACGGTGGGCCGCTTGCCGTACTGCCGCTCGATGATGTCCTGCATGTCGCAGATCTCGTGCTTCTGCTCGGTGTAGGACAGCCCCGGCAGATACGGGTGGTGCAGGGTGTGGTTGTTCAGCGTCACCCCGCGCGCCTGCATCTTCTTGAAGTAGCCGTAGTCGTCCTTGATCAGGTAGTTGCTGAGGAAGGCCGTGTACGGGATGCGCAACTCGCTCATCATGCGCAGGAAGGCGGGGTCCTTCTCGGCGCCGTCGTCGATGGTGAGGAAGACGATCTTCTGGCGGGTCGGGATGCGGGTGAAGACGGGCGGCAGGCCCAGCTCCTCCTGGTCGTCGACCTCGAAGCCCTGCCGGGTGTGGATGCGGGGCTTTTGCCGGGGCGGCGGCGGGGCGGTCAGTGGCACCGAGGACAGTCCCCAGCGCTTGGCGGCCGCCACCCGCGCGGCGTACTCGGCGCGCAGCTTGGTGGCGTAGGAGTCGAGGGCGCGAGCCGGGGGCGCGTGCAGGGCCTGCTGCTGACCGGCGGCCGGGCCGACCTCGGACCCCGTGGCGCCGGTGCCGGCGGCGCAGCCGGAGGCGAGGGCGGTGGCGGTGAGCACGGCGAGGGAGCCGCGCAGGGCCCCACACCGAAACACCCGAGTTTTGTCATTTTGTACGACTACTCCCATGGGCTCGGATCTTCGCAGCCCGCCCTCCACGAGCCGCCCCGACACCACCACCGGCCGCCCACCATCCACCGAGTGGCCCACACCCCGCCCCCCTGCCCGACAATGACCCGGTGAACGACCTCGCCCCTCTTCTCACGCCCGAAGGCCGCGCCCTGCTCGACCAGGTGCGTGACACGGACCCCGCCGACGAACTCGCCGTCGCCACCCGGCTGCGCCGGGAGCACCCGGCGGAGCTGGTGTCGGCCGCGCTCGGCCAGGCGCGGCTGCGGCAGCGGGCGGTGGCGAAGTTCGGGGCCGAGGACGCCGCGCGGATGTTCTTCACGCCCAACGGCGTCGAGCAGTCCACACGGGCGAGCGTCGCGGCGTACCGGGCGGCCCGGATGAGGGATCTGGGCGTCACCTCCGTCGCCGACCTGTGCTCCGGCATCGGCGGCGACGCGCTCGCCCTCGCCCGCGCCGGCATCCGCGTCCTCGCGGTGGACCGCGACCCGCTGACCGCGGCGGCGGCCCGCGCCAACGCCGAGGCGCTCGGGCTTACCGATCTGATCGAGGTGCGGGAGGCGGATGTCACCGAGGTCGACACCGCCGGGTACGACGCCGTGTTCGTCGACCCCGCCCGGCGCGGCGGACGCGGCCGCATCTTCGACCCTGAGGCGTACTCGCCGCCCCTGTCCTGGGCCGTGCAGGCGGCGCTCAAAGCCCCGCACGCCGCGCTGAAGATCGCCCCCGGCGTGCCGCACGAGGCGGTCCCCGCCGAGGCCGCGGCGGAGTGGATCTCCGACGGCGGCGACGTGAAGGAGGCGGTGCTGTGGTTCGGCACCGGCGCACCGGGCACGGTCCGGGCGACGCTGCTGCCGGGGCCGCACACCCTGCCCGGCCGTGGACTGCCCGACCCGGCCGTCCGCCCCGTGGGGCGGTACCTCTACGAGCCCGACGGCGCCGTCATCCGCGCGCACCTGGTCGCCGAGGTGGCCGAGCAGGTCGGCGGCGGACTGCTGGACGCCACGATCGCCTACGTCACGTCCGACGAGCTGCACCCGACGCCGTACGCCTCCGCCTACGAGATCACCGGGCAACTCCCCTTCAGTGTGAAGAAGTTGAAGGCGCTGCTGCGGGAGCGCCAGGTGGGCGTGCTGACGGTGAAGAAGCGGGGCTCGGCGGTCGAGCCGGAGGAGCTGCGCCGCAAGGTGCTCCCGAAGCCGCACGGCACCCACGCGCTCACGGTCTTCCTCACACGCGTCGCGGGCGCCCCCACCATGCTGCTCGGCCACCCCGCCTGACGCCGCGCCACCGACCCGGTCCGAACGAGACCCCCTAACGGCACTCCGCCGCCCGTCGTCGCAGCAGCTCGCGCTCGCGCTCGTTGGCCGTCAGGGACGCGGCCCGCTCGAACTCCGCGCGCGCCTGGTCCGTACGGCCGAGGCGTTGCAGGAGGTCGCCGCGGACACTGGGCAGGAGGTGGTAGTCACGCAGCCGGTCGGCGAGGCCGTCGACGATCTCCAGGGCGGGGCCGGGGCCGTCCGCCATGGACACGGCCACCGCCCGGTTCAGTTCCACCACCGGCGAGGGGGCCCGGGCGGCGAGCAGGGCGTACAGGGTCGCGATGGCGGACCAGTCGGTCTCCTCGTAGGTGTGGGCGCGGGCGTGGCAGGCCGCGATGGCCGCCTGGAGGGCGTACGGCCCGGGAGGGCCGGCGGCCGTGGCCTCGACGCGTTCCAGGGCGGCGACGCCCCGGGCGATGAGCAGGCGGTTCCAGCGGCCGCGGTTCTGGTCCGCGAGCAGGACCGGTTCACCGTTCGGCCCGGTGCGGGCGGCGGCGCGGGCGGCCTGGAACTCCAGCAGCGCGGCGAGCCCGTGCACCTCGGGTTCCTTGGGCATCAGCTGGGCGAGCTGCCGGGCGAGCCGCAGCGCGTCCTCGCACAGCGACGGGCGCAGCCAGTCGTCGCCCGCGGTGGCCGCGTACCCCTCGTTGAAGACCAGGTAGATGACGTCGAGGACCGAGCCGAGGCGGGCGGCACGGTCGGGGCCGCTGGGGACCTCGAAGGCGACGTTCTTCTTGGCCAGGGTGCGTTTGGCGCGCACGATCCGCTGGGCGACCGTCGGCTCGGGCACCAGGAACGCGCGGGCGATCTCGGCGGTGCTCAGACCGCCGAGCAGGCGCAGAGTGAGGGCGATGCGGGCCTCGGCGGACAGCACCGGGTGACAGGCGGTGAAGACGAGCCGGAGCAGGTCGTCGTCGATGTCGTCAGGGTCGGCGGGCTCCTCGGGCGCGACCGTCGTGTCGAGACCGCGGCCGATCTCCTGGAGCTTGCGGGCGTAGCTCTCCCGGCGCCGGATCAGATCGACGGCACGGCGGCGGGCGGCGGTGGTCAGCCAGGCGCCCGGGTTGTCGGGCACGCCGTCGCGCGGCCACTGCTCGAGGGCGGCGACCAGGGCGTCCTGGGCGAGTTCCTCCGCGATGCCTATGTCCCGGACGACACGGGTGACCGCGGCGACGACCCGCGGGAACTCCATCCGGAACACGGTCTCGATGGCGCCGCGCGGCTCGATGACGGGCTGCTCCTCCACAGCCCACCATCGAACACCGCTCACCGGCCCACGCCAAGCGGACGTCAGCCTTCCGCGATTTCCCGGACCTCGCACGTGACCGTCCAGAACTCCTCGTGCACCTTCAGGAACCGCTTGGTCCACTCGACGGCCTCGGCCATGTCCTTGCACTGCATGATCGCGTAACCGCCGACGACCTCCTTGGACTCGGTGAACGGCCCGTCGGTGACGGAGAGCTCGCCGCCCTCCCAGTGGACCCGCTTGCCCTGCGCGGTCGGCGTCAGCCCGTCGGTGGCGAGCATGACACCCGCCTTGGTGATCTCCTCGATCAGCTCTCCCATGCGCTGCATCAGCTCGGCGCTGGGGCCCCCGGCGGGCGTGTTGTTCTCGTCGATCCGCACGAGCGACAGGTAACGGGGCATGACGCCCTCCTCGGTGTCGGTTCGGCCGGGTCCTTCCCGGCCTCTCACCCCTGCGTCGATCGGCGGACGACGGAATCGACACACACGCCGGATTTTTTTTCCGGGCCAGGTGCGGACCGCACCGAAGGGCGCGAACGCCCCGAAAATTTCGGTTACCGAGCCGACTCACTTCGGGCGAGTGCGGAGGCACCCGCCCCTACGTCACCTGCCGGCCACCGGCGCCCCGGTGCTCGCCCTCTCCACCAGGCTGGTCGCCAGCTCCACCCGCGTGGCCGCAGGCGTCCCGTCCCCGCGTCCCAGCTCCAGCACCAGCCGGGCCGCCGCCTCGGCCATCTCGGTCAGCGGCTGCCGCACGGTCGTCAGCGGCGGCCCGACCCAGCGGGCCACCGGGAGGTCGTCGAAGCCGACGACGCTGAGGTCCTCCGGGATGCGCAGGCCCAGCTCGCGGGCGGCCTCGTACAGGCCGAGCGCCTGAAGGTCGTTGCCGGCGAAGACGGCCGTGGGGCGCTCGGGAAGCCGCAGCAGCTCACGGCCGAGCCGGTAGCCGGTCTCGTGGTGGAAGTCGCCGGTCCTGATCAGCGCAGGGTCGACGGGCAGCCCGGCGGTCTCCAGGGCGGCCCGGTAGCCGTCGACGCGGGCGCGGCTGCACAGCATCCGCTTCGGTCCGCTGATCGCGCCGATCCGGGTGTGGCCGAGTTCGATCAGGTGGCGGGTGGCGGCAAGGCCGCCCTGCCAGTTGGTGGCGCCGATGGAGGGCACGTCGGCCCCGGGGTCACCGGCCGGGTCCATCACCACGAACGGGACGGAGCGGCTGGTCAGCAGCGCCCGCTGGGACTCGTCCAGGTCGGACAGCACGAGGATCACACCGTGCGGGCGGCGCGCGGCGACCTGGTCGGCCCAGGTCCGCCCGGGGGTGAGCCGTCCGGCGCTCTCGCTGAGCACGACGCTCAGACCGGCGTCGCGGGCGACGTTCTCCACACCCCGGATGACCTCCATCGCCCAGGCGCTCTCCAGCTCGTGGAAGACGAGGTCGATCAGCGGGGAGCGGCTGGCCTCGGCCCGCCGGCGCCGGTAGCCGTGGGCCCGCAGCAGCTCCTCGACCCGGGTCCGGGTGGCCGGGGCGACGTCGGCGCGGCCGTTGAGAACCTTGGACACGGTCGGGGCCGACACGCCGGCCTCACGGGCGATCTCGGCGAGCGTCGCGGTGCGGCCGGACCGGCCTGTGCTCTGCGTTCCGGCGGATTCCGAGGCTGTCATGGCGGCGATCGTATCCCCGCCGGACCGAAACATTCGACTGCCGTGTCGCCGGCCGGCCGGCGGCCCGCAGCCGCGTACGGCGGGAAGGGGACGGGGTGGGGGGTGTCCGCCCGCAGCGTCCGGCACCGTGACACGGCACCCCCGTCGAAAACGGCCGGCCGGACCGAGGACGGACACCCCCCACCCCGGCCCCGCCTTGACCACCACCCGTAGGCGGCGACGCACGCCACGACGGACCGCAACGGGCCGCCGCAGGCAAAAAAGGGGCGCGGGGAACGGCGCGACCAGCCCCCACGCACCCGCAGACAACAACGCACCCAGCGCCGCAGGCTGCGTCAGTCCTCCGCCACCGACTCGAACCGCCACCGGTGCACCAGCCGTGTCACCAAGCCGACGTCCGGCTCGGGCAGTTCGGGCAGCTCGGCGTCGTAGGCGGCGTCCCACCAGGTGACGACCAGGACGCGGTCCTGCGGGGCGCGGAAGGTCTCGCGGCGCAGCGGGGTGCCGTCCAGGGCCCGGGACCGGGCCCAGTCGAGCAGCTCCGCGCCGCGGCCGGCGGCCGCCCGCGCCTCCCACATCAGCGCGACGGTCATGAGTACAGGTTGTCCTTGCTGACCTCGTGCACATGGTCGTGCGCGGGCACATGCGGGTCCGTGACCGGCAGCGAGGAGTCCGCGGACAGGTCCCAGCCGGAGGCGGCCCGGTTACGGGCGACCATTTCCGCGCCGAGCGCGGCGACCATCGCGCCGTTGTCCGTGCACAGCTTGGGCCGCGGGACGCGCAGCCGGATGCCGGCCTTCTCGCAGCGCTCCTGCGCGAGCGCGCGCAGCCGGGAGTTGGCGGCCACACCGCCGCCGATCATCAGGTGGTCGACGCCCTCGTCCTTGCAGGCGCGCACCGCCTTGCGGGTGAGCACGTCCACCACGGCCTCCTGGAAGGACGCGGCGACATCGCGCACCGGGACGTCCTCGCCCGCGGCGCGCCTGGCCTCGATCCAGCGGGCGACGGCCGTCTTCAGACCGGAGAAGGAGAAGTCGTACGCCGGGTCGCGCGGCCCGGTCAGTCCGCGCGGGAACGCGATCGCCCCCGGGTCGCCCTCCTTCGCGTACCGGTCGATGACCGGGCCGCCGGGGAAGCCCAGGTTCAGCACACGGGCGATCTTGTCGAAGGCCTCGCCGGCCGCGTCGTCGATGGTCGCGCCCATCGGGCGGACGTCGGAGGTGATGTCGGAGGACAGCAGCAGCGAGGAGTGGCCGCCGGAGACCAGCAGCGCCATCGTCGGCTCGGGCAGCGGGCCGTGCTCCAGCTGGTCGACGCAGATGTGCGAGGCGAGGTGGTTGACGCCGTAGAGCGGCTTGCCGAGGGCGTAGGCGTACGCCTTCGCCGCCGACACGCCGACCAGCAGCGCGCCGGCGAGGCCGGGACCCGCGGTGACGGCGATGCCGTCGAGGTCCTTGGCGCTGACGCCGGCCTCCTTCAGCGCGCGGTCGATCGTGGGGACCATCGCCTCCAGATGGGCGCGGGAGGCGACCTCGGGGACGACTCCGCCGAAGCGGGCGTGCTCGTCGACGCTGGAGGCGATGGCGTCGGCCAGCAGGGTGGTGCCGCGGACGATGCCGACGCCGGTCTCGTCGCAGGAGGTCTCGATCCCCAGGACCAGGGGTTCGTCAGCCATTGATCTCGGTTCCTTGTACGGAGGAAGAAGGGTCGGTCAGGCGCATCACCAGGGCGTCGACGTTGCCGGGCTGGTAGTAGCCGCGCCGGAAGCCGATGGGCTCGAAGCCGAAGCGCTCGTAGAGCTTCTGCGCGCGGGTGTTGTCCACCCGGCACTCCAGCATGACCTCGGCGCACTCGAAGGCGGTCGCGGCCCGCAGCAGCTCGGTCAGCAGCCGGCTGCCGAGCCCGGTGCCCTGCTGGTCGCGGGCGACGGCGATGGTCTGCACGTCGGCCTGCTCACCGGAGGAGGCGAGCCCGGCGTAGCCGACGATGCGCTCGCCCGCCTGGGCGACGACGTAGCGCCGGGTGGCGTCGGCGCCCCGGGAGTGGGCCAGCTCGGACCAGAACATGCCGCGCGACCAGGCGTCCTCCGGGAACAGGTCGCGTTCCAGCTCCAGCACGGGATCGATGTCCCACCAGCGCATCTCGCGCAGGACGACGGTGTCGGCTCCGGTCACTTGGGGGTGACCACCTTGTAGTTCTTGGGGACCTGGGCGTCGGGGCGGCGCAGATACAGCGGGCGCGGCGCCTGAAGCTCCTCACCGGCGGCCAGCTTCGCGGCGGCGAGCCGGGCGAGGGCGGCGGCGGAGACGTGCTCGGGTTCATGGGCCTGCGGGAAGGTGTCCGGGTACAGCAGCGCGCCCGCGCCGACGGCCGGGAGCCCTGCGACCCGGTCGGCGATGTCGGCGGGCCGGTCGACGGCCGGGCCGGTCAGCCGCGTGCGGGAGTCGGCGTACGTGGCCCAGTAGACCTCCTTGCGCCGGGCGTCGGTCGCCACGACGAAGGGGCCGGAGTCCAGGTCGGCGGCGTAGGCGAGGCCGTCCAGGGTGCAGACGCCGTGCACGGGCACGCCGAGCGCGAGGCCGAACGTGTCGGCGGTCATCAGGCCCACGCGCAGCCCGGTGTAGGGGCCCGGGCCGGTGCCGACGACGATGCCGGTGACGGCGTCCAGCTTCAGTCCGGCCTCGGCGAGCACACGGTCCACGGCCGGCAGCAGCAGCTCGCCGTGCCGGCGGGCGTCCACCTGGCTCGTAGAGGCGATGACGTCCGTGCCGTCGTGCAGCGCGACGGTCACGGCGGGTGTGGCGGTATCCAGAGCGAGCAAGAGCACGCAAACAGCCTACGGCGCCGCGGGCCCCGTGTCGGACGCGCCGGAGGGACGGCCGTTGACTGCTACCGTCGCCGGAAAGCCCGTTTCCTTTGCATTTGTGGTGAGGTGTACGACGGTGGCAAGCAGCAGCGCGGGGTTCGTGGCCGGGCTGACCGCGGCGGCCCTGGCGACGGTCGGCTTCCTCGGCTGGCAGGCGTCCGCGAGCCTCCCGGCCGAGCTGGGCGGCGCCGCCCAGCCGACCGTGCCGCCCGCCGTGAGCGCCTCCAAGGCGCCCCGGGACAAGAAGAACCCGGCGGAGCTGCCCGCCGGCACCGGCAGTGGGCCCCGGGTCGTGTACGGCCTGGACGACAACCGGGTGTGGCTGGTCGACCAGGGAGACAAGGTGCGCCGCACGTTCCGCGTCGACCCCGGCAGCGTGGACCCGGCGCCGGGCGTCTACATGGTCACCTCGCGCTCGGGCGCGGTCACCGGCACGGACGGTGTCCCCGTCGAGCACGTCGTCCGCTTCACCGCCGTGAACGGCGTCTCGATCGGCTTCAGCGCGGAGGCGGGCCCGGCGACCCGGCCCCCCGACGACGGCGTCCTGACCGGCGGCATCCGCGAAACCCGCCCGGACGGCACGGCAATGTGGGACTTCGCGACGATCGGCCGCCGGGTGGTAGTGATCCACTAGCCCGGCGACCCACCGGCCGTGACCCACCGACCCGAGGACGTCGGACCGGGGCGTCGGTCCGAGGACGTCGACTTGCCGCGCCGGTCGGAGACCTCGCCCCGGCCGGAGGCTCTCCACCCCGGCCGGAGGCTTCCCGCGCCGACCGGAGGCCTCGCGCCCCGGCCGGAGGCCCTACGCCGCCGGGCGGTGCTGACCGGTGGCGGTGTCGTGGACCGGGTCCGGTTCGCGTGGGGGGCGGGAGACTGCCGCTGCCGCTGCGCAGGAGGCCAGTAGGTCGCGCATGGACAGTCCGGGGCGCACGGCGGGGCGGGGCTGCGGCTTCGGGGTGTCGGCAGCGGGCATGGGACGCCTCCTGAAGGTCGGGGGCGAGCACAGTTAGGTAGCCCTAACTACGATCCGGCTACCATGTGACCACGCCCCCGACCTCGGACGCAACATCTTCCCGACACTGTGTCGGAACGTACGAGGCGCCGCTCAGGCCGCCAGCGCGCTCAGGTCGGCGCCCGTCCAGCGCTCCCCCACACCGGTGAGCGTCACATGGCGGACCTCGTCCGTCGTGTCGCCGACGGCCCGGTGGATGACGACCTGGAGCCGGTCCTCGGTCAGCTCCTCGACCTTGCCCTCGCCCCACTCCACGACGATCACCGAGTCGGTCAGCGAGACGTCCAGGTCGAGGTCCTCCATCTCGTCCAGGCCGCCCGACAGCCGGTAGGCGTCGACGTGGACCAGCGGCGGGCCGTCCCCCAGGGACGGGTGGACGCGGGCGATCACGAACGTCGGCGAGGTGACGGCACCCCGCACGCCGAGCCCCTCGCCGAGGCCGCGCGTCAGAGTGGTCTTGCCCGCGCCCAGCTCCCCGGAGAGCATCACGAGGTCACCGGCGCGCAGCTGCTTGGCGAGCCGGCGTCCGAGCTCGCGCATCTGCTCGGGGGAGGTGACGGTGAGCCGCGCGGAGAACTCGTCCTCAGCCGGGTTGTGCGGTGCTGCTGGTGCTTCCATAGCCCTTCACGGTAGCCGCTGCCGGCACGGCACCCGCACGGGTGAGGAGGTCGGCGAGGCGGTCGGTGACCACTTCCGGGTGTTCCAGCATCACCAGATGCCCGGCGTCCGGCACCAGCACCAGCTCGGCATCCGGCAGCAGATCGGCGATCGCCTCGCTGTGCTCGCTGGGCGTGACCAGGTCGTCCACCCCGGCGAGGACCAGCACGGGCATGTCCCGGAAGCAGGCGAGGGCCTCGGTCTTGTCGTGGTCGGTGAACGCCGGGTAGAACTCGGCGACGACGTCGATCGGTGTGCCCTCGATCATCCGCTCGGCGAACCGGGCGATCGCCGGGTCGACGTCCCGGGAGGCGAACGAGTACCGCTTGATGATCCCGGCGAACAGGTCGGCGGTCGCCCGCCGCCCCTTCTCCACCAGCTCGGCCCGCTGCCCCAGCGCCTTCAGCACCCCGGGCAGCACCCGCCGCACCGCGTTGACGCCGGCCACCGGAAGCCCGAAGTTGACCTCGCCGAGCCGCCCGGACGAGGTCCCCACGAAGGCGGTGGCGACGACCCGTTCCCGGATCAGCTCCGGATACTGCGCGGCCAGCGCCATCACGGTCATGCCGCCCATGGAGTGCCCGACGAGCACGATCGGCCCCTCGGGCACGGCCGCGTCGAGGACCGCCTTGAGGTCCTGCCCGAGCTGGTCGATGGTGAGGGCCGTGTCGTCCTGGGTCTGCGCCACCCCGCGTCCCGAACGGCCGTGGCTGCGCTGGTCCCAGTGCACCGTCCGTACGACACCGCGCAGCGCGGCCCGCTGGAAGTGCCAGGAGTCCTGGTTCAGGCAGTAGCCGTGGCTGAAGACGACGGTGACGGGCGCCGGCGTCTTACGGCCGAACAGCCGCCGGCGCCGGGGAGCCGAGCCGCCCTCCGGCTCGACGTCGTCGACCTCGTAGTACAGCTCGGTGCCGTCGTCGGCGTACGCCTTGCCGGGGGTGCCGCGCAGCGCGCCGTAGGGGCCGGCGGAGTCGAGTGCGAGCCGGGCCTTCGCGCGCATGCCGCGTCCGACGGTCATGCGCTCTATGGCGACGCCGGCGGCCGCGCCCGCGGCGAGCACGCCTATCGCGGCGCCCGCGATGCCGGTGGCCCGGCGCCAGCCGGCCGAGTCCGCCACGGCCGCGGCGGCCGAGACGGCGGACTCCACAGGGCTCTCGCTCACGTACCGCTCCTCTTCACCGGGCTGCTGCTGGTCACTCGTCGCCGGGTTGCCCGGCCGGCTCCTCGTTCACATAGACGCGGGGAACGCGCGATGAGATGCGGGTCACGATCTCGTAGGCGATGGTGCCGGCGGCCTGCGCCCAGTCCTCGGCGGTCGGCTCGCCGCGGTCGCCCGGTCCGAACAGGACCGCCTCGGTGCCCGGCTCGGGCGTGTCGCCACCGAGGTCGACGACGAACTGGTCCATCGCGATCCGCCCGGCGGCGGTACGCCACTTGCCGTCCACCAGCACCGGTCCGGCGCCGGAGGCGTGCCGCGGGATGCCGTCGCCGTAGCCGAGCGGGACGAGACCGAGGGTGGTCTCGCCGGGGGTGACGTAGTGGTGCCCGTAGCTGACGCCGTGCCCGCCCGGCACCTGCTTCACCAGGGCCAGCGAGGCGGCCACGGTCATCACCGGGCGCAGTCCGAGGTCGGCGGGGGTGCCGAGTTCGGGGCTGGGCGAGACGCCGTACATGGCGATACCGGGGCGGACCAGGTCGAAATGGGTCTCGGGAAGGGTGAGCATCGCCGGGGAGTTGGCGATGTGCCGCACCTCGGGGCGTACGCCCTGCGCCTCGGCGTACGCCGTCATCTCCCGGAAGCGGGTGAGCTGGGCGGCGATGGAGGGGTGCCCGGGCTCGTCGGCGCAGGCGAAGTGCGACCACAGGCCGGTGACGCGCAGCAGGCCCTCGCGCTCGGCGGCCAGTGCGGCGCCGACCAGTTCGGGCCAGTCGGCGGGCTGGCAGCCGTTGCGGCCGAGGCCGGTGTCGGCCTTGAGCTGCACCAGCGCGGGGCGGGTGGCGGTGCGCGCGGCGTCGGTCAGCTCGCGCAGGGCCCACATACCGCTGACCGAGATGTCGATGCCGGCCTCGACGGCCTCACGCCACGGCCCGCCCGGCGTCCACAGCCAGCACATCACGCGGACGTCCGCCGCGATCCCGGACTGCGGGGCGCGTACGGCGAGCGCCTCCTCGGGCGTGGCCGTACCGATCCAGGTGGCGCCGGCCGCGACGGCCGCGCGGGCGCACGGGATCGCGCCGTGGCCGTACCCGTCGGCCTTGACCACGGCCATGAAGGCGGCGCCCGGGGCCTTCTCGCGCAGCGCGCGCACGTTGGCCCGCAGGGCGGCCAGGTCGATCTCGGCGCGGGCCCGCAGTGTCGCGGTCCGCGAGGTCGCTGTCTCAGTCATCGCGCCCCCAGTGTCTCAGAGGGCTACGACAGCGCTGCCACGGCCGCACCGCGTCACGGCCGGCCGCGCCCCGGCACCCTCTGCTCAGCCGCCGTCCAGGACGTCCCGCCAGGCCGACGGAATCGCCGACGCCACGTCATGCGCCCCCACCGGTACGCCCCGGGCGGCGAACCGGCCCGCGAGCCCGTGCAGATACGCCCCCACGCTCCCCGCGTCCCGCGCGGAAAGCCCCGACGCCAGCAGCGACCCGGTCAGCCCCGACAGCACGTCTCCGCTGCCCGCGGTCGCCAGCCACGGCGTCCCCGTCGCGTTCACCCGTACCGCCGCCTCGCGCCCCGGGTCGGCGACGAGCGTGGTGGACCCCTTCAGCAGCACGGTCGCCCGGTACCGCTCCGCCAGCTCCCTTACCGCCACGAGGCGCGCCTCCTCGACCTCCTCGCGGGCGACACCGAGCAGCGCCGCGGCCTCCCCGGCGTGCGGCGTCATCAGCGTCGGCGCCGTACGCGCGCGTACCGCCTCGCGGTCGGCGAGCCGCAGTCCGTCCGCGTCGATCAGCACGGGTACGTCGCTCTCCACCACCTCGGCCACGGTCTCCGCGTCGTCCCCGGCGCCCGGCCCGACCACCCACGCCTGCACGCGTCCGGCCTTGCGGGGTCCCTGGTCGGAGACGAGCGTCTCGGGGAAGCGGGCGACGACCGCGCCGCCCGCGGGGCCGACGTAGCGCACGGCCCCCGCGCCGCCCCGCAGCGCCCCGGACACGGCGAGCACCGCGGCCCCGGGGTAGCGCGCGGACCCGGCGGCGATGCCGACGACTCCGCGCCGGTACTTGTCGCTCTCCGCGCCCGGCACCGGCAGCAGCCGGGCCACGTCCGCGTGCTGCAGCGCCTCCAGTGCGGCCGGCTCGGGCAGCGTCAGCCCGATGTCCACGAGCCGCACGCTGCCGGCGTACTCCCGCGCCGGGTCGATCAGCAGCCCCGGCTTGTGCGTGCCGAAGGTGACGGTCAGATCGGCCCGTACGGCGGCTCCCCGCACCTCGCCCGTGTCCGCGTCGACCCCGCTCGGCAGGTCCACGGCTACGACACCGGCCCGCGACCGCGCCGCCGCGTCCGCCAGGGGCACCGCCTCGGGCCGCAATCCGCCCTTCCCGCCGATCCCGACGATGCCGTCCAGGACGAGGTCGGCCCGCTCGATCAGCTCCTCGGCACGGTCCGTGCCGGTGACGCGGCCGCCGGCCCGGCGCAGCGCCGCGAGTCCTCCGGCGTGCGCCCGCTCGGAGCTGAGGAGCACGGCGGTGACTCCGGCGCCCCGCCGGGCGAGCCGCGCCCCGGCGTACAGGGCGTCACCTCCGTTGTCCCCGCTGCCGACGAGCAGCACGACCCGGCTGCCGTAGACCCGCCCGAGCGCCTCTGCGCAGGCGGCGGCGAGTCCGGCGGCGGCCCGCTGCATGAGGGCCCCCTCCGGCAGCCGCGCCATGAGCTCCCGCTCGGCTCCCCTGACCGTCTCAACGCTGTACGCGGTACGCATGCACCCGAGTCTGCCCCGGAAACGGCGCGACGAGCACGGCCAACGCGCCCCGCAGGGGTCCCGGCCTGCCTCAGCCCTCCGCGATCACCACCGCCGACGCGATGCCGGCGTCATGGCTGAGCGACACGTGCCAGGACCGTACGCCCAGTTCGGCCGCCCGCGCCGCGACCGTTCCCGTCACCCGCAGCAGGGGCCGGCCGCTGTCCTCGACGCACACCTCCGCGTCGGTCCAGTGCAGCCCGGGCGGCGCCCCGAGAGCCTTGGCCAGCGCCTCCTTCGCGGCGAAACGCGCGGCGAGCGAGGCGACACCGCGCCGCTCCCCGCTCGGCAGCAGCAACTCACCTTCCAGGAACAGCCGCTTGGCCAGCCCGGGCGTACGCTCCAGCGACGCCGCGAACCGCTCGATCTCGGCCACGTCGATCCCGACCCCGATAATGCTCATGCGGTGCACCCTACGGCGGCGGGTGCCGTGCTTACTCCGGCGGCGGTGAAGGCAATGACTGCGTCGAAGTGGCCCCCCGCCACCCCCACATAGCCATCCGCGACTCCAAGACCCGGGCCGGAGCCGTCCTCACCGTCCCGGCCGGAGCCTTTCCCCTCTTCGTGGACGCGCTGAAGTGCGGCCCCTACTCCACCGTCACCGACTTCGCCAGGTTGCGCGGCTGATCCACCTCGTTGCCGCGGGCGGTCGCCAGTTCGCAGGCGAAGACCTGGAGCGGGACCGTCGCGACCAGCGGCTGGAGCAGCGTCGGAGTGGCCGGGATGCGGATGAGGTGGTCGGCGTACGGGACGACCGCCTCGTCGCCTTCCTCCGCGATCACGATCGTGCGGGCACCTCGCGCGCGGATCTCCTGGATGTTGGAGACGATCTTGTCGTGGAGGACCGACCGACCGCGCGGGGAGGGCACGACCACGACGACGGGCAGGTCCTCCTCGATCAGCGCGATCGGCCCGTGCTTCAGCTCGCCCGCCGCGAAGCCCTCGGCGTGCATGTACGCCAGCTCCTTCAGCTTCAACGCGCCTTCCAGCGCGACCGGGTAGCCCACGTGCCGGCCGAGGAAGAGCACGGTGTTCTTGGCGGCCAGCGAGCGCGCCAGCTCCCGTACCGGCTCCATCGTCTCCAGGACCCGCTCGACCTCGCCCGAGATCTTCGCGAGGTCACGGATGACCGCGCGGATCTCGTCGCCCCACTTGGTGCCCCGGACCTGGCCCAGATACAGGGCCACGAGGTAGCACGCGACGAGCTGCGTCAAAAACGCCTTGGTGGAGGCGACCGCGACCTCCGGCCCCGCGTGCGTGTACAGCACCGCGTCCGACTCGCGCGGGATCGTCGAGCCGTTGGTGTTGCAGATGGCGAGCACCTTGGAGCCCTGCTCGCGGGCGTGCCGCAGCGCCATCAGCGTGTCCATGGTCTCGCCGGACTGGGAGATCGCGATCACCAGCGTCTGGGCGTCCAGGATCGGGTCCCGGTAGCGGAACTCGCTCGCCAGCTCCACCTCGCACGGGATCCGCGTCCAGTGCTCGATGGCGTACTTGGCGATCAGGCCGGAGTGGAAGGCCGTACCGCAGGCGATGATGACGACCTTGTCGACCTCGCGCAGTTCGGAGGGCGTGATGCGGACCTCGTCGAGGGTCAGCGAACCGGAGCCGTCGATTCGGCCCAGCAGCGTGTCGGCGACGGCCTTCGGCTGCTCGGCGATCTCCTTGAGCATGAAGTAGTCGTAGCCGCCCTTCTCGGCGGCGGAGGCGTCCCAGTCGACGTGGTAGGAGCGGACCTCGGCCGGGCTGCCGTCGAAGCCGGTGACGCTCACCCCGTCCCGGCGCAGTTCGACGACCTGGTCCTGGCCCAGCTCGATCGCGGAGCGCGTGTGCGCGATGAACGCGGCGACGTCGGAGGCGAGGAACGCCTCGCCCTCGCCGACGCCCACCACCAGCGGGGAGTTGCGCCGCGCGCCGACGACGACGTCCGGCTCGTCCGCGTGCACGGCGACCAGCGTGAAGGCGCCCTCCAGCCGCCGGCACACCAGCCGCATGGCCTCCGCGAGGTCGGCGCAGGAGGAGAACTCCTCGGCCAGCAGGTGCGCGACGACCTCGGTGTCGGTCTCCGAGGCCAGGTCGTGCCCGCGTTCGGCCAGCTCGGCCCGCAGCACCGCGAAGTTCTCGATGATGCCGTTGTGGACGACGGCGACCCGGCCCGCGTTGTCCAGGTGCGGGTGGGCGTTGGCGTCCGTCGGGCCGCCGTGCGTGGCCCAGCGGGTGTGCCCGATACCGGTCGTGCCGGCCGGGAGCGGGCGTTCCAGCAGTTCCTTCTCGAGGTTGACGAGCTTGCCGGCCTTCTTGGCGGCGGCCAGGCCGCCGTCGGCGAGCACGGCGACGCCCGCCGAGTCGTACCCGCGGTACTCCAGCCGCTTGAGCCCGGCCATGACCACATCGAGCGCCGACTGCGCCCCCACGTATCCCACGATTCCGCACATGGCACCGCAGCCTACGATCCGAAGCGGGCGCGAACCCCCCACTGTGTGCCCGAATTCGGAAATTCCCACGGGGATACGAACGCCCCGCGGGCGACTCAGCGGCGCGGAGCCGGCGCCTGGAGCCCGAAGCTCGCCGACTTCAGCCAGCGCCGCATGCGCGTGGCGAGGGGGCGTTCGACGAAGCGGTGGGCCAGGTAGGACAGCAGCACGAGGGCGCCGACCGTGACGGCGACCAGCGTCCAGGGGGCGACCCGGCCGGCGAAGTGGTGGACGACGGTCATGCCGATGACGTCGTGCAGCAGGTACAGCGGGAAGGTCATCGTCCCGGCGACGGTCAGCCAGCGCCAGCGGATCCGGCTGGTCCAGCCGAGCGCGATGGCGGCGATCAGCGCGAAGAACACCGTGACCGCCAGGATCAGCGAGCCCCGCCACGGCGACCAGACGTCCCAGTTGTTGCGGCCGCCGTCGGGGGCCAGCAGGAAGTGCAGCGCGAGCAGCCAGGACATCACGACGATCCCCCACAGCAGCGGCGTCGAGCGGAACCGGTGCATCAGGTAGAACGCCATGCCCGCGATGAAGTACGGCGCGGACGGCGGGTTGACCAGCAGGGTGAGCAGCGGGATGTCGGCGGAGGGCGCCAGGACCGCGCCGACGGTCCACAGCCCGCAGAAGACGACCACCCGCTGGTAGGTCAGGCCCTTCCACACCACGACCGCGAACGTCAGGTAGAAGCACAGCTCGGGCCAGAGGGTCCAGTAGACCGAGTCCAGGTCCTTCACGCCGAGCGGCTGCTGGAGCATGGTGAGGTTGGCGAAGACGACCCGTGGGTTCGGGTGCCCGAACGGCGTGTCGAAGAGGAAGATCACGGACGCGGCCACGACGACCGAGATCCAGTACATCGGGTACAGCCGGGTCACCCGCGAGATGAAGAAGTCGCGGGGGCTGCGGCCCCAGGCGCTCATGCAGATGACGAAGCCGCTGATGAGGAAGAACAGGTCGACGCCGAGCCGGCCGTAGGCGAAGTAGGCGTGCGCCTCGGGGAACAGGTCCTGGTAGGGGCGGCCCCAGATGTGCTTCACCGTCGACGGCTTCTGGCCGACGAAGTGGAACAGCACGACCGCCAGGGCCGCCACGAACCGCAGTCCGTCGAGCGCGGCCAGCCGCTGCCCGCGGGGGCGTGTCTCCGCCGCGGGCGCGCCCGGGGGCGAGGGCACGGCGGGTGCGGTCGGCCCGTTGTCTCCTCTTCCGCCCGCAGGCGCTTCGAGAAGTCGCGTGCTGTCCGCCTGGCTCATCCGTTCACCGTTCCGTCGTCACTGTCGATTCGCTGTACCTCCCCCGTGGCAGCGTTCCATCCCGCACAGTACGGAGGACGGCCGGGCGCCTCACGTCCGGGGACCCCACACAGCACCGGCACGCACCGCTCACGCGCCGGTCACGGAATGCCCACCGGGCCGTCGCCGCCCGCCGGGAATTCCGTGACCGCCGGCGACGCCTCAGCCGAGCTTGGCGAGCTGCGCCTGGACGAGCTCGGCCGGGAAGTCCCAGTCCTTGCCGGTGGCCGCGGAGGCCATGTTGTACCCGGAGAAGTAGGCGAGGGTGGCGCCCTTGCGCACGATCACGGCCTTCGCGGGGGCCTTCACACCCTCGTCCGCGTCCACCAGCAGGGTCAGGGCGAGGGCCTCGTCGGCACCCTCGGGGGCGGCGGTCGGGGTGACCTTGCCGACCTTGGTGGTGTCGCTGCCGACGGTCCACGAGTAGCCGCCCGCGCAGGTCGTCGCGGCGGTCTTCAGCCCGGCGAACGTCTTCTCCGCGCCGCCGTCGGCGTACGTGGCCAGCGTCACGATGATCTTGTCCCGGTCGATCCCGGCGACCAGGGACTCCTCCAGGCCGGCCTTCGGGTCGCGCTTCTTCTGGTCGGCGAGCCAGCTGCGCTTGACGGCGGCGGCGGGCTGACCGTCGTACGTCCCGGCCTGGAGGCGGCCCAGCGGGGCGCACTCCGGCTTGTCGGTCTTCACCTTGGCCTGTGCGATGTCGTCCTGGAGCGGCACCTTGGCGAAGAGCTTGCCGCTCTTGACGTCCGCCTGGGTCAGCGCGGCTTTCTCCAGCTCGGCGGCGCTCAGCGGCTTCGCCGCAGCCGGCGCGGCGGACGCCGTCTTGTCGGCCTGCGCGGTCTTGCCGTCGCCCGCCTTGTCCCCGTTGTCGGAGCCACAGGCGGAGACGAGGAGCGCGAGCGCGGCGGCCGAGGCGGCGAGACCGGCCCGGCGAACGGTGGTGAGACTCACGAAAACTGCTCTCTCTTCTGCACAGCACAGCGTTTTACGTGGACATTACACACAGCAGACCCACAGATGATCCACCGAACATCCATTCGCGACCCGACCGTGACACCCACGTGATCAGTGCCCGCACGGCAACACACAACAGCCATAGAGGCTTCCGGCCATTTCCGAGCTCTCGCCCATGCGTCGCCGGACACACATCACACACACTTCACACACGGCGCAGCCACATAAAGCCCCTGCCCCGCCCGGGACTTGGAGCTCTTCCGAACCACGGTCGCCCGGCACCGAAGGGGACTCGCATTCTCGGCCACGGCGCTGCACCCCTACGGAAAGCCCTGTTCACCTCCGTGTTTCCACGCTTAAGGTGTCGGCGCGCATGACCGGACCATGACCAGTCCGAGTCCGCGCTCATCGATCAGCGACCGGGGGAACACCGTCGCTCGCGGGGAGGGGTTGCACCGCCATGCCGTCGTACCGATCGCTCGTGCATGTCGGCTCCCACGGCTCGGGCCGTTTCTGAAGCGCCGTCTCAGGACCGCCTCACACCCACCTGTTCCACGGCCGTTTCCCCGGCTTCTACCCCCCATGAACAGACAAGGGACGCTTCGTGCACCCCAGACCATGGTCCCGCCTGCGCGGGAAACAGAGAACCGGCAGGCTCACGTCTGCCGTCACAGCCGTCGCCGCGCTGGCCGTTCTGGCCGGCCTGGGCGTGCAGCCAGGCGCGACCCATCCGGCGACCGCCCCCGTGGGCGACAGCGAGGACTGGTACGTGGACACAGCCGCCGAGCAGTTGCGGCAGGACCAGTGCCTGATGTCCGACGTATTGCGCCGTGGCGGTCCGACAATGGCCGCGACCGCGCAGGACGGCCTCAACCAGTCGGCCGACAAACTTCACGTCCTGGCCGACCGTGCGCATTGGCAGCAGACGCCACTTGCCGTCGCGTACCAGAAGGACCGGGACGCGGCGGACAAGGAACTGAATGATCTAGACGCTCTCCGCCAGTCCTGGGCCAAGCCCCTCGACGGCTTGGAGACGCCCGGAGGATTCACAGTCACCGGCTTCCACTGGCCGCCGGACGGTCGGCAGAGCTTCTACCACCAAACGGGTCTGAGCACATGGGTGGCCGACCGGTTCTGGCAGAACGACTCCGACTTCTACGACGAGTCCACCCCGCCGACCGACGCCGGGACGCTCAAGGCCGTCGACGAGGTGGCCGGCACCCGCTACACCACCGCGCCCGACCCAGCGAGCGGAGAGTGGAACAAATACGTCACCAACAGCCACGCCTTTGCGTGGATGCACGAGCACCCGGGCGCCGACGACGCCCGCATCTTCCTCTCCGCCGGAGGTTTCCCGAGCAGCGCCCCGCAGCCGGGCACCCCGGAGTTCCGCATCGCGGTGGAGGATATGAAGACGCGGTTCGCGAGCTGCGCGTGGCGTGACCCGCTCGACCCGCAGCAGGTGCTCGGCGACATCACGTCCACTGCAGCCGGCGAGTGGCAGCAGGAGATCTCTTCCCAGTCCGCCCAGCGCAACCAGATCGTCACCGCGAACAAGAGCGCCGTTGACGCGCTGGCGAAGGGCGCGAAAGCCCTGAGCGACATGCTGGGCCACTCCTGGGTCGCCGACCATGTCACCCGCTGGCAGGACTACTGGAGCCCGGGCGGCATCGGCTGGATCGGCGACGCCTCCATGGTGATCCAGGTCGAGGCCGCGAAGGGCAAGTGCCTCGACGTGCAGAACGCCGGGACGGCCGACGGAACACCGGTACAGATCTACACCTGCAACAAGAGCGCTGCGCAGGACTGGCAGCTCTGGGGCTCCTACGACGGCGGCTACGCCCTGTACAACGTGCACGCGCGCAAATGCCTAGAGGTGCAGAGCGGCAACAGCGCCAACGGCACCAAGATCCAGATCAGGTCGTGCAACGGAAGCAAGCAGCAGCAGTGGCAGTTCGACGTCCGCGCGGCCGGTGAGCTGCGCAACGCCGCCACGGACAAGTGCCTGGACCTGCACACGTTCGACAACGGCCGGGACTCCTGGCTGTGGAGCTGCAACGGCACTGATCCGCAGAAGTTCCGGCTCGTCCCCAAGGGGCACAACGGCACGGGCACGCTCTCCTATCCGGACAAGGCCCAGTTCGACAAGGCCAAGGCCGGGCTCGCCGGCGCACAAGCGGGCGCGAAGAAGCAGCTCAGCGTGCTCAAGACGCAGCTCGCCGCCGCGCAGAAGGCCGGCACCGACTCCGACACCGCCCTCCAGGCGGCTTACGGCATCGCCGACAAGAACGGTGCGCCCCGGGGGCGCGGCCTGCTGGTCGGGCAGCAGAAGGCACAGGTCACGAAGGGTGCCGTCGCCGCGCTGCAGGCCTTGGAGAAGGCCGGTGAGACCGCCGAGGCGGCCACGCGTGCCTCCGCCGGCGACAGCTCGACCATCGCACAGCGCGCCCTGGCGCAGGCCGCCCAGGCGAAGGCGGAGTTCCGCAAGGAGGCCGCGAAGACGGCCGAACTGCAGGCCAAGGCCGCGGCCGACGCGGCGAAGCTGCACCGGGACAACGCCAAGAAGGACAAGGAAACCGCCGAAGCCAAGCTTGCCGAGTCGCTGAAGGCCGAAGGCGACGCCAGGGCGGCCGCCGCCGACGCGCACGCCAAACGACTCGCGGCGGAGGCCGAGGCGAAGACCGCCTTGACGGAGAAGGACGCCGCGGCGGCCAAGCAGGCCGAGGCCGCCCAGCACCGCACGAACGCCGAGGCCGAGGCCACGAACGCCAAGAACGCCAAGGACAGGGCGGAGGCCGCTGAGAAGACCGCCCAGAGCAAGCGCGGCGAAGCGGTCAAGGCCCGGGACAACGCGAAGGCGAAGCGGGACGATGCCTGGGACGCCGAGCAGACGGCCGACGCGGCCCGCGCCAAAGCCGACGCCAAGGACGCCTACGCCGACAAGGTCGCCTCCAGCGACGCGGCCGGCGACGCCCGAGCCGCCGCCGACCAGGCCGACAAGGCCGCCGACGACGCCGAGATCGCGGCGGCCAACGCCCGCTCGGAGGCTGACGCCGCCACCCGGGCCGCCGCCGAAGCCGACGCGGCCGCCACCCGCGCCGAGGCGGCCGCCAAGCGAGCGCGCGCCGACGCGAACGCCGCCCAGGCCGACAAGCTGAAGGCCGACGCTGCGGTGAGGACGGCAACCAGCGCCGCGGCCGACGCCATCAAGGCCTCCCAGGACGCCGCCGCCGAAGCCAGGACGGCGGTCAAGGAAGCCGACGAGGCCGAGCAGCACGCCAAGGACGCCAAGGCACAGGCGGACGCCGCCGCCGGCGAGGCCGCGAAGGCGCTCGCCGCCTCGGCGAAGGCCGCGGGCTTCGCGCACACCACCGCACAGGCCGCCGTCGACGCGGGCCACGCGGCCGAGAAGGTCGCCGCCCCCGCCAACGACGCGGTCCAGCTCGGGGCGCCGTACGCCGACACCGACTCCGCCGCCGGCCTGGTCGTACTGACGGGGCAGGCTTCGAAGTCCATCGCCGATCAGCAGAAGGCCGTCGCCGACGCCCACGCCAAGAACGCCGCGGCCGAGGCCGACGCGGCCAAGAACCTCGCCGACCAGGCCGGCGGTGACGCCAAGGAGGCCTACCAGCACGCGGCCAACGCCGCCCGGTACGCCGCCGACGCCCGCGGCTACGCCAAGGAGGCCCTTGGCTACGCGGCCGACGCGGCCACGGCCGCTTCCAAGGCAGCGCAGTCACTGACCCGCACCGTCGCATACGACAAGCAGGCAGGCGACGACGCCGCAGCCGCCGACACCGCGGCCGGCAACGCCGAGGGCTATGCCAAGGACGCCCGCGGTTCGGCGGACGCGGCCGAACTCGACGCGGCTGCCGCCCGCTCCGCGGCCGCTCAGGCCGAACAGGACGCCAAGGACGCCCGCGCCGCCGCCACCCGCGCGGACGCGGCGGCCACCGAGGCCGAACAGGCGGCGAAGGACGCCGACAAGTACGCCAAGGAGGCACAGGACGCAGCCGACAGCGCCGAGCGGGAGCAGGCCAACCAGCAGGTGAAGAACGGCTCGACGACCGGCGTCGGCGGTGTCTTCTCAGTCATCGACGAGATCAAGCAGAACGGGGACCCCGAACAACTCCCCAACGAGTGCCACAACTTCAACTGCAACACCCTCGTCTACAACGTCCACTTCGACGCCATCGTCAGCTACTACCTGTGCCTCGACCCAGACGTGCCCGCCACCCAGGCCGGCTGCCCGCCCGAGGACACCGTCTTCCTCAAGACGGTGCCGTTCAAGAACCTCACCAAGAAGGTCAAGATCTCCGCGTGGGATGTGACCGTGGAGCTCTGGACCGGCCTGGCTAAGTCGATCAAGGATGACTTCACCGGCTGCTACCACGTCCTCACCGGCGGGGACGACGGCAGCGCCACCGACTGCGCCTGGGCGGCCACCTGGCTGCCGCTCGGCGGGCCGATCGCGAAGGTCGCCGACGCCATCCGGGGCGTGGACGCGGCGCTGCGCTCAGGCGAAGGGATCGCCGACGCGCTGAAGGCGCTGAAGACCCTGGACATCGACGCCGAGACGCTGGCGGACATCGAACGTTCGGTGGACGTGTACGAGGAGGCACGCACCGCCTGCAAGCTCAACAGCTTCCCGGGCACCACTCAGGTGCTCCTGGCCGACGGCAGTCGCAGGGCACTGCGCGACATCCGCACCGGTGACCTGCTGCTGGCCACCGATCCGGCGACCGGCGTCGCCCAGGGCGAGCCGGTCACGCGCACCTTCCACCACACCGCCGCCGACCTGATCTCCGTCGTTCTCAGCGACGGCGGGCGCCTCACCAGCACCCCCGGACACAGGTTCTTCGTGACCGGCCGCGGCTGGACCCTGGCGTCCGACCTGCGCCACGGCGACGGCCTGCGAGGCCCGGACGGCACCGTCCGCACCGTGACCGCGACGCTCGACCGGCACGAGGCCACACCCAGGACCGTGTACGACCTGACCGTGTCCGGCCTGCACACGTTCTACGCCGTGGCGGGCGACAGCCCGGTCCTGGTCCACAACTGCAACGACTTGGTCCTCGACGCCCAGAAGTTCCCCGGGCAGGCCCACACGCTCGACGAGCACACAGCCGGTCATGTGAGCCCGGAAGAGGCCAAGCAGCTGGCCGAGGCCAAGACCGAGAAACTGCGGCGTGTCACCCCGAACAGCTTGTTCATCGACGAGCAGACGGCCCAGCAGGTCGTGGACTACGCGCTGGCCGACAACGCGAACAGGATCCGCAGATGGCTGCGTGGACCCACCCAGGAACTGACGTGGGAAGGCAAGTTCGGTGCGAAAAACTCCCTGGGCAAGGCCTACTTCCCTGACGGCACGTGGAAGTACGTGGGTAACGAGTTCTTCATCAAGCTCGTACGCGCCCCAGGGCACAGGTATGGCTACTACGTGCAGACGTGCTTCCCCAAGTAGAGGAGGTGAGGGACAGTGCCACGTTTCACAGAGTTCGACTTCGGCGTGTCGTGGGTGATGAGCTTCTTCCACCAGGATGCGACTCACGACGGGGACACAACTGCCGAAATCGTCGCGAACCACCTTGCGCGGGAGATCGACGAGCTGAGCATGGCAGTACGCCGTGACGTGCAGATTCTCTCCGTCCTCCCCTCGGAGACGCTTGAGGTGCTGTGGGAAGCCGGCACGGACTACATGCCGAGCTGGGAGCAAATCGGGGATGGAGCGCAGTGGACACGGACCGTCATCGAACTTTGTGACGCCCGGCTGTCCGACACAGCCCACCCGCGGCCGCTCACCGGTGCGGACACCGAGGACGGCGCGGCCTGCGTCGACGCGGTCGTGGCCGAGATCGAGGCAGCACAGTCCCTGCCCGACGAGGTGCAGGCGGCGCTGGTCGACTGTGCGCGCCTCTGCACGCCGGACCTGGCTTTCCGGATCCTGCTGAGGGCCATGACCAGCACAAGGACGGCGCTCTCCCCGGACCAGTACGCCAGGCTGGAGGCCATCGGCACCACCCTGCACTACGGGGAATTCGTCGTGGACAACGTCAGGTACCTCGTCGAGGAGGACTAGCCGACCGCTGCGTCACGCCGGCCGCCCGGCGCGCCCTGGAGGGCACGGCGTGACGCAGCACACCCCCCACCCCGTTCAAACTCCGTTAACAATGGACTGTGATCTCTCCGGTCTCCTCGATGCCCCGGAGCGCCCACCGGAACCGTCCGGAGGCGACTCCCTACGTCGATCTCACCCGCGCCGAGTGGAGCGCGCTGCGCGACAAGACTCCGCTGCCCCTGAGCGCGGAGGAGGTCGAACGGCTGCGCGGCCTCGGTGACGTCATCGACCTCGACGAGGTGCGGGACATCTACCTCCCGCTGTCCCGGCTGCTCAATCTCTACGTCGGCGCCACCGACGGCCTCAGAGGAGCCCTGAACACCTTCCTCGGGGAGCAGGGCTCCCAGTCCGGCACCCCGTTCGTCATAGGCGTCGCCGGCTCGGTCGCCGTGGGGAAGTCCACGGTCGCCCGCCTCCTCCAGGCCCTCCTCTCGCGCTGGCCCGAGCACCCCCGCGTCGAGCTGGTCACGACGGACGGCTTCCTGCTGCCCACCAAGGAGCTCCAGGCCCGCGGCCTGATGTCGCGCAAGGGCTTCCCCGAGTCGTACGACCGCCGCGCGCTCACCCGGTTCGTCGCCGACATCAAGGCGGGCAAGGGCGAGGTCACCGCGCCCGTCTACTCCCACCTGATCTACGACATCGTCCCCGGCGAGAAGCTCGTCGTGCGCCGCCCCGACATCCTCATCGTCGAGGGCCTCAACGTCCTGCAGCCCGCTCTGCCCGGCAACGACGGCCGCACCCGCGTCGGCCTCGCCGACTACTTCGACTTCAGCGTGTACGTCGACGCGCGCACCGAGGACATCGAGCGCTGGTACCTCAGCCGTTTCCGGAAGCTGCGCGAGACGGCCTTCCAGGACCCGTCGTCGTACTTCCGCAAGTACACGCAGGTGTCCGAGGACGAGGCCCTCGACTACGCCCGCACCATGTGGCGGACGATCAACAAGCCGAACCTGGTCGAGAACATCGCCCCCACCCGCGGCCGCGCCACCCTCGTCGTCCGCAAGGGCCCGGACCACAAGGTCCAGCGCCTGAGCCTGCGCAAGCTGTAGCGGCACCCGAGGCGCCTGTAGCCAGCAGCTCCTGCTGAACCTGCTGGGAATCGTCCGGGCGGGCACCCTCACGCTCCTGGCCCAGAAGCACTTCTGGGCCAGGCAGAGGGAACTGACGAAGGAACGGCAGAGCAGCCGCCCCTGAGGGGCGCGCACCCCGAACCCGGGGAATTACCCCCGCACCGACTGAACCCGGGGAATTACCCCAGCACCGACTTCACGACATCGGCCAGCCGCCCACCCACGGACCGGGCCTGCTCGATGTCGGCCGCCTCGACCATCACACGAACGACCGGCTCGGTCCCGGAGGGCCGCAGCAGCACCCGCCCGGTCTCACCGAGCTCCCGCTCCGCCTCCGCGACGGCCGCGGCAAGGTCGGCCGAGCTCCCCACACGGGTCCGGTCGACATCCCGCACATTGATCAGAACCTGCGGCAGCCGCTCCATCACGGAAGCCAGCTCCCGCAGCGACCGCCCGGTCTCGGCGACGCGGGCGGCCAGCAGCAGCCCCGTCAGCGTGCCGTCACCCGTCGTCGCGTGGTCGAGGATGATCACGTGCCCGGACTGCTCGCCGCCGAGCGCGTACCCGTGCTCCTTCATCTCCTCCAGCACATAGCGGTCGCCGACCGCGGTCTGGACGAGCTTCAGTCCCTCCCGCTCCAGCGCCAGCTTGAAGCCGAGGTTGGACATCACGGTGGCGACGACGGTGTCGGCGCGCAGCACGGACCGCTCCCGCATGGCGAGGGCCAGCACGGCGAGGATCTGGTCGCCGTCGATCTCCCCACCGGTGTGGTCGACGGCGAGGCAGCGGTCGGCGTCGCCGTCGTGGGCGATGCCGAAGTGCGCGCCGTGCTCGAGCACCGCGGCCTTGAGCAGGTCGAGGTGGGTGGAGCCGCAGCCGTCGTTGATGTTGAGCCCGTCCGGTTCGGCACCGATCGTGACGATCTCCGCACCGGCGCGGGTGAACGCCTCGGGCGAGACGCGCGCGGCTGCGCCGTGCGCCTCGTCCAGGACGATCTTCAGCCCGTCGAGCCGGTTCGGCAGCACGCCGATCAGGTGGTCGACGTACCGGTCGAAGCCCTCTTCGTAGTCGCGGACGCGGCCCACGCCGGCGCCGGTCGGACGGTCCCACGGCTCGCCGTGGCGGTGGGAGTCGTACACCGCCTCGATCCGGTCCTCGAGCTCGTCGGCGAGTTTGTGGCCGCCGCGGGCGAAGAACTTGATGCCGTTGTCGGGCATGGCGTTGTGGCTGGCGGACAGCATCACACCGAGGTCGGCGCCGAGCGCGCCGGTCAGGAAGGCGACGGCGGGGGTCGGCAGGACACCGACGCGCAGCACGTCGACGCCGGCGCTGGCGAGGCCCGCGACGACGGCCGCCTCCAGGAACTCCCCGGACGCGCGCGGGTCACGGCCGACCACCGCGGTCGGCCGGTGCCCCTCGAAGGTGCCCGCCTCGGCGAGTACGTGTGCCGCCGCGACGGACAGGCCGAGTGCCATCTCGGCGGTCAGATCCGCGTTGGCGACGCCACGCACACCGTCCGTGCCGAAGAGTCGTCCCACGTGTCCTCCTGAGGAAGCGTCAGTTACGAAGCGCGGCGCGCCGGTGCGGCCCCTGCGCGTGCCGTTCGTGTCCCGGGACTGCGCCGCCCGGGCACGCAATCGCACAAGCTGCTGAATGTCTTGTGCCGTTATACGCCCGAAGGCTGTGATAAACGAACGCCCCGGCGGCACACTGGCGTGCCGCCGGGGCGTTCGGAGTACGCGGTGGGCAACCGAAACGGAAGCCCGGATACGTACGAGCAGGCAGCGAAGCTTAGCGCTTGCTGTACTGCGGGGCCTTGCGGGCCTTCTTCAGACCGGCCTTCTTGCGCTCGACCGCACGGTCGTCGCGCTTGAGGAAGCCGGCCTTCTTCAGCGGGCCGCGGTTGTTGTCGACGTCGGCCTCGTTCAGGGCACGGGCGACACCGAGGCGCAGGGCACCGGCCTGACCGGAGACACCGCCACCCGCGATGCGGGCGATGACGTCGTAACGGCCCTCGAGCTCGAGCACCTTGAAGGGCTCGTTGACTTCCTGCTGGTGCACCTTGTTCGGGAAGTAGTCCTCGAGGGTGCGACCGTTGATCTTCCACTTGCCGGTGCCCGGAACGATCCGGACGCGGGCGATGGCGTTCTTGCGGCGGCCCAGGCCGGCGGCCGGCTGGGGCTCGCCGAAGCGGGAAGCCAGCGACTCCGAGGTGTACTCGCCCTCGACGGGGACCTCGGACTCGGTGGTGTAGCTCTCGATGTCGATCTCTTCGATCGGCTGCTCGGCAGTGGTCTCGGCCACGATTCTCCTCAGATTCTCTTCAGTCTTAGGGGGTGGCCGGACTTACTGCGCGACCTGGGTGATCTCGTACGGCTGCGGCTGCTGCGCGCCGTGCGGGTGCTGGTCACCCTTGTAGACCTTCAGCTTCGAGAGCATCTGACGGCCCAGCGTGTTCTTGGGGAGCATGCCCTTGACGGCCTTCTCGATGGCCTTCTCGGGGTTCTTGTCCAGCAGCTCGTCGTAACGGACGGAGCGCAGACCACCCGGGTAGCCGGAGTGGCGGTAGGCCATCTTCTGGGTCCGCTTGTTGCCGGACAGGTGCACCTTGTCGGCGTTGATGATGATGACGAAGTCACCAGCGTCGACGTGCGGCGCGTAGATCGGCTTGTGCTTGCCCCGCAGAAGGGTGGCGGCGGTGGTGGCGAGACGGCCCAGGACAACGTCCTGAGCGTCGATGACGTGCCACTGGCGCGTCACATCGCCGGGCTTGGGGCTGTACGTACGCACGGTTCGTAGCCTTCGCTTCGAGTGAATGGTCCTAGACAAGGTCACCGAAACGATCACGACAGCCTTGGCCCACTGCGGCGACGCATACCGCGTACGTGGGGTCGCTGGTCATCGGCCCGGTGGACCGGTGTAAGGGCCCGTCCCGTGAGAATGAGCAAGCCAATACACAACGAACAAGCAGAATACCGGGGCACAGGGAGTGGGTCAAAACGGCCCCGCTCAGACCCCCCGCGTACCCCCTCGCCCCCCGCTCCCCACTGCACGGGCCATGACACACGGGCACCCCGTCTAAGATGCGCCCCATGAGCTATGGGCAGGGGGGACCCCAGCAGCCCCAGTGGGATCCCTGGAAACCGAACTCCCAGCAGCCGTTCGGCGACGGCGGTGACGGCGAGACCCCGGACTGGGCGGCACTGGCCGAGGCGTCCGAGGCGCGCAACAAGCGGCGCCGGATGCTGTTCATCGGCGGCGGCGCGCTGGCCACCCTCGCGGTCGGAGCCGCGGTCGCCCTGGCCGTGACCTCGGCGAACGGCAGCAACCAGGCGGGCGGCGACCCCAGCTCGCTGCCGCCGACGGCGTCCATCCCCGGCGAGACGGCCACGGCCCCGTCGTTCGCACCGACGAGCGCCCCGCCCCCGCTGGACCCGAAGGAATTCGTCTCCGACAAGAAGAAGGACACCGCGCCGCTCGGGCCGGACATCCTCTTCCCCGGCTCGCAGCTCACCATGGGCTCGACCGTGTACAAGAAGGGCCCCACCGCCGACACCACGGACTGCGCCACGGCGTCCAAGGGCACGCTGCCCAAGGCCCTCGCCGCCAACGGCTGCACCCGCGTGCTGCGCGTCACCTACACCCAGGGCGGCGTCGCGGTCACGGTCGGTGTCGCCGTCTTCGACACCGAGGCGCAGGCCCTCGCCACCCGCAAGGCCAGCTCCCCGAAGACGGGCATGGTGCAGCCGCTGTCCGGCAAGGGCGTCAAGCCGTTCTGCGACGGCGCGGTCTGCCGCTCCACCACGAACTCCTACGGCCGCTACGCCTACTTCACCCTCACCGGCTTCACCAGCGGCAAGAACGTCACGCTGAAGGACACCAAGGCCTTCGCGGCCGGTGACGACCTCGCCCTGTTCGCCTTCAACCAGATCAAGCGGCGCGGCGAGGCCCAGGCGTCGGCGGCGGCGAACGGCTGACCCGCCGGACGCGTCGGGCAGGTTAACTTCACCCGACAGCTCCTGCGCAGCCGTTTCCCGGCCCCGGCACGCGTGCCAGCATCGGGGATCATGTCCGAAGCGATCCTGCTCGTGGGGGGTCAGGGCACCCGGCTGCGCCCCCTGACCAGCCACATCCCCAAGCCGCTGCTGCCCGTCGCCGGGGTGCCGTTCCTCACGCACCAGCTGGCGCGGGCCGCCGCCGCGGGTGTCACCCGCGTCATCCTCGCCACCTCCTACCTCGCGGAACTCTTCGAGGCGGAGTACGGCAACGGCGCGCGGCTGGGCCTGGAGCTGGAGTACGTCACCGAGGAGAGCGCCCTCGGCACCGGCGGAGCCATCCGCAACGCGGCCCGGCGCCTGCGCAGCGCGCCCCGCGACCCGGTGCTCGTCCTCAACGGCGACATCCTCTCCGGCGTCGACATCGCCGCCCTGCGCGCCCACCACCGGGTCACCGGCGCGGACGTCACCCTCCAGCTGAAGCGGGTCGGCGACCCGCGCGCCTTCGGCCTGGTCCCGACCGACGAGGGCGGCCGCGTCACCGCGTTCCTGGAGAAGCCGCAGACCCCGGAAGAGATCATCACCGACCAGATCAACGCCGGCTGCTACGTCTTCACCCGCTCGGTCATCGACCGCATCCCGCCGGACCGGGTCGTCTCCGTGGAACGCGAGACGTTCCCCGGCCTGCTGGCGGCCGACGCCCACCTGCGCGGCGTGGTGGACGACACCTACTGGCTCGACCTCGGCACGCCCGCCGCCTTCGTCCAGGGCTCGGCCGACCTGGTCCGCGGCCGCGTCACCTCCCCCGCGCTGCCCGGCCCGCCCGGTGACGCCCTGGTCCTGCCCGGCGCCCGCGTCCACCCCGCCGCGCTGCTCAGCGGCGGCACGGTCGTCTCCCCCGGCGCGGTGATCGACGAGGGCGCGGTCGTGGAGGGCAGCGTGGTGATGACCGGCGCCCACATCGCCCCCGGCGCCATCGTCCACGCCTCGGCCGTGGGCCGCCACGCCCACGTGGGCCCCCATACGTCCCTGGCCGGGGCGGTCATCGGCGACGGCGCCCACGTCGAAGAGGGCAACGAACTCCCGGCGGGGGTCCGCATCGCCTGCGGCGCGCAGATAGCCCCGTACAGCGTGCGCTTGTCGGCGCCCCCGACGCCCTGCGCGAGGGAACACGCGGGACGAGTACCGCGCTCAGGGGCGCGGGGAACTGCGCGACCAGCCACGACGGCGTAGCACCCGGCAGACGACAGAACCCGGCACGGCCCTAGGGCCTGTCGTTTGGATCATCCCGGCGTCGCGGGGTCCCTAGCAGCAGCCGCCCCGCAGGGGCAGGCTGCGCTTGTTACGGGCCTCCCGACTCCGCTCCGCGAGCAGCGAATCCGCCGGATACCCGACCTCCTCCAGCGTCAGCCCGTGCGGTCGCACCACATGCACCGCGGAGTCCCGCACCCCCGCGGCCAGCACCTTCGCCGGCCACTCGGGCCCCCGGTGCCCGTCGCCCACGAACAGCAGCGCCCCGATCAGCGACCGCACCATGTTGTGGCAGAAGGCGTCGGCCCGCACGGTGGCCGTGATGATCCCGTCGGCGCCCCGCGAAAGGCTCAGCTCCTGCAGGGTGCGGATGGTCGTCGCGCCCTCCCGCTTCTTGCAGTACGCGGCGAAGTCGTGCTCCCCCAGCAGCCCCCGCGCGGCCTCGTTCATGGCGTCGACGTCGAGCGGCCAGTCGTGCCACAGGACGTGGTTGCGCAGCAGCGGGTCGACCCCACCGGGGTTGTCCGTCACCCGGTAGGCATAGCGCCGCCAGACCGCGGAGAACCGGGCGTTGAAACCGCTCGGTGCCGGCCGCAGCGCCCACACGCGGACGTCCTTCGGCAGCCGCCCGGCGAGCCGCTTGAGCAGCTTCTCGTGGTGTTCGCGCCAGACGTCCTCGGGCAGGTCCACGTGCGCCACCTGCCCGCGCGCGTGCACCCCGGCGTCGGTGCGGCCGGCGACGGTCAGCTCGTACGTCTCCCGGGAGCGGGTGACGGTCCGCAGCGCGTCCTCGATCTCCCCCTGCACGGTGCGCCGTCCACCGGCCTGCTTGGCCCATCCGGAGAAGTCGGTGCCGTCGTAGGACAGGTCGAGGCGGACACGGACGTAACCGGGCGCTGCTTCATCACTCACGTACAGATCCTCTCAGCAACACGAGAACGGGCCCGCTCCTCGAAAGGAACGGGCCCGCTCTTGAAGACGTCAGGCAGAGCCTCAGGCGTCCTTGCCGTCTTCCTCAGCCGCTTCCGCGGCGGGCTCGGCCGGGGCCTCGGTGGCCTCGGTCGACTCGGCCTTGGCCTCCTCGGCCTCCTTGACCGCGCGCTTCGTCGCGGCCTCGGCCTCACCCACGGCGTTCTGCTGCACCGTCAGCGCCTCGACCAGCTCGATGACAGCCATGGGCGCGTTGTCGCCACGGCGGTTACCGATCTTGGTGATGCGGGTGTAGCCACCCGGGCGGTTCTCGTAGCGCGGGCCGATCTCGGTGAAGAGCGTGTGGACGACGCTCTTGTCCGTGATCACCTGGAGCACCTGACGGCGGTTGTGAAGGTCGCCCTTCTTCGCCTTGGTGACCAGACGCTCGGCGTACGGGCGCAGGCGGCGGGCCTTCGCCTCGGTGGTGGTGATGCGGCCGTGCTCGAAGAGGCTCTTCGCGAGGTTCGCGAGGAGCAGCTTCTCGTGCGCGGCGCTGCCGCCCAGACGGGCACCCTTGGCGGGCTTCGGCATGATTTTTCTCCTGTGTGTCTGCCCCGGCCGTGTCAGGTACCGGGGTCAGGAACCCGATGAGCGGATGCTCACCGGCAACGACCGATCAGTACTGCTCGGTCTCCACGAAACCCGCGTCCGCGTCGTCGTCGGCGCCGAAGGCGTCGGCGGCGGCCGTGGGGTCGAATCCGGGCGGGCTGTCCTTCAGGGCCAGGCCCATGCCGGCCAGCTTCGCCTTGACCTCGTCGATGGACTTCGCACCGAAGTTGCGGATGTCCAGCAGGTCGGCCTCGGAACGGGCGACGAGCTCACCCACAGAGTGGATGCCCTCGCGCTTGAGGCAGTTGTACGACCGAACGGTGAGCTCCAGCTCCTCGATCGGCAGCGCCAGGTCGGCGGCCAGCGCGGCGTCCGTCGGGGACGGACCCATGTCGATGCCCTCGGCGTCGATGTTCAGCTCGCGGGCGAGACCGAACAGCTCGACCAGGGTCTTGCCGGCGGAGGCCATGGCGTCACGCGGACGCATCGCCTGCTTGGTCTCGACGTCGACGATCAGCTTGTCGAAGTCGGTGCGCTGCTCGACACGCGTGGCCTCGACCTTGTACGTGACCTTCAGCACCGGCGAGTAGATGGAGTCGACCGGGATACGGCCGATCTCCTGGCCCGCCTGCTTGTTCTGCACGGCGGAGACGTAGCCGCGACCGCGCTCGACGGTCAGCTCCATCTCCAGCTTGCCCTTGCCGTTGAGCGTGGCGAGGACGAGGTCGGGGTTGTGCACCTCGACACCGGCCGGGGGCGCGATGTCGGCGGCGGTGACCAGACCCGGGCCCTGCTTGCGCAGGTACATCACGACCGGCTCGTCGTGCTCCGAGGAGACGACCAGCTGCTTGATGTTGAGGATCAGGTCGGTGACGTCCTCCTTGACGCCCGGCACGGTGGTGAACTCGTGCAGGACACCGTCGATCCGGATCGAGGTGACGGCGGCACCCGGGATCGAGGAGAGGAGCGTACGGCGGAGGGAGTTGCCGAGGGTGTAACCGAAGCCCGGCTCCAGCGGCTCGATCACGAACCGGGAGCGGAACTCGTCGACGACCTCTTCGGTCAACGAGGGACGCTGAGCGATCAGCATGTGTGGATCAGATCCTTCTCTCGTGGACGCCCGCTATTTGACGCCCGACGGAAACCGCGCCCGGTGAAAAGCGCGGGTAATGCAAGGGTACGGGCGGCACGACGCGAAGGAGCCGTACCGCCCGACAAGCCCTGCGAAGCGAGGTCAGACGCGACGGCGCTTCGGCGGACGGCAGCCGTTGTGCGGGGTCGGGGTGACGTCCTGGATGGAGCCGACCTCGAGGCCCGTGGCCTGCAGGGAGCGGATCGCGGTCTCACGACCGGAACCCGGGCCCTTCACGAACACGTCGACCTTGCGCATGCCGTGCTCCTGGGCGCGGCGGGCAGCCGACTCGGCGGCCATCTGCGCGGCGAACGGCGTGGACTTCCGGGAGCCCTTGAAGCCGACGTGGCCGGCGGAGGCCCAGGAGATCACGTTGCCCGACGGGTCCGTGATGGAGACGATCGTGTTGTTGAACGTGCTCTTGATGTGCGCGTGGCCGTGAGCGACGTTCTTCTTTTCCTTGCGGCGCACCTTCTTGGCAGCGCCCTGACGACCCTTGGGGGGCATCTACTAACTCCTACGGGAGGTGGTCGGTCCTACAGCGAAGACCGTGGACAGAGGTCCGCTGCGGACTACTTCTTGCCCGGCTTCTTCTTGCCGGCGATGGCGCGACGCGGGCCCTTGCGGGTACGAGCGTTGGTGCTGGTGCGCTGACCGCGGACGGGCAGACCGCGACGGTGACGGAGACCCTGGTAGGTACCGATCTCGACCTTGCGGCGGATGTCGGCCTGGATCTCGCGACGGAGGTCACCCTCGGTCTTGATGTTGTTGTCGACGTACTCGCGGATCGCGACCAGCTGCTCTTCGGTCAGGTCCCGAACACGGGTGTTCGGGTCGACGCCGGTCGCGGCCAGCGTCTCCTTCGAGAGCGTCCGGCCGATGCCGAACACGTAGGTCAGGGCGATCTCCACGCGCTTTTCGCGCGGGATGTCGACACCGGAAACGCGTGCCATTCAATGGCTCCTGGTGATCTTCGGAGGTCTTCCACAGGACCGGTTCCCAGCCGCCGTATCAGGTACGAACTGGGTCCCCGGCCTCCGAGCCGGGGGTGTCAGACGGAAGGAAGCCCCGCCTGGGTCCTGCGTATGAACAAATTCAGCTCGCGTCGCGCGAAAACTCTGCGATGTCAGATGCAGAGGGTGCGATCGTGTGCGATCAGCCCTGGCGCTGCTTGTGGCGCGGGTTCTCGCAGATGATCATGACCCGGCCGTGACGGCGGATCACCCTGCACTTGTCGCAGATCTTCTTGACGCTCGGCTTGACCTTCATGGGATGTGAGGTTCTCCGGGTCAGTTGCCGGCGACCCCGTGCTCAGAGAGGGCACAGGGCTTGGGCAAGATCTACTTGTACCGGTAGACGATCCGGCCACGCGTCAGGTCGTACGGAGACAGCTCCACCACGACCCGGTCGTCAGGGAGGATGCGGATGTAGTGCATACGCATCTTGCCGCTGATGTGTGCCAGGACCTGGTGGCCGTTCTGGAGCTCGACCTTGAACATGGCGTTCGGAAGAGACTCGACGACAGTGCCCTCGATCTCGATGGCACCTTGCTTCTTGGCCACGCTTCGCCCTTCGAATCGACTACCTTGATCGACTCCGGTGAGCACCGTTTGTAAGCATGCGGACATGCGGGTGCACCAGAGCCGACGAGTCAGTCTACGTCAGCACACCCGAAAAGGCGAAACGAGGAAGTCTGCCCTACGAGGGAGATCGTCATGCAAGAGGGGCGGAACTCGGCCCGGCAGTCCCGCCCGATCCTCCGCCGCGGCTCAGCCCAGCGGGTCCGGGGCCACCGTCACGCCGTACTCGGCCAGCTTCGACTTGCCGCCGTCGGGGGACGTCAGGACCAGGGGGCCCTCTTCCGTCAGGGCGACGGAGTGCTCCCAGTGGGAGGACCAGGTGCCGTCGGTCGTGATGACCGTCCAGTCGTCGGAGAGGACCTCGGTCTTCGGTGTGCCGAGGGACACCATCGGCTCGATCGCCAGGCAGAAACCGGGCACCAGCTTGGGGCCCTTGCCGCGGCGCTTCTCGACGTAGTTCAGCAGGTGCGGGTCCATGTGCATCTCGGTGCCGATGCCGTGGCCGCCGTAGTCCTCGATGATCCCGTAGCGGCCGCCGCCGGGCTTGGGCTGGCGGCGGATGTACGTCTCGATCGCGCGGGAGATGTCCACGAGCCGGTTGCCGAGCTTCATCGCGGCGATGCCCGCCCACATCGACTCTTCGGTCACCCGGGACAGCTCGACCAGCTCCGGGGCGTGGCCGGAACCCACGAACGCGGTGTACGCGGCGTCGCCGTGCCAGCCGTCGACGATCGCGCCGCAGTCGATGGAGATGATGTCGCCGTCCTTCAGCACGACATCATCCGAAGGGATGCCGTGGACGACGACCTCGTTGACGGACGTGCAGATCGTCGCGGGGAAACCCCCGTACCCGAGGAAGTTCGGCTTGGCGCCGTGCTCGGCGAGCACCTTGCGCGCGACCTCGTCCAGGTCCTTGGTCGTGGCGCCCGGCACCGCCGCCTCGCGGGTGGCCTTGTGGATGGCGGCGACGACCAGACCCGCCGCACGCATCTTCGCGATCTGCTCGGGCGTCTTGATCTGCACCATGGGGGGCCTGCGCTCTCCGTCACTCACGTCAACCGGTTACCAACACAACAGTACGGCCGTGACGCCCCCCAGGGCGCCACGGCCGGCTGCGGACCGACGGCTACTGGCCGTCGTCCTCACGCTTCAGCGCACCGAGCGCGCGCTGGGTGACCTCGTCCACCTCACCCATGGCCGAGATCGTGACGACCAGGCCCTGGGACTTGTAGTAGTCGATGATCGGCTCGGTCTGCGTGTGGTAGACCTCCAGCCGCGTGCGCACCGTCTCCTCGGTGTCGTCGTCACGCTGGTACAGCTCGCCGCCGCAGACGTCGCAGACGCCTTCCTTGGCCGGCTTCTTGTACGTCACGTGGAAGACGTGCGCCGAGTCGTTGCGGCAGATGCGACGGCCGGCGATGCGCTTCACGACCTCGTCCTCGGGGGCTTCGAGGTCGAGTACCGCGTCCAGCTTGATGTTCTCGGTGTTCAGCAGTTCGTCCAGCGCCTCGGCCTGCGAGACATTGCGCGGGAAACCGTCCAGCAGGAAACCGTTCTCGGCGTCCGGCTGCTCCATGCGGTCCTTCGCCATCGCGATGGTGACCTCGTCGGGGACGAGGTTGCCGGCGTCCATGTAGGACTTCGCGAGCTTCCCGAGCTCCGTCTGCTGGCTGATGTTGGCGCGGAAGAGGTCGCCCGTGGAGATGTGCGGGACGCGCAGGCGCTCGGCAAGGCGCGTGGCCTGCGTACCCTTTCCGGCACCCGGCGGCCCGACGAGGACGATTCGCATCAGCGGAGGAACCCTTCGTAATTGCGCTGCTGGAGCTGGCTCTCGATCTGCTTCACCGTCTCGAGACCGACACCCACGATGATCAGGATGCTGGTCCCGCCGAACGGGAAGTTCTGGCTTGCCCCGAAGCCCACCAACGCCATCGTCGGCACAAGAGCGATCAGACCCAAGTACAGCGAACCCGGCCAGGTGATCCGGTTGAGCACGTACGAGAGGTACTCAGCGGTCGGTCGGCCAGCCCGGATGCCCGGGATGAAGCCACCATACTTCTTCATGTTGTCGGCGACTTCCTCGGGGTTGAAGGAGATCGCCACATAGAAGAACGCGAAGAACACGATGAGCAAGAAGTACAAGGTGATGTAAATCGGGTGGTCGCCCTTCACCAGGTTCTGCTGAACCCAGGTCTTCCACCCGGAGTTGCCCCCGGCGAACTGCGCGATCAGCGCCGGAATGTAGAGCAGCGACGAGGCGAAGATGACGGGAATCACACCCGCCTGGTTCACCTTCAGCGGGATGTACGTCGACGTACCGCCGTAGGAACGGCGGCCGATCATCCGCTTCGCGTACTGGACGGGGATGCGGCGCTGAGCCTGCTCCACGAAGACCACGAGCCCGACCATGATCAGGCCGACCAGGATCACCGTCCCGAACTCGATCCAGCCGCCGGCCAGGTTGCCGGACTTCTTGATGGACCACAGGGCGGACGGGAAGGTCGCGGCGATCGAGATGAACATCAGGATCGACATGCCGTTGCCGATGCCGCGGTCGGTAATCAGCTCACCCAGCCACATGACGACGGCCGTACCGGCGGTCATGCAGATGACCATGGTGATGGTGGAGAAGATGGCCCGGTCGGGAACGATCTGCGACGCGACGGTGCAGCCGTTGAACAGGGCGCCGCTGCGGGCGGTGGCCACCAGGCCGGTGCCCTGCAGGATGGCCAGCGCGATGGTCAGATAGCGCGTGTACTGCGTGATCTTGGCCGTGCCGGCCTGGCCCTCCTTCTTGAGGGCCTCCAGGCGCGGGATCACCACGGTCAGCAGCTGCAGGATGATGCTCGCCGTGATGTACGGCATGATGCCGAGCGCGAAGACCGTGATCTGCAGCAGCGCACCGCCACTGAACATGTTGACCAGACCGAAGAGGCCCTGGTTGCCGGACGCCTCGTCCACACACTGCTGGACGGACTTGTAGTCCACGCCGGGAATCGGGATGTGGGTACCGACCCGGTAGACCACGATGATGCCGAGCGTGAAGAGCAGCTTCTTGCGCAGGTCGGGCGTCTTGAACGCCCGGGCGAACGCGGTGAGCACGGTGCCTCCTGCGACCCCCGCGCAACTGCGTCGAAGGGCGGTCTTGAGGTTCGACGAATACGAAAAGAAACAGTGGACGCCACCTTACCGGCGACACTGCTCCCCTAGGAACGACCAACCGGGGATACCCCAATTGTGGAGTATCCCCGGTTGACGTGTTACGTCATCAGGCTCAGACGAGCTCGGTGACCGTACCGCCGGCGGCGGTGATCTTCTCCTTGGCGGAGCCGGAGACGGCGTCGACCGTCACCTGCAGCGCCACGGAGATCTCGCCCTGGCCGAGGACCTTGACGAGGCTGTTCTTGCGCACGGCACCCTTGGCCACGAGACCCTCGACCGTGACCTCGCCACCCTCGGGGTAGAGCGCGGCCAGCTTGTCGAGGTTCACGACCTGGTACTCGGTCTTGAACGGGTTCTTGAAGCCCTTCAGCTTCGGGAGGCGCATGTGGAGGGGCATCTGCCCACCCTCGAAGCGCTCCGGAACCTGGTAGCGGGCCTTGGTGCCCTTGGTACCACGACCGGCCGTCTTACCCTTCGACGCCTCACCACGACCGACACGGGTCTTGGCGGTCTTGGCGCCCGGGGCGGGACGGAGGTTGTGGATCTTGAGCGGGTTGTTCTCCGCCATGATCAGTCGACCTCCTCGACCGTCACGAGGTGGCGGACGGTGTGCACCATGCCGCGGAACTCGGGGCGGTCCTCCTTGACGACCACGGTGTTGATCCCCTTGAGACCAAGCGACCGCAGGGTGTCACGGTGGTTCTGCTTGCTGCCGATGTAGGACTTGACCTGCGTGATCTTGAGCTGCGCCATGATTACGCACCCGCCCCGGCACGCGCACGCAGCAGGGCCGCGGGGGCGACGTCCTCGAGCGGCAGACCACGGCGGGCCGCGATCTCCTCGGGGCGCTGCAGACCCTTCAGGGCCTCCACCGTCGCGTGCACGATGTTGATGGCGTTGTCGGAGCCGAGCGACTTCGACAGGATGTCGTGAACGCCGGCGCACTCGAGGACGGCACGCACGGGACCACCGGCGATAACACCGGTACCCGGCGAAGCCGGCTTGAGCAGCACGACGCCGGCAGCCTTCTCACCCTGGATCGGGTGCGGGATGGTGCCCTGGATACGGGGGACCTTGAAGAAGTGCTTCTTGGCCTCCTCCACACCCTTGGCGATGGCGGCCGGCACCTCCTTGGCCTTGCCGTAACCGACACCCACGGTGCCGTCACCGTCGCCCACCACGACCAGCGCGGTGAAGCTGAAGCGACGACCACCCTTCACAACCTTGGCGACACGATTGATCGCGACGACGCGCTCGACGTACGCGGTCTTCTCGGCGGCAGCAGCGCCGCCGTCACGGCCCTTCCGGTCCCGCCGCTCGCCGCCACCGGCACCGCTCCCGCGGCGCTGGGGTCCAGCCATTGGATTACCTCTCTCTTTTTCCGCTAGCTACGGCGGCTCAGAACTTGAGCCCGGCCTCGCGGGCGGCGTCCGCCAGGGCAGCGATGCGCCCGGCGTACTGGTTGCCACCACGGTCGAACACGACGGCCTCGACACCGGCGGCCTTGGCACGCTCGGCGACCAGGGCGCCGACCTGCTTGGCCTGGGCGGACTTGTCGCCCTCGGCACCGCGGATCGAGCTGTCCAGGGTGGACGCCGACGCCAGGGTGTGGCCCTTCAGGTCGTCGATCACCTGCGCCACGATGTGACGGTTGGAGCGGGTCACGACCAGGCGGGGACGCTCCGCAGTACCGGAGACCTTCTTGCGGATCCGAAGGTGACGACGCTTGATAGCAGCACGCTTGTAAGCGTCGCCCTTGAGGATCTTCTGTCCGTATGCCATGGCTTACTTACCCGCCTTTCCGACCTTGCGGCGGATGACTTCGCCCTCGTACTTGACGCCCTTGGCCTTGTACGGGTCGGGCTTGCGCAGCTTGCGGATGTTGGCCGCAACCTCGCCGACCTTCTGCTTGTCGATGCCCTCGACCGAGAAACGGGTCGGGGTCTCCACCTTGAAGGTGATGCCCTCGGGGGCCTCGACGGTGATCGGGTGGCTGTAGCCCAGCGCGAACTCGAGGTTCGAGCCCTTGGCAGTCACTCGGTAACCGACACCGCTGATCTCGAGCTTCTTGACGTATCCCTGGGTCACACCGGTGATCATGTTCGCCACCAGCGTGCGGGACAGGCCGTGCAGGGCCTTGCTCTGCCGCTCGTCGTTCGGGCGGAGCACCTGGAGGGTGCCGTCCTCGCCCTTAGCGATGTCGATCGGCGCGACGATGGTGTGGGTCAGCTCGCCCTTGGGGCCCTTGACCTTGACCGTACGGCCGTCGATGGTGACGTCCACGCCGGCGGGAACCGGGATGGGGAGCTTGCCGATACGCGACATAGCTGTTTCCTCCGTTCCCTTCCGTTACCAGACGTAGGCGAGGACTTCCCCACCCACGCCCTTCTTCTGCGCCTGCTTGTCGGTGAGCAGGCCGTGAGACGTGGAGATGATCGCCACGCCGAGGCCGCCGAGCACCTTCGGCAGGTTGGTGGACTTCGCGTAGACCCGGAGGCCGGGCTTCGAGATCCGCTTGATGCCCGCGATGGAGCGCTCACGGTTCGGGCCGAACTTCAGGTCGAGCACGAGGTTCTTGCCGACCTCGGCGTCCTCGACCTTCCAGCCGGTGATGAAGCCCTCCTGCTGGAGGATCTCCGCGATGTGAGACTTGATCTTGGAGTGCGGCATCGACACGGAGTCGTGGTAAGCCGCGTTCGCGTTCCGCAGACGCGTCAGCATGTCTGCGATCGGATCAGTCATGGTCATGAATTGGCCTGTGGCCTTTCTCGCCGGGGTTTCCTATATGCGCCATCCCTCTCCCCATACATGGACGGGACGGGTGCGGTGCGGGGACCTACGGCGTAGTAAGTCGTTCAGGGCGGCAGAGGCCCAACCCTCCTAGCCTAAGCCATGAGAGCGGGGGCCTCTGCCGTCCCGGTTGCTTACCGAGAGGTCCAGGTATCCCTAACTAGGGGATTACCAGGAGCTCTTGGTCACGCCCGGCAGCTCGCCACGGTGAGCCATCTCACGAAGGCACACGCGGCACAGGCCGAACTTGCGGTACACGGAGTGGGGACGGCCGCAGCGCTGGCAGCGGGTGTAGCCACGCACACCGAACTTGGGCTTGCGAGCAGCCTTCGCGATGAGAGCCTTCTTCGCCATCTCGCTCACGCCTCCTTGAACGGGAAGCCGAGGTGACGGAGGAGCGCGCGGCCCTCTTCGTCGTTGGTCGCCGTGGTGACCACGGTGATGTCCATACCCCGGACACGGTCGATCTTGTCCTGGTCGATCTCGTGGAACATGACCTGCTCCGTGAGACCGAAGGTGTAGTTGCCACGGCCGTCGAACTGCTTGGGGGACAGGCCGCGGAAGTCGCGGATGCGCGGCAGCGCGAGCGACAGGGTGCGGTCCAGGAACTCCCACATGCGGTCGCCACGGAGCGTGACGTGGGCACCGATCGGCTGACCCTCACGCAGCTTGAACTGCGCGATGGACTTGCGGGCCTTGGTGACGGCCGGCTTCTGACCGGTGATCGTGGTGAGGTCGCGGATGGCGCCCTCGATCAGCTTGGAGTCGCGGGCGGCGTCGCCCACACCCATGTTGACCACGATCTTGACGAGGCCGGGAACCTGCATGACGTTCTCGTACTTGAACTCGTCACGCAGCTTGCCCGCGATCTCCTCGCGGTACTTCGTCTTCAGACGCGGAGTCGTGGTGGTAGCCATCAGATGTCCTCACCCGTCCGCTTGGCAACGCGGATCTTGTTGCCCTCGTCGTCGAAGCGGTAGCCGACACGCGTGACGACCTTCTGACCGTCCTTCTCCACGACCAGCTGGACGTTGGAGACGTGGATCGGGGCCTCGGTCGTGACGATGCCACCGGCCTGCGAACCGCCGGCGGTGGGGCCGGCCTTCGTGTGCTTCTTGACCCGGTTGACACCCTCGACCAGGACGCGCTCCTCGCGCGGGTAAGCGGCAATGACCTTGCCCTGCTTGCCCTTGTCCTTGCCGGTGATGACCTGGACCAGGTCGCCCTTCTTGATCTTCATGCTTACAGCACCTCCGGAGCCAGCGAGATGATCTTCATGAACTTCTTCTCGCGCAGCTCACGCCCGACCGGGCCGAAGATGCGGGTGCCGCGAGGGTCGCCGTCGTTCTTCAGAATGACGGCGGCGTTCTCGTCGAAGCGGATGTACGAGCCGTCCGGACGGCGGCGCTCCTTGACGGTGCGAACGATGACCGCCTTGACGACGTCACCCTTCTTCACGTTGCCACCGGGGATCGCGTCCTTGACGGTGGCGACGATGACGTCACCGATGCCCGCGTAGCGGCGACCGGAGCCACCGAGCACACGGATGCAAAGGATCTCCTTCGCACCAGTGTTGTCGGCGACACGCAGTCGCGACTCCTGCTGGATCACGTCTATCTCCTGGATGTCTGCCGGTTCCCGGCAGGGGTTCCTTCACGAAACCCCTGCCGAGCCTGGCGGAACGATGCGTAGGGGGTCCCCCTACGAGGGATTACTTGGCCTTCTCGAGGATCTCGACGACGCGCCAGCGCTTCGTCGCGGACAGCGGCCGGGTCTCCATGAGGAGGACGCGGTCGCCGACGCCCGCAGCGTTCTGCTCGTCGTGGGCCTTGAGCTTGTTCGTACGGCGGATGACCTTGCCGTACAGCGCGTGCTTGACACGGTCCTCGACGGCGACGACGACGGTCTTGTCCATCTTGTCGCTGACGACCAGACCCTCACGGGTCTTGCGGAATCCGCGTGCCTCGGTGTTCTCAGTCACGTTGCTCTCGCTCATCAGGCGCTCTCCACCGTCTCGATGCCCAGCTCGCGCTCACGCATCAGGGTGTAGATCCGCGCGATGTCCTTACGGACGGCCTTGAGCCGACCGTGGTTCTCGAGCTGACCCGTCGCCGCCTGGAAGCGGAGGTTGAACAGCTCTTCCTTGGCCTCGCGGAGCTTCGCCAGAAGCTCCTCGTTGCCCAGCTCGCGCAGCTCGGACGCCTTGGTACCGGCCGACATCACGCTTCACCTGCCTCGCGCTTGACGATCCGGCACTTCATCGGCAGCTTGTGGGCCGCACGAGTCAGCGCCTCACGGGCGATCTTCTCGTTGGGGTACGACAGCTCGAACATCACACGTCCGGGCTTGACGTTCGCGATCCACCACTCCGGCGAACCCTTACCGGAACCCATGCGGGTCTCGGCCGGCTTCTTGGTGAGGGGACGGTCCGGGTAGATGTTGATCCAGACCTTGCCGCCACGCTTGATGTGGCGGGTCATCGCGATACGGGCCGCCTCGATCTGGCGGTTCGTCACGTAGGCCGGGGTCAGCGCCTGGATGCCGTACTCGCCGAACGCAACCTGCGTCCCACCCTTGGACATACCGTTGCGCTTCGGGTGGTGCTGCTTGCGGTGCTTGACCCTACGGGGGATCAGCATTTCGGTCAGGCCTCCGTTCCGGTGCTCTCAGCCGGAGCGGACGCGGGAGCCTCGGCCTTGGGGGCCTCGGCGCCGGCAGCCTGCTGCGGCTTGCGACCGCGCCCGCCACGCTCGCCACCACGGCCACCGCGGGCCGGGCGGTCGGCGCCGCCACGGGCCGGGCGGTTACCCGCACGGGCCGCAGCGTTCTCGGCGCGGACCTCGGCGATGTTCTTCACGTCGCCCTTGTAGATCCAGACCTTCACGCCGATGCGGCCGAAGGTCGTCTTGGCCTCGAAGAAGCCGTAGTCCACGTTCGCGCGGAGCGTGTGCAGGGGCACACGGCCCTCGCGGTAGAACTCCGAGCGGGACATCTCGGCGCCACCGAGGCGGCCACCGCACTGGATCTTGATGCCCTTGGCGCCGGCCTTCATCGCCGACTGCATGCTCTTACGCATGGCGCGGCGGAAGGAGACGCGGGAGGAGAGCTGCTCGGCGACGGCCTGGGCAACCAGCTGAGCGTCGGTCTCGGGGTTCTTGACCTCGAGGATGTTCAGCTGGACCTGCTTGCCCGTGAGCTTCTCGAGGTCACCGCGGATGCGGTCGGCCTCGGCGCCACGGCGGCCGATGACGATGCCCGGACGAGCGGTGTGGATGTCCACACGCACGCGGTCACGGGTGCGCTCGATCTCAACCTTCGAGATGCCGGCGCGCTCCATGCCGGACGTCATCATCCGACGGATGGCGACGTCTTCCTTGACGTAGTCCTTGTACAGCTTGTCGGCGTACCAACGCGACTTGAAGTCGGTCGTGACACCGAGCCGGAACCCGTGCGGGTTTACCTTCTGGCCCATTACCGGGTTCCTTCCTTGCTGCTGACGACCACGGTGATGTGGCTGGTCCGCTTGCGGATCCGGTAGGCGCGGCCCTGGGCACGCGGGCGGAACCGCTTCAGGGTCGGGCCCTCGTCGACGTAGGCCTCGGAGATGTAGAGGCTGTCGGCGTCGGTGTGGTCGTAGTTGTGCGCGGCGTTGGCGATGGCGCTGTCCAGCACCTTGCCCACCGGCACCGAGGCGGCCTGCGGAGCGAATCGCAGGACGGCCTGGGCCTCCGTGGCGTCCATGCCACGGATGAGGTCCACCACGCGGCGGGCCTTCATGGGCGTGACGCGGATGTACCGCGCCTGGGCCCTGGCTTCCATGGTTGTCCCTTCAGTTACTTACGTGTCTGAATGCGATCCGCTACTAGCGGCGCTTCGACTTCCGGTCTTCCTTGACGTGACCCCGGAAGGTGCGCGTCGGCGAGAACTCGCCGAGCTTGTGGCCGACCATCGACTCGGTGACGAACACCGGGATGTGGGTCTTGCCGTTGTGCACCGCGATCGTGTGGCCCAGCATCGCCGGGACGATCATGGAGCGGCGGGACCAGGTCTTGATGACGTTCTTGGTGCCGGCTTCGTTCTGGGCGTCCACCTTCTTGATGAGGTGGTCGTCGACGAAGGGCCCCTTCTTGAGACTGCGCGGCATCTAAACCCGCTCCTAGCGCTTCTTGTTCGTCTTGCGGCGGCGGACGATGTACTTGTTCGAAGCCTTCTTCGGCGAACGAGTACGACCTTCCTTCTGACCCCAGGGGCTGACCGGGTGGCGACCACCGGAGGTCTTGCCCTCACCACCACCGTGGGGGTGGTCAACCGGGTTCATCGCCACACCGCGAACGGTCGGGCGGACGCCCAGCCAGCGCTTGCGGCCGGCCTTGCCCCAGTTGATGTTGCTCTGCTCGGCGTTGCCGACCTCGCCGACCGTGGCGCGGCAGCGCTGGTCGACCAGGCGGATCTCACCGGAGGGCATGCGGAGGTGGGCCATCGAGCCCTCCTTCGCGAGCAGCTGCACGGAGGCACCGGCGGAGCGGGCGAACTTGGCGCCGCCGCCCGGACGAAGCTCCACGGAGTGGATCGTCGTACCGACCGGGATGTTGCGCAGCGCCAGGTTGTTACCGGGCTTGATGTCGGCACCGGGGCCGTTCTCGATCCGGTCACCCTGGTTCAGCCCACGGGGGGCCAGGATGTAGCGCTTCTCGCCGTCCGCGTAGTGCAGGAGGGCGATGCGCGCCGTACGGTTCGGGTCGTACTCGATGTGCGCGACCTTCGCCGGCACGCCGTCCTTGTCGTGACGACGGAAGTCGATCACTCGGTAGGCGCGCTTGTGGCCACCGCCCTGGTGGCGGACGGTCACACGACCGGCGTTGTTACGGCCGCCCTTGCTGTGCAGCGGGCGGACCAGCGACTTCTCCGGCGTGGACCGCGTGACCTCGACGAAGTCGGCAACGCTGGCGCCACGACGGCCCGGCGTAGTCGGCTTGTACTTGCGGATTCCCATTTCTCAGTCCTCGTCCGATATCGGACGATCCGACCCGCTTACGCGGTCGGACCGCCGAAGATGTCGATACGGTCGCCCTCGGCGAGGGTCACGATCGCGCGCTTGGTCGCCGCGCGCTGGCCGAAGCCGGTGCGGGTCCGCTTGCGCTTACCCTGGCGGTTGATCGTGTTGACCCCGGTGACCTTGACCGAGAAGACCGCCTGGACGGCCTGCTTGATCTGGGTCTTGTTGGCGTTCGGGTCGACGATGAACGTGTACTTGTTCTCGTCGAGGAGCGCGTAGCTCTTCTCGGAGACGACCGGCTTCAGCAGGACGTCACGGGGGTCCGTGTACGACTTGCTCAGCGGGGTCTCGACGGTGTTCTTGCCCTCGGTGGCGTGGCGACGCGCCTTGGCGACGCGCGCGGCCTTGGCGGCCTTGGCGGCCTTCGAGGCGATAGCGGGGTGACGGATAGCCATCAGGCCTCGCTCCCTTCGGTGTCAGCGGCCTTGGGGCCAGACACGAAGGACTCGAAAGCGGCCTGGGTGAAGACCACGTCGTCCGAGACGAGAACGTCGTACGTGTTCAGCTGGCCCGGCTCCAGGATGTGGACCTGGGGCAGGTTGCGGGCGGACAGCCACGCGGCCTCGTCGGAGCGCTCGGCGACCAGGAGCAGGTTCTTGCGCTCCGAGATCTTGCCGAACAGGCTCTTCGCGGCCTTCGTGGAGATCGCACCCTCGACCACGCCGGCGACGACGTGGATGCGGTTGTGACGCGCCCGGTCGGTGAGGGCACCGCGCAGGGCGGCGGCCTTCATCTTCTTCGGGGTCCGCTGCGAGTAGTCACGCGGCACGGGACCGTGCACGACGCCACCACCGGCGAACTGCGGCGCGCGGGTCGAACCCTGGCGGGCGCGACCGGTGCCCTTCTGGCGGTACGGCTTCTTGCCGCCACCACGGACTTCACCGCGGGTCTTGGTCTTGTGCGTGCCCTGGCGGGCAGCGGCCAGCTGCGCGACGACGACCTGGTGGATCAGCGGAACGCTGACCTTGGCGTCGAAGATCTCCGCGGGGAGCTCGACGGAACCGGCCTTGTCGCCAGCCGGCGAAAGGATGTCAACAGTGCTCATCGGTTACCTCAGGCCCCCTTGGCCGCGGTGCGGACCAGGACGAGGCCGCCGTTCGGACCGGGAACCGCGCCCTTGATGAGCAGCAGACCCTTCTCCGCGTCAACGGCGTGGACGGTCAGGTTCTGGGTGGTGACCCGCTCGTTGCCCATGCGACCCGCCATGCGGAGGCCCTTGAACACGCGGCCCGGGGTGGCGCAGCCACCGATGGAACCGGGCGAGCGGTGCTTGCGCTGGGTGCCGTGTCCGGCGCCGAGGCCACGGAAGTTGTGGCGCTTCATGACACCGGCGAAGCCCTTGCCCTTGCTCTTGCCGGTGACGTCGACCTTCACGCCGGCCTCGAACACCTCGGCGGTGATCTCCTGGCCGAGGGTGTACTCGCTGGCGTCAGCGGTACGGATCTCGACGAGGTGGCGGCGGGGGGTGACGTCGGCCTTGGCGAAGTGACCCTTGAGGGGCTTGTTCACCTTGCGCGGGTCGATCTCGCCGAAGGCGATCTGGACCGACTCGTAGCCGTCGACGTCGTTCGTACGGACCTGGGTGACGACGTTGGGGCCGGCCTTGACGACGGTGACCGGAACAACACGGTTGTTCTCGTCCCACACCTGCGTCATGCCGAGCTTCTCGCCCAGGATGCCCTTGATCTGCTTAGCCATTCTCAGCCCACCAGCCTCAGAGCTTGATCTCGATGTCGACACCGGCCGGGAGGTCGAGTCGCATCAGAGAGTCAACGGTCTTGGGGGTCGGGTCGAGGATGTCGATCAGGCGCTTGTGCGTGCGCATCTCGAAGTGCTCGCGCGAGTCCTTGTACTTGTGCGGCGACTTGATGACGCAGTACACGTTCTTCTCAGTGGGCAGCGGCACCGGGCCCGCGACCGACGCACCAGTGCGGGTCACCGTCTCGACGATCTTCTTCGCCGAGGAGTCGATGACCTCGTGGTCGTAGGCCTTGAGCCGGATGCGGATCTTCTGTCCCGCCATGGCTACTCAGTAGTCCTGTCTCTCTACAGCTCTGGAACCTGGTGTTCCCTTGACTTCCGCCGACCCACGCGGTCGGGCGTGTCGCACTCCCGCTGACACAGATGTCCCTTGTTCGAACATCCCTTGTCCTGGGGAAGAGGTTCACCGGGTGCCTGGCCAGTGCCGCACCACACTTCCCGGAAGATTCCCGTACGTCCGCCCCAGCGCTGCCCGAGGGCAGTTAGGGCGACGAGTACTGTGGGACTCGCTTCCGGTCCTCCCGGCGGGAGGCGCGCAGCATCAACACTCGACCGAGCAACTCCGACAGTCTGCCATAAGGGGCAGGCCGGATGCCAATCGAGCCGAAGAGATTACCCCGGGGGTGACGCAGGTCAAACCCGGGGCGCGCTCCACGGTCAGCCCTGCGTGGCGTAGCTCACAAAATCCGCCCAGGCGCTCTCCGTGAGGGCCAGCCGGGGACCGGCGATGTGCTTGGAGTCACGCACATGCACGGTACCGGGAGCGTGGGCGACCTCGACGCAGGAGTTGCCGTCGTTGCCGCTGCTGTAGCTGCTCTTGAACCACGCCAGCTCGGATGCGTCCCCGGCCGTGGTCTTGCGGATCATGTTTCTCCCAGCAGTGTCTCGACGAAGGCCAGCGACTCCCTGGGCGAGAGCGCCTGAGCCCGGATGGTGCCATACCGCAGCTCAAGGATGCGCAGGTGCTTTGGATCATGCGTCGGGCGGCCGTTGAACGCGCCGTCGGAGCGGCCCACGGCCGTCCCGTCCGCGAACTTCAGCAGTTCGATCCGGCCGTCCAGCCCCGAGTGGGTGTCGCAGTCCATCGGCATCACCTGAAGCACGACGTGGTGCAACCGGCCCACCTCCAACAGCCGTTCGAGCTGGTGACGCCAGGCCATTGTGCCCCCGAGGGGACGCCGAAGGACCCCTTCTTCCAGCACGAAGTGGATCGACGGTGCCGGGTCGCGCTCGAAGACCGACTGCCGGGCGAGCCGAGCAGCCACCATGCGTTCGACTTCGTCCGGCGAGTAGGGCGGCTGGGCCGCCCCGATGACCGCCCGCGCGTGATCCGGTGTCTGCAACAGCCCGTGGACGCTGTTGCACTCGTACACCCCGATCTCCACCGCCTGGGCTTCCAGCTTCGCCAGCTCGCGGACCCGCTTCGGGTAGCGGACCTTCTTCACGTCCTCCCAGGTCGCCGCGATGAGTCCGCCGGCGTTCAGCACCTGGTCGGCCGCGGCCAGGTAGTCCTGGCGCGGGATCCGCTTCCCGGCCTCGATCTTGTACACCATGTCTTCGCTGTAGCCGATGAGCCTGCCGAACTCACCGGCCCGCAGCCCGGCCGCCTCCCGGCGCAGCTTCAGCTGCCGCCCGACCGTGGCGATGACGGCCACGCCCCACTCGTCGTCCGGGTCCACTTCCCAACCCGGCTCGTCCGCCTCGCCCTTGAGCCGTACCGCCTCGCCGTCCACGGACATCCGCGCCCCTCCGTCGTCCCGTTCCCGCGCCGTACGTCGGCGCCCTACCCGTGGGAACCGCGCGGACAGCCAAGACAGCACCGGACAAGCACCGGACAGTGACCGTACGCAACCGCCCCGTCACTCCTCACGGTAGGCAGAAACCGCCACGCTGAGTGACGTGAATCAGGAAATCGCCGAGTCCGGCACCGAACTCCCCCACGCCGTACCGCACTTCAGCGTGCTGCTGTCGTCCACCGCGCGCGGCGCCCGCCTCGCCCGGCTGCTCGCCGACACACAGCTGCGCCGCTGGGGGCTGCCCTGCGAGCCCGCGAACCAGCTGGTGGCCGAGCTGGCGGCCAACGCGGCCACGCACGGCCGCGTCCCCGGGCGCAACTTCCGGCTGACGCTGTACGTCGTCGGCGGCACGCTGCGCATCGAGGTGACGGACACACGCGGTGAGCGCCTGCCGGAGCTGCGGTGCCCGGAGGAGAGCGCCGAGTCCGGGCGGGGGCTGCTCCTCGTGGAGGCGCTCGCGGACCGCTGGGGTGTGCGGGAGGAACGCTTCCCGCGCAAGACCGTCTGGGCGGAGATCGGGACGGGGAGCACCGCATCGCGAACGGTCCCGACCCGGTGAGCCGCCACCCGGAGCAGCGCGAGGTCAATGCTTTAAAGAACCCGGGGGAAAGTACCGACCAAACCCCACCCCACCCCGCCGTCCCCCCTGCGGACCCCCGTCACCCGCACGAGTGGTCTTCACCAACTGAGCTGGATTTCCGCCCAGTTCGAAGGCATATGCTCGCCGCGACCACAACCGAAGACATGCGACGGCCCCCGGCCGGGACTGGCATCCCGATCGAGGGCCTGACCACCGAGGAAGGCAACAACTTCCCGATGGGTACCGAGCACTTTAGCGCGCCCCCGTGCGCCGAGCCGCCGAATCCGCGCGGCATCACCCACCTCAACTCGCCGCACACCGAACGCTTCACGGTCGTCGGCAACCATCTCGCGCAGCACGGCGAGCTGAGCCTCACCGCGATCGGCCTCGCGACTCACATCCAGTCGCTGCCCTCCGGTGCCCCGGTCGGCATCAAGGCGCTCACGGCCCGCTTCCCGGAGGGCGAGACCCGTATCGCCGCGGCCCTGCGCGAGCTGGAGGCACACGGCTATCTGGCCCGTACCCGCGTGCAGCTCCCGAACGGCCGGATCGTCACGCGCACGGTGTCGTACAACCGGCCCGTCACCGACGAACCCCCCGCCCCCGAGACACCGCCACCGCCACCGCCCCCACCACCGCCGCCACAGCGGACCCCCGCTCCCCCGCCGCCCCCGGCCCCCGCGCCCGCCGCCGCCTGCGCGGCCGAGGCACCGGAGAGGCCCGCGCCGCCTCCGCTCCCTGAGCCGCAAGGCCCCGACCCCGACCGTCACCGCGCCGCCACGGACCTCCTCGCCACCCTCCACCGCCGCGACCCCCGCCTGCTGCTCTCCGAGCGCGCCGTCCGGCATCTCGCCCCGGCCGTCGCCACCTGGCTGGAGCGGGGCGCGCGGCCCGAGGCGGTACGCCACGCGCTGACCGCGAACCTCCCCCACGAGCCATTGCGCAACCCGGCGGCCCTGCTCGCCCATCGTCTGACCGCGCTGCTCCCTCCTCCGGCGCCCCCCGAACCGCCTCCTGCCGAGCATCCCCGGCCGGCCGGACGCCTGCCCCTGTACAGCTGTGAGGGGTGCGAACGCGCGATTCGCACCCCTCACCCCGGCACCTACTGCCGCGACTGCCAGGAAACCCACCCCGGCAGCCGGTCAGCGGCGTGATCACATCACTTCGTGAAGTACCCCGTGATGTCGGCGATCAGGTCGACCGAACCCCACTGGTTGTAGAAGTCCACCTTGCCGTTCACGACCGGGACGATCACCAGGTTGGGGATCGTCAGGCCCGGCGTGAAGTTCAGGTTGGACGCCGAGGTGCGCGCCGTGCCGTCCGGGTAGACCGACACGAAGCTCGACGAGGTCGGATTCGTCGCCGTCACGTTCAGGACCACGGCCGTCACCCCCGACGCCGGGACGCCCTGGACACCGGCCACCGGGAGGGAGACCACGCCCTGCGGGCCCACCGGGGCCTTCGGGACGCCGATGCCGTACCGGGTGTCCATCAGCCGCTTCGGGCCCAGGTTGATGTGCTGGGCGCCCTCGGTGCCGGAGGTGAAATAACCGGTGATGTCGGCGAGCAGGTCGACCGAACCCCACTGGTTGTAGAAGTCCACCTTGCCGTTCACGACCGGGACGATCACCAGGTTGGGGATCGTCTGGCCGGCGGTGAAGTTCAGGTTGGACGCCGAGGTGCGGGCCGTGCCGTCCGGGTAGACCGACACGAAGCTCGACGAGGTCGGGTTCGTCGCCGTCACGTTCAGGACGACCGCGGTCACACCGGAGGACGGCACGCCCTGGACGCCGGCGACCTGGAGGCTCACCACGCCCTGCGGGCCGACCTTGGCCTTGGGCGCGCCGGTGCCGTACCGCGTGTCCATCAGCCGCAGCGGGCCGTGGCTGACGTGGGTCGAGCCGCTGGTGTCGGTGGCGTAGTAGCCGGTGACGTCGGCGATCAGGTCGACCGAGCCGGCGTGGTTGTAGAACCGCACCTTGCCGTCGACGACCGGGACGGTCACCAGGTTCGGGATCGTCTTCCCGGCGGTGAAGTTCAGGTTCGACGCGGACGTGCGGTCGGTGCCGTTCGGGTAGACCGACACATAGCTGGTCGACGTGGCGTTGGTGGCCGTGACGTTCAGGACGACCGCGCCGACGCCGGTGGACGGCACCACGCTGTTGCCGGTGACGTCGAGGACCACCTCACCGCCGGGGCCGACCTTGGCCTTCGCCACGCCCGTGCCGTACCGGGTGTCCATCAGGCGGGTCGGGGTGACCGGCTTGAAGGTCTTCGGGCCGGGCACGGTCACGGTGACCGGTGCCGACGTCGTGACCTTGCCGGAGGTGTGGGTGGCGCGGATCGCCACCGTGTGGTCGCCGTAGCCGTTCAGGGTGAGCGTCGCGCTGCGGACATGACCCCAGCTCCAGGTGGCGACCTGGCCGTCGACCAGCACCTCGAACTTGTAGATCAGCGGGGTCTGCGTGCTCGTGGACCAGTTGACCGTGGCCGGGCCGTACGTCTGGTAGCCGCTGCCGGCCTTCGTGGCCTCGCCGCCCACCGAGGTGATCGCCAGGTTCTGGACCGTGCCGCTCGCATAGCTGCGGATGGTGCCCAGCTGCCCGTACAGCAGGTTGCCGGGGCACTCGGTGGCGTAGCCGTCACGGTGCCCGGAGACGGTGTTGAACGTGTAGTCCTTGCCCAGCTCGTAGGAGGTGCCGAAGTAGTTCTTCTGCGTGGCACCGGAGTTCAGCAGGGTCGTGCCGGACGGGTCGACGCCGTACTGCCCGAGCTTGTAGGCGATGAGCCGGGAGGCGGCGACCAGCGACGCGTCCGACGGGTTCACCTGGGTGTAGTCGCCGAGGAAGGCCACGCTCGTCGACTGGGAGTTCCAGCCGTAGGTGTGGGCCCCGTACACCGGCTGGTCGATCCCGCCTTTGCGGCCCTCGAAGAGGGTGCCGCACTTGTCGACCAGGAAGTTGTAGCCGATGTCCTTCCAGCCGTTCGACTTCACGTGGTACGTGTAGATGCCCCGGATGATCGCCGCGGACTCGGAGCAGTCGTAGGGCGTGGCGTCCGCGGTGTGGTGCACGAACGCGGCCTTGATCTGGCCGCCCGGCAGGTATTCCGGCGCCTCGGGGCTGATGCTCTCGTCCGCGCCCCACCCGGCCCGCGAGACGATCGTCGGCTGCGGGGCCGTGGAGGGCGGGCCGGGCGTCGTCGGAGGCGTCGTGGGCGGCGTGGTGTCCTGCGCGAAGGCCGCGGGCTCGGCGTCCAGGCCGCCCGGGGTCCTGCCCGCGGTGGCGGTGCCCGGGTCGACCAGGTCGAGGCGCAGGCCGGCGGGAAGCTTGCCGTTGCGGGCGCCGTCGGTCACGCGGACCTCGGCGCCGTCGGAGGCGTCCACCCAGACCGGCTCGGTGGAGCCGCGCGCGCCGGCCCGGTTGCCGTCGAGCAGCGCCGGGTACGGCGTGAGGTTCTGCCACGCGGTCCACTCGCCGGTCTCGGCGTTGCGGGCGCGTGCCTGGATGGTGCCCTGGATCTTCGCCCTGGGGTCCGTCCAGGAGACGCCCATGAGGGCGAAGCGGTCGGTGTCCCTCTTCGACAGGACCGCCTCGCCGTGGCCCTGGTCGGTCAGCGCGAGCTTGTGCACGGCGGTGCGGACGGGGCCGTGCTCCTTCCCTCGCGCGCTGTACACACTCGGCTGACGCGCCTGGTCGTTCCCGCTCCCGAAGACGGCGCCGTTCGCGATGGACTGGATGCCCAGAATCGCGGCGATGCCCAGGGCGGCCCCGGCGGCTGTGCGCCGCGCCCGGCTCGCGGCCGTACGACGTGCTCGACGTCCCGATCTCAAGTTGTTTCCCACCCCTGAACGGCCCCCGCGGGAGCCCTAGATGGACATGACACGTATAGGTGCGCGGCATGCTACAGGGGAGTGTGGGAGCGCTTTCCACCGGGGCTGCGGGGCGTCTGCGACCGGCGGGACCGCCGGGAAACACGAACGAGGGGCCCGTACGACCGAAGTCGTACGGGCCCCTCGCGGAGCTCGCAGTCGGAGCTACCGGGTCACAGGACCGTCAAGCAAGCGGACTTACTTGTTGATCTTGGTGACCTGGCCGGCGCCGACGGTCCGGCCACCCTCACGGATGGCGAACTTCAGGCCCTCTTCCATGGCGACGGGCTGGATGAGCTCCACCTTCATCTCGGTGTTGTCACCCGGCATGACCATCTCGGTGCCCTCGGGGAGGGTCACGACGCCGGTCACGTCCGTCGTACGGAAGTAGAACTGCGGGCGGTAGTTGTTGAAGAACGGGGTGTGGCGGCCACCCTCGTCCTTCGACAGGATGTACGCCTGCGCCTCGAACTCGGTGTGCGGCGTGACCGAACCCGGCTTGATGATGACCTGGCCGCGCTCGACGTCCTCGCGCTTGATGCCACGGAGGAGCAGACCGACGTTCTCACCGGCCTGGCCCTCGTCGAGCAGCTTGCGGAACATCTCGATGCCGGTGACCGTGGTGGTGGTCTTCTCGGTCTTGATGCCGATGATGTCGACGGTCTCGTTGACCTTCAGGACACCACGCTCGATACGGCCGGTGACGACCGTACCGCGACCGGTGATCGTGAAGACGTCCTCGATGGGCATGAGGAACGGCTTGTCGACGTCACGCTCGGGCTCGGGGATGTTCTCGTCCACGGCCTTCATCAGGTTGAGGACGGACTCACCCCACTCCTTGTCGCCCTCGAGGGCCTTGAGCGCGGAGACGCGGACGACCGGCAGGTCGTCGCCCGGGAACTCGTACTCGGAGAGGAGCTCACGGACCTCGAGCTCGACGAGCTCCAGGATCTCCTCGTCGTCCACCATGTCGGCCTTGTTCAGGGCGACGACGATGTACGGAACGCCGACCTGGCGGGCCAGGAGCACGTGCTCCTTGGTCTGCGGCATCGGGCCGTCGGTGGCGGCGACCACGAGGATGGCGCCGTCCATCTGGGCAGCACCGGTGATCATGTTCTTGATGTAGTCCGCGTGACCGGGGCAGTCGACGTGGGCGTAGTGACGGGTCTCCGTCTGGTACTCGACGTGCGCGATCGAGATGGTGATACCGCGCTGGCGCTCCTCAGGAGCCTTGTCGATCTGGTCGAACGCCGAGGCCTCGTTCAGGTCCGGGAACGCGTCGTGCAGCACCTTGGTAATGGCGGCCGTGAGGGTCGTCTTACCGTGGTCGATGTGACCGATGGTGCCGATGTTGACGTGCGGCTTAGTCCGCTCGAACTTCGCCTTCGCCACTGGGGTCCTCCTGTGGAGTGGTTCTGGTACGCCTTACTTCATCGGCGCCAGGTGATCTTTGCTGAAAAGGCCCGGAACCCGGGGCAAACATCCGCGATTGCGGGTGTTTGCCCCACGAGGCTCCGGAGTCAAGCCTACGGCGTGTGAACGCGGTGCGTTACTCGCCCTTGGCCTTCGCGATGATCTCCTCGGCGACGTTCCGCGGAACCTCGGCGTAGGAGTCGAACTGCATCGAGTAGCTTGCGCGACCCGACGTCTTGCTGCGGAGGTCGCCGACGTAGCCGAACATCTCCGACAGGGGCACGAGGCCCTTCACGACACGGGCACCGGCCCGCTCCTCCATGGCCTGGATCTGACCACGGCGGGAGTTGATGTCGCCGATGACCTCACCCATGTAGTCCTCGGGCGTGGTGACCTCGACGGCCATCATCGGCTCGAGCAGCACGGGGCTGGCCTTGCGCGCGGCCTCCTTGAAGGCCTGCGAACCGGCGATCTTGAAGGCGAGCTCGGAGGAGTCGACCTCGTGGTAGGCGCCGTCGTGGAGGATGACACGGACACCGGTCATCTCGTAGCCGGCCAGGATGCCGAACTGCATGGCCTCCTGCGCACCGGCGTCCACCGAAGGGATGTACTCCTTCGGGATACGGCCACCGGTGACCTTGTTCACGAACTCGTACGAGACGTCGCCGCCCTCGAGGGGCTCGATGCCGATCTGCACCTTCGCGAACTGACCGGTACCACCGGTCTGCTTCTTGTGGGTGTAGTCGACGCGCTCGACGGCCTTGCGGATCGTCTCGCGGTAGGCCACCTGCGGCTTGCCGACGTTGGCCTCGACCTTGAACTCGCGCTTCATGCGGTCGACGAGGACCTCGAGGTGAAGCTCGCCCATACCGCCGATGACGGTCTGGCCGGTCTCCTCGTTGGTGTGCACCTGGAAGGAGGGGTCCTCCTCCGCGAGACGCTGGATGGCGACACCCAACTTCTCCTGGTCACCCTTGGACTTGGGCTCGATCGCGACCTCGATGACCGGCGCCGGGAAGTCCATGGACTCCAGGATCACCGGGTTCTTCTCGTCGCAGAGCGTCTCACCGGTGGTGGTCTGCTTCAGGCCCATGACGGCGACGATGTCGCCGGCGCCCACCGACTCGATCTCCTCACGCTTGTTCGCGTGCATGCGGTAGATCTTGCCGATGCGCTCCTTCTTGCCCTTGACGGAGTTCAGCACCGAGGTGCCGGACTCCAGGCGGCCCGAGTAGACCCGGACGAAGGTGAGCTTGCCCAGGTGCGGGTCGCTCATGATCTTGAACGCGAGCGCCGACAGCGGCTCGTCCTCGGACGGCTTGCGCTTGATGACCGTCTCGGGGTCCTTGACGTCGTGGCCCTCGATGGCCTCGATGTCGACCGGGGACGGCAGGTAGCGCACGACCGCGTCGAGCAGGGGCTGGACACCCTTGTTCTTGAACGCGGTACCGCAGAACACCGGGGTCACGGTGGTGCCGGTGCCCTTGCCGGACGCGATGGTGATACGACGGATCGCGGCGTACAGCTGCTCCTCGGTGGGCTCCTCGCCCTCCAGGTACAGCTCCATGATCTCTTCGTCGTTCTCGGCCACGGCCTCGATCAGCTTGCCGCGGTACTCCTCGGCAGCCTCGGTGTGCGTGGCCGGGATGTCGACGACGTCGTACATCTCGCCCTTGGTGGCCTCGGCGGACCAGACGAGCGCCTTCATGCGGACCAGGTCCACGACGCCCTGGAAGTCGGCCTCGGCACCGATCGGGAGCTGCATGACGATCGGCTGCGCGCCCAGGCGGTCCGAGATCATGTCCACGCAGCGGTGGAACTCGGCGCCCGTGCGGTCGAGCTTGTTGACGAAGCAGATGCGCGGAACGCCGTAGCGGTCCGCCTGACGCCACACCGTCTCGGACTGCGGCTCAACGCCGGCGACGCCGTCGAACACCGTCACGGCACCGTCGAGCACGCGCAGCGAGCGCTCCACCTCGACGGTGAAGTCGACGTGACCGGGGGTGTCGATGATGTTGATGGTGTGGTCGACGTCTTCCAGCGACCAGTGACAGGTGGTGGCAGCAGAGGTGATCGTGATGCCACGCTCCTGCTCCTGCTCCATCCAGTCCATGGTGGCGGCGCCGTCGTGGACCTCACCGATCTTGTACGACACACCGGTGTAGAACAGGATCCGCTCGGTGGTGGTCGTCTTGCCCGCGTCGATGTGGGCCATGATCCCGATGTTGCGGACCTTGGCCAGGTCAAGTGAAGTGGTAGCCATAAGGCTTCAGTCTTCTCTCGGTCTCGATGTGGGTAGCGACTACCAGCGGTAGTGCGCGAAGGCCTTGTTGGACTCGGCCATCTTGTGCGTGTCCTCGCGCTTCTTCACAGCGGCACCCAGGCCGTTGGAGGCGTCGAGAAGCTCGTTGAGCAGACGCTCGGTCATGGTCTTCTCGCGACGGGCGCGGGAGTAACCGACCAGCCAGCGCAGCGCGAGCGTGTTGGCACGACCGGGCTTGACCTCGATCGGAACCTGGTACGTCGCACCACCGACACGGCGGGACTTGACCTCGAGGGTCGGCTTGATGTTCTCCAGCGCGCGCTTCAGCGTGATGATCGGGTCGTTGCCCGTCTTCTCACGCAGACCCTCCATGGCGCCGTAGACGATGCGCTCGGCGGTGGAGCGCTTGCCGTTCAGCAGCACCTTGTTGATCAGGGAGGTCACCAGAGGAGAACCGTAGACCGGGTCGATGATGACCGGGCGCTTCGGGGCGGGGCCCTTACGAGGCATTCTTACTTCTCCTTCTTGGCGCCGTAACGGCTGCGAGCCTGCTTGCGGTTCTTGACACCCTGGGTGTCGAGCGAGCCGCGGATGATCTTGTAGCGAACACCCGGCAGGTCCTTCACACGGCCGCCGCGCACGAGCACGATGGAGTGCTCCTGCAGGTTGTGTCCCTCACCCGGAATGTAGGCCGTGACCTCGATGCCGCTGGTCAGACGCACACGCGCGACCTTACGGAGGGCCGAGTTCGGCTTCTTCGGGGTGGTCGTGAACACACGCGTGCAGACGCCACGACGCTGAGGGGAACCCTCGAGTGCGGGCGTCTTGTTCTTCTCGACCTTGTCCTGCCGGCCCTTACGGACCAGCTGCTGGATCGTAGGCACTACTTCTCCGGTTTCTGTGTGCCGATGGTGAAGCTAACCTGGAACGTCACCGACCCACGCGGTCGGGTGTGTCGAATCGTGCGGGCTTCTGCCGAACGGCATAAGAGACGCAGATTGCGGTGGCCGGTCATGACTCCTGTGCGGTTGAAGGCACGCAGGAGAGCCAAGGCACACCCCAGGCACAAGGTCTGAGCGTACCTACCGCAAACGCTACGGTCAAAACAAATGGGCCCCGGCCGCAGCGACACACGCCACATGTCAAGCCCGCCCAGCACAAGTGATCTACGAATCGGCGGCCGCTGTCCGCTTCGTACACGTTCCTCACGCCCTTGCGCCCGGGTCAGCCGCCGGCCGCCAGGGAGACGGCCGTCAGCAGGATCAGTACGAGTGCCCAGCCGGCCGTGGCCAACCACCCCAGCACGAGACCGGTCAGCGCCAGGCCCGCCCCCAGCTCGCCCGTCCGCCGGATCTCCGAGCGCGCCGTGTGCCCGAGGACGATCGCCGGGATGCCGGTGACCCCCGCGGTGAAGACGCACAGCAGCCCGCACACGGCGGCACCCACGGCCTTCCCGTTCGTCCGCGGCCCGGGCGGCCCGGGCACGGGAGCGAACGCCCCGGGAGCGAAGGCAGCGGGCACAGCGGGCGGTACGGGGCCCTGCGGCAGATCGGCGACCAGCAGCGCCAGCTCCCCCACCGTCCGGGCCGCATACGCCCGCCCGGCCCGCTGCTCGAACTCCTCGCGCTCCAACCGTCCCTCGCCGTACCCGGCTCTGAGGACGTCCACGGCGCGCTCCCGATCGGCGTGCGAGGCGAGCATCCCCCGCCACTGCTGCTGCCCGGACGGCGAGGGCTGCCACGGATACGGCGACTGGGACACGAGCACCTCCCGGAACCACCGGCGTCCCTCCATGATGCGCCGAACCGGCGCGCGCGGCACCGGCACGACGCCGAAGGGCGGCCACCCCTCGCGGGGTGGCCGCCCTTCAGTGGACGTGCGCCTTACTGGTTGTACGGACCGTAGTCGTAGTCCTCCAGCGGAACGGCCTGGCCGGAGCCGGTGCCGAACGGCGAGTAGTCGATGTCGTCGTAGCCGACGGCCGAGTACATCGCGGCCTTCGCCTCCTCGGTCGGCTCGACCCGGATGTTGCGGTAGCGGGACAGACCCGTACCGGCCGGGATGAGCTTACCGATGATGACGTTCTCCTTGAGGCCGATGAGCGAGTCGGACTTGGCGTTGATCGCCGCGTCCGTGAGGACTCGCGTCGTCTCCTGGAAGGACGCCGCCGACAGCCAGGACTCCGTGGCCAGCGAGGCCTTGGTGATACCCATGAGCTGCGGACGACCGGAGGCCGGGTGACCGCCCTCCTGGACCACACGACGGTTCTCGGTCTCGAACTTCGAGCGCTCGACCAGCTCACCGGGCAGCAGCTCGGCGTCGCCGGACTCGATGATCGTCACACGGCGCAGCATCTGCCGGATGATGATCTCGATGTGCTTGTCGTGGATCGACACACCCTGCGAGTTGTACACCTTCTGGACCTCGCCGACCAGGTGGACCTGGACGGCACGCTGACCCAGGATGCGCAGCACGTCGTGCGGGTTGGTGGCACCCACGGTGAGCTTCTGGCCCACCTCGACGTGCTCGCCCTCGCTGACCAGGAGACGGGCGCGCTTCGAGATCGGGTAGGCCGTCTCGTCGCTGCCGTCGTCCGGCGTGATGACGATCTTCTTGGTCTTCTCGGTCTCCTCGATCCGCACGCGGCCGGAGGCCTCGGAGATCGGGGCGACACCCTTCGGCGTACGGGCCTCGAAGAGCTCGACGACACGGGGCAGACCCTGGGTGATGTCGTCACCGGCCACACCACCGGTGTGGAAGGTACGCATCGTCAGCTGGGTACCGGGCTCACCGATGGACTGGGCGGCGATGATGCCGACCGCCTCACCGATGTCGACCAGCTTGCCGGTGGCCAGCGAACGGCCGTAGCACATCGCGCAGGTGCCGACGGCGGACTCACAGGTCAGGACCGAACGGGTCTTGACCTCCTCGATGCCGCGCAGGACCAGCTCGTCGATCAGGACGTCACCGAGGTCGGTGCCGGCCGGGGCCAGGACCTGACCGTCGACCACGATGTCCTCGGCGAGGCAGCGCGCGTACACGCTGGTCTCGACGTCCTCGGCCTTGAGCAGCGTGCCCTCGGCATTGCGCTCGGCGATCCGCAGCTTGAGGCCACGGTCGGTGCCGCAGTCCTCCTCGCGGATGATGACGTCCTGGGAGACGTCGACCAGACGACGGGTGAGGTAACCCGAGTCGGCGGTACGCAGAGCGGTGTCCGCCAGACCCTTACGGGCACCGTGCGTGGAGATGAAGTACTCCAGCACGGACAGACCCTCACGGAACGAGGCCTTGATCGGACGCGGGATCGTCTCGTTCTTGGCGTTCGACACCAGACCACGCATACCGGCGATCTGACGCATCTGCATCATGTTGCCTCGTGCACCCGAGTTCACCATCATGAAGATCGGGTTGGTCTTCGGGAAGTTCTCGTTCATCGCCTCGGCGACCTCGTTGGTCGCGTTGGTCCAGATGCCGATCAGTTCCTGGGTGCGCTCGTCCTTGGTGATCAGACCACGCTCGTACTGGCGCTGGACCTTCTCGTCCGCGGCCTCCCAGCGGGCGACGATCTCCTTCTTCGCCTCGGGGACGACGACGTCGGAGATGGCCACGGTGACGCCGGAACGGGTCGCCCAGTAGAAGCCCGCCGCCTTCAGGTTGTCGAGCGTCGCCGCCACGATGACCTTCGGGTAGCGCTCGGCCAGGTCGTTGACGATCTGGGAGAGCTGCTTCTTGCCGACCTCGTAGTCGACGAACGGGTAGTCCTCGGGCAGCAGCTCGTTGAAGAGCGCACGGCCCAGCGTGGTCTTCAGCGTGAAGCTGTCACCCTGCTGCCACTCCGGCTCGCCCTCCTCGCGGACCGGCGGCACCCAGCCACGCGGCGGGATGGTGCCTACCGGGAAGCGGATCTCGGTCGGCGTCTGCAGGGACAGCTCACCGGCGTCGAACGCCATGATCGCCTCGGCGACGGACGCGAACGCGCGGCCCTCGCCCTTGGGGTTGCGGCCCTCGGCGTCGGTGGTGAGGAAGAACAGACCGAGGACCATGTCCTGGGTCGGCATCGTCACCGGACGGCCGTCGGCCGGCTTCAGGATGTTGTTCGAGGACAGCATCAGGATGCGGGCCTCGGCCTGCGCCTCCGCGGACAGCGGCAGGTGCACGGCCATCTGGTCACCGTCGAAGTCCGCGTTGAACGCGGTGCAGACGAGCGGGTGGATCTGGATGGCCTTGCCCTCGACCAGCTGCGGCTCGAAGGCCTGGATGCCGAGGCGGTGCAGGGTGGGAGCACGGTTCAGCAGAACCGGGTGCTCGGCGATGACCTCTTCGAGGACGTCGTACACGACCGTGCGGCCGCGCTCCACCATGCGCTTGGCGCTCTTGATGTTCTGCGCGTGGTTCAGGTCGACCAGGCGCTTCATCACGAACGGCTTGAACAGCTCCAGCGCCATCGCCTTCGGCAGACCGCACTGGTGCAGCTTCAGCTGCGGACCGACGACGATCACGGAACGCGCCGAGTAGTCGACACGCTTGCCGAGCAGGTTCTGACGGAAACGGCCCTGCTTGCCCTTCAGCATGTCGCTGAGGGACTTCAGCGGGCGGTTGCCCGGACCGGTCACCGGCCGGCCGCGACGACCGTTGTCGAAGAGGGCGTCAACAGCCTCCTGAAGCATGCGCTTCTCGTTGTTGACGATGATCTCCGGAGCGCCCAGGTCCAGCAGGCGCTTCAGACGGTTGTTGCGGTTGATGACACGGCGGTACAGGTCGTTCAGGTCGGAGGTCGCGAAGCGGCCACCGTCCAGCTGCACCATCGGACGCAGGTCCGGCGGGATGACCGGGACGCAGTCCAGGACCATGCCCTTGGGGCTGTTGGACGTCTGCAGGAACGCGGAGACGACCTTCAGGCGCTTCAGGGCACGGGTCTTCTTCTGGCCCTTGCCGGTGCGGATGATCTCGCGGAGGCGCTCGGCCTCCTCCTCGAGGTCGAAGGACTCCAGGCGCTTCTGCAGCGCCGCGGCACCCATCGAACCGTCGAAGTACGTGCCGAAGCGGTCACGCAGCTCGCGGTAGAGCAGCTCGTCGCCCTCGAGGTCCTGGACCTTGAGGTTCTTGAACCGGTTCCACACCTCGTCGAGACGGTCGATCTCGCGCTGCGCACGGTCGCGCAGCTGCTTCATCTCACGCTCGGCACCCTCGCGCACCTTGCGGCGCACGTCGGCCTTGGCGCCCTCGGCCTCCAGCTCGGCCAGGTCGGTCTCGAGCTTCTTGGCGCGGGCCTCGAGGTCGGCGTCACGGCGCTGCTCGATCTGCTGGCGCTCGACGGAGACATGGGCCTCCAGCGAGGGCAGGTCGCGCTGACGGCGCTCCTCGTCCACGTACGTGATCATGTACGCCGCGAAGTAGATGACCTTCTCCAGGTCCTTCGGGGCGAGGTCCAGCAGGTAACCCAGGCGCGACGGGACACCCTTGAAGTACCAGATGTGCGTGACGGGAGCGGCCAGCTCGATGTGGCCCATCCGCTCACGGCGCACCTTGGCGCGGGTCACCTCGACGCCGCAGCGCTCACAGATGATGCCCTTGAAGCGAACGCGCTTGTACTTGCCGCAGTAGCACTCCCAGTCCCGGGTCGGACCGAAGATCTTCTCGCAGAAGAGTCCGTCCTTTTCGGGCTTCAGGGTGCGGTAGTTGATGGTCTCGGGCTTCTTGACCTCGCCGTGGCTCCACTGACGGATGTCGTCAGCGGTGGCCAGGCCGATCCGGAGCTCGTCGAAGAAGTTGACGTCGAGCACTATGCGTCAATCCCTCTCAGGGTCGAAAGTCTGTGGTCTGAAACGGGGGCCTGGGGGTCGGCGGGGCCCTGTGGGTGAGGGCCCCGCCGGACTCCCGTCAGACCTCTTCGACGCTGCTCGGCTCGCGCCGGGACAGGTCGATACCGAGCTCCTCCGCTGCGCGGAAGACGTCCTCGTCGGTGTCGCGCATCTCGATGGACATGCCGTCCGAGGACAGCACCTCCACGTTGAGGCACAGGGACTGCATTTCCTTGATGAGCACCTTGAAGGACTCGGGAATGCCGGGCTCAGGGATGTTCTCGCCCTTGACGATGGCCTCGTAGACCTTCACGCGGCCGGTGACGTCGTCGGACTTGATGGTCAGCAGTTCCTGGAGGGCGTACGCGGCGCCGTAGGCCTCGAGGGCCCACACCTCCATCTCACCGAAGCGCTGGCCACCGAACTGGGCCTTACCACCCAGCGGCTGCTGGGTGATCATCGAGTACGGACCGGTCGAGCGGGCGTGGAGCTTGTCGTCGACCAGGTGGTGGAGCTTGAGGATGTACATGTAGCCGACCGAGATCGGGTCCGGGAACGGCTCACCGCTACGGCCGTCGAACAGCCGCGCCTTACCGGTCGGGAGCACCATGCGCTCGCCGTCGCGGTTCGGGATGGTGTGCTGCAGCAGACCCGCCAGCTCGTCCTCACGGGCACCGTCGAAGACCGGGGTCGCGACGTTGGTGCCGGGGGCGACCTGGTCGGCGCCGATGGCCTGGAGGCGCTGCGCCCACTCGTCCGCGAGGCCGGAGACGTCCCAGCCGCGGCTGGCGAGCCAGCCGAGGTGGATCTCCAGGACCTGTCCCGGGTTCATTCGGGACGGCACACCCAGCGGGTTGAGGATGATGTCGACCGGGGTGCCGTCCTCCAGGAACGGCATGTCCTCGATCGGCAGGATCTTCGAGATGACGCCCTTGTTGCCGTGACGGCCGGCGAGCTTGTCACCGTCGGTGATCTTGCGCTTCTGCGCGACGTAGACGCGGACCAGCTGGTTCACGCCCGGCGGCAGCTCGTCGCCCTCCTCGCGGTCGAAGACGCGCACGCCGATGACCTTGCCGATCTCACCGTGCGGCACCTTCAGCGAGGTGTCGCGCACCTCGCGCGCCTTCTCACCGAAGATCGCGCGGAGCAGGCGCTCCTCGGGGGTCAGCTCGGTCTCACCCTTGGGCGTGACCTTGCCGACGAGGATGTCGCCGGCGACGACCTCGGCACCGATCCGGATGATGCCGCGCTCGTCGAGGTCGGCGAGGACCTCCTCGGAGACGTTCGGGATGTCCCGGGTGATCTCCTCGGGGCCGAGCTTGGTGTCACGGGCGTCGACCTCGTGCTCCTCGATGTGGATCGAGGAGAGGACGTCGTCCTGCACGAGGCGCTGCGACAGGATGATCGCGTCCTCGTAGTTGTGACCCTCCCACGGCATGAACGCCACGAGCAGGTTCTTGCCCAGCGCCATCTCGCCGTTCTCGGTGGCCGGGCCGTCGGCGAGCACCTGGCCCGTGATGACGCGGTCGCCCTCGTTGACGATGACCTTCTGGTTGACCGAGGTGCCCTGGTTGGAGCGGGCGAACTTGGCCAGGCGGTACGTGATGTACGTGCCGTCGTCGTTGGCGGTGGTGATGTAGTCCGCGGAGACCTCCTGGACCACACCGGCCTTCTCGGCCTTGACGACGTCGCCGGCGTCGACGGCGGAGCGGTACTCCATGCCGGTGCCGACGAGCGGGGACTCGCTCTTGATCAGCGGAACGGCCTGACGCATCATGTTCGCGCCCATGAGGGCACGGTTGGCGTCGTCGTGCTCCAGGAAGGGGATCATGGCGGTCGCGACCGACACCATCTGGCGCGGCGAGACGTCCATGTAGTCCACGTCCTCGGGGCCGACGTAGTCGACCTCGCCGCCCTTGCGGCGGACGAGCACGCGGGCCTCGGCGAAGCGCAGGTCGTCGTTGAGCGTGGCGTTGGCCTGCGCGATGACGAAGCGGTCTTCCTCGTCGGCGGTCAGGTAGTCCACCTCGTCGGTGACCTGGCCGTCGATGACCTTGCGGTACGGGGTCTCGACGAAACCGAACGCGTTGACCCGGCCGTAGGAGGCGAGCGAGCCGATCAGACCGATGTTCGGGCCTTCGGGCGTCTCGATCGGGCACATGCGGCCGTAGTGCGACGGGTGCACGTCACGGACCTCGAAGCCGGCCCGCTCACGGGAGAGACCACCCGGGCCAAGAGCCGACAGACGGCGCTTGTGGGTGAGACCCGACAGCGGGTTGTTCTGGTCCATGAACTGCGACAGCTGGCTGGTGCCGAAGAACTCCTTGATGGAGGCGACGACCGGCCGGATGTTGATCAGGGTCTGCGGCGTGATCGCCTCGACGTCCTGAGTGGTCATCCGCTCACGGACGACGCGCTCCATACGGGCCAGACCCGTGCGGACCTGGTTCTGGATGAGCTCGCCGACGCTGCGCAGGCGGCGGTTGCCGAAGTGGTCGATGTCGTCGGTCTCGACGACGACCGGCTGGCCGTTGTCACCGACGGTCTCGGTCTCACCGGCGTGCAGCTTCACCAGGTACTTGATCGTCGCGATGATGTCCTCGACGGTCAGGATCCCGGCGTCCAGCGGGGCGTCCGCGCCCAGCTTCTTGTTGACCTTGTAGCGGCCGACCTTGGCCAGGTCGTAGCGCTTGGGGTTGAAGTAGAGGTTCTCGAGCAGCGTCTGCGCGGCCTCACGCGTGGGCGGCTCGCCCGGACGCAGCTTGCGGTAGATGTCGAGCAGCGCGTCGTCCTGGCCCTGGGTGTGGTCCTTCTCCAGGGTGGCGCGCATGGACTCGTACTCGCCGAACTCCTCGAGGATCTGCTCGGTGGTCCAGCCGAGGGCCTTGAGGAGGACGGTGACGGACTGCTTGCGCTTGCGGTCGATGCGGACACCGACCATGTCGCGCTTGTCGATCTCCATCTCCAGCCAGGCACCCCGGGACGGGATGATCTTGGCGGAGAAGATGTCCTTGTCGGACGTCTTGTCGATGGAGGAGTCGAAGTAGACGCCGGGCGAACGGACCAGCTGCGACACCACGACACGCTCGGTGCCGTTGATGACGAAGGTGCCCTTGTTCGTCATGAGCGGGAAGTCGCCCATGAAGACCGTCTGGGACTTGATCTCGCCGGTCTCGTTGTTGGTGAACTCGGCGGTGACGAAGAGCGGGGCCGCGTACGTGAAGTCGCGGTCCTTGCACTCGTCGATGGAGTTCTTCGGGGGCTCGAAGCGGTGGTCGCGGAAGGTCAGCGACATCGACCCGCTGAAGTCCTCGATCGGGGAGATCTCCTCGAAGATCTCCTCCAGACCGGACTTGGTGGGGACATCCTGACCGTTCTCGAGGGCCTCCTCGACGCGAGCCTTCCACGCGTCGTTGCCGAGCAGCCAGTCGAAGCTCTCGGTTTGCAGCGCGAGAAGGTTCGGAACCTCGAGGGGCTCCTTGATCTTTGCAAAGGAGATGCGCAGCGGGGCGGTGCTGGCAGCGTTGTTCGTATTCGCGGTCGAGGCGTTGCGCGAGGCGGCCAAGAGGGGGTCCTTCCGAGGGCTCGGACTCACTACGCGCGTACCGTCCCCTCCCCCGCGCACAAAGACAGAAGTCCCAGGTCGGAGACGATCTGTCGGTCAGTGCTCGAGTGAGGGCAGACCCCTGGTGACGGGCAGGGGACAGCTAACAGGCAGCGCAAAGGGTCAGTGTAGCCACTTGGCACACTGATGTCCAGTCCCGCATTTCGGAGACCTCACTCTTCCAAACGCCTGCGGCATACCTGCCTTCAACGCACGTTGATACTGCCCTCTTCGCCGTCGATCCATGCCTCGGATTCGGATCCTTGTGACGACGCGTCCTGAGAATTGCGCGCTGCGTGCGGTTCGTCAAGGCCCCCCTTGCCCGAACCGGGGCGACCGAGACACGACGAAGATCACCTTACCCCTCGCGAACACAGGTGCAAGGCAGCCCGGGCCGTCCCCCGGGGAACGCCGAAGGGCGACCACCCGGATGGATGATCGCCCTTCGGTGCGTTCGCGTTACAGCCCTGGGGAAGACGTTTTCACGATCCGGTCCCCGGCAGGCCGCTCATGCGGTCGCGAAGGTCTTACTTGACCTCGACGGAGGCGCCGGCGCCCTCGAGGGCCTCCTTGGCCTTGTCCGCGGCGTCCTTGGCGACCTTCTCGAGAACGGGCTTCGGGGCGCCGTCCACGAGGTCCTTGGCCTCCTTCAGACCCAGGGAGGTCAGCTCACGCACGACCTTGATGACCTGGATCTTCTTGTCGCCGGCGCCGGTGAGGATGACGTCGAACTCGTCCTTCTCCTCGGCGGCCTCGGCGGCAGCGCCGCCACCCTGGCCGGCGACGACGACCGGGGCGGCCGCGGCGGCGGTGACGTCGAACTTCTCCTCGAAGGCCTTCACGAACTCGGAGAGCTCGATGAGGGTCATCTCCTCGAACTGCGCGAGCAGGTCTTCCTGGCTGAGCTTCGCCATGATGGCGGTCCTTCCACTAATTCGGCAGGTGCCGGATGTACTGGGTGAGGCGGGCGTACGTTGGCCCGCTGGCGACACGCGCCGCGATCAGGCGGCGAGCGTCAGAAAGCGAGCCGAATTACTCGGCACCGCCCTGCTCGTCCTGCTTGGCACGGAGCGCGTCCACGGTGCGGACGAGCTTCGACGGCAGCGCCTGGAAGACGGAGGCAGCCTGAGACTGCTTCCCCTTGAAGGCACCGGCCAGCTTGGAGAGCAGAACCTCGCGGGACTCGAGGTCCGCAAGCTTCTTGATCTCGTCGGCGGTGAGGGCCTTGCCCTCGAGCACACCGCCCTTGATGACGAGATTCGGGTTGTCCTTGGCGAAGTCACGGAGACCCTTCGCCGACACCACCGGGTCACCGGTGATGAAGGCGACGGCCGTCGGACCAGCGAACTGGTCGTCCAGCGTCGTGATCCCGGCCTCGTTGGCCGCAATCTTGGTCAGCGTGTTCTTCACCACGGCGTACTGGGCGTTCTCACCGAGCGAGCGGCGCAGCGTCTTGAGCTGCGCCACGGTGAGACCGCGGTACTCGGTCAGCACGGCGGCGTTGGAGTTGCGGAACTTGTCCGTCAGCTCGGCAACCGCGGCAGCCTTGTCGGGCCTCGCCATAGAGCCTCGGCCTCCTTCCGGGTGATTCTGACCGCGCGGACCCGAAGGAGGACTGGGGAAAACGAAACGCCCCGGCGCAGGCGCACGGGGCGGACTCGACCGGCAGCACACGCATGTGAACACACACATGCTCCGGGAGTTCTTCCACAGTCACCTGCGCGGGTCGCCCGCATTTTCAGCGGATCCTTCGGCCACCGGCCCCTTTGTTGGGGCACGGCAACGACCAGCGGTCTTTGGCTTCTCAAGGAGAGTACGGGAACGGGTCGCCTTCGAGCAAATCCGCCCGTACGGGTCAGCCCTGCATGGCCTCCTCCATGGCCTTCTTCATCATTTCCTCGAAGGTCGTGACGTCCTCGGCCGGCGGAGCGGTCACCGTCACCGGCTTGTTCACGTCGAGGAAGGTGATCGTCATGTCCAGCGGACCCTTGTCGGCGTCACCGCGCATGCGGAACTGCTTTGTGCGCTGCTCGCCGTCGATCCACATGTCCATGGTGAACTTGTCGATGCCGAGCTTCTCGTACTCCTTGAGGCTCTCCTGCCGCTTCTCGCGGGCGGCCTGCCCCTGGCCGTTCAGGGAGGCCTTGAGGTCCGCCAGGGTGACCGTGCCGGCGTAGTGCGTCGTGCCGACGCCGTCGACGGTCTCCGTGCCGACCTTCTTCACGTCCTTGGAGCCGGTGAGGTACGTGGACTCCGCCGCCGGGTTCTTCTGGGCCTGGCCGGCCTTCCCCAGCTCGTCCAGGTCCTTGGTGCTCTTGGACATGTCGAACTTGAGCCAGCTCTTGCCGTCCATGTCCTTCGCGGCCTCCTCGCCGCCGTTGACGAACAGCGCCTTGCCGACGAGCCGGATCTCCGTCTCGCCGGCGTCGGCCCCGCCCTCGATCCCCATCTTCATGTTCATGGCGAGCGGCTTCAGGCTCATCGCCGCGTCACCGTGCAGCTTGCCCTCCCCCGGGATGGTGCCGCGCATCCGGTAGTGGAAGGACGTGACCGCGTCGGCGTTCTTCGCCGCCGCCGCGACGGCCGCGGCCGGCGACATCTCCGGCGACCGCGCGTCGCCCTTGCCGCAGCCGGCGGTCCCGGCGAGCAGCAGCGCGGCGAGCGAGGCAGCGGGTATGACAGAGGACTTCTTCATGGTTTCCCCCCACGGAAGACACAGCTGCCACACGGCAGCCTTGCGAGGCTAACCGTAAGAGAGAGGTAAGACACTCTCTTTTCCCGCGGTCCCGTTCACGGCGCCGCGGTGCCCATGAGCTGCGCGAAGTCCTCGGTGTCGGCCGCCGGGGGCCGCTGTACGGCGACGTGGACGCCGTAGTCGCCGTAGGCGGCCGTCTGGGTCATCAGGCCGCTCGTCATGGTGGCCTTCTCGGTCTTCTTGACGATCAGGTGGTGGTCGTCGACCCACAGGTCGATGTGCTCACCGCGCACACCGGCTTCGGCGAGCTGCTTCTTCAGGGACGCGTCGGCGAGGGAGGCGACGTCGACCGTGCCCGTGTAGTGCCGGGTGCGGCGGCCGGCGATGGTCTCCTCGCCGACGGCCCGGGCGTCTCCCGACGCCAGCAGCAGCTTCACGGGCGGCACGGGCGCGGTGTTGCGCAGCTGGTCGCGCAGATAGCTGCCGGAGTCGCCGGGCAGGCCGGCGAGGTCGTCGTAGTCGTAGCGGATCCAGTGCCGGCCGCCGATGCGCCGGGCGAACTCGGCGCCCACGCGCGCGTAGTACGCGTCGGGCAGCAGACGCGCCTCCATGGTGGTGCTGCCGAGCGCCCGCAGCGGTTCGGCGAGGCTGCCGCCGGTGTAGGTGATGGTGAGTGTGCCGGTGGAGTCGCCGGCCCAGTCCAGGGTGCCCTCGCTGCGGGTGGACAGCAGGCCGGCCATGACCGTGGTGGAACTGATCCGCGCCGAGCCGGCCCGGGTGGTGGCCTCCTCCACGGCGCGCAGCGCGGCCGTGGTGCGTGTGTCGGGGTGGCTGGGCGACGCCGTGGGCCGCGGCCGGCCGTCACCGCCTCCGCAGGCCGCCAGGGTGCTCAGTACGGCCACCAGCAGGACCGGCACGATCCCCCGTCCGACACTCCTCATCGGCCCTCCACCTCGACTCCCCCGTGATCTTCACGCTAACCCGCGCCACCCGGCTGCGGGAGCGGAACGCCCTCAGGGAGTCGCGGCGGCCGGAAACGGAAACGGGCCCCGCCCCCTGGAAACAGGGGGCGGGGCCCGGAACCGACTTCGGTGAGCGTCAGGCTCAGACCGCGGCCGGGTCCTCCTCGACGAGGAGGTTGCGGGTGCGGTTCGGGTCGACCGGAATGCCGGGGCCCATGGTGGTGCTGAGCGCGGCCTTCTTGATGTAGCGGCCCTTGGCGGCGGACGGCTTCAGACGGAGGATCTCCTCCAGGGCCGCGCCGTAGTTCTCCACCAGCTTGTCGTCGTCGAAGGACGCCTTGCCGATGATGAAGTGCAGGTTCGCGTGCTTGTCGACACGGAACTCGATCTTGCCGCCCTTGATGTCGGTGACGGCCTTGGCCACGTCGGGGGTGACGGTGCCGGTCTTCGGGTTCGGCATCAGACCACGGGGACCGAGCACGCGGCCGAGACGGCCGACCTTGCCCATGAGGTCCGGGGTGGCGACGACGGCGTCGAAGTCCAGACGGCCCTTCGCGACCTCGTCGATCAGTTCGTCGGAGCCGACGATGTCGGCGCCCGCGGCCTCCGCGGCCGCAGCACGGTCACCGGTCGCGAAGACCAGGACCCGGGCGGTCTTGCCGGTGCCGTGCGGCAGGTTCACGGTGCCACGGACCATCTGGTCGGCCTTGCGCGGGTCGACACCCAGACGGAAGGCGACCTCGACGGTCGAGTCGAACTTGGTCGTGGAGGTCTCCTTGGCGAGACGGACGGCCTCGAGCGGGGCGTACAGCTTCTCCCGGTCGACCTTGGCGTCCGCAGCCTTGAGAGCCTTGCTGCGCTTGCTCACGTGATGCTCCTGTGTGTGCTGAGGAGTTGTGGTGCGGGCCGAGCAGGCCCTGCCACTTCTGCTGGAAGGTGGGGTCAGCCCTCGACCGTGACGCCCATGGAACGGGCGGTGCCGGCGATGATCTTCTCGGCGGCGTCCAGGTCGTTGGCGTTGAGGTCGGGCATCTTGGTGGTGGCGATCTCGCGGACCTGGTCACGCGTGATCTTCGCGACCTTGGTCTTGTGCGGCTCGCCGGAGCCCTTCTCCACGCCCGCGGCCTTGAGGATCATCTTCGCGGCCGGCGGCGTCTTGGTGATGAAGGTGAAGGAGCGGTCCTCGTAGACCGTGATCTCCACCGGGATGACCCAGCCACGCTGCGACTCGGTCGCGGCGTTGTAGGCCTTGCAGAACTCCATGATGTTCACGCCGTGCTGACCCAGCGCGGGGCCGACCGGCGGGGCCGGGTTGGCGGCACCGGCCTGGATCTGGAGCTTGATGAGCCCCGTGACCTTCTTCTTCTTGGGAGGCATGGCTCTCCGGGTCCTTTCACTTCGGGTCCATGCCCGCTTCCGGGGACCACCCGGATGCAGGCATACCGCACAACGATAACGGGTATAGATGCGCGGCCAAAAACCGTGCAGGTCAGACCGTCCCCCGCGAGCGGGGGCGCCTCCCGATGGAAGCTCGGTCTGACCTGCGCGGAAGCGGTAAGTCCAGAAAGAACTAGTTCTTCTGGATCTGGTCGAAGGACAGCTCGACCGGGGTCTCGCGGCCGAAGATCTCCACGAGACCCTTGACCTTCTTGGAGTCCGGGTTGATCTCGTTGATCGTGGCCTGGAGGGTGGCGAACGGGCCGTCGGTGACGGTGACCGAGTCGCCGACCTCGAAGTCCAGCACCTGGACCTCGACCTTGCGCTGCGGCGCCGGCTTGCCCTCGGCCTCGGCGGCCTCACGGGCGGCCTTGGCCTCCGCCTCGGGGGCGAGCATCTTCACGATCTCGTCCAGCGACAGCGGGTAGGGGTCGTAGGCGTTGCCGACGAAGCCGGTGACGCCGGGCGTGTTGCGGACGACGCCCCAGGACTCGTTCGTCAGGTCCATCCGGACGAGCACGTAACCGGGCAGCTTGTTCTGCTTGACGGTCTTGCGCTCGCCGTTCTTGATCTGGACGATCTCTTCCTCGGGCACCTCGGCCTGGTAGATGAAGTCCTCGACGTTCAGCGAGACGGCGCGCTGCTCCAGGTTGGCCTTCACGCGCTTCTCGTAACCGGCGTAGGTGTGGATGACGTACCACTCGCCGGGCAGCAGGCGCAGCTCCTCGCGGAGCTTCTCGACCGGGTCGCGGTCGTCCTCGGGCTCGGGCTCCTCGGCCACGGCCTCGGCGACCTCGTCCTCGTCACCGGCGGCGGCGTCGTCCTCCTCGTGGAGGGCGGCTTCCTCGGCGGGCTCGCCCGCTTCGAGGTCGGCAGCCTCTGCCTCGTCCAGGTCCTCGTCCGCGCCCTCGACGATGTCGAGCTCGTCGTCCACCGACTCTGCCGCAGTCTCGCTTGGCTCAACGGCGTCGTTCAGGTTCTGGTCAGACACGGTGGCTGCTTCTTCCTGGATACATAGGGGTGGAACACGCGAAAAGGGGCGCCGGATACCTCGGCGCCCTTCGCTTCTGGCTCAGCCGAAGACGTACTTGGCCGCGTGGTTGAGCCCATAGTCAATCACGGTCACCAGGCCGATCATGATGGCGACGAAGAAGATCACCACAGTCGTGTACGACGTCAGCTGGTTGCGCGTGGGCCAGACGACCTTGCGCAGTTCGGCGATGATCTGCCGATAGAAGGTGGCCAGGCGCTTGAGCGGACCCTTCTTGGCCCGCTTGCCGCCCTTGCGGGCCTTCTTCCGGCTCTCCGGCGCCTCGTCCTGGGCGTCAGGCGTGTCGATGGAGCCCACGGCGTCCGCCATTAGTCCTCACCTGATCCCGGGTCGTGGCCGTGCCGCGCCCGGTCTGAGCCGCACGGCGGTGCATTGCTGTACGTACATGCGCACACATCCTGGCGAAGGTGTGTGTAGCAGGGCCGGAGGGACTTGAACCCCCAACCGCCGGTTTTGGAGACCGGTGCTCTACCAATTGAGCTACGACCCTTTGGTGCGTCCCCCAACGTACCGCATCCGGCCGGATGCTTGGTGTGCACCGGTTGCGGGCGCGGCTGCTGAAGGCCAACGAGGTGAGAGTGTACGTGGTCCGGAGCGCGCAGTCGAACGCAAACGGGCGACAGCGGCCGCGTATATGGATGTTGCCGGCCCGCCCCCGGCCCGAAGGGTGACCGGCTCACCGCGGCAGCCGCGGCGATCTCGGGGCGGGAGGCGAGGGCCGCCTCGGTCTCCGCGAGGTGCGTCCGGACACCGTGCACCTTCACTGCGGCAAGGCCGGCGCGGGCGTCCCCTGTCCCCGCCCCTTCACCGATCCGGCGCCGGGCCGGGCGGCTCACCTGGATCTATCACACATCGTGATAGGTCCCAGAGCGGATTGCGTCTTGGACGCCCGCCGGCCCGGTGCTGGACTGAGCCCACGGCGGTCCCCGGGCTCCCGCCCCTGGGCCGCCGTCACGAGTACGGCACATCCGTACGTCGTCCACGGCTTTCCGTACGACCCCGACCCCCCGGAGAACGCGATGCCTCTCATCCATGTGCAGCAGACCCCCGGCAAGACCGCCGAGCAGAAGGCCGAGCTGGTCCGTGAGCTGACCGACGCCTATGTCAGGGCCACCGGCAGCAAGCCGGAGAGCGTGTGGGTGACCGTCCAGGAGATCGCCACCGACAGCTGGTCCATCGCCGGCGAGACGCTGGCCGCCCGCGCCGCCAAGCGCTGATCCGCGCCGGCCGGCCGCCGGTCGGGGCGGCGGTACGGGCCCGCGGCCCGCGAAACCGCCGTCACCGGCCGCGCCGGCCGGCCGGGCCACGCCCTGGGACAGGAGTTGATGAGCCGCCGTGAGCGACGCGCACGACATCGCCGTACGGCCGCCGGCCGAACCCGTCGATCTGCTGGTCGTGGGATGCGGCGCCGCCGGGCTGGCGACGGCGGTCAGCTTCGCCGAGAACGCCCCGGGCGCGCGGGTCCTGGTCCTGGAGCGGTCCAGCCGCTACAACCGCGGCGGCAACACCGCCTGGAGCGGCGCCGACCTCTGGCTCACCGAGGACGGCACGCCCCCCGACGGCTTCGTGGCCCGGATGGACGAGCTGAGCGAGGGCCGGGCCGACCCCGCGTGCGTCGCGGCCCTGTGCGAGGGCGCCGGGCCCACCGTGCGCTGGCTGGCCGACCGGCACGGCGTGGCGTTCGAGACCCGGCCGACGCACTTCGTGACGGCGCGCGGCCCCCGGCTGATGCCGGTCGGGGGCGGCGCGGCCCTCGTGGACGCTCTCGCCGGCTCGCTCGAACGCCTGGGCGGTTCGATCGCCTACTGGGTGCGGGCCGTCGCCCTGAGCACCACCCCCTCCGGAGCCGTCGACGGCGTCCACGTGGAGGAGGACGGCAGGCCGCGCCACATCCCGGCGCGGTGTGTGGTGCTGGCGAGCGGGGGGTTCCAGGGCGCTCCGGAACTGCTGGAGCGCCATGTGGGGCCCACCGCCGGCACCTTGCGCCCCATCGCACCCGGCGGCCGGTACGACCGGGGCGAGGGCATCGAGATGGCGGTGGCGGCGGGCGCCGCCCGTGGCGGGCAGTACGACCGCTTCCACGGCGAGCCCGTGGACCCGCGCAGTCACCAGGCCCGGGCACTCGTCCTGGCCTATCCGTACGGGATCCTCGTCAACGCCGACGGGCGGCGCTTCCTGGACGAGGGCGCGGACACCCCGGACGCCACGTCCGAGGAGGTCGCCTACCGGATCTGGCGGGAGGCCCGGCAGTCGGCCTACCTGGTCTGCGACGCCAAGCTGCTGCGGATCGAGGGGCACGAGCGGTCGTTGCTGACGGACAGGGATCCGGTCACCGCGTCCTCCGTCACCGAACTGGCCGTCCGGCTGGACCTCCCGCCCGACGAACTGAGCTGGACCGTGGACCGGTTCAACGACGCCTGCCGGTCCGCCGTCCCGCACGATCCGACGCGCCCGGACGGCAGGCGCACCACCGGCCTGGTACCGCCGAAGTCGCACTGGGCGGTACCGCTGGACACCCCGCCGTTCATGGCGTGGCCGGTGCACTGCGCCATCACCTTCACCTTCGGCGGCGTGCGCACCGACGCCCACGCGCGGGTGCTGACCGAGAAGGGCGAGCCCCTCGCGGGCCTGTACGCCGTCGGGGAGACGGCCGGGCTCTACTACGGCCGCTGTCCCGAGGCGACCTCGGTGCTGCGTGCGCTGACGTCCGGCCGGGCGGCCGGGGCGGAGATCGCCCGAGCACAGGTCTCCCTCCCGGTGACCTCTCCCGACTCATCCTCGACCACGGAAGACGCCACGTGACATGAAGACCGCACCCACGCGTACGCCGTACGCGTTGCTGCTCGCCGTCCTGTGCTCGCTGAACGCGGGCGGCCTGTTCGCCTCCGACATCAATCTGCCGGGCGTGCCCGCCACCGCGCACGCCTTCCACACCCCGGTCGCGTCCGTGCAGTGGACGTTCAGCGCCTTCATGATCGGCATCGCGGTCTCCCAGGCCGTCTACGGACCCGTCTCCGACGCCTACGGCCGCAAGCGCGTCATCGTCTCCGGGCTCGGCCTGTTCGTGCTCGCCTCGCTGGTGTGCGCCGCGGCACCGACGGTCGGGGTGTTCGGTGCCGGCCGGCTCCTCCAGGCGCTGGGCGCCGGCTCGGGCATGGTGCTCGGCCGGGCGGTGATCAGCGACCTGTACGAGGAGAAGGACGCGGCCCGGATGTTCGCCACGGTCATGCCGATCGTCGGTGTCTCCCCGTCCGTCGCCCCGCTCCTCGGCGGCTACCTGACCACGTACGTGTCGTGGCGCGCGCCCTTCGTGGTGACCGCGCTGATCGGCCTGGTGACCCTGGTGGTGATGGTCACCTCGATCCCGGAGAGCCTGCCGCCGGAGCGCCGCAGCAAGCACCTGGGAGCCACGCTGCGGGGCTACCCGAAGCTGCTGACCCGCCCGCTGTTCTGGGCGTACACCGTCAACCTGGCGGTGGCGTACGGCGGTTACTTCGGCTACCTGGCGGCCTCGCCGCTGGTGTTCGAGAAGATGGGGCTGGCCACCGAGACCACCAGCTACTGCTACATCACCGTCTCGATCGCCTACGTCGCGGGCAACCTCACCTCCCGCACCCTGGTCCGCACGCGGTCCGTCAACCGGCTGCTGTGGACGGGCCACGGGTTCTTCCTCGCCGGGGCGCTGATGATGCTGGCTCTGGGCCTGAGCCGGGCCGGCGGGCACTGGGGCCTGCTGGTGCTGGTCTTCATGCCGGTGATGACGTTCGGCAACGGCTTCCTGCTGCCGCTGTCGATGAGCGCGGGTGTGACGACGTTCCGGTCCACGGCCGGTTCGGCATCCGGGCTGATGGGCGCGCTCCAGCTGCTCTCCGCTTCCCTCGGTATTTTCCTTTCGAGCCGGCTGCCTGCGGGTGATCTGTTCGCGCTCGGCTGGTTCGTCCTGGGTGCCGCATTGCTGGGAATATGCGCCTTCGCCTTCTTCCTTTCCCTGGCGGACCGGCAAACAGCCGCCGTCCGCGCGAAGAGCGAGCAAATAGCGGACACCGTGCCGGTCACCGACCTGGAAGCAGCTACCGCGGAGTAACCATCGATCGAGGCGGCAGCGGACCCGCCCCGCTTGCGGGCTCCGCTGCCGGGTGTGCGAGGATCCCCCTTGCAGCGGCTCCGAAGGCGTAGATTCCGCTCTTAATCACGGGTGAATGTTTCGGCGTTCAACCATGGGGGTCGCCCGCTGAAGGATGGGGGGGTCCTGTGGAACTGCGTCAGATCCAGTACTTCGTCGCCGTCGCGGAGGAGCTGCATTTCGGACGTGCCGCGGAACGGCTGCACATCGGGCAGCCCGCGGTCAGCCAGCAGGTACGGCGGCTCGAACGGGAGCTGCGCACCGAGCTCTTCGACCGCTCGAGCCGCACCGTCACCCTCACCCCGGCCGGTCAGGCCCTGCTGCCCGAGGGCCGCGAGGTACTGAGGGCGCTGGACTCCTTCGCCGCCAAGGCCCAGCGGCTGACCGCCCGCGACGAGGCCACCTTCCGCGTCGGGATCGGCTCCGCGCTCGGGCAGCGGCTGGACGACTTCCTGGACGCGCTGCCGGACGCGGGATCCGGCACCCGCTTCGAGTTCCAGACGCTCGACGCCCACAGCCGCCTGGCCGAGGTGCGCGCCGGCCGACTGGACGCGGCATTCGTCCGCGGCGTCGAGAGCGCCCCCGGCCTGCGCCTGCTCACCCTCTGGTACGACCCGCTGCTGGCGGCCCTGCCCGTCGCGCACCCGCTGGCCGGACGGCCGGGCCTGGACCTCGCCGACCTCGCGGATCTGCCGCTGCGCATCGCGCCCCGCAGCGACAACCCGGTGCTCTTCGACACCGTCTTCGCCGCCTGCCGCAAGGCGGGTTTCGAGCCCACCCTGGGACCGCCCTTCACCGGGCTCCAGAACACTCTCGCCGAGATGGGCGCGGGCGCCGGCGGCTGGACGCTGATGTACACCACGGCGGCCGACTCGGTCGCCTCGCGCCGGATCGCGCTGCTCCCGCTGGACGGCGAGCCCATCACCATGCGTATGTCCCTGGCCCTGCGTGAGGACGCCGACCCCGCACGCCTCGAGCTGCTCACGGCGACGGCCGCGCGCGTGCGCCGCAGCATCGCGGAAGCCGACCGCCCGCCGGTCTGACGCCGCACCGGGCCCTCGGGCCGCGATCAGGCCGGACCGCGCCCGCGCCGCCCACAGGGACGATTCCCCCATGGCTCATCACCGATCATGATGGCTGCAATAACGGATTGCGCCTTGGAAAGCGCGGAATTCAATGCTGGGGTTCGCCGGTTGCACAGCAATGCTAAAGAACTCGTCAATTCCCCGGTCAGGCGCCCATTCGGTGTTCATTTCCCTGTAAACAAGAGTGACTTGCGCCGCGATTGGCGTGAGGGATAGCGTTCGACAAGCCTTCCGGGAATCCGCCGATGTTCATTATGCGGACCCGTTGAAGCATGAACAAGGCAGCGGGGCACGGGGGACTTCATCATTTGTGTCGATTACCGGTCGGTACCGGCTTTCCGTCGCGGTCTGCGATGCGATCCATCGGCCGCGGCGCGCGTGCAACGACGAGCACCCCTCGTCCTCACCACCGCCACCTCGGACACCCAACGGAGGAGACATGGTCACCAATCTCGATGTGACGCTGCGGGACGGGGGTTACCGGAACAACTTCGGCTTCTCACTCGACTACGCCCGGCACCACGCCCGTGAGGCCGTCGCCGCCGGAATCGAGTGGGTCGAGATCGGCTACCGCAAGGGTTCCTTCCAGCCCAAGCCGGGCGTGGGTCTGACCGGAGTCGGTGCCGACGACTACATAGCGGCCATGGCCGAGGTCATCGCACCGGAGCGGATCTGCATGATCCTGCATCCGAAGAACATCGAGGACGACGACCTCACCCGGATGTACGAGGCGGGCGTACGGCTCGTGCGGTTCTGCCTGCCGTCCAAGGCGCCCGAGCCGGGGCTCGCCATGCTGCGCAAGGCGGCCGACATCGGCTTCACCACCACCGTCAACATCACCCGCGTCAGCCAGCTCGACCGCCGCCGGCTCGTGGAACTCGCCGCGCTGTCCGAGGACGCCGGCGCCGACGTCATCTATCTGGCGGACTCCAACGGCAGTCTGCTGCCGGACGAGGTCGCCCGCCTGGTCACCCTCGTCCGGTCGGTGACCCGCTCCGCCATCGGCCTGCACGCCCACAACAACCTGGGGCTGGCCCTGGCCAACTCCATCGCGGCGGTCGACGCCGGCGCCACCTGGATCGACTCCTCGGTCCTCGGCATGGGCAAGGGCCCCGGCAACCTGATCACCGAGCAGTGGCTGGCCTACCTGGCCCGGGGCGGCCGGGCCGACCGGTACGACCTCGGGCGCGTCCTCACCCTCGCACACCGCATGGAGTGCGAGATCGCCGAGGCCAGGCCCTCACTGCCGCTGCCCGACCTCGTGCTCGGCCACTTCGACCTCTCCGTGGAGGAACGCGGCAAGCTGCCCCAGGACCACATCGGCGCCGCCTTCAGCGCCGCCCGGGAGCTCACCGCCGCGGTGGTCGCGGCGTGACCTCGCAGCCCACGCGGCCCGGTCCGGCGCGCGACAGCGCGCCGGACCCGGCCCCGGTCGCCGTGCGCCTGGGCGACGAGGCGGCACCCCGCACCGCGTGTGTCCTCGCCCCCGTCATGGCCCGGTGGGACCAGGGGGCCTTCCTCGCCCCCGTCGCCGGGGCGCTGACGTCGACCGGCCACCGGGTGACGGTGTACGACACCCTGTCGCTGCTGCGCGAGGGCGACGACCTGGCCGCGCTGGCCCGCCGGTGGTCGGACGTCCTCCGCGCCGAGGAACCGGACGTGCTGGTCGGCAACGCCCTGGGCGGCGCCGTCGTCCAGCACCTCCTCACCGAGCCGTGGACCCACCGCGCCCGCGTCGTCCTGCTCTCCGCCCCCACCGTTGCGGACGGGCCGCTCGACGCCACCCTGGAACGCATCGCCGCGACCGCGGACTCCCACGGCACGGCCGCCGCGCTGCGCCTGCTCCACGAGGTGGTCCGCGGCCCGGACCAGCCCGCCTGCGCGGACAGCCCCGGCGGCGACCCGGACCCGGGCACCGGCACGGACCACGGCCGCGCCCCGGACACCGACCGCGCTCCCGGCCCCGCCACCCGCGAGAGCGAACCCCGGCCCGACGACGACCCGTCGGCCGGACGGCGGCTCGCCACCGGGCTGCGCCTGCTGCACCGGGCCGACGCCCGCCGCAGCGTCGAGGCGTTCCCCGGCAGCCTGCTGCACGTGTACGGCACACAGTCGCGCCTGGTACGCCACCACCACCTCGCCACCGGCCCCGGACACACCTGCGTCGGCATCCCGCAGGCAGGGATGCGCCCCCACGCCGACCAGCCGGAAGCCACCCGGCGGGCCGTCGCCGCGTTCCTGGAACCACCGCTCATGAAGAGGACCCATGAAGAGTAAGACCGTCGCAGTTCTTCCCGGCGATGGAATCGGCCCCGAGGTACTCGACGCCGCCCTCCCCGTGCTCGACACCCTCGGGCTGCCCATCACCCTGGAACACGGGGACATCGGCTGGGAGTTCTGGCGTACCGAGGGCGACCCGGTGCCGCAGCGCACCTGGGACCTGATCGGCCGCAGCGACGCCGTGCTGCTCGGCGCCACCACCAGCAAGCCGGGGCGCGAGGCCCTCGCCGACCTCGCCCCGCACCTGAGCGAACGCGCCCCGCGCTACATCTCCCCCATCATCCAACTGCGCCAGCGCCTCGACCTGTTCGCCAATCTCCGGCCCGTCGAGAACCACCTCGGCGGCACCCCGTACCGCTTCTGCGTCGTCCGCGAGAACACCGAAGGCCTCTACGCGGGCCTCGACTGGGACCGGGTGCCGGAAGAGCTGTGGCCGCTCGTCGCCGAGCACCCCAACGCCCGCCGCAGCGGCCGTGACGCAACCACGGCCAGCGTGCGCATGCTCACCCGGCACGGCCTCGACCGCATCCTGCGCTTCGCCTTCGAGCACGCCCGTGCCCACGGCCACCCGCGGGTCACCCTCGCCGACAAGCCGAACGTCCTGCGGCACAGCAGCGCCTACGCCCGCGAGCGGCTCGAGGCGATCGCCGCTGAGTACCCGGAGATCGAGCACGAGATCCTCAACGTGGACGCGGTCGCGCTGTGGATGGTGCGGCGCCCCGAACGCTTCGGCGTCATCGTCGCCGAGAACATGTTCGGTGACATCCTGTCCGACCTCGGCGGCGGAGTGATGGGCGGCCTCGGCCTCGCGGCCAGCGCCAACATCGGCGAGAACGGCAACTACTTCGAGCCGGTCCACGGCAGCGCCCCGGCCCTCGCCGGCACCGGCCGGGCCAACCCGCTCGCCGCCTTCCTGACCGTCGGGCTGCTCCTGGAACACCTCGGCTTCGGCGAGGCCGCCGACGAGGTGCGCGGCGCGGTCTCCCATGTCACGCGCCGCCGGGACCGGGTGACGTACGACCTGGGCGGCACCGCCACCACGACGGAGTGCGCCGCGTCGGTGCTGGACGCCTGCCGTGCCGTACCGCGTGCGCACAGCGCCGCCGTCGTCACCGTCGGGGACGAGCTGCTGCGGGCCGTCCTGGACGACACCAACGCCGGCGAGGCCTCCCGCAGGCTGGCCGCGCGCGGCGTGCCGGTCCGAGCCCGGCACACCGTCGGCGACGACGAGGCGGCGATCGCGGACGCCGTACGCGCCTCCATCGGCCGGGACGACGTGGTCGTGGTGATCGGCGGCCTGGGCCCCACCTCGGACGACGTCACCCGCCTCGGGGTGGCCCGCGCTCTCGGTCTCCCGCTGGAGCACCGCGAGGAGGCCTGGCAGGGCGTCGTCGAGCGGCTCACCCGCTTCGGGGTCACCGTGCACGAGGACAACCGCCGCCAGGCGCAGTTCCCGCAGGGCGCCGACCTGCTGCCCAACACCAACGGCACCGCCTGGGGCTGCCGTGCCGACCTGCGGGGCACCACCGTGGTGATGCTCCCCGGCCCGCCCCGCGAGTGCCTGCCGATGCTCGACGCCGTCCTGCGCGACGGCCTCGATCACCTGCCCGAACCGGAGCCCGTCACCACCGTGTTCCGGCGCACCCTCGGCGTCATCGAGGCGGACGCCGCCGCTGCGGTGGACGCGCTCGTCCGGGACCTCGGGCTGAGCGTCAAGCCCGCCTACCGCTGGCACTACCCGTACGTGGACGTCCGGATCGACTGCCCGCCCGGCAGCGCGGCGGAGCTGGCGAAGCGGCTGGACGCGGCACTGGGTGCATACGTGGTCACCAGCCGGGAGCGCACCGCCGTGCAGGAACTGGCCGAGCGGCTGGACGCCCGTGAGCTGGACCTGGAGCTGGACGACCGCGTCACCGGCGGCCGCTTCCCGGCCGAACTGGCCGCCGAACGCCGCACCACGCGGCCCGGGAGTCCTTCCGGCCGGCTCTCCGCGGCCCTCGACGCGACCTGGGACGGCGGCGGTCCGGAACACCACACCGGCACCGTCCGCCTGCTGTGCACCGTGAGCGACGGGACGCGCGAGCACACCGGCACACTGACCGTCCCCAACCGGGGCCCCGAAGTCATCGGCTGCGCCGGCCACTTCGCCGCCTGGACCGTCACCCGCCACCTCGAGGAGGAGACCGCATGACCACCGCACCCGCCGGCCCCGCCCTGGACGGCGACCTGCGCGCCCGACTGGCCCGGCTGGACACCGCCGCCCTCTCCGACGCGCTCGACAGCCTGCGCGCGGCGCCGTGCGTGCTGCCCGGCATCGCGGCCCGCACTCCGGGCACCGTGGCCTTCGGCCCGGCGTTCACCTTGCGCTACCGGCCCCTCGAGGACGACGGCACGTTCCACAACGCGGCCAACTACCTCGACGACGTACCGCCCGGTTCCGTGGTGGTCGTCGACAACGGCGGCACCGGCGCCTGCACCAACTGGGGCTCCCTGCTCACCTCCGTGGCCCAGCGCCGGGAGGTCGCGGGCACCGTCGTGCACGGCGCCGTCCGGGACGTACGGGAGACCCGCGAGGCCGGATACCCGCTCTTCAGCACGGCCGTCACCATGGTCAGCGGCAAGAACCGGGTGGTGCTGGACCGCACCGGGGCCGAGCTGGACATCGCCGGCACGCGGGTCCGCCCCGGCGACCTGATCTTCGCCGACGACAACGGCGCGCTGCGTATCCCCGCCGGTCTCGTCGAGGAGGTCGTCCGCCGGGCCGAGGCCGTCGAGCGGACGGAGCGGCGCATCCGGGAAGCCGCGCAGGGCGGCCTCCGGCTGGACGAGGCACGGGCCCGCTTCGGCTACGCACGCCCCTGGGAGGCACCGGATGACGCTCGCTGACCTCCGGCCGGCGATCCGCGCCGACGAGGCCGCATTCGTCGACGTCCACTACCACGTGGGCCCCGACGCCTACGTACGGCGGCACACCGCGGCCTCGGCCGGCGCCGAGTACGCCGGGCTGGGCGGCTGGGTGGTCCTGAAGAACCACCTGGGTTCCACCGCCGCCCAGGCCTGGGAGGCCCGCCGGCAGGGGCTGCCCGTCTCCGGGTCGATCGTGTGCAACGACATCGCGGGCGGCCTGGACCCCCGGCTGGTGCATCAGGCGGTCGTCCAGCACGGCGAGGACAGCGGGCTGCGCCTCATCGTCCACCTCCCGACGGCGACCGGACGCTCCCACAAGAGCCGTCTGGCCCGCACCCCCGCCCATCCCCTGCTGGCCCGGGACGGCCTGCGCCCGCTCACCGTCACCGACGACGGCGGCACACTGCGCCCGGAGGTCCGGGAGATCCTGCGCATGGCCCGCGACCTGCCCGTCGTGATCTCCACGGGGCACGCCGACGGCCACGAGGTACGGCTGCTGGTGGAGGAGGCGGTACGACTCGACGTCCCGCGTCTGATGCTCAACCAGCCGGCCAACCCGATGACCGGCCTCAGCTGCGCCGACCTCCTCGACCTGGCGACGGCGGAACAGGTGTGGACCGAGCAGACCGCGCTGACCTACCTGCTGGGCTACCAGGACTGGGAGGACTTCTCCGCGGTCCTGGCCCGGGTACCCCGGGTGCTCTACAGCTCCGACCTGGGCCAGACCTCCCAGATGGACATCGGGGAGTGGCGGACGGCCAGCCAGAAGTGGTTCACCGAGGCCGGCCTGTCCGAGTCCCGGATCACCGAGATCACCCGGGACGCCCCCCTGGCCATGCTCGCTCCATGAGCCGTACGACAGGCGCGCCGGCCCGGCGCTGAGTGAGGGGTCCGACCCGGACGGGCCGGACCCCTAGGGCGTTCCGCCAGGTGTTCGGTGCGTGCTCACTCCGTGAAACCGGTGTGCCGCACCGCTTTCCGGTCTGAAAGCATGGGCGTATGAGCGCTGCAATCCCTCCCACCGAGCGCCGGGTCTCGGCCCGCATCGGCGCGATCTCCGAGTCCGCCACCCTCGCCGTGGACGCCAAGGCCAAGGCCCTCAAGGCCGCCGGGCGCCCGGTGATCGGCTTCGGCGCCGGTGAGCCCGACTTCCCGACTCCGGACTACATCGTCGAGGCGGCCGTCGAGGCCTGCAAGAACCCCAAGTACCACCGGTACACCCCGGCCGGCGGCCTGCCCGAGCTGAAGGCCGCCATCGCCGCGAAGACGCTGCGCGACTCCGGCTACGAGGTCGACGCGTCCCAGGTCCTGGTGACCAACGGCGGCAAGCAGGCGATCTACGAGGCGTTCGCCGCGATCCTCGACCCGGGCGACGAGGTCATCGTCCCCGCGCCGTACTGGACGACCTACCCGGAGTCGATCCGGCTGGCCGGCGGTGTCCCCGTCTTCGTGACCGCCGACGAGACCACCGGCTACCGCGTCTCCGTGGAGCAGCTGGAGGCCGCCCGCACCGAGAAGACGAAGGTCGTCCTCTTCGTCTCCCCGTCCAACCCGACCGGCGCGGTCTACTCCGAGCACGAGACCGAGGCCATCGGCCGCTGGGCTCTCGAGCACGGCCTGTGGGTGCTCACCGACGAGATCTACGAGCACCTGGTCTACGGCGACGCGTCCGCCGTGTCGCTGCCCGCGGTCCTGCCCGAGCTGCGCGACAAGTGCATCGTCGTCAACGGCGTCGCCAAGACGTACGCCATGACCGGCTGGCGCGTGGGCTGGATCATCGGCCCGAAGGACGTCGTGAAGGCCGCGACCAACCTGCAGTCGCACGCCACCTCCAACGTCTCCAACGTCGCCCAGGTAGCCGCGCTGGCCGCCGTCTCCGGTGACCTCGACGCCGTCGCCACGATGCGCGAGGCCTTCGACCGGCGCCGCAAGACGATCGTGCGGATGCTCAACGAGATCGACGGCGTGCTCTGCCCGGAGCCCGAGGGTGCCTTCTACGCCTACCCGTCGGTCAAGCCGCTGCTCGGCAAGGAGATCCGCGGCAAGCGTCCGCAGGACACCGTCGAGCTGGCCGCGCTGATCCTGGAGGAGGCCGAGGTCGCGGTCGTCCCGGGCGAGGCGTTCGGCACGCCGGGCTACCTGCGGCTGTCCTACGCGCTCGGCGACGAGGACCTCGTCGAGGGCGTGAGCCGGATCCAGAAGCTGCTGGCGGAGGCCAGGGACTGACAACCCCGCTGAGCTGGGCACGGGCCGCCTCCTTCGGGGGGCGGCCCGTTTCTTCGTGCGGGCAAGACCTCGATCGGGGAAAGAGCTACCGGGACGCCCCGGACGTGCGGCAGGATCCTGGGATGGAGCGCGTACGTGATCTGTCTGCACTGCCCAAGGCCCATCTGCACCTGCACTTCACCGGCTCGATGCGGCCCGCCACCCTGCTGGAGCTCGCCGACAAGCACGGCGTCCGGCTGCCGGACGCGCTGACCGACGCACTGGCCAGCGGGGAGTCGCCGCGACTGCGGGCGACGGACGAGCGGGGCTGGTTCCGCTTCCAGCGGCTCTACGACGCCGCGCGCTCGTGCCTCCAGCAGCCGGAGGACATCCAGCGGCTGGTGCGGGAGGCCGCGGAGGAGGACCTGAAGGACGGCTCCCGGTGGCTGGAGATCCAGGTCGACCCCACGTCGTACGCCCCGCGGCTGGGCGGGCTGATCCCGGCGCTGGAGATCATCCTGGACGCGGTTCGGACCACCAGCCGCGAGACCGGGCTCGGGATGCGGGTGGTGGTCGCCGCCAACCGGATGAAGCACCCGCTGGACGCACGCACCCTGGCCCGTCTCGCCGTGCGCTACGCCGACCGGGGCGTCGTCGGTTTCGGGCTGTCCAACGACGAGCGCCGGGGCATGGCGCGCGACTTCGACCGGGCCTTCGCCATCGCCCGTGACGGCGGACTGCTGTCCGCGCCGCACGGCGGTGAGCTGACCGGCCCGTCCTCGGTGCGCGACTGCCTGGACGACCTGCACGCCGACCGGCTCGGGCACGGCGTGCGGGCGGCCGAGGACCCGTGGCTGCTGCGGCGCCTGGCCGAGCAGGGCGTCACCTGCGAGGTGTGCCCGGCGTCCAATGTGGCCCTCGGCGTCTACGAGAAGCCCGAGGACGTGCCGCTGCGCACCCTGTACGAGGCGGGCGTGCCGCTGGCGCTGGGCGCGGACGACCCGCTGCTGTTCGGCTCGCGGCTCGCCGCGCAGTACGAGATCGCGCGGCGGCACCACGGGTTCACGGACGAGGAGCTCGCGGAGCTGGCCCGGCAGTCGCTGCGCGCGACGGCGGCGCCGGAGGGCGTCAAGCGGGAGCTGCTGGCCGGGGTGGACGACTGGCTGGACGGCTGAGCCCTCGGGTCACTGGCTCATGGAGCCGATCACCATCGGGAACGACTGCTTGTCGAACAGGCCGTTGGCCAGGCTCTGCGGGACGACCTCGCCGTTGACCTTCAGCGTGGGCGTGCCGCTCGCGCCCGAGGTGTCGAAGGCCTTCTCGGAGGCGGTGACGAAGGAGCGGTACGTCATGCCCTTGACGGCCGCGTCGAACCGGGCGCCGCGCAGGCCCCGCACCTGGGACGCCGTCCGGAGCAGGAAGTCGTCGGTGTAGCCGTCGATGCTCTCGTCGGGCTGGTGGGCGAAGAGGGCGTCGTGCAGCTCGACGAACCTGCCCTGGTCGAGGGCTGCCCGCAGGGCGTTGGCGGCCTTCTTCGAGCCCTGGCCGCCGAGCTTGTCGTCCAGGAAGGACGCCAGGGTGTACTCGGCCCTGACCTGGCCCGAGCGGACCATCTCGCGCAGCGCCTCGCCGCCGCCCTGGGTCTCGAACCGCTCGCAGACCGGGCAGCGCATGTCCTCGTAGACGTGCACGACGGTCTTGGCGGCCGGGGAGCCGACGCGGACGGTGGTGCCGTCGGGGGCGAGGGACTCGGGCAGATCGGCGTCCGTGGCGTACGTCCGGGCCGGGGCGGGCGCCTGGGCCTGCTTGCCGTCGGATGCGGTGGCGCCGCCGCCCGTTTCGTCCTTCCCGCCGCAGGCCGTCGTGGCGGCTCCCAGCAGTACGGCCGCCGCCGCGAGGGCCGCGGCGGTACGGGTGCGATGGGTGCGGCGGGCGGCGTGCATGGTGATTCCCCTCGTGGTGCGCGGTCGGGGAACGACCCTATGTGATGCCCGCGCTACAGACTGACGCCCACCGTCACCGGCTCGTTGACGAGGGTGATGCCGAAGGCCTCGTGGACACCGGTGACGACCTCGCGGGCGAGGGTCAGCAGGTCCTCGGTGGTGGCGTCACCGCGGTTGGTCAGGGCGAGGGTGTGCTTGGTGGAGATACGGGCCGGACCGGTGCCGTAGCCCTTGGTGAAACCGGCCTTGTCGATCAGCCAGGCCGCGGAGGTCTTGGTGTGGCCGTCGCCGGCCGGGTAGGCGGGCGGTTCGGTGCCGGCGCCTAGGCGGTCGTGGACGCGGGCGCGGAAGGCCGCGAAGGCGGTGTCCGTGAGGATGGGGTTGGTGAAGAAGGAACCGGCGGACCAGGTGTCGTGGTCCTCGGGGTCCAGCACCATGCCCTTCCCGGCGCGCAGCTTCAGAACGGTCTCGCGGGCCGCGGCGAGGGGGACGCGGTCGCCGGGTTCCACGCCGAGCGCGCGGGCGGTCTCGGCGTAGCGGATCGGGGCGGACAGGCCCCCGGCGTCCTCCAGCGCGAAGCGGACGCGGAGGACGACGTAGCGGTCCGGGTCCTGCTTGAAGCGGCTGTGCCGGTAGGAGAAGGCGCAGTCGGCGTTGGCGAGGGTGACCGTGCGGTGGGTGCGGCGGTCGTAGGCGATCACTTCGGTGATGGTGGCGGAGACGTCCTGGCCGTAGGCGCCGACGTTCTGGATCGGGGTGGCGCCGGCGGACCCGGGGATGCCGGCGAGGCACTCGATGCCGGCGAGCCCGGCCTCCACGGTGCGGGCGACGGCGTCGGTCCAGACCTCACCGGCGGCGAGTTCCAGGGTGGTGCCGTTCAGCTCGACGCCGCGGGTCGCGATGCGCAGGGCGGTCCCGGCGAAGCCCTTGTCTCCGACGAGCAGGTTGGAGCCGCCGCCGATGACCAGCAGTGGGGTGCCGGTAGCGTCGGCTTCCCGGACGGCGTCGATCACCTCGGCGTCACTGCTCGCCGTGAGCAACCGGGTGGCGGGACCGCCGAGCCGGAGGGTGGTGAGGGGGGCGAGGGGGGCGTCGTGTTGTTCGAGCACGCGAGCAAGCGTAAGCCTGCCGGCGGCGGGGCGAGCGCGGAGGCCTCCCCGGGGGCGGGTGCGTTGTCGTCTGCGGGTTTCGTTGTGGCTGGTCGCGCAGTTCCCCGCGCCCCTGTTTGTGCCTGCGGCGGCCCGTCGCGCTCCGGTGGCCGGTTGCGGTCCTCGCCTCCGGCCGGTGGGTGAGTCGGGGCCGGGGTGGGGGGTGTCCGTCCTCGGTCCGGCCACCCGTCCCCGACGAGTGCTCGGTGTCCCGGTGCCGGCCGCTGCGGGCGGACACCCCCCACCCCGTCCCCTCCCCGCCGCGGGCGGGCGCACGCCGTCATCGACTCAGCTGCGGGCAGTCGTGCCGCTTGGGGCGGCACGGGTGGGCGCTGGGGGTCCCCCCTGCTCGAAGAGCTTGGGGGAGGCACCCCGCCGGCGCCGGCGAGCGTCCCCACCCCCGGCCAGCCATGGCGCCGGGCGGGCGCCATGCCGACCCAGCTGCGGGCACCGGTGCCGCCGCTAGGGGCGGCACCGGTGAGCGACCGCGGGCGGCACCGCGCAGGGTCAGTGCGTCGACGTTTCCCGTGGGCGCTCCGGCAGCCGGGCCGGCTCCGGCAGGACCCGGCGGCCGCGAGGGATCAGCAGCGTCGCCACGCCTGCCAGTGCCACGACCCCCGCCCCCGTGAACACCGCCGGCCGCAACCCGTCGACAAAGGCCTGCGCCGACTCGTATCCGCCCTGCGCCGAGAAGATCGACGACATCACCGCGATACCCAGCGCACCCCCGACCTCCCGCAGCGCGTTGTTCGCACCGGAGGCGATCCCCTGCTCGGAGGCCCGGACGCTGGACATCACCAGATGGGACGCCGGCGCGAAGAAGAGCGCCATCCCGACGCCGCTCAGGATCAGACCCGGCAGCTGGGACGCGTACGACGCGTGGTCGGTGGACGCGGAGGCCAGGTAGCCGAGCCCCGCGGCCTGGAGGAAGAGACCCACCGCGACGACCGGCCGCCCGCCGATCCGGTCGGCCAGGATCCCCGCGACCGGCGCGACGAGCATCGGCATGCCGGTCCACGGCAGCATCCGCAGCCCCGCCTCGGTCGGCGAGTAACCGAGCACGCCCTGCATGTACTGGCTGAGCAGGAAGATCGACCCGAACATGCCCAGGAACATCAGCAGGCTCGCCGCGTTGATCCCGGAGAACGCCCGCGACCGGAACAGCCTCATCGGCAGCATGGGGTTCTTCGCCCGCGTGCCGTGCAGGACGAAACCGGCCAGCAGCGCGCCGCCCGCGATGAGACCGAGCAGCACCAGGGAGCTGGTCCAGCCGTCCGCCGGCCCGCGGACCAGGCCGTAGACGATCCCGAAGAGGCCGCCGCTGGCGAGCAGCGTGCCGGGCAGGTCCAGCGGCGCCCCCGTGCCGTGGGACTCGGCGAGGCGGAGCCGGGCGAGGGGCAGCAGGGCGACGCCGAGGGGGACGTTCAGCCAGAAGATCCAGTGCCAGGAGATGTGCTCGGTCAGGCTGCCGCCGATCAGCGGCCCGGAGGCGACGGCGAGCCCGTTCACGGCGCCCCAGATGCCGTACGCCATGCCGCGCTTCGCGGCGGGGACGGCGGCCGTGAGCAGGGTGAGGGTGAGCGGCATCATGATCGCCGCGCCCACGCCCTGGACGGCCCGGGCGGCGATCAGCGCGCCGATGCCGGGGGCCATGGCCGCGGCCGCGGAGGCGACGGTGAAGACGGTGACGCCGACCTGGAAGAGCCGGCGGCGGCCGAAGCGGTCACCGAGGGCCGCGCCGAACATCAGCAGGACGGCGAAGGTGAGCGTGTACGCGCTGACCGTCCATTCGAGGTCGCCCAGCCCGCCGCCGAGGTCCTCGCGGATCGAGGGCAGCGCGGTGGTGACGACGAGGTTGTCGAGGGCCGCCATGAATCCGGCGACGCTGGTGATGACCAGGGCCCAGGCGGTGCCCCGGGTGGTGGGTTGTGACATCTCTCCCCCAGAGAATTCATTAGTTAGTGATTACTAAGCTTTGCGGGCATACGGAGGCCGACCGCTGTGGGTCGGTCACGTCAGGTCGCCGGCCGCTCGGGCGGGGTCAGCCCCGCCCACACCCGGTGGTCGGCGGGGAACCCCATCGCCACCAGGCAGTTGATGAGCATGCCGTACGCCATGAACGTCGTCGTCTCGCCGGCGTCCGCGCCCAGGGGCAGATGCACGGTGTCCCACAGCCGCATCCAGCCCTGCCGCACGGCCTCACCGAACTCGTGATCACCGTCGGCCTCGGCGGCGGCGACCGCGAGGTACATCTGCATCTGCATCATCAGCCGTTCGGGCTGCTCGGCGATCACCCGCCGGTAGGCCCGGCCCATGGCGACCACGGCCTCTTCGCCCCGCAGGCCCTCGGCCGCCTCCTCGAAGGTCCGGATGGTGTCCTCGACGCAGCGCTCGGCCGCCGCGAGAAAGATCGCCCGCTTGCCGGGGAACAGCCGGAAGAGATACGGCTGCGAGACCCCGACCCGCTTGGCGATCGCCTCCGTGGAGGTGCCGTGGTACCCGCCCCGGGCGAATTCCGCGGTCGCCGCCCGGATGACGCTCTCCCGTCGCTCTTCCGCGCTCATCCTGACCATGGACAGTAAGTTAGTACTCAATCACTAACTATGCAAGGGGGTGCTCGGGGGTCAGGGCCGGCTGTGAAGGCGCCTTCGTGCGCGCGTCGAACACGCGTAAGGGGTGCCCCCCCTTGGAGAGCGCCCCTTACGTGTGACGTACGGCGTGCGTGGCTCAGGCCAGGCGGACCACGGCCCGGGACATGCCGAGGACCTTCTGCCCGGCGCTGGTCGCCAGGAGGTCCACGCGCACGGTCCGGTCGTCCAGCTTGGCGGCGACCTTGGCGCTGACCTCGATCGTGGCGCCCTGCTCGTCGTTGGGCACGACGACCGGCTTGGTGAAGCGGACGCCGTACTCGACGACCGCGCCCGGGTCGCCGGCCCAGTCGGTGACCACCCGGATCGCCTCGGCCATGGTGAACATGCCGTGCGCGATGACGTCCGGGAGGCCCACCTCCTTGGCGAACTTCTCGTTCCAGTGGATCGGGTTGAAGTCCCCGGAGGCGCCCGCGTACTGCACGAGTGTGGCGCGGGTCACGGGGAAGGTCTGGGCCGGCAGCTCGGTGCCGACCTCGACGTCGTCGTAAGCGATCTTCGCCGTCATGATGCGCGTCACCCCTCCTCGGCCCCGCGGGCCACGAGCTTGGTCCAGGCAGTCACGACGTGCTCCCCGGCCTCGTCGTGCACCTCGCCGCGGACGTCCAGGATGTCGTTGCCGGCCATCGACTTGATCGCCTCGATGGTCGAGGTGACCCTGAGCCGGTCACCGGCCCGCACCGGACGCCGGTAGGCGAACTTCTGGTCCCCGTGCACCACCCGGCTGTAGTCCAGGCCGAGCTGCGGGTCGGCGATGACCTGACGGGCGGCCTTGAAGGTGATGGCGAACACAAAGGTCGGCGGAGCGATCACATCCGGGTGCCCGAGCGCCTTGGCGGCCTCCGGGTCGATGTACGCGGGATTGGTGTCCCCCACCGCCTCCGCGAACTCCCGGATCTTCTCCCGGCCCACCTCATAGGGCTCGGTGGGCGGGTAGGTCCGCCCCACGAAGGACTGGTCGAGCGCCATGGCCCGGCACCTCCTGGTGTGAATCACTCCTGGTGTGAACAACGAACGTTCGCCGCAGTGACGAAACGACGCGAGGCCGCCCCCCAATGTCTCGGGGGCGGCCTCGTGTACGAGCCTGATTTATCGCGTTTCGCGGTGCGCGGTGTGCGCGTTGCAACGCGGGCAGTGCTTCTTCATCTCAAGACGGTCCGGGTTGTTACGCCGGTTCTTCTTGGTGATGTAGTTCCGCTCCTTGCACTCCACGCAGGCCAGCGTGATCTTCGGGCGGACGTCGGTGGCAGCCACGTGAGTGCTCCTTGACGAACGGTTGCTAGAGATTAATGCACATGAAGAGTAGCCGATCGACGGACCGACCCACCAATCGGCTACTGAAGTAGCGGTGACCGGACTTGAACCGGTGACACAGCGATTATGAGCCGCTTGCTCTACCGACTGAGCTACACCGCTGCGGTGTGATCGATTCCCGCCTCGCGACGGGAGTCTCACTCACCAGAGCCCCAAAACGGAATCGAACCGTTGACCTTCTCCTTACCATGGAGACGCTCTGCCGACTGAGCTATTGGGGCGAGCGAGGAAGACATTACACGGTCGCCCGCCGTTCCCCCAAATCCGATTCCTCCGGCCCTCTCAGGCGTCCCACCAGCCCCTCGCCCGCGAGGACCACACCGGTACGACTATTGCGCTCCTCCCTGACCTGCGCGGGCCGCCACCCTAGGCTCGACCCACTCTGTGTGATCTTGCGCCGCCGCGCGCGGTCCGACGAGCCCCTGGAGCGCGATGCCCGACAGTCAGCCGGCACAGTCGACCCCGTCCCCGGGACCTGCCGACCCGGGGCTGCTGCTGTGCGGGGCACGGCTCACCGACGGCCGGCGGGTCGACGTCCGGCTGTGCGGCGGGCGCATCGAGGCGGTCGGCACCGCGGGGAGCCTCGCGGCGGAGACCCGGTGCCGCGGCACGCGCGTGGATCTGCGCGGCCATCTGCTGCTGCCGGCCCCGGCCGAGCCGCACGCCCACGCCGACACCGCCCTGTCGGCCGACGGCGACGGGCCGGCCTCCTCCGACCCGGAGGACGTCCAGCGGCGCGCCACCGAGGCCGCACTCCTCCAGCTGGGCCACGGGGCGACCGCCCTGCGCGCCCACGTGCGCGTGGGCGACGTCCAGGGCCTCGGCGCCCTGGGCGCGGTCCTGCAGGCGCGGCGGGCGCTGCGCGGGCTCACCGAGCTGACGACGGTGGCCGTACCGCGCGTCCTGACCGGCCGGGCCGGGGCCGACGGGCTGGCCATGCTGCGTGACGCGATGAAGATGGGCGCCTCGGTCGTCGGCGGCTGCCCCGACCTCGACCCCGACCCCACGGGCTACGTGGAGGCCGTCCTGGAGGTCGCCTCCGAGCACGGCTGCCCGGTCGACCTGCACACCGACGCCGCCGACCCGGCCCGCCTGGCCCGGCTCGCGGCCATGGCGGGCGGCCTGCGCCCCGGCGTCACCCTCGGCCCGTGCGGCGGCCTGGACCGGCTCCCCGCGGAGACGGCCGCCCGTACCGCGGACCAGCTCGCCGCGGCCGGGGTCACCGTCGTCTGCCTGCCCCAGGGCGGCTGCGGGGGCGCCCAGGGGCGCGACACGGCACCGGTACGCCTCCTGCGCGCCGCCGGCGTCCAGGTGGCGGCCGGCAGCGGCGCGCTGCGGGACGTCTCCAACCCCGTCGGCCGCGGCGACCCGCTGGAGGCCGCCTATCTGCTGGCCTCCCGCCACGGCCTGCGCCCGGAGGAGGCCTACGACACCGTCAGCGCCTCCGCCCGCGCGATGCTCGGCCTGCCCGAGGTACGCGTGGAGGCGGGCTTCCCGGCCGAACTCCTGGCCGTACGCGCGGACCATCTCGCCGCGGCCCTGTCCCTGGCCTACAGCCGCATCGTGATCCACCGGGGCCGGGTGGTGGCCCGCACCAGCGCGGTCAGGGAGTTCTGCGACTCGACGGCAGCGGACCTGGATCTCCCCCGCCAGGGCCGCACCGAGCTGTCGTGACCGTCGTGACGCCCGCCGCACAGGGTGTGGCGCACCGGCACGTCGACGCCGCGGGCACCCGTCCTCCGGCAGGCGTACGGTCGAAAGCATGCGCATTGTCATCGCTGGTGGTCATGGTCAGATCGCGTTGCGGCTGGAGCGGCTGCTCGCCGCGCGCGGATACGAGGCCGCGGGGCTGATCCGCAAGGCCGAACAGGGCGACGACCTGCGGGCGGTCGGCGCCGAACCGGTCCTGCTGGACCTGGAGTCGGCGTCGGTGGAGCAGGTCGCGGACGCACTGCGCGGCGCGGACGCGGCGGTGTTCGCCGCCGGCGCCGGCCCGGGCAGCGGAGTGGACCGCAAGGACACGGTGGACAAGGGCGCGGCGGTGCTCTTCGCGGACGCCGCCGTCCGGGCGGGCGTCCGCCGGTTCGTGGTCGTGTCGTCGATGGGCGCGGACGCCCGGCACCAGGGCGACGAGGTCTTCGACGTCTACCTGAGGGCCAAGGGCGAGGCGGACGACCACGTGCGCGGCCTGGACGCCCTCGACTGGACGATCCTGCGGCCCGGTTCACTGACGAACGACGCCGGCACCGGTCAGGTCCGCCTGGAGGCACACACCGGCCGCGGCCTCATCCCCCGCGACGACGTGGCCGCCGTACTGGCGGAGTTGGTGGAGACCCCGGCGACGGCGGGCCTGACCCTGGAACTGGTGAGCGGATCGGCGCCCGTGTCGGTGGCGGTGAAGTCGGTGGCGGGCAACTGAGCCCGGCCGGCCGCCGTCAGAACAACGGCAGCTGCCCCGGGAACTCCGCAACGACGTGGCCGTCCAAGGACGGCTGCGCCGCGCCCAGTTGCGCCGGTCTGCGCGAGCCCGGGCACGAGACGAGCGCGCCGCTCTCCCGTGTGCCGGGCGGGTCGTGCCGGGCATAGCGTCCCGCCACGACGGCGATCTCTCGACGGCACTCGGGGCAGTGTCTGCGACGGCTGGACATGCCACCAGTGTGCCCGGGCCCACTGACAACGACGTTCCGCGCGGCGCGCCCCGCTCGGCGCGCAAAACCTCCGCCGTCTCCTTAGCCTTCGTACGTGGCACACACTTTCGGCGAGCTCGTGGAGAAACAGCGCGCGGCCAATGAGGCGCACACGCGCGTGCTCGAGCTGCGCGAGGCCTTCGGCCCGCCCACGGCGGCCCCGTGGACGCAGGAGCAGACCTCGACGTACGAGACGGCCTGGCGCGCCTGGCGGGACCTGGCGCGCGACGTGCAGGCATCGGTGTCCGAGTTCGCAAAGGACGAGGGCCGGATGCGCAACGAGGTCGAGGCGGAGGTGAAGAAGGCGTCCATGGAAGCGCCGTAGGGGGCGGCCGGGTTCTTCCGCCCCAGGACGTGGCCGACGGTCCGTCCAGGACGGTGGCCGACGTCCGACCGTGGGCGGTGGCCGACGTCCAGGGACGGTGGCCGATCCCCGGCTCGGGACGGTTACCGGTCTCCGGCCCGGGACGGTTACCGGTCTCGGCCCGGGACGGTTACGGTCTCCGGGACGGTTACGGTCTCCGGCCCGGCAGAGCGGCGAGCTCGTCTCGGCAGAGCGCCCCGCTCCAAGAGGGCGGCCGAGCCCCCGGGGAGGGCAGCCGAGCCCCCGGGGAGGGCAGCCGAGCCCCCGGGGGCAGCCGCCCCTTCCCGGCCGCCATTCCCCCGGTTGGCTCCCCCGGCCCCCTCCCAGCGCCCCACCACCCCACCTGCCGTCTCGCGCACCCGCGCGGCTCCAGCAACAGGCACCCCCACTCGCCACACCGCCCGACGGCACTCTTCGGACGGACCTTTTTGGGCACCCCGCTGGTATGGCGAGCCCCCCTCCCCCCGACGCAGCGTCGCGGCGGTTGTCTCCGGCGCCGGAGAACGTCGCGCCGGCCCGGCGATTCACTCGATCGGCGCTGGAGGGCGTCGCACCGGAGCTGGTGGCCGACGCCGAACTGCTGGTCGGCGAGCTGGTGACCAACGCGGTCCTCCACGCGCGTACCGACATCGAGGTGCAGGTCTGGGCGACCGAGGGCCGGGTTCACGCACGCGTGAGTGATGAGCGGCCGGACCGCGGGCTGGTGCCGCACGACCGGCATCGGTACGCCGCGACGGGCAGGGGGCTGACCCTGGTGGAGGAGCTGGCCACCTGCCATGGAACGCACAGCGGGGCGGGCCGCAAGACCGTCTGGTTCGAGCTGTGGCCCGAGGCGCCGGCGCCGCCGGAGTCCGTCTGGGAGGCCGTGGCCCCGCCCGGCCCGACCAGGACGGTGGCGCTGCACGACGTGCCGTACGCGCTCTACTGGGCCGCGCAGCAGCACTGGGAGGCGTCCTTGCGCGAGCTGCTCCTGGCCGCGTGGGCCGATGCCGATGCCAGTACCGGTATCGGTGCCGGTACCGGTGCCGAGCAGCCCGGGGTGCTGCCGCCCGGCCTCCTCGCCGTCCAGGACACGAGCCATGTGGTCTGCGCGTCCATGACCTGCGCGGTGGAGCAGGAGAGGCCCGACAGCTCGACGCTCTCCTTGCTGGTGGGGTTCCCGGCGGACGCCGCCCCGTCCGTGCGGAACCTGCGCCGGGTGCTCGACGAGGCCGACGAGGCCGCTCAGCAGGGCAGCCTGCTCACTCTTCCGGCGCTGCCGCAGATCCGCGCCTTCCGGCGCTGGCTGCTCGACCAGATCGCCGGCCAGCTGTCCGGGGAGCGGGCGACCGCGTGGACGCTGGTCCCGGGCGCGCCGAGCCACACGGCGATGGAGCTGGCGCCCTGGGACGCGACCGAGATGGAGGCGAGCAATGTGCCGACCATCGCGGCCGACGACGGCAACCGGATCATCGCGGTGAACAACTCCGCGGCGAGTCTGCTGGGCTGGGACCCCCAGGACCTGGTCGGGCAGCGGCTGACGGTGCTGATGCCCGAGCACCTGCGTCAGCGCCACACGGCGGCCTTCACCTCCCTGCTGCTGACCGGCGAGCCCCGCATCCTGGGCCGCTCCGTCCCGGTTCCCGCGCTGCATCGCGACGGCCGGGTGGTCCCCGTCCGGCTGCGCATCCAGACGCAGGAGGCGATCGACGGGCACACCGTGTTCGTCGCCCAGCTGACGGCGAGGACGGCCCCTTCCGGGCCGCGCCGGACTCCCGCCGGCGACCGGACCGCGACGCGTCCGGCGCCCGGCCCGGTCACTCTGCCGCCCGCCACCGAGAAGGCTCAGGTCGAGAGCGTCGACCGGGCGGCACCGGAGTGGCTGGCCCTGTTCGCCGAGACCGGCCGCGCCCTGACCGGCACGCTTCACCTGGAGGAGCGGCTGCGGCAGGTGTGCCACGTCCTGACCCGGGGGCTGGCCGACTGGTGCGCGGTGGACCTCCTCGACGAGCACGGGCGGGTGACGCGGGTGTGCGTCGTCCACCACGACCCCGGCGTGCTGGTGGACGACAGATACCTGGGGACGCTGCCCTCGATGTCCGAGAGCGCCCGCGGCACCCTGCCCCGGGTGCTGCGCGGCGCGGGCCCGCTCCTGGTGTCCGGCGTGCCGCCCCTCGGCGCGGCGCAGAGCCCGCTGGACGCCCGGCAGCTGGAGCTGGTGGAGCAGCTGGGCGGGGACAGCGCCGTCGTCGCTCCGCTCCAGGCCCACCGGGAGATCCTCGGCGCGCTGACCCTGGTGCGCACCAAGGGCGAGCAGCCGTTCACCAGGAAGGACATCCGCCCGATCGCGGAACTGGTCCGCACCATCGCCCTCGGGGTGGACAACGCCCGCCTGCACCAGCACGCCCGGTCCACCGCCGAGCAACTCCAGCGCGCCCTGCTGCCCGAACCGCCTCAGGTCGACCACCTGCAGCTGGTCGCCCGCTACGTCCCCTCCAGCACCACGGCCGAGGTCGGCGGGGACTGGTACGACGCCTTCACCATGCCCAGCGGTGACACCGCCCTGGTCGTCGGTGACGTGTCCGGGCACGATCTGCGGGCCGCCGTGGAGATGAGCGCCCTGCGCAACATGCTGCGCGGCCTCGCCGTCGACAGCCAGGAACCGCCCGCAGACGTGCTGCGCCGCCTCGACGTCGTGAGCCACACGCTCAGCCCGCACACCACCGCGACCTGTGTGTACGGCGTCATCAAGGGCACCGAGGGCGGCCCGTGGCACCTGCACCACTCCTCCGCCGGGCACCTGCCGCCGCTGCTGACGACGAAGGAGGGCGAGACGCGCTTTCTGGAGACCGGACGGGGCCTGCTGATCGGCATGGACCCCGACCACCCGCGGCACTCCGCCCAGGACCCCTTGCCGCCCGACTCCACCCTGCTGCTCTACATCGACGGCCTCATCGAGCGCCGCGGCGAACCCCTCGACGACGCGATGACCCGGCTGCGCCGCCACACCGCAGCCCAGGCCGGGGCCCCGCTCGACGTCTTCTGCGACGAACTCGTCCTCAAGTTCGGCGCCGACACCACCGACGACATCGCCCTGCTCGCCCTGCGCCCCGGCTGCGGGTGAACCTCCGCACCACTGAACGCACGACAAGGGGCCTGCGAACGCACGACAAGGGGCCCGCGACCTGCTCTCGCAGATCACGGGCCCCTCATTCCGCGTGGCGGCGCCAGGATTCGAACCTGGGAAGGCTGAGCCGGCAGATTTACAGTCTGCTCCCTTTGGCCGCTCGGGCACACCGCCAAGTGGTGCTGCCTTCGAGCGACCTTTCGGCGCTGCTCCCCGGCAACGACGTAAACAATACCCGATGCCCAGGGGTGCTTCGCCACCCCATTGATGACCACCCCGGCGGGGCGGGGTGACTAGGCTGGGCGGGATGCGGCCCGGGACCTACGCCGGGCTCGGCGGCAGCCCCACGGACGCCGATACGCACCCGTTTCGCACCCCGATACAAGGAGCCACAGGACATGGCCGACTCCAGTTTCGACATCGTCTCGAAGGTCGAGCGGCAGGAGGTCGACAACGCCCTCAACCAGGCCGCCAAGGAGATCTCGCAGCGCTACGACTTCAAGGGCGTGGGTGCCTCGATCTCGTGGTCCGGCGAGAAGATCCTCATGGAGGCGAACTCCGAGGACCGGGTGAACGCCGTCCTCGACGTCTTCCAGTCCAAGCTGATCAAGCGGGGCATCTCGCTGAAGGCGCTGGAGGCGGGCGAGCCGCAGCTGTCCGGCAAGGAGTACAAGATCTTCGCGGAGATCCAGGAGGGCATCTCCCAGGACAACGCCAAGAAGGTCGCGAAGATCATCCGCGACGAGGGCCCGAAGGGCGTCAAGGCGCAGGTCCAGGGTGACGAGCTGCGGGTCAGCTCCAAGAGCCGGGACGACCTCCAGGCCGTCATCGCGCTGCTGAAGGGCAAGGACTTCGACTTCGCCCTGCAGTTCGTGAACTACCGGTAGGACCACCGGCGGAACGACGCGGGACCGACGCGAAGCGGCGCGGAACGACGCGAGCGACGCGGAACGACAAAGGGTGGGCTCCCGATGACCGGGGGACCCACCCTTCGCGCTGCCGTCCGGCGTCAGTCGCGTGAGTTGCCGAACAGGATGCGGTACGCGATCAGCAGGACCAGCGAGCCGCCGATGGCCGCGGCCCAGGTGGCGCCGTCGTAGAAGTTCTTCGCGATCGGGTGGTCCAGCCAGCGGGCCGAGATCCAGCCGCCGATGAAGGCGCCCGCGACGCCGATGAGGGTGGTCCCGACGAAGCCGCCCGGGTCGCGGCCCGGCAGCAGGAACTTGGCGATGGCCCCGGCCAGCAGGCCGAGGATGATCCAGCTGATGATTCCCATGCCGTGAACCTGCCCTTCCGCGCTGTGCCGGCCCAGTCCGATCCCTGTGATCTTCGTCCTGGCGGCCCCGGTGCGCGTGTTCGTGCGTCGTTGATGAACAGGACGTCACACGGACGGCCGATGGTTGCGGCGATCAGTAGGGTGCGGGCCATGACACAGTCCGGACCGGCCGTCGGGGGCGAACTGCGGCGCACCCTCGGCGTCGGTGACGCCGTGGTCGTGGGGCTCGGCTCGATGGTCGGCGCCGGGATCTTCGCCGCCCTGGGGCCGGCCGCCCGCGCCGCCGGGACCGGCCTGCTGCCCGGCCTCGCCCTCGCCGCCCTCGTCGCCTACTGCAACGCCCTGTCCTCGGCCCGGCTCGCGGCCCGCTACCCGGCCTCGGGCGGCACGTACGTCTACGGCAGGGAGCGGCTGGGCGCGTTCTGGGGTTACCTCGCGGGCTGGTCGTTCGTGGTCGGCAAGACCGCGTCGTGCGCGGCGATGGCGCTGACCGTGGGCACGTACCTGTGGCCCGGGCAGGCGCATGCCGTGGCGGTCGCGGCCGTCGTGGCGCTGACCGCCGTGAACTACGGCGGTGTGCAGAAGTCGGCGTGGCTGACCCGGGTGATCGTCACGGTCGTCCTGGCCGTGCTGGCGTGTGTCGTCGTGGCGTGCCTGGGGTCGGGGGCGGCGGACGCGGGACGGCTGGACGCCGGCGCCCCGGGCGGCGCGGGCGGCGTGCTGCGGGCGGCGGGTCTGCTGTTCTTCGCCTTCGCCGGGTACGCGAGGATCGCCACCCTCGGTGAGGAGGTACGCGATCCGGCGCGGACCATTCCGCGGGCGATCCCGCTGGCACTGGGCATCGCGCTGGGCGTCTACGCGTGCGTGGCGGTCGCCGTCCTCGCCGTGCTGGGCGCGGACCGGCTCGGTGGGGCGGGCGCGCCGCTCGCCGACGCGGTGCGCGCGGCGGGCGTGCCGGGGCTGGCACCGGTGGTGCGGGCGGGGGCGGCCGTGGCGGCGCTGGGCTCGCTGCTCGCGTTGATCCTGGGCGTGTCGCGGACGACGCTGGCGATGGCCCGGGACCGCCATCTGCCGGGCGTCCTGGCGGCCGTCCACCCGCGTTTCCAGGTGCCGCACCGGGCCGAGCTCGCCGTGGGCGTGGTGGTCGCGGTGCTGGCCGCCACGGTGGACGTACGCGGCGCGATCGGCTTCTCGTCCTTCGGTGTCCTCGCCTACTACGCCGTCGCCAACGCCTCGGCCTGGACGCTGACGCCGGCCTGGCACTCGCGCGTGGTGCCCGCCGTGGGCCTCGTCGGCTGCGCGACCCTGGCCTTCGCCCTGCCGGGCCTGTCCGTGGCCGTCGGCGCGGGCGTACTGGCGGTGGGCATGGGGGCGTACGCGGTACGGCAGTGGGCCGCACGCGAGTAGCCGGCGCCCGGCCACGCGCGCAGTCCCGTCAGCGCGCAGTCCCCGTCAGCGCGCGGCGAACGGCTCGTCCGTGCGGACGATGTCGCGGCCCAGCGGGAACAGCGAGACCGGGATCAGCTTGAAGTTGGCGATGCCGAACGGGATGCCGATGATCGTCACGCACAGGGCGAGGCCCGTGACGATGTGACCGATGGCCAGCCACCAGCCCGCGAGGATCAGCCACAGGACGTTGCCGACGCAGGAGGGCGCTCCGGCGTCGCCGCGCTCGACGGTGGTGTATCCGAAGGGCCACAGCGCGTAGACGCCGATGCGGAAGGCCGCGATCCCGAAGGGGATGCCGATGATCGTGATGCAGAGCAGCACGCCGGCCGCGAGATAGGCGAGGAACAGCCAGAAGCCGCTCAGGACCAGCCAGATGACGTTCAGAATGGTTCTCACAGCGGGCGACCTGCCATCTTCTCGAGCCGGGCGATGCGTTCCGCCATCGGCGGGTGGGTGGAGAACATCTTGGACAGACCCTGACCTGCGCGGAAGGGGTTCGCGATCATCATGTGGCTGGCCGTCTCGATGCGTGGCTCGGGCGGCAGCGGCAGCTGCTGGGTGCCGGTCTCCAGCTTGCGCAGCGCACTGGCGAGCGCGAGCGGGTCGCCGGTGAGGCGGGCTCCGGAGGCGTCCGCCTCGTACTCCCGGGAGCGGCTGATGGCGAGCTGGATGAGGCTGGCGGCGATCGGGCCGAGCAGCATGATCAGCAGCATGCCGAGCAGGCCGGGACCCTCGTCGTCGTCGGAGCGGCCGACGGGGATCAGCCAGGCGAAGTTCACCAGGAACATGATCACCGAGGCGAGCGCGCCGGCCACCGACGAGATCAGGATGTCGCGGTTGTAGACATGGCTGAGCTCGTGGCCGATCACGCCGCGCAGCTCCCGCTCGTCGAGCAGGCGCAGGATGCCCTCCGTGCAGCACACGGCGGCATTGCGCGGGTTGCGGCCGGTCGCGAAGGCGTTGGGCGCCTCCGTCGGTGAGATGTACAGGCGCGGCATGGGCTGGCGGGCCTGCGTCGACAGGTCGCGGACCATGCGGTAGAGCGCCGGCGCCTCGAACTCGCTGACCGGGCGGGCCCGCATGGCGCGCAGGGCCAGCTTGTCGCTGTTCCAGTACGCGTACGCGTTGGTGCCCAGCGCCACCACAACGGCCACGATCAGGCCCGTACGGCCGAAGAAGCTGCCGATGACGATGATGAGTGCGGACAGCCCCCCGAGGAGTACTGCCGTCCTGAGCCCGTTGTGCCGGCGGTGCACGGTACACCCTCCAAGTGGTGCGGCAGGGGAACCCTTTGCCTTGCTGATCTGCGGTACCCACTGAGGTCGTGGTGTCACGTCCAGTGGACCCTCCCGCTCTGGTCAACGCCAGGCGAGGGCCGCCAGTTCCCCGGCGATCGCGGGGGCCCCTGCGCCACTCGGGTGAGGGCCCCCGCGGCACCGTCAGAAGAGCGCCGTGTCCGCGAAGCGCAGGACCAGCTGCGGTGCGCCGGACAGCGCGACGGCGACCACCGCGGTCAGGGCGAGCGCAGCGCTGAGCGGGGCCGGGAGGCGGTGCCGGGCGGCCTCGCCCTCGGGGGCGCGGAACAGCAGGGCCGTCCACTGCAGGTAGTAGAACAGCGCGATCACCACGTTGACCGCCATGATCACCGCGAGCCAGCCCAGGCCGGCGTCGACGGCCGCGGAGAAGACCGTGACCTTGGCGAACAGGCCGATGATGCCCGGCGGGAGACCCGCCAGGCACAGCAGGAAGAAGGCCAGCAGCAGGGCGGTGAGCGGGTTGGTGGCGTACAGGCCGCGGTAGTCCGCGACACGGTTCAGCAGCTTGGTACGGCCCACCAGCGCGGCCACCGCGAAGGCGCCGAGGTTCACCGCGCCGTACATGAGGGCGTAGGCGACCGTGGAGCCGATCGAGCGCCCGGGGTCGTCCGTGTAGGCAGCGGCGGCGATCGGCACCAGCAGGTAGCCGGCCTGACCGACGGAGGACCAGGCGAGCAGCCGGACGGCGCTGTACGCGCGCGTGGCCTGCTGACGCAGGGCGCCGGCGTTGCCGACGGTCATGGTGAGGGCGGCGAGCACGGCGAGCGCCGGGCCCCAGGCGTCGGCGTACGACGGGAGGGCGACGACGGTGACGAGGATCAGCCCGGAGAAGCCGACGGCCTTGCCGACGACCGACAGATAGGCGGCGATCGGCAGGGGCGCGCCGACGTAGGTGTCGGGCACCCAGAAGTGGAAGGGGACGGCCGCCGTCTTGAAGGCGAAGCCGATCAGGGTGAGGACGACACCCGTCTGGGCGAGGGTCTGGAACTGGCCGTCGACGTGCTGGATGCGGTCGGCGATCTGCGTGAGGTAGAGGGTGCCGGTCGTGGCGTACAGGAAGCTGACGCCCATGAGGCTCACGGCGGTGGCCGTCACCGACGACAGGAAGAACTTCAGCGCCGCCTCGGAGGACCGCTTGTCGCCGTGGCGCAGGCCGACGAGCGCGAAGGCGGGCAGGGAGGCGACCTCCAGGGCCACGATGAGCGTGGCGAGGTCGCGGGAGGCGGGCAGCAGCGCGGCGCCCGCGGCGGAGGACAGCAGCAGGAACCAGTACTCGCCCTCCGGCATGTCCTTGCGGGCGTCCTTCAGGGCGGTGACCGACAGCAGGGCGGCCAGCAGGGCGCCGCCGAGGACGAGCAGCTGGATGACGAGGGTGAAGCGGTCCGCGGTGTAGCTGCACGCGTCCTGACGGGAGGGCAGGCAGAAGGTGTGCCGGTCGCCGTTCAGGAGCGGCAGCAGCAGGAGGGCGGAGCCGGCGAGTCCGGCGACGGAGACCCAGCCGAGGACGGCCTTCTTCGCCTCCGGCACGAACAGGTCGGCGACGAGGACGGCCAGGGCGACGACGGCCGTCAGGGTGGGCGGCGCGATCGCGAGCCAGTCGACGGACTGGACGAGCGACTCCGCCAGGGGCTGGGCGAGCGGCTGGGCCGGGAAGCTCATCGGGTGCCTCCTGCGAGGAGCTGCTGCACGGCCGGGTTCGTCAGACCGAGCAGGGCCTTGGGCCACAGGCCCGCGACGACGGTGAGGACGACGAGCGGGGTCCAGGCCGCGAACTCGTACGTGTGGACGTCGGCGAGCTTCGGGGTGTCCTGGGGGACGGCGCCCATGCAGACGCGGCGGACGACGACGAGCATGTACGCCGCGGTCAGCAGGGTGCCGAACGCGCCCACCGCCATGAACGTGAGGAAGGCGGGACGGCTGAGGTCGGCGGCGGGCCTGAACGCGCCGAACAGCGCGAGCATCTCGCCCCAGAACCCGGCCAGACCCGGCAGGCCGAGGGAGGCGACCGCGCCGAACGCGAGCAGGCCGCCGAGGCGCGGCGCCTTGCCGTACAGCGCGGCGCCGGTCTCCTCGGCGAGGGTGTCGAGGTCGGTGGTGCCGGTGCGGTCCTTGAGCGCGCCGACCAGGAAGAACAGCAGGCCCGTGATGAGGCCGTGGGCGATGTTGGCGAACAGGGCGCCGTTGACGCCGGTCGGGGACATCGTGGCGATGCCGAGCAGGACGAAGCCCATGTGGCCGACGGAGGAGTAGGCGATCAGCCGCTTGAGGTCGCCCTTCGCGCCCCGCTTGGCGAGGGCCAGGCAGGCGAGGGATCCGTAGATGATCCCGACGACGGCGAGGGCGGCGAGGTAGGGCGCGAAGGTGCGCATGCCGTCCGGGGCGATCGGCAGCAGGATCCGGACGAACCCGTACGTACCCATCTTCAGCAGGACACCGGCCAGCAGGACCGAGCCGACGGTCGGCGCGGCGGTGTGCGCGTCGGGAAGCCAGCTGTGCAGCGGCCACATCGGGGTCTTCACGGCGAGCCCGATCCCGATCGCCAGTACGGCGATGACCTGCACGGACGTGGTCAGCGACCGGCCGTTGTCAGTGGCGAGTGCCACCATGTCGAACGTGCCCGCTCGCAGCCCGATCAGGAGCAGGCCGAGCAGCATGACCACCGAGCCGAGCAGCGTGTACAGGATGAACTTCCACGCCGCCGCGGCCCGGCCCTCGCCGCCCCAGCGGGCGATGAGGAAGTACATGGGGATCAGGACCATCTCGAAGGCGAGGAAGAACAGAATCAGGTCGAGGACGGCGAAGGTGGCGAGGGTGCCGGCCTCCAGGACCAGGATCAGGGCGACGAAGGCCTTCGGGGACGGGCCCTGAGGCATCTTGAAGTAGCTGTACAGCGCGCTGAGGAAGGTCAGCAGCGCGGTCAGGACCAACAGGGGGAGGGAGATGCCGTCGATGCCGAGGTGGATGCGCACGTCGAGTGCGGGGATCCAGCTGATGTCGGTGCTGGCCTGCATCTTCGACGGATGGTCGTGGTCGAAGCCGAGCGCCAGGACGATCGCGGCGATCAGGACCACGCCGGTCACGGTCACACCGTGGCGGAGCACGGCCTGCTCGGGGGACTTCCCCTTCAGCCCGGGCGGGGCCGGCAGGAGAGCGGCGACGGCGCCGAGGAGCGGGCCGACGACGACGAACGCAAGAAGGAACTGCATCACGGACTCGTTGATATCGATCACGCCTGCTCACGCTCCCGTGGCGACGAGGACGGCGGCGACCGCGAGGACGACGGTGCCGGCGAGCAGCGCGCTCACATAGGTCTGCACATTGCCGGTCTGGGCGCGCCGCACGGCGGCCCCGAGCCAGCGGGGCAGCGCACCTGCCCCCCGGACGTAGGTGTCGACGACCTCGCGGTCGAGGAACCTGACGAGGCTCGCCCCGGCCTGCACCGGGCGCACGAACAGCGCCGAGTAGACCGCGTCGAGGTGGAAGCCGGCGGCCGCGGGCCGGTGCAGCGGGCCGAGCAGCAGGCGACCGGGGTCGGCCGGGTCGGGGGCGGAGGCGATGTCTCCGTAGGCCGGCTCGTGGCTCGCGATGGCCTCGGCCTCGACCAGTCCGGCGTCGCCCTCGGGGTGGGCGGCGACCGCGCCGAGCGGAACCCGGGCCCGTGCCGTGGTGTGGCGCCAGGCGGCGTAGGTGACGATGCCGCCGACGAGGGCCACGCCGGTGCCGATGACGGAGGTCGTCAGGGCGGGGGCGAGGGAGCGGCCGTCGAACCAGTCGGGCAGCAGCCGGTAGGCGAGGCCGCCGAGCGCGAGGGAGGGCACGGCGAGCACCCACAGCACGACGGTCATCGTCAGCGGCTGACGGCCGTGGTCCGGTGCCTCGGTGCCGTGGCCGCGGAAGGCCAGCAGCCACAGTCGCATCGCGTAGGCGGCGGTGAGCAGGGCGGTGACCAGGCCGGCGACGAGGACGATCCAGCCGGCGGCGCCGGGGGCGTGGTCGGTGTGGCCGGTGGCCACGTGCTCGGCGGCGCCGAGGACCGTCTCCTTGGAGAAGAAGCCGCTGAACGGCGGGATCGCGGCGAGAGCGAGGAGCGCCACGGTCATCGTCCAGTAGGCGTCCGGGACACGGTCGCGCAGATGGCCCATGCGGGACATGGCGGCGAGCGAGTTGGTGCCGGCGGCGTGGATGACCGCGCCGGCGGCGAGGAACAGCAGCGCCTTGAAGGCGCCGTGGGACAGGAGGTGGAAGACGGCGGCACCGCGGTCGCCGACGGCGAGGGCGCCGGTCATGTAGCCGAGCTGGCCGATCGTCGAATAGGCGAGGACCCGCTTGATGTCGTCCTGGGCGAGCGCGGCGAGGCCGGAGCCGGCCATCGTCACGGCGGCCATGACGGCGAGGGTGACCATCGCGGCCTGGGAGGCCTCGAAGACCGGGAGGAGCCGGGCGATGAAGTAGACACCGGCGGCGACCATCGTCGCGGCGTGGATCAGCGCGGAGACGGGCGTGGGGCCCGCCATCGCGTCGGGCAGCCAGGTGTGCAGCGGGAACTGCGCCGACTTGCCCGCCACGCCGGCCAGGAGCAGCAGGGCGATCAGCGTGGGGTGGTCCAGGCCGCCGTGCGCGACGGCGCCGAGGATCTTGGTGATCCGGAAGGAGCCGGTGTCCCCGGCGAGGACGAACAGGCCGATCAGGAAGGGGACGTCACCGAGCTTGGTGACCAGGAAGGCCTTGAGGGAGGCGGCGCGTGCCTCGGGCGTCTCCCAGTAGTGGCCGACCAGGAAGTAGGAGCAGATGCCCATGACCTCCCAGCCGACCAGGAGCACGATGAGATCGCCGGAGTAGACGACCAGCAGCATCGCGGAGGTGAACAGCGAGACCAGAGCGGCGTACGACGCATAGCGCGGGTCGTCGCGCAGGTAGCCCGTGGAGTAGATCTGCACGCAGGTCGCGACGACACCGACGAGGACGGCGACGAGCGCGGCGAAGCCGTCGATGTGCAGTGCGAGCTCGATCGGCACCGAGCCGGTCGGGGTCAGCTCGGTGGCGGCGTCGATCGCGGCGCCCCCGCCCTGGTCAGCGGCGACCGCGACGGCCAGCGCCAGGGCGGCGAGGGTCGGCAGGATCGCCAGCGGGCGGACGAACCCGGGTGCGGTGCGGCCGAGCAGCAGACCGGCGGCGGCACCGAGGAACGGCAGGAGGGGGACGAGGACGGCGAGAGTGGTCGTGGTCACGCGGTGGCCTCAGCCTTCTCGGTCGTGCCGGCCGTGAGGGCGTCGCCGCGGGAGCCGTCGGGCTCGGGGCCCTCGGCGGTGTCGCGGAGCCGGTCGATGTCCGAGGTGCCGCGGTTGCGGTGGACGGCCAGGACGATCGCCAGACCGATGCCGATCTCGGCGGCGGCGATGGCGATGGTGAACAGGGTCAGGGCCTGCCCGGAGTGCAGGGTCTCCTCGGCGGCCTTGCTCAGCCACACGTCGAAGGCGACCAGGTTGAGGTTGACGGCGTTGAGCATCAGCTCGACCGACATCAGCACCAGGATCGCGTTGCGGCGCGCGAGGACGCCGTAGAGGCCGGTGCAGAAGAGGAGGGCGGAGAGGACGGCGGGACAGACGAGGTGCATCAGGCGCCTTCCTTACCGGTGGCGGAGGGGGCCTCGGCGGCGTTCGGGCCGGCCGGTGCCCCGGCGGCCGTGGCGCGGGAGGCATCGGTGCCGGCCCGCGTCGCCGCCTCCGCCTTCGCCTTGCGGGACAGGACGATCGCGCCGACGAGCGCGGCGAGGAGGAGGACGGAGAGGGCTTCGAAGGGCAGCACCCAGTTCTGGAACAGGCTCGCGCCGGTGACCGCGGTGGAGCCGGCGGCGGGGCCGTCCAGGTCGATCCAGGTGGTGCGGAAGGCGTCGACGACCACCCAGACCAGGGCGGCCGCGGCGGCGACCGCCACGGTCAGGGCGGCCCACCGGTTGCCGGAGTCGGCGTCCGGGGAGCGGCCGATGGGGGCCTTGGTGAGCATCAGACCGAACAGCAGGAGGACGACGACGGAACCGACGTAGATCAGCACCTGCACCCAGGCGATGAACTCGGCCGTCAGCAGCAGGTACTCGACGGCGAGGCCGCCGAGGGTGACGACGAGCCACAGGGCGGCGTGCACCAGCTGCCGGGTGGTGACGGTGACCAGGGCGGCGCCGAAGGTGAACAGGCCGACCAGGACGAAGGCGATCTCCACGCCGGTCGGGGAGAGGAAACCGTGGGAGGCGGCGGCGTGCGCAGCGGCGAGGGTCACGGCGTTCCCTCCTCCTCGTCGCGGGCGGCGGCCAGCTTCTCGGCGCTCTTGCGGGCGGCCGACAGCTCCTTCGGCTCCTCGGCGCCCGCGTCGAGGGCGGGCGGCGCCGGGACGGTCCACATCCACTCGCGCAGCTTGTCGCGCTCGTGGGTGAGCTCGCGGATGTCGGTCTCGGCGTACTCGAACTCCGGCGACCAGAACAGCGCGTCGAAAGGACACACCTCGATGCAGATACCGCAGTACATGCACAGGGAGAAGTCGATCGCGAACCGGTCGAGGACGTTACGGCTGCGCTCGCGGCCGCCGGGGGTGGCCGCGGGGACCGTCTCCTTGTGGGAGTCGATGTAGATGCACCAGTCGGGGCACTCACGGGCGCAGAGCATGCAGACCGTGCAGTTCTCCTCGAACAGGCCGATCACACCGCGGGTGCGGGGAGGGAGGTCGGGCTGGACGTCCGGGTACTGCGCGGTGACGTGCTTCTTCGTCATCGTGCGGAGGGTGACGGCCAGGCCCTTGGCCAGGCCGCTGCCGGGAATCGCCATAGCTACTGGATCACCACCTTGACGATGCCGGTGAGGGCGATCTGGGCGAGGGAGAGGGGGACGAGGAGGGTCCAGGAAAGCTTCTGGAGCTGGTCCTCGCGCAGCCGGGGGTAGGTGACGCGCAGCCAGATCACGATGAAGGCGAGGACGGCGGTCTTCAGCAGGGTCCACACCCAGCCCAGACCGTCGGCGCCCCACGGCCCGTGCCAGCCGCCGAGGAAGAGGACGGTGGTCAGGCCGCACAGGACGATGATCCCGGCGTACTCGGCGAGCAGGAACAGGGCGAAGCGCAGACCGGTGTACTCGGTGTACGCGCCGAAGATGATCTCCGAGTCGGCGACGGGCATGTCGAACGGCGGCCGCTGGAGCTCGGCGAGGCCGGCGACGAAGAAGACGATCGCGCCGACGATCTGCCAGGGCAGCCACCACCACTCGAACGCGTCGAGGATGCCGGGGATGGACACCGTGCCGGCCGCCATGGCGACGGAGGCGGCGGTGAGCAGCATCGGCAGTTCGTAGGCCAGCAGCTGGGCGGCGGTGCGCAGGCCTCCGAGCAGGGAGAACTTGTTCGCGCTGGCCCAGCCGGCCATGAGGGAGCCGAGCACGCCGACGCCCATCACCGCGAGGACGAAGAAGACACCGGCGTCCAGGACCTGGCCGACCGCGCCCTCGCCCGGGCCGATCGGGATGGCGAGCAGCACGAGCAGATACGGGAGCAGGGCGACGGCGGGCGCGAGCTGGAAGATACGGCGGTCGGCGCCCGCCGGGACGACGTCTTCCTTCTGCGCGAACTTCACACCGTCGGCGATCAGCTGCGCCCAGCCGTGGAAACCACCGGCGTACATCGGGCCGAGGCGGCCCTGCATGTGGGCCATGACCTTGTGCTCGGTCTGGCCCACGATGAGGGGGAAGGTGAGGAAGACGACGAAGACGACCACGAGTCGCAGGGCGACGTCGAGAACGCCGTTCACTGCGGGCCTCCTGCGGGATCGTGGGGGTCTCGGGGACTCGGGGGGTTCTGGGGCTTCTGGGGGTTCTGGGGGTCCTGAGGGTTCCGGGGGTCCGGGGAGTTCTGAGGAGCCTGGGCGTCGTCGCCGGTCGGCTCGGTCGCCGACTCGGGCTCGGTCGCCGACTCCGGCCCGGTCACCGACTCCGGCCCGGTCACCGACTCCGGCCCGGTCACCGACTCCGGCCCGGTCACCGACTCCGGCCCGGTCACCGACTCCGGCTCGGGCCGGGACTCCGGCTCCGGCCCGGCCCCGGACTCAGGCTTGGTCGCCGACTCCGGCTCCTGCCCGGCCTCAGGCTCGGGCCGAGACCCCGGCTCGGGCCGGGACTCCGGCTCCGGCTCCGGCTCCGGCTGGGTGTCGTCGAAGGCCGGGCGGGCGTGGTGCCACGGGGCGTCCGAGCTGCGGCGGGCGGGTTTTTCCGGTGCCGCCGGCTCCGCGGGCTGCTCGGCCTCGGCCTGCTGGGAGGCCGAGCCCTGCGAGGCGCTGCGTGCCCGGCGCGGGCGGGCCGGTGCCGGGCCGGGCTCATGCGCCACCGAGGCCTCGGCGGCCGGGCCCTCGGCCGCCGCCCGGGAAGCGTCGCCCTCGGTCGCGTCCTGCTTGCGCGTCGCCGCGTCCGCCTGCCCGGCGACGGCGTCGTCACTGTCCTCCTCCACCGAGCGCGCCGCGGTCTGGCTCGCCGAGCCCTCCGACGCCGTACGCGTCCGGCGCGGGCGGGCAGCAGCTCCCGACGGGGCCTCCGACGCCTCGGTGCCCGCAGCCTCCGCAGCACCCGCCGCGGCCTGGCTCGCCGAGCCCTCCGACGCCGTACGCGTCCGGCGCGGCCGAGCAGCAGCTCCCGACGGGGCCTCCGACGCCTCGGTGCCCGCAGCCTCCGCAGCACCCGCCGCGGCCTGGCTCGCCGAGCCCTCCGACGCCGTGCGCGTCCGGCGCGGCCGAGCAGCAGCTCCCGGCGGGGCCTCCGGCGCCTCGGTGCCCGCAGCCTCCGCAGCACCCGCCGCGGCCTGGCTCGCCGAGCCCTCCGACGCCGTGCGCGTGCGGCGCGCCGGGCGCTCCCCCGCTGCCGCGGCACGGCCGGCGCCCGCCGCGCGGCCCGCGCCCGCTGCGCGGGTCGGGCGGGCCGGGGCAGGTGGGAGCTGGCCCTTGAGGGGGCCCCACTCATTGGGGTCGGGGACGCCCGGCGGCAGCATCTGGCGGCGCTTGGGACCTCCGTGCTCGGACTCCCCCGGCTCCTTCGCGCCGGGCCATGCCTTGGCGACCCGGGCGGCCAGGACGAAGTCCTTGCGCAGCGGGTGGCCCTCGAAGGTGTCCGGCAGCAGCAAGTGGTCGAGGTTCGGGTGGTCCTCGAAGCCGACGCCGAACATTTCGTGCGTCTCGCGCTCGTGCCAGGCCGCACCCGCGTAGACGGAGACGGCCGACGGCAGCACCGGCGCCTCGTGCGGCACGGTCGTGCGCACCAGCAGGCGCCGCACCGGGCCCAGGGCGGCCACGTGCGCGGCGACGCGGAAGCCGACGCCGGGCTCGTCGACCGCGCTCAGCCAGTCGAAGTAGGTGCAGCCGAGCCGGTCACGGGCCGTCGTGAGCGCCGCGAGCCAGGACTCGGGCGGGACGTCGACGGTCAGGACGTCGTACGACTCCTCGGCCGTCGCCGCCGTACCGAAGAGCTCCTCGGCGTCGGCGGGCAGCCAGCCGACCGTGCCGGCGCTCATCGGTCCTCCCCCTGCGCGGGCTGCGGCGGCTGCACGAGACCGCTCTGCAGCGCCGCCGGCGAGGGACGCGACGCGGCACCGTGGCCGTAGCGCTCGCCGAGCGATTCGCGGGCGATCTTCTCCTGGAGCTTGAGGATGCCCTGGAGCAGCGCCTCGGGCCGCGGCGGGCAGCCGGGGACGTAGACGTCGACGGGGATGATCTGGTCGACGCCCTTGGTGACGGAGTAGGAGTCCCAGTACGGGCCGCCGCAGTTGGAGCAGGCGCCGAAGGAGATGACGTACTTCGGCTCGGGCATCTGTTCGTACAGGCGCTTGACGGCCGGGGCCATCTTGTCGGTGACCGTGCCCGAGACGATCATCAGGTCGGCCTGGCGCGGTCCCGGCGCGAACGGGATCACGCCGAGCCGGATGAAGTCGTGCCGGGACATCGACGCGGCGATGAACTCGATCGCGCAGCAGGCCAGCCCGAAGTTGAAGACCCACAGCGAGTAGCGGCGGCCCCAGTTCAGGACCACCTTCATCGGCTCGGGGGCCAGGCGGGCGAGCGCGCCCAGCCTCTTCGGTTCGGGAAGCAGCACGGGCCCCGGGGCAACGGCCTCCGCGGCGACGGCCTCCGGGACGGCGGGCTTCGGAACGGCCGGGTTCACGTCCATGCCAGGACGCCCTTCTTGTACGCGTACAGCAGGCCCACGGCGAGGAAGCCGAGGAAGATGAACATCTCCACCAGGGTGGCCGCGCCGTATCCGGGCGCGGCGAAGACCGTCGCCCAGGGGAAGAGGAAGATCGAGTCGACGGCGAAGATGACGTACAGGAACGCGTAGACGTAGTAGCGGACCTGGGTGTGGGCCCAGCCCTCGCCCACGGGGTCCACACCGCACTCGTACGTCAGGAGTTTCTCGGGTGTGGGGACGACGGGCCGCAGCAGGCGGCCGGCCCCGAAGGCGACGGCGACGAAAAGCACGCCGACGACGGCGAGCAGTCCCACGACCGAATAGGAGTGGAAGTAGTCCGCCGCGACGACGACGGTCATATCCCGCACGTCCGTCTCCTCGCTCCCTGGCTTCGCGTTTCTCGGCTTTCGACGACCACCGAGAGGTGTTCGACGATCTGTACGCACGGGAGTCTAGGCCCTGATAAAGAGGCGGTAAGCAGCCCGTCACACCTTGAGACGCGCGGCACGGGGCAGGCTGGGGGGCGCGCTGGGGCCGGGGTGGGGTTTTCCCCACCGGGGCGAGGCCGGGCGACCTCATGGCGCGGCGCGGCGGCGCGCGGCACGCTAGCCCATATGACCGCAACCGACCCCGCCCGCCGGCCGGCCGACGACGACCGTCCGCCACCGGCCCGCCTCGCCTTTGACGCGCACACCTGGAAGGAGATCGCCCATCTTCTGGCGAACCTTCCGCTGACGCTGATCGGCTTCGTCTACGTCATGACCGTGCTGCTGGTGAGCGGCACGCTGACGATCACCGTGATCGGCTTCCCGCTGCTGGCGCTGGCCCTGATGGGCGCGCGGCTGCTGGGACGGTTCGAACGGGCCCGGGCGCGGGCGCTGCTCGGGGTGCGGGTCGAGGAGCCGAGCCGGCTGCCGCTGCACCGCGCGGACGGTGTCCTCGGCCGGATGTGGATGGTGCTGAAGGACTCGGTTGCCTGGCGGACCGCGCTGTACGACCTGGTCAGGCTGCCGTGGGGCATCGTGACCTTCGTGGTGACGCTGACCTCGCTGTTCGTGCTGTGGCCGGTGCTGCCGTTCCTGGCGCGCGGGATGAGCAACGTGGACCGGGCGATGGTGCGCGGGCTGCTGTCGCCGTCGGACGAGCTGGAGCGCCGTATCGCGGAGCTGGAGTCGGACCGCGGGGTGGTCGTGGACACGGCGGCGGCCGATCTGCGGCGCATCGAGCGTGATCTGCACGACGGGGCGCAGGCCCGGCTGGTCAATCTGGCGATGGGACTGGGCCTGGCGAAGGAGAAGCTGCTGGAGGGCCAGGCCGACGAGCACGTGGCCGCGATGGTCGACGAGGCGCACGGCGAGGTGAAGCTGGCGCTTCAGGAGCTGCGCGATCTGGCCCGCGGCATCCATCCGGCGGTGCTGACCGACCGCGGTCTGGACGCGGCGCTGTCGTCCGTGGCGTCGCGGTGCACGGTGCCGGTGAAGGTGACCGCCGAACTGCCTTCGCGGCCGGCCGCCGCGATCGAGGGCATCGCCTATTTCACGGTGTCCGAGCTGCTGCAGAACATCAGCAAGCACAGTGGTGCGCGGTCGGCCACGGTGGAGGTGTGGCGGTCCGACGACCGGCTGCTGATCCAGGTGTGGGACGACGGGCGGGGCGGCGCGTCGCCGGACCGCGGCACCGGGATGCGGGGGCTGGCGGAGCGGCTGGACGCCGTGGACGGCCTGTTCGTCGTGGACTCCCCGCCCGGCGGCCCGACGACGGTCACGGCGGAGCTGCCGTGGCGCGACCGGGCGGAGGACGCCCGCGCCTGAGGCCGCCCCCTCCTGACCCGCCGGAGTTCCCGAGGTGGGGAAAACCCCCCGTCCAAGAGGCCGACGGCCTCCATGGTCCGTCGGCCCGCGACGCAGCAGGCTGGACGCAGATGACGGGGCGTGCAGCCGGACGGCGGCCACGAGCAGAAACGGACGGACACACCGATGGCCATGCAGTATCAGGAGCACTACCGGCCGGGGTACGACGACGGCTCCGGCCGGCACCGGATGCCCGCGGCGCTGCGGGCGCCGTTCGAGGGCCGCAGCTGGCGGGAGCTGGGATATGTGCTGCTGGGCCTGCCGATCGGGATCGTGCTGTTCGTCTTCGCGGTCACGATGCTCTCGCTCGGGGCCGGCCTGCTGGTGACGTTCCTCGGCGTCCCGGTGCTGGCCGCCGCGCTCGCCGGCTGCCGTGGCTTCGGCGCGCTGGAACGGGCGCGGGCGCGCGGGCTGCTCGGCCTGGAGGTGGCCGAGCCGGAGCCGCTGCGGACCCGCAAGAGCGGCCTGATGGGCTGGATCGGGGCCGTCCTCAAGAGCGGCGCGTCCTGGCGGCATCTGCTGTACGCCGTGGTGCAGTTCCCGTGGGCGGTGTTCTCCTTCTGCGTGGCGCTGGCGTTCTGGGCGTACGGCTGGGCGATGCTGACGTACCCGCTGTGGTTCTGGGTCTTCCCGATGTACGCCGGACAGGGCGGCCTGCAGCTGTACGGCGACGAGCACCACCGGATCTACATCGACAACCCGTTCGAGATCACCGTGACGGTGCTGGTGGGGGCCCTCTTCACGATGGCCACACCGTGGATCGTGCGGGCGCTGACGACGGTGGACCGGCTGCTGGTGCTCGGGCTGCTCGGCCCGTCACGGCTGGGCGCGCGGGTGGTGGAGCTGGAGTCGGACCGCGGGGTGGTCGTGGACACGGCGGCGGCGGACCTGCGCCGCATCGAGCGTGATCTGCACGACGGGGCGCAGGCCCGGCTGGTCAACCTGGCCATGGATCTGGGGCTGGCGAAGGAGAAGCTGCGGGACGACCCGCGGGCGGCCGCGCGGATGGTGGACGAGGCGCACGGTGAGGTGAAGACGGCTCTGCAGGAGCTGCGGGACCTGGCGCGCGGCATCCACCCGGCGGTGCTGACCGACCGCGGCCTGGACGCGGCGCTGTCCGCGGTGGCCTCCCGCTCGGCGGTGCCGGTGCGGGTGGAGGTGGACCTGCCGTCGCGGCCGGTCCCCGCGATCGAGGGCATCGCCTACTTCACGGTCTGCGAGCTGCTGCAGAACGTCGGCAAGCACAGCGGGGCGCGGTCCGCGACGGTGGACGTGTGGCGCTCGGAGGACCGTCTGATGCTCCAGGTCACGGACGACGGCACCGGCGGCGCGGCCCCCGGCCCCGGCTCCGGCCTCACCGGCCTCGCCGAACGCCTCGACGCGGTCGACGGCATCCTCATCGTCGACTCCCCGCCCGGCGGCCCGACCCGCGTCACGGCGGAACTCCCCTGGCGAACCCACTGAACCCACTCAACCGACTCAACCGACTCACGCCGCACCCGGCCTCCGTTTCCTGGCCCCGGCCCCGCCCCGGCCGAAAGCCGCCACCCTTCCCCCCTCTCCCTGCTCCCGGGGCCGCGGCGCGCCCGCGATGATGGAATGCTTGGGCTGTTGTCGCGCAGTGTGGGGGGAACGGCGTCGTGGAGGTCAGGGTGCGGGTGGTCATCGCCGAGGATTCGGTGCTGCTGCGGGAAGGGCTGACGCGGCTGCTCACCGACCGCGGGCACGACGTCGTCGCCGGTGTGGGGGACGCCGAGGCGCTGGTGAAGACCATCGCCGAGCTGGACGCGGAGGGCGCGCTGCCCGACGTCGTCGTCGCGGACGTACGGATGCCTCCCACCCACACCGACGAGGGCGTGCGGGCCGCCGTACAGCTGCGCAAGGCGCATCCCGGGCTCGGGGTGCTGGTGCTGTCGCAGTACGTCGAGGAGCGGTACGCCACCGAGCTGCTGGCCGGTTCGAGCCGTGGCGTCGGCTATCTGCTCAAGGACCGTGTGGCCGAGGTGCGCGAGTTCGTGGACGCGGTGGTGCGCGTCGCCGACGGCGGTACGGCCCTCGACCCCGAGGTCGTCGCCCAGTTGCTGGGCCGCTCCCGCAAGCAGGACGTCCTCGCCGGGCTCACCCCGAGGGAGCGGGAGGTCCTCGGACTGATGGCCGAGGGGCGTACGAATTCGGCCATCGCCAAGCAGCTCGTCGTCAGTGACGGCGCGGTCGAGAAGCACGTCAGCAACATCTTCCTCAAACTCGGCCTGTCCCCGAGCGAGGGTGACCACCGCCGGGTGCTCGCCGTGCTGACGTATCTGAACTCCTGAGCTCTTGAGCTCTTGGCCCGTCGGCGAAGCTTTTGGCCCATCGGCCTTGAACTCCTGAACTCTGGACTCCTGAGCTTCTGAGCGCCGCGCCGGGACAGGGGCACCCCTGGGGGAACCCGGAGCGATGACGAGCACGGCTCGCGGCGGCGGCAGGGCGGTCGAGTGACCACCATGGTGAAACTCAAGGGAAGGCGACCCTTACAGACGTAGGGTTGATCTGGGAGGCCCGTGGGTGGGCCGCTCCCGACAGCCGCCTCGAGGGAGGTCCAGTTCAGTGACCAGTCAGGTCAGCAGCCCAGCGGAGCAGGCCGACACCACCGTCGTAGGAGAGCAGCGCAGACCGGCCGGGGGAAAGGACGTCCGCCGGCTGGACCGGGTGATCATCCGGTTCGCGGGGGACTCGGGTGACGGCATGCAGCTCACGGGCGACCGGTTCACCTCGGAGACCGCGTCGTTCGGCAACGACCTCTCGACCCTGCCGAACTTCCCGGCCGAGATCCGGGCGCCCGCCGGCACCCTGCCCGGCGTCTCCAGCTTCCAGCTGCACTTCGCCGACCACGACATCCTCACCCCGGGCGACGCGCCGAACGTGCTGGTGGCGATGAACCCGGCCGCCCTGAAGGCGAACATCGGCGACATGCCGCGCGGTGCGGAGATCATCGTCAACACCGACGAGTTCACCAAACGGGCCATGCAGAAGGTCGGCTACGACTCCAACCCGCTGGAAGACGGCTCGCTGGACGGCTACAGCCTGCACCCGGTGCCGCTGACCACGCTGACGGTGGAGGCGCTGAAGGAGTTCGAGCTCTCCCGCAAGGAGGCCGAGCGCAGCAAGAACATGTTCGCGCTGGGGCTGCTGTCGTGGATGTACCACCGCCCGACCGAGGGCACCGAGAAGTTCCTGCGCACCAAGTTCGCGAAGAAGCCGGAGATCGCCGAGGCGAACATCGCCGCCTTCCGGGCGGGCTGGAACTTCGGTGAGACGACCGAGGACTTCGCGGTCTCCTACGAGGTCGCGCCGGCGGCGACGGCGTTCCCGCCCGGCCTGTACCGCAACATCTCCGGCAACCTGGCCCTCGCCTACGGCCTGATCACCGCCTCCCGCCAGGCCGACCTGCCGCTGTTCCTCGGCTCGTACCCGATCACCCCGGCCTCGGACATCCTGCACGAGCTGAGCCGGCACAAGAACTTCGGTGTGCGCACCTTCCAGGCCGAGGACGAGATCGCCGGCATCGGCGCCGCCCTGGGCGCGGCGTTCGGCGGTTCGCTGGCCGTGACGACGACCTCCGGTCCGGGTGTGGCGCTCAAGAGCGAGACGATCGGCCTCGCGGTGTCGCTGGAGCTGCCGCTGCTGATCGTGGACATCCAGCGCGGCGGCCCCTCCACCGGTCTGCCGACCAAGACCGAGCAGGCGGACCTGCTGCAGGCGATGTACGGCCGCAACGGCGAGGCGCCGGTGCCCGTCGTCGCGCCGAAGACACCCGCCGACTGCTTCGACGCCGCGCTGGAGGCCGCGCGGATCGCGCTGCTCTACCGCACCCCGGTGTTCCTGCTCTCGGACGGCTACCTGGCCAACGGCAGCGAGCCCTGGCGGATCCCCGAGGTGGACGGCCTGCCGGACCTGCGGGTGCAGTTCGCGCAGGGCCCGAACCACACCCTGGACAACGGCACCGAGGTCTTCTGGCCCTACAAGCGCGACCCGCACACCCTGGCCCGGCCGTGGGCGGTGCCGGGCACGCCGGGTCTGGAGCACCGGATCGGCGGCATCGAGAAGCAGGACGGCACCGGGAACATCTCCTACGACCCGGCCAACCACGACTTCATGGTCCGCACCCGGCAGGCCAAGGTCGACGGCATCGAGATCCCGGACCTCGAGGTCGACGACCCGCAGCAGGCGCGCACGCTGGTGCTGGGCTGGGGTTCGACGTACGGCCCGATCACGGCGGCGGTACGGCGGCTGCGGACGGCCGGCGAGGCGATCGCACAGGCGCACCTGCGTCACCTCAACCCCTTCCCGCGCAACCTCGGCGAGGTCCTGAAGGCCTACGACAAGGTCGTGATCCCCGAGATGAACCTCGGCCAGCTCGCCACCCTGATCCGGGCGAGGTACCTGGTCGACGCCCGTTCCCACACCCAGGTCAACGGCATGCCGTTCAAGGCGGAGAGGCTCGCCGCGGCGCTGAAGGAGGCCATCCATGACTGACGCCGACACGCTGCTTCAGCTGGTCCCCAAGGCCGAGGCCAAGCAGACGATGAAGGACTTCAAGTCGGACCAGGAGGTGCGCTGGTGCCCGGGCTGCGGCGACTACGCGATCCTGGCGGCGGTGCAGGGCTTCATGCCCGAACTGGGTCTGGCCCGGGAGAACATCGTCTTCGTCTCCGGCATCGGCTGCTCCTCCCGCTTCCCGTACTACATGAACACCTACGGGATGCACTCCATCCACGGCCGCGCCCCGGCCATCGCGACCGGCCTGGCCACCTCGCGCCGGGATCTGTCGGTGTGGGTGGTGACCGGTGACGGTGACGCGCTGTCCATCGGCGGCAACCACCTCATCCACGCCCTGCGGCGCAACGTCAACCTCAAGATCCTGCTGTTCAACAACCGGATCTACGGTCTGACCAAGGGCCAGTACAGCCCGACCTCCGAGCTCGGCAAGATCACCAAGTCGACGCCGATGGGTTCCCTGGACGCCCCCTTCAACCCGGTGTCGCTGGCGCTCGGCGCGGAGGCGTCCTTCGTCGCCCGGACCATCGACTCCGACCGCAAGCACCTCACGGAGGTCCTGCGGCAGGCGGCCGCCCACCCGGGCACCGCGCTGATCGAGATCTACCAGAACTGCAACATCTTCAACGACGGCGCCTTCGACGCCCTGAAGGACCAGCAGCAGGCCGCCGAGGCCCTGATGCGCCTGGAGCACGGGCAGCCCATCCGCCTCGGCACCGACGGCGAGCGCGGGGTCGTACGGGATGCGCGGACCGGTGATCTGCGGGTGGTGGACGTGACGCCGGAGAACGAGGCCGACGTCCTCGTCCACGACGCCCACGCCGCCTCCCCGACCACGGCCTTCGCGCTGTCCCGGCTCGCCGACCCGGACACCCTGCACCACACGCCGATCGGCGTGTTCCGCTCCGTCGAGCGGCCGGTCTACGACACCCTCATGGCCGACCAGCTCGACACCGCGGTCGAACAGCGCGGCAAGGGCGACCTCGCCGCGCTCCTCGCCGGCGGCGACACCTGGACGGTCGTCGGCTGACGCCGCCTTCCCTCACGAGGCCCGGGACGACGACGAAGCGTCCCGGGCCTCGTCGTATGCCGTGCGGGCGCGTTCCACGTCCGGCATGCGCCGCTCCGTCCACTGGGTCAGTGCGCGGACCTGCTCGGCGGCCTCCCGGCCCAGTGCGGTCAGGGAGTAGTCGACGCGGGGCGGGATGACCGGCCGGGCGTCGCGGTGGACCAGTCCGTCGCGCTCCAGGGTCTGCAGGGTCTGGGTGAGCATCTTCTCGCTGACCGTCCGGCCGACGCGGCTCACCTCGCGGCGCAGCTCGCTGAACCGGTAGGAGCGCTCCAGCAACGCGATCAGGACGAGCACGCCCCACCGGCTGGTGACGTGCTCCAGGACGAGCCGGTAGGGACACATCGCCTCGGCGTCGGAGCCCACTGCACTTACCGTCATGCCAGTACCTTACTTCAAAGTGGGTACTTTCCAAAAGTTAGCGCAATCCGTACGGTGGGTGTCAGACAACGGAGAAGTCACCCCCCGAGGAGAGCGCAGACCATGAGCATCGTCGTCACCGGAGCCACCGGACACCTCGGCCGCCACGTCGTGGAGCAGCTGCTCGACAAGGTCCCGGCCGACCAGGTCACCGCCGTCGTACGCACCCCGGAGAAGGCCGCCGACCTCGCCGAACGCGGCGTGCGCCTCGCGATCGCCGACTACAACACCCCGCAGACCTTCGAGGGCCTCTTCGCGGCCGGCGACAAGGTGCTGCTGATCTCCGGCAACGAGTTCGACAAGGGCCGGACCGGCCAGCACCAGGTCGTCATCGACGCCGCCAGGGCCGCGGGCGTCGCCCTGCTCGCCTACACCAGCGCCCCGGGCAGCCTCACCGCCGCGCTCGCCGACGACCACCGGGCCACCGAGGAGGCGCTGCTCGCCTCGGGCCTGCCCTACGTGCTGCTGCGCAACGGCTGGTACCACGAGAACTACACGGAGAACCTGGCCCCGGTCCTGGAGCACCGCGCCGTCGTCGCGGCGGCCGGCAAGGGGCGCGTGTCCTCGGCCTCGCGCGCCGACTACGCGGCCGCCGCCGTCGCCGTACTGACCGGCGAGGGTCACGAGAACAAGACGTACGAGCTGGGCGGTGACACCGCGTGGAGCTTCGCCGAGTACGCGGCCGAGCTGAGCCGGCAGACCGGTGAGGAGATCGTCTACAACCCGGTCACCCCCGAGGCGCTCACCTCCGTCCTGACCGGCGCAGGGCTGCCCGAGCCGCTCGCCGCCGTCTTCGCCGGGGTCGACGTCTCCATCGAGAAGGGCGAGCTGGAGGTCACCTCCGGCGACCTGTCCCGCCTGACCGGCCGCCCCACCACCCCGCTGGCCGAGGCGATCACCGCCGCACTGAAGGGCTGAACGGCCGAGCGCAGGACCGCGTAGTCTCACCCGCCCGCGCTGTCATGACCGTATGGCGATACGGACATGACAGGCGGGCGGCGCGGCGTTACCTTCGTGGAGGCATGTGCAGAGGCGAAGGAGGAGCCCGTGGGCGGGACGTCGAAGGGTGAGCAGCGCATAGGCCTGCTGAACGGCTTCGCTGCGTATGGGATGTGGGGGCTGTTCCCCCTCTTCTTCCCGCTGCTGGAGCCCGCCGGCGCCGGCGAGGTGCTCGCCCACCGGATGCTGTGGTCCTTCGTCGTCGTCGCCGCGGTGCTGGCCGTCATGCGACGCCGGCGGTGGGCCGGCGAGCTGCTGCGCCAGCCCCGCCGGCTGGCCCTCGTCGCGGTCGCCGCGGGCGTCATCAGCATCAACTGGGGCGTCTACATCTGGGCCGTGAACAGCGGCCATGTCGTCGAGGCCTCGCTCGGCTACTTCATCAACCCGCTGGTCACCATCGCCATGGGCGTGCTGCTGCTCGGCGAGCGGCTGCGTCCGGCCCAGTGGGCCGCCGTCGGCGTCGGCCTGGCCGCCGTGATCGTCCTGACCGTCGGCTACGGCCGGCCGCCGTGGATCTCGCTGATCCTCGCCTTCTCCTTCGCCACGTACGGCCTGATGAAGAAGAAGGTGAACCTCGGCGGCGTGGAGTCGCTGGCCGCCGAGACCGCGATCCAGTTCCTGCCCGCGCTCGGCTATCTGCTGTGGCTGACCGCGCAGGGGCACTCGACGTTCACCACCGAGGGCCCGGGCCACACCGCGCTGCTCGCCTCCACCGGCGTGGTCACCGCGATCCCGCTGGTCTGCTTCGGCGCGGCCGCGATCCGCGTGCCGCTGTCCACGCTGGGGCTGCTGCAGTACCTCGCCCCGGTCTTCCAGTTCCTGTGCGGAGTGCTCTACTTCCACGAGGCCATGCCGCCCGAGCGCTGGGCGGGCTTCGCCCTCGTCTGGCTGGCCCTGATCCTCCTCACCGCCGACAGCCTCCGCACCGCCCGCCGCACGGCCCGCCTCCGCACGACCCTCGCGGCGGCGACCCAAGCGACGACGCCCGACACGGCGACGGCCGAAGCCCCGACGGCCGCTTCCACGGCGGCCGAACCCGCGGCGGGCGGCTCCGCGGCGGCCGGGCTTCCGGCCATCGAATCCCCGACCACCGGGGCCCCGGCGGCGCCTCGCGTGGAGGCGTAGTCCGGCGTACGCCCGCCGGGGCTAGGGCCTGTCGTTTGGATCATCCCGGCGTCGCGGGGTCTGGCACGCACTCCCCCTAGCTCTTCGAGCAGGGGGGACCCCCACCGCGTTGGCGCCCTCCTCCGCCTTGCAGCTGCACGCACCAGACCCCGCTCGGGTCGGCCGAGACGCACCGCAACTCGAGGCCGGCCTGATCCAAACGACAGACCCTAGCCGGCCGGCCGGTCGGCGCGGGCCCGGTGGGCGCGGACCTTCTCGCGGTTGCCGCAGTGTTCCATCGCGCACCAGCGGCGGCGACCCGGGCGCGAGGTGTCGACGAAGAGCAGATGGCAGTCGTGGGCGCCGCACTCGCGGACGCGGTCCGCGTACGGGCCGCTGAACAGGTCGATCGCGTCGCGGGCGACCGTGGACAACAGCTGCGCGCCGCTCGCGCCCGGCGCCCATGCGCGCGTGCCGTCCGGGCCGAGCCGGGCCACCAGCGACGGCCGCGCGGCCGCCTCGTTCAGCGTCGCCACCAGATCCGGGCGCAGCGGGCGTCCGTGCGCGCGGTCGGCGGTGAGCAGGAAGAGCGCGTCGCGCACCTCGCGGGCCCGGACCAGCTCGGCGTCCGTGACCCGCAGGTCGAGCCCCTGCGGGAGCCGGCTGCGTGCGGCCCAGGCGACCAGGTCGGCAGGGGTGTGCAGCGTCTCGTACCGGGCGAAGGCGCCCGGCCCGCCGGTGGTGAGCAGCTCCAGGCACAGCGCGCCGGGGTCGAAGCGGTAGGGCCGGCCGTCGTAGGTGTGCAGGACCAGCCCCGGGGGGCCGCTCGCACGGGCGGAAAGACCGGCCGGTTCCGGCGATTCCGTTGCACGCTCACTCATGTAACCATTATTACTGGTTACATGACCACGACGGCACCGGCTCCGGTGCACTTCAAGATCGTCATCGACGCCGCCGACCCGCACACGCAGGCCGACTTCTGGGCCGCCGCGCTGCACTACACGGTGGAGGACAACGCCGCGCTCATCGAGCAGCTGCTCGCCGCGGGGGCGCTGCCGGGCGCGGCCACCGTGGAGTACCACGGCCGCCCCGCCTTCCGGGACCTCGTCGCCGTACGCCATCCGCAGGACCCGTACGACCCGCACAGCGGTACCGGGCTGGGGCGGCGGCTGCTGTTCCAGCGGGTGCCGGAGCCGAAGACCGTGAAGAACCGGCTCCACCTCGACCTGCACCCGGGCGACGGGCGGCGCGCGGACGAGGTGGAGCGACTGAAGGCGCTCGGCGCGAGCGTGCTGCGCGAGGTGAACGAGCCGAGCGGGCAGTGGGTGGTGATGGCGGACCCGGAGGGCAACGAGTTCTGCGTGCACTGAGCGGAGGGGTCCGCGTGCACCGGGCGTGGGGCTCCCGCGCGGGTCCGGTGAATGATCCGGAATGCGAACAGCAGTGTCCGGATTGTGCTCTTGACGGAGCGTCAGCATCAGCTTCACCATCGGGCACCCCATTCCTCAAGGAATTCGGAGCCCCCCACATGAACCTCTCCGTTTCCGCGCGGGCGACGGCCGCTGCCGTCGTCGCCGGCGCCACCCTGGTCGCCACCGGCTCCATAGCCGGGGCGGCGCCCGCCCCCACCGCGGTCGCCGCCGCTCCCGACATCCCCGTCGCGGGCGTCAAGGCCCACCTCGCCCAGCTGCAGTCCATCGCCACCGCCAACGGCGGCAACCGGGCGCACGGCCGCGCCGGGTACAAGGCCTCCCTCGACTATGTGAAGGCCAAGCTGGACGCGGCCGGCTTCACCACCACCGTCCAGCAGTTCACCTCCTCCGGCCGCACCGGCTACAACCTGATCGCCGACTGGCCCGGCGGCGACACGGGCAAGGTCCTCATGACCGGGGCCCACCTCGACAGCGTGACCGCAGGCCCCGGCATCGACGACAACGGCTCAGGCTCCGCCGCCATCCTGGAGACCGCGCTCACCGTCGCACGGACCGGCTACCACCCCGCCAAGCATCTGCGTTTCGCCTGGTGGGGCGCCGAGGAGCTGGGCATGGTCGGCTCGCGCTACTACGTCGGCAGACTGTCCTCGGCCGACCGCGCCCGCATCACCGGTTACCTGAACTTCGACATGATCGGCTCGCCGAACCCCGGGTACTTCGTCTACGACGACGACCCGGCCCTCGAGAAGACCTTCAAGGACTACTACGCCGGCCTCGGCATCGCCACCGAGCCCGAGACCGAGGGCGACGGCCGCTCCGACCACGCCCCCTTCAAGAACGCCGGCGTACCGGTGGGCGGGCTGTTCAGCGGCGCCGACTACATCAAGACGTCGGCCCAGGCCGCCAAGTGGGGCGGCACCGCCGGGCAGGCCTTCGACCGCTGCTACCACTCGTCGTGCGACACGACGGCCAACATCGACGACACGGCACTGGACCGCAACAGCGACGCCATCGCGTACGCGGTGTGGACGCTGTCGTCGTGACGCTGCCGTCGTGACCTCCTGCTGAGCAGTCGTCAGTCGCCGTCGGCGGCACGGGCGGCGAGGCGGGCGGTGAGCCGGTCCATGCGGGCGCGGGCCGACCGGAGCTCCTCGGCGTCGTCGGCGGCGGGGCCGCTCTCGGCGGCGAGTGCGGCCCACAGGGCGATCAGCTCGCCGCCCAGGCTGAGGCCCTGCCGCGGGTCGCGCACCGCACGCCACGCGGTGGCCGCGCTGTGGACATTGCCGTAGGCGGCCTCCGCGTCCTGCTTGCGGCGGTGGATGCCGGCCAGGTCGAGGGAGATCCGGAAGGCACGCTCGGGTTCTCCGGCCAGGTAGGCGATGTAGGCGGTCAGTTCGCGCAGCCGGAGCACCTCCGGGTGCTCCGGCCCCAACGTGGCCGTCGCCTCGGCCACGGTCTCCTCGGCCAGCTCCGCCGCGGCATCCGTCCGTCCGGACCGCACGGCCTCGTTCACCCGCGCGACCCGCCCGGCCGGCAGCGCGGACGCGGCACCGCCCCTGGCGGACGGCACATCCTCCAGTACGGCCTCGGCGATGGCATCGAACCCCCGGGCGGGCGTGGGCTTCGCCTCGGCGGCGGCTTCGGCGAGGGCGATGTAGGTGTAGGGGTCGGGGGTCTGGGTCGAGGTCGGGGCGGGGGGTGCGGTCGGGGCGGGCTCCGGGGCCGTGACGGCTTCCGGGGCCGGGGCCGCGGGTTCCTGCGGAGCAGCGTCGGCTATGGCGGCTGCCGGACGCGCCGCTGGCGGGGACATCTCGGGCGGCGGCCCGAAGACCCCCTGGGGTGCGGCGACCGCGCCGGGGACGGCCGCGTCCCGGTGGAGCCCGGGGACCGCACGCAGCGGCACCGTCCGGGGCGCCTGCGGCTGTGGCTGCGGCTGGGGCTGTGAGGTCAGGTGGCTGGAGCCGTCCGGGTCCACGCGCAGGGGGACGACGTACCCGAGGCGTTCGTCGTGGATCGTGGCGAGGACGGAGTGGCCGTCGGCGCGGGCCAGGCGGTGCAGGTGGGCGAGGACGGCGTCCTGGGCCTCCTCGCCGGGCGCCACCGGAAGCGGCACACCGGCGATCCAGGCTCCGGCCCGGGCCACCGCACGGCCTCCCTCGTCCACGAACGAGCCGTCCACCGCGACACGGACCTCCAGCGTCTTCACGCGGCTGAGTCGAGTCATCGCTTCCCTCACTCCCGATGCGTCACTCGGACTCGACGGCGAGCCGGCGGACGGCACAAGCGTTTTCATGGTGCTCCGGGGCAACACAACCCTGTCGAACACGCACTGTCGAGTCTCGTTCCTCGCTCCCCGTGCACAGGTCACCACCCCGTCACAGACTCGTCCCGACTTCCGGCCCCCGGCAGGCTCCCCACCCGGGCCCCGGGCCCCCGGGCCCAGCGGACCCACCGGGATTAAATGCGCACGCATACAACGTTGACGCCTTCTGATCGCCGTAACCGAGTGCCAAGGGGATGCCATGACCCGCCGTTTCCTGTTCGTGCTGGGCAGCAGCCGCGACGACGGCAACACCGAACTGCTCGCCCGCAAGGCCGCCGAGCAGCTGCCCGAGGACGTGGAACAGGAGTGGATCAGCCTCGCGAAGCACCCGCTGCCCGACTTCACCGACCTGCGCCACGACAGCGACCACGCCCGGCCCACCGGGGACAACACCGCGCTGCTGCTCGACGCCACGCTCGCCGCGACGGATCTCGTGATCGCCTCACCGCTGTACTGGTACTCGGTCTCCGCCCACACCAAGCGCTATCTGGACCACTGGTCGGGCTGGCTGCGCACCCCCGGCCTGGACTTCAAGTCCCGGATGGCCGGGCGCACCCTGTGGGGCGTGACCGCGCTCGCGCACCGCGAGGAGGAGGTCGCCGACCCGCTCGTCGGCACGCTCAACAACTCCGCCGCCTACCTGGGGATGCGGTTCGGCGGGGTCCTCCTCGGCAACGGCAGCCGCCCCGGCGACGTCCTGGCCGACCACGCGGCGCTGACCCGCGCGAAGACCTTCTTCGCCGGCGAGGCACCGCTCGCCCGCTTCCCGTACGAGCGGGCTTGAGCCGCTAGACGGTGATGTCCTTCGCGGTGAAACGGGCCCACGCCGCCGAACCGAACACGGCGGCGTACAGGCCCTGCAGACCGAGGTTCTTCACCAGGTCGTCCCAGTAGACCGGTTCGCGCATCAGGTCGGCGAAGGACAGCCAGTAGTGCGGGAAGAGATACGGCTGGATCGCGTGCAGTTGCGGGAACTGGTCCAGGATCTGCACGGTGATCAGCAGCCCGACGGTCGTCGCCATCGCCGCGATACCGCTGTTGGTGAGCGTGGAGACGAACAGTCCGAGCGCCGCCACCCCGGTCAGGGACGCGGCGACGACCAGTGCGATCAGCAGGGCCCGCCCCAGCCCCTCCGTGAAACCGATCCTGGTGCCGGAGATGGTCGTCAGATCGCCGAGCGGGAAGAGCAGCGCCCCGACCAGCAACGCGGACACCGCGACGACGAGAGTGGCGAGCACACAGAACGCCATCACCGTCGTGTACTTGGCGAGCAGCAGCCGGGTACGCCCGGCCGGCGCGACCAGGAGGTAGCGCAGGGTGCCCGCGCTCGCCTCGCCGGCGATGGCGTCGCCCGCGATCACACCGACCGCCATCGGCAGGAAGAACGGCAGGGTCGCGGCCAGCGCGGTGAAGACGAGGAACAGGCCGTTGTTGGTCACCTGGGAGATGAACGCCGGTCCCCCGCCGCCCCCGGACCCCGACGACGAACCGTCTGTCTCGATCCGCACGGCGATCCCGACCAGGACGGGCACCGCGGCCAGCACACCGAGCAGCGCGAGCGTGCGCCAGCGCCGCAGGGTGACCAGCAGTTCGCTGCGGAAGAGTCCCAGGGTCCACAGGGGCCGCACCGCCCGGGCCGTCCCGGCTGCGGAGTCACCGGCGGTGGCCCTGGCCGCGGAGGCCCCGGTCCCCGTGGTCCCGGCCGCGGAGGCCCCCGTCCCCGTGGTCCCGGCCGCGGAGGCCCCGGTTCCCGTGGTCCCGGTGGCGGTGCTGTCATCCCGCGACATCGAAGCCCTCCCCCGTCAGCGCCACGAACGCGTCCTCCAGCGAGGCCCGTTCCACGCCGAAGCCCCGCACCCGTATGCCCGCCGCGACCAACGCGGCGTTGAGGTCGGCCGGTTCCGACTCCGGCGGTTCACCCGTCACCCGGTCCTCCGCCACGACGACATCCGCGACGCCCTGCTCCTTCAGCACCCGGGCCGCGTCGGAGACGTCCGGCGTCACGACCACCAGCCGGCCGCGCGCCCGCGCCGCCAGGTCGGCGACCGCGCCCTGCACGAGGAGCCGCCCGCGCGCCATCACCGCGGCGTGCGTGCAGACCTGTTCGATCTCGTCGAGGAGGTGCGAGGAGAGGAAGACGGTCGTGCCGTCCGAGGCCAGCTCCCGCACGATCGAGCGGATCTCCCGCATGCCCTGCGGGTCGAGCCCGTTGGTCGGCTCGTCCAGCACGAGCAGGCGGCGGGGCTGGAGCAGGGCGGCGGCGAGCCCCAGCCGCTGCTTCATCCCGAGCGAGTACGCCCTCGCCTTCTTCCCGGCGGCCGCCGTCAGCCCCACCCGCTCCAGCGCCGTGGCGACGCGGGTACGCCGGGTGCGCGGGTCGGCGGTCGGGTCGGCGGCGTCGTAGCGCAGCAGGTTGTCCCGGCCGGAGAGGAAGCCGTACAGCGCGGGTCCTTCGATCAGTGCGCCCACCTGTGGCAGCACCGAGCGGGCGGCCCGGGGCATCGGCTGCCCGAGGACGCGCGCGGCACCGGAGGTGGGCTCGATCAGGCCCATCAGCATCCGGATGGTCGTGGTCTTGCCCGATCCGTTCGGGCCGAGGAAGCCGAAGACGCTGCCCGCCGGCACGGTCAGGTCCAGGCCGTCCACGGCGAGCTGCCCGCCGCGGTAGCGCTTGGTGAGGGCGCGGGTGTGGATGACGTACTCGTCCTCCGGCCCCTGCTCACCCCGTGCGGCGGGCGCGTCGTCCATCGGCTCCCCGATCGTTTCCCGTCTCCCGGCGGTGTCCCGCCGGCTTACCTGCCCGCGTCGGCGGCCTTGACCAGGGCGTCCTTGGTGACCGCGCCGACGTAGACCTTGCCGTCGTCGGTGATCAGGGCGTTCACCAGGCGCGTGGAGAACACCGTGCCCTTGCCGAACGGGCCGGAGACCTTGTCGCCGAGCGAGTCGAGGAAGCCGCCGAGGTCGCCGTCGGCCTTGCTGCCGGAGGGCACGCCTCCCTTGGCGCCGGTGTCGAAGACCGCGATGGCGCTCCAGCCCTCACCGAGGACCTTGGGTGCGCCGAGCCCCTTGCCCGGCTCCCCGCCCGGCGTGGGCAGCAGGTGCTGCGGGAGGCCGCCCTTCAGCGGGCTCTTTTCGTCGTCGCCCTTGCCGTGCTCACGGTCGCCGCCCTCGGTGACCTTGGCGCCCTTGGGCGGGGTGAAGTCGAAGGTGGAGGCGGCCGGCCGGGCGAAGCTGACCTGGGTGAAGCCGGCGTCGACCACGGCGGCGCCGCCGCTCTTCGGGGTCAGGGTGAACTTCAGCGGCACGCCGGTCTTCGCGTCCACGGCGATGGTGATGCCGCCGACGGTGCTGCCGGACTGCTTGGGCTTGATCAGCAGCTTGTAGGCGTCGCGGCCGGCGACGTGGGCGGTGCCGTCCACCGTGACGGCGGTGGTGGAGTCGGCGGCCTTCAGGGCCTGCTCGGCGAAGTCCTTGGGCGTACCGGTGAAGTCGTCCGCGCCCCGCTTGTCCTTGCGGTGGTCCTTCCCGGTGGCGTCCGAGGTGGCGTGGTACACCTCGTCGGACTTGCTGTCGTAGCCCCAGACGTCCTTGCCGTTGTGGATGAGGCTGTACTCGGCGGCCTCCTCCAGCACCGACACCTTCTGCCGGTCCGGTCCGTCGGCCGCGACCCGCAACGTGTGCGAGCCGGTGGCGAGTTCGGTGACCTTGGCGGACGGATCGGCGGCCGAACCGTCGCCGGCGCCGCCCGCCTTCCCGCCGAGACCGCCGGCGAGACCTGCGACGTCGGGCAGCCCGAGGTCGGTGGTGATCCGCACGGTGCCGGACATCTGCTGGACGTCCGACGCGGCGATCTTCTCGATGAGCTGCTGCGCGGTGATCTTCGGCAGATCCGGGTCGCCGGAGCTGGCGAGCGCGGGGACGATCCCGATCGTCGCGGCGGCCACGCCCACGACGGTCGCGGGCACGACGTACCGCGCGGCCCTGCGACGCCCCCCGCCCGACGAGCCGGCCGGCTCCTGCACGGCCGTCGCCCTGTCATCGCTTCCAAACGGTGCCATGTGTGCGCTACCTCCGTCGTCGGCGGCGGCTGTCCGTCCCGTGACCCGCGGCGCGTGCTCCCGCCGGGCCCCACCCCGAGCCGCCATTCTCACCCGAATCGGTGAGGAGTGGTGTCTTCCGTGCTTTCCATGAGACCAAATCGGCCGCCGGGAGACGTCACTCCCTGGACGCAACTGCGTGTACTGCTGGGGTATGACATGGCGGGGCCTCAGGTACCCCTACCCGTAGGGGAAGTGGGGGGCCGGGGAGCCCGGGGGCGTGAGCCGGGGGAGGAAGGGGGCGGGGGAAGGGGGGCGGGGGAAGGGGCTCCAGAAGGCACGGGGCGGGGGGCCGGCGCCGGCCGGAGGTGGTACGGGGCGGATGGCGGGCGTCAGCCGGAGAAGGTACGCGGCGGACGGATGCCTTCAGCCGGAAAAGGCACGCGGCGGACGGCGGGCCGTCAGCCGGAGAGCGAACGCGGCGGACGGCGGGCCGTCAGCCGGAAAAGGCACGCGGCGGACAGCGGGCCGTCGCCGGAGAACGAACGCGGCGGACAGCGGGCCGTCAGCCGGAAAAGGCACGCCGCGGACAGCGGGCCGTCAGCCGGAAAAGGCACGCGGCGGACAGCGGGCCGTCAGCCGGAGAGCGAACGCGGCGGACGGCGGGCCGGCAGCCGGAGAACGAACGGGGCGGACGGCGGCCCTCAGCCCGCCCGGTGCACCACCGCGTCGCACAGCTCAATCAGCGCCGCCTTGGCGCCGCACTCCCGCAGCGGCGCCAGCGCGGCCCGCGCCTCCTCGGCGTAGCGGACGGTGTCGCGCCGCGCCTGCTCCAGCGCGGGGTGCGCCCGCAGCGCGGTCAGCGCCTCCGCGTGTCGCGCGTCGTCGCTCAGATCGGAGTCCAGCAGCTCGCACAGGGCGCGGTCCTCCGGCAGCCCGAGCCGCTCGGCCCGCTCCCGCAGCCGCAGCACCGGGAGTGTCGGGATGCCCTCGCGAAGATCCGTCCCCGGCGTCTTGCCGGACTCGTGCGAGTCGGAGGCGATGTCGAGTACGTCGTCCGCCAGCTGGAAGGCCACGCCCAGCCGCTCCCCGTACTGCGTCAGCACGTCCACGACCGTCTCGTCGGCGCCGGACATCATCGCGCCGAACCGGCACGACACCGCCACCAGTGACCCCGTCTTGCCGCCGAGCACCTCGAGGTAGTGGTCGACCGGGTCGCGCCCGTCCTGCGGGCCCGCGGTCTCCAGGATCTGCCCGGTGACCAGCCGCTCGAACGCCAGCGCCTGCACCCGCACCGCCTCGGGCCCGAGGTCGGCGAGGATCTGCGAGGCCCGCGCGAAGAGGAAGTCGCCGGTCAGTACGGCGACCGAGTTACCCCACCGCGTGTTCGCGCTGGGCACCCCGCGCCGTACGGCGGCCTCGTCCATGACGTCGTCGTGGTAGAGCGTCGCCAGGTGGGTCAGCTCGACCACGACCGCCGACGGCACGACACCCGGCGCATACGGGTCCCCGAACTGCGCCGCCAGCATCACGAGCAGCGGCCGGAACCGCTTCCCGCCCGCCCGCACCAGGTGCTGCGCGGCCTCCGTGATGAAGGGAACCTCGCTCTTGGTGGCCTCGAGCAGCCCTTCCTCGACAGCCGCCAATCCGGCCTGGACATCGGCCTCGAGAGCCTGGTCCCGCACGCTAAGCCCGAACGGCCCGACGACGGTCACGAGGGGTCTCCTGTCTGCTGGTGCCGGTTGGCGATTACACGGTTTGTCGATAGGTCGCTGACATCACTCAAGTCAGCGTATCCGGTCACGTTTCGATCACCGATAGCGCCCACGGTTACAGGCCAGGCGGTATCGGATCGCGCCCGATATGTTTATCGATCAAATCTGATCAACCGAAAAGTACCGATATCAACCATGCTCGTGTCGCGAAGACCACCGCGAAGACCACCCCCACCCTCGGCGACAGACCCCGCCCCACCGTGCCACAACACGACCCGACTGCCCGTTTTGCCGTAATTAATCAGCCGATCCACCTTGGTCACCTTGGTACCAAATGTGTTTCCCCTGTGACACCAGTGAATTGGGTCACGCGAGCCTCTCGTCGGTCTCCTGTCCGTCCGCCCCGCGTTTAACCAGCCCTCACAAGCAAGTTGGGCCTAGACGATCACAAAGGATCAAGCAGCCCAAACGCCCCGGACCAAGGTCAACCAGGGCATTAGGTGAAACCGGTACTTGTTCCCGGCATCAGCTCTCGCATAACTTCCCGGCCTGTCGGATGGACGCCTAATCCTGCCGCCGTCCGGCATCCACCATCGGACCAACTCATCCGTGTACGGCAGGAGCGGGGGACCCAGGTAAGTCGCCGAGCCGGACGTCGTCACCCCGACGACGCCCCGGACCGGCTCGGGGTGAAGCCGTGCCGCATCCGCGGCCGGCCGGGCATCTCCAGCCCGAACCCGACAGCTCACCTCGCAGGCGCCGGAGAGGAACTTCGTCATGTCTGCTGCCGGTCAGCACCGCCGCACCCGCACGTCCCGCCTCGTCCGCACCCTCGCCGTCGCCGGCACCGGTGCCGCCGCCCTCGCGCTGCCGCTCTTCGGCGCGACCAGCGCCTCCGCCGCCACCCCGGCCAGCGCCACCGTGATCACGGCCGCCAACTCGGCCTACCCGAACAACCTCGACGGCTGGATCCGCCAGTCGCTGGCCATCATGTCCCAGCACGGCATCCCGGGCACCTACGACGGGATCTACCGCAACATCATCCGCGAGTCCTCCGGCAACCCCGCCGCCATCAACCTGTGGGACTCCAACGCGGCCGCCGGCACCCCGTCCAAGGGCCTGCTCCAGGTGATCGACCCGACGTTCCTCGCCTACCACGTGTCCGGCACCTCCATGGACCCGTACGACCCGATCGCCAACATCACCGCGGCCTGCAACTACGCGGCAGCCCGCTACGGCTCGATCGACAACGTGTTCAGCGCCTACTAGGCCGCACTTCACGGGAACAACCGCTCGAGGACGACGGCGATGCCGTCGTCCTCGTTCGACATGGTGACCTCGTCGGCCACGGCCTTCAGCTCCGGATGGGCGTTGGCCATGGCCACCCCGCGGGCGGCCCAGGCGAACATCGGGATGTCGTTCGGCATGTCCCCGAACGCGAGCGCCCGCTCGGCGCCCAGCCCGAGATGGCCGGCCGCCAGCGCGAGCCCCGTCGCCTTGGTGACACCGCACGGCTGCAGCTCCACCGTCCCCGGCCCCGACATGGTCACCGTCGCCAGGGAACCGACCACCGCGCGCGCCGTCGCCGCCAGCTCGTCGTCGGACAGCTCGGGATGGCGCAGCAGCACCTTGCTGATCGGCTCGCCCCACAGATCGTCGCGCCGCCCGACCCGCACCGCCGGCAGCGTCGGGTGCGGCATCCGGTAGCCGGGCTCGATCAGCGTCAGCCCGTCCACGCCGTCCTGGTCGACGGCGGCGTACACCTCCCCCACCTCGGCCTCGATCTTGCCGAGCGCGGTCTCGGCCAGCTCCCGGTCGAGGGTCACCGACCACAGCAGACGGCCGGCCCCCGCGTCGTACACCTGCGCGCCCTGGCCGCACACCGCGAGCCCCGTGCAGCCGAGGTCCTCCAGCAGCGGCCGTACCCGGGGCGCCGGGCGGCCCGTCACCACAAGGTGGCGCGCGCCGGCCTTCGCCACCCGCGCGAGCGCGGCCCGGGACCGGTCGGAGAGCGTGTCGTCGCCGCGCAGCAGCGTTCCGTCCAGGTCAGTGGCAATGAGGGCATATGCGAGGGGTGCGGCCATGATCAGAGAATACGGACCCCGCGGGGCACCCGTTCACCGCCCGATCCGGCCTCCTCCGGCCCGGGTTCCGGCAGGGATGCGGAGGCCGCCGAGGCGGCCGGCCCACCCGGGCTCATCGCCGGTTTCCCGGCCCGGCGGCACGCGCGGAAGGATCGACCGGACCACCGCGCCCGCCGGACCGGCCCGCCGCGCCCGCCGGACCGCCACGCCCGTGGTTCGCCCCTCAGCCGTGTGCCGCCACCAGGTGGCGGGCCAGGCGCGGCGAGGCGAACTCCGTGCCGCACACGAACCGCATCACCGGGCCGTACGACCCGGCCGCCGGCAGACCCGTGAAGTACAGGCCGGGGACCGACGAGACGTACCCGGCGCCGAGCCTGGGGGTGCCGCGGCTGGTGGCGAGGGTGGTGCGCAGCCCGTGGCCGAGGAAGTCCATCGCCGCGATGTTCACCCGGTAGCCGGTGGCCGCGATGACGTGGTCGGCGGCCAGCCGCTCGGTGCGGCCGGTGTGGCTGCGCACGGTGAGGGTGGCGCCCTCGCCCGTCGGCTCCGCCCGCACGATCCGCTGCACCTCGCTGACCTGCACCTTCCCCGAGAAGCGCTCGCGCAGCCACCAGGCGCCGAGCGGGCCGAGGACCCGGCGGACCAGGTAGTGGCGTATCTCGGCGGGCAGATAGCGGTAGGGATGCGGGTAATAGCTCAGCGCCCACAGCGACCAGGCCCGGCCGAACGGCGACTCGGGGCGCAGCCGGGGCTGGTCCCAGGGGGCCGCGCCGAACGCGACCCGGCCCCGGCCGCGGGCCACCACCCGCACCCGGGCCCCGGCCTCGGCGGCGAGCGCCGCCGTCTCCAGCGCGGACTGTCCGGCGCCGACGACGATCAGTTCCCGGCCGGCGAAGCGGGTCAGGTCGTGGTGCTGGGAACTGTGCGAGACGGGCGCCGTGGCGGCGGGCCCGTCCGGCGCGGCCGCGGCCAGCTCGCGGGGCAGGTGGGACAGGCCGGACAGCCCGGTGGCCACGACGACGGCCCGCGCGGTGAACTGCTCCCCGGAGTCCAGCTTCAGCTCGAAGCCGCCCCCGGTGCGCCGGTCCACGGACACCACCCGCACCCGCTCCAGCTCGGGCACCAGCTTCTGCTGGAACCACTCGCCGTAGGCGATGAACGTTTCCACGGGAATGATGTCCTCGTCGTTCACCAGCCGCCGGATGCCGGCCGCGTCGCAGTAGTCGGCGAGGGTGTGCCCGCGCTGGGGGCAGTCGATGCTGGAGGCCGCGGGGGTCGACTTCAGGAGCATGCCCGCGGGCATGTTGTCGCGCCAGCTGACCATGGGGTCGCCGAAGACGCGGACGGGCACGCCACGGGCGCGCAGATGGGCGGCGGTGGACAGGCCGAAGGGGCCTGCCCCGAGGACTGCTACCGGTTGGTTCACGAAGTCCCTCCCCAGGACGTCATGTCGTCACTTCGCGGTGTGTCGTCACGGTGGCGTCACCTCTCGGTGTCGTCACTTCGTGGTGTCGTCACTTCGTGGTGTCGTCACTTCGTGTTCCGGCCGGGAGGAGGCTACGACTGGTGGCGTCCACCCGGTCCGGTGCTGCCACGGCGGTGTGTCCGCCACAGCTGATAGAGGTGCTTCGCGCCGGGTCGCACGAAGCGCGCGAGCATCGTGAGGAAGGGCAGCGGGTCGTCACCCGCGAGCCAGGCCAGCTCCGTGCCGCTCGCCCGGGCCGGTGCGTGCGGCGTCGTGTAGCCGCTGCGGCGGTAGGCGAGCAGGGCGGCCAGGTCGATGTTCTCCACGATGTAGCGATGGCCGGCGCGCTGTTCCCCCTCCGGAACGGTGCGGCCGGTCAGGTCCAGGTGCATGGCCCGGACCACGTCCACCCCCGCCTCGTTCTCGAAGAGGCGGAACTGGGCGCCCATGCGCGGGTTGAAGTCGAGGAGCTTGTACTGTCCGTCGCGCCGGTCGAAGCGCAGGTCGAGGTCGATGATTCCGGTGAAGCCGATCTGTTTGATGAAACGTGCGGCGAGGTCGGCGAGTTCCGGGTTGTCGACGACGTAGGCGTTCGCCGTCATCCCGGCGTGCGGCGGCCAGGAGCGGACCTTGACGCCGGTGAACATCGCCAGCGGTGCCGAGTCGGCGCCGAAGCAGGCGTGCACGATCCAGTCCTCGGCCTGCTCGCGCGGCAGATACTCCTGAAGGATCACCCCGGGCGGCTCCCCCCAGTGCCGCGCCAGCGCGAGCAGGCCGTCGCGGGTGGTGATGCGGGTGGTGCCGTTGACGGCCGGCTGCCTGCGGCGCACGAACGCCTCACGGTTCTTGGCCACCACCGGGAAGCGGGCCTTCTGTGCGAACGCCACGATGTCGTCGTACGACCGCGGGAACGCGGCCGCCGGGCTGGGGATGCCGTGCTCCGCACACAGCTCGTGCAGCCCCTGCTTGCTGGCCAGCCGGCGCGGCAGGTCCCGGGCGACGCGCGGGAAGAGGAACGGCCCGGCGAGGTCCTCCTGGTGCTCGGCGATCAGCACCGCCGCCTCCTCGTCGGTGGGGATCAGCACGGTCGGCCGCCCGATCCGGCGCCCGATCCGCAGCAACCCCTCGACCAGGTGCCCCGCCTCCTCCGTGCCCGTCGTCGGCCACACGAACGCGCGCCGCAGATAACGGGAGGCGGCGGCCGGCGTGTAGGGGTCCTCGGTGATCGCGTACATGGGCACGCCCAGACGCCCCAGACTGCGGATCGCCCCGACCCCGCCGTGGTGCAGCGGGTAGTTTCCGAACTTCACGATCAGGCCCGGTACTTCACGGTCGGCCTGGAACGGCAGGCTTGCGGCACTGCTGGCCACGGGTCCCCCCACGTGTCCCCCCGACGGAACGGATGCCCTCCGTCCGTGTTCCCCGCAAAGGACGCTAAGCCGGAATTGCCACCTCCGACAAGGCCATAACGGACATTGCAAACTCTTTAGACACTGCCCAAGACAGCCGCCTCGGCCGTAACGTGTGCCGCGAACCACTTGGATCACGCGGCCCTGGCGCCGTGTCCGACGTGCACGAAAGCGAGGCGGCACCGCATGCCCCCCTTCGACGTCCCCGAGGGCGACCCCTTCGGTGCGCACAACCTTCCGTACGGCGTCTTCTCGCCCGCCGGTTCCCCGGCCGAGCGGCGGGTCGGTGTCCGGCTCGGCGACCACGTGCTCGACGCGGGAGCGGCGGCGATGGCGCTCGGCTCCCCCTATGCCACGCTGCTCGCCCAGCCCTCGCTGAACCCGCTCCTCGCCGCCGGCCGCACCACCTGGTCCGACGTCCGGCGCGCGCTGACGGCGTGGGTGACGGTGCCCTCGCACCGCGAGACCGTCGAGCCGTTCTTCCACCCCCTGTCCTCGGTGACCCTGCACCTGCCCTTCGAGGTCGCGGACTACGTCGACTTCTACGCCTCCGAGAACCACGCCCGGAACGTCGGCCGGATCTTCCGCCCCGACGCCGCCGACTCCCTCACGCCCAACTGGAAGCACCTGCCGATCGGTTACCACGGCCGCTCCGGCACCGTCGTCGTCTCCGGCACCGACATCGTGCGTCCCTCGGGCCAGCGCAAGGCCCCGGCCGATGCGGCACCCGTCTTCGGCCCGTCCGTCCGCCTCGACATCGAGGCCGAGGTCGGCTTCGTCGTGGGCACTCCCTCCTCCCTCGGCGAACCGGTCGCCCTCGGCGACTTCCGTGACCATGTCTTCGGGCTGTGCCTGCTCAACGACTGGTCGGCCCGTGACATCCAGGCCTGGGAGTACGTCCCCCTCGGCCCCTTCCTCGGCAAGTCCTTCGCCACCTCGGTCTCCGCGTGGATCACCCCGCTGGAGGCCCTGGACGAGGCCCGGGTCGCACCCCCGGAGCGCACCCACCCGCTGCTGCCCTACCTCGACGACTCCGCCGACGAACCCGGCGGCTACGACCTGCGGATCTCCGTCGCCATCAACGGTCACGTCGTCTCCGAGCCCCCCTTCTCCACCATGTACTGGACGGCCGCCCAGCAGCTGGCGCACATGACGGTCAACGGCGCTTCGCTGCGCACCGGCGACTTCTACGGCTCCGGCACGGTCAGCGGCCCCGACCCCGCCCAGCGCGGCTCCCTGCTGGAGCTGACCTGGAACGGCCAGGAGCCCCTGGAACTCCCCGACGGCAAGCGGACCTTCCTGGAGGACGGCGACGTGGTGACCCTGTCCGCGTGGGCGCCCGGCCCGGACGGCGTCCGGGTGGGCCTCGGTGAGGTGACAGGCCGGATCGTCACGCGCTGACGCCCCCGACGAAGCCGCACCGTGACGGGGGCACCACCGGCCGGCCCCCGCCACCGCGGGGCCGTGATCACGCGCCGCCCCTCAACCCCCGCAGTGCCTCCAGCCAAGGGCTGACGCACCGCCCCCGGGGCCGTCATACTGGCGACGGACGCGCTCACCGAGCCGTCGAGCGATCGCGTCCGTCGCCCGTACGACCACCCCCGCCCTGTCCGCCCAGGATCCGGAGCCCGTGGCATGACCGTCTGCCTGCTCCTGTTGAGCGTCGTCGCTCTGACGGCCGCTGTGCCGGTCCCGCGCGCGCTGACCCGGGCCGCCTGGCCCGAGCGGGAGCCGGTCGTCGCCCTGTGGGTGTGGCAGTGCCTCGTCGCGACCGTCCTGCTGTGCTGCGTCGCGGCCCTGTCCCTCAGCACCGCCGCCGTCTTCCACACCGTGCGCACCCAGCTCTTCGCGCCCGCGCCGCCCGGCGTGACCGAGGCGTACGACCTGTCGTCGGCGCCGCCCTGGGCGGTGGCGCTCACCCTGCTGCTGGCCTGCGGTGCCGGCTGGACCACCGCCATGCTCGCCCGCGAGCTGGTCGAGGCCCGCCGACGCCGTGGCGTGACCCGCGCCCACCTTCGCGAACGAGCCCCCGAACTGCCGGCCGGCCTGGGCCCCGCGCGTGGCCCCCTGCTCGTGCTGGAGGACGAATACCCCGACGCCTGGTGGATGCCCGGCCATCCGCCCCAGCTGGTCGTCACCACGGGCGCCCTGCACCGCCTCACCGCCCACCAGCTCGACGCCGTCCTCACCCATGAGCGCGGCCACGCCCGCGCCCACCACGACTGGCTGCTGCACCTGTCCACCGCACTGGCCACCGGTTTCCCCCGCATCCCGCTCTTCGCCCATTTCTGCGACCAGACCCACCGCCTGGTCGAGCTGGCCGCCGACGACACCGCCTCCCGCCGCTGCGGCCACATCACCACCGCCCTGGCCCTGATCGAGCTCAATCAGCACCGGGGCGTGCTGTCCTGCGCCTCCAGCCACCGCCTGCTCGGTGAGCGGGTCGACCGCCTGCTGGAGCCTCCGCCGCGGCTGGACCGCAGCCGACGGGCGCTGACGACCACCGTGGCCGCACTGGTCCCCCTGCTGCCGCTCCTGATCGCCTTCGCACCCGGTCTCACGGCACTGGCCTGACACGCACTGGCCTGACACGCACCGGCCTGACACCGGCCGGCGTCACGGCACCGGGCCGACGCGGCTGCCAGGGACTGCTCCCGGGTGGCAGATCTTCCCCAATTCCCGCCGGAACCCGAGGTCAGCCCCATATTCGACGGGCCGTCAGGTGGCGCAACATTTCAGCAATCCTCCTTTTCCTACCGGCTCGGTATGGTTCCAGCCATGCCAGCCACCGACCGCATCCGAGACCACGCCGGCCAGGGCGCGACCACCGTCGCCGCCCACCGTGCGCGGCGCCGGCTGCGTGCGGACCGGGCCCGGCAGCTCGCCGATCTCCTCCGCCGCCAGCTCCTCACCGGCGGCTTCGAGAGCGGCACGCTCCCCCATGAATCCCTTCTCGCCACCGACTACCGCACCTCCCGCAACACCGTCCGGCAGGCTCTCGACCTGCTGCGCTCCGAGGGCCTCGTCGACCGCCTGCCCGGCGTCGGCACGGTCGTCGTCGCCCGTAAGTACCCCCACGGGCTCGACCGGCTGATGGGACTGGCCGAAACCCTGCACGAACACGGCCGTGTCACCAACGAGGTCCGCACCATGGGCCCCGTCCCCGCGCCGGGCCCCGTGGCCGACCGACTCCAGGTCCCGCCCGGCGCCGACGTCCTCTACATCGAACGGCTGCGCCGCCTCAACGGCCTGCCGCTCTCGCTCGACCTGACCTATGTCCCGCTCGACATCGGCACCGCCCTGCTCGGCGCCGACCTGGAGAACACCGACGTCTTCCGTCTCCTGGAGGCCATCACCGGCCGACGTCTCGGCCACGCCGAGATCACCCTGGAGTCGGTGAACGCCGACGCCCACTCCGCCGCCGTACTGGAGGCACCGCGGGGAGCGGCCGTCCTGATGCTGGAGCGCCTCACGCACCTGTGTGACGGGCGCCCGGTGGACCTCGAGTTCATCCGCTTCCGCGGCGACCGCATCTCCATGAGCGGTCTGCTGCACCGCTCCGTCTGACCTCTCACCGTCCTCATCCCGCCCCGCCCCCTTCCGTTCGTCCCGTCCGGCCCCTCACCTCTTCATCGTTCGGCGGGGCCCGACCGGTTCACGGCCTCGGGGACCTTTTTCCGCGGATTTCCTGGAGACAGCCATGCCCTTGGTGCCCCAGCGGGCCGACGTGCCCGTGACCATCGACGAGTCGAAGTGCATCGACGGCTGCACCCTCTGCGTCGACATGTGCCCGCTGGACTCCCTCGCCATCGACACCTCCAGCGGCAAGGCGTACATGCACGTCGACGAGTGCTGGTACTGCGGCCCGTGCGCGGCCCGCTGTCCCACCGGAGCCGTGACGGTCAACATGCCCTACCTGCTCCGGTGAGAGGTCACCCACACCCATGAACCGCAAAGCCCTTCCCGCCGCCGTCCTGCTCCTCGCGCCCCTGACCGCCTGCGGCGGCACCGCCTCCGCCGGCGGCGACGACTCGACGGTCACCGTCACCGTCGGCTACCAGTCCAAGACCATCAACACCGTCACCGCCGGCACCCTGCTGCGCTCCCTCGGCTACTTCGAGAAGCAGCTGAACGCCCTGCACGACGGCCACACCTACAAGGTCGCCTGGCAGGACTACGCCACCGGCGCCCCGATCACCGCCCAGATGACCGCCGGCAAGATCGACATCGGCTCGATGGGTGACTTCCCGCTGCTCATCAACGCCGCCCGCGGCAAGCAGCTCGACCGCCCCACCCACCTGGTCTCCGTCACCGGCTACAACCTCCGCGGCGGCCTCAACACCATCGTCACCGCACCCGGCTCGACGCTCGCCTCCGTGACGGACCTGAAGGGCAAGAAGGTCTCCACTTCCGTCGGCTCCGCCGCCGACGGCACCCTCGTGCGGGCCCTGCAGCGCGCCGGGATCGACCCCGACAAGGGCATCGAGAAGCTCAACCAGCAGCCCGCCGTCGGCGCCTCCGCCCTCGCCGCGGGCAGCACCGACGCGCTGTCGCAGTTCGTCGCCTGGCCGGGCCTGCTCGCCTACCAGGGCAAGGCGAAGGCCCTCTACGACGGTGCCCAGCTGAACCTGCCCACCTTCCACGGCGTCACCGCCCGGGAGGACTTCGCGAAGAAGCACCCCGCCGTGCTCGGGGCCTTCCTCAAGGCCCAGGCCGAGGCCACCGACTACCTGGACGCCCACCCCGTGACCGCCGCCGAGAAGGTCGCCGACGCCACCGGGCTGCCCGCCGAGGTCGTCTACCTCTACAACGGCGCCCACGGCATCGCCACCTTCGACCCGGCCGTCAAACCCCAGCTCGTCTCCGCGCTGAAGCAGGACGTGGCCATCCTGAAGGCCGCGAAACTGACCGGCGACATCGACGTGGACGCCTTCGTCGACGACCACTACGTGAAACAGGCCCTCGGCGCCTCCTACGCCCGGCGCCTGACCGCCGCGCCCGCCCCGGCCGCCGCCGAGATCTGGCCCAAGGGCGCGGACAAGACCCTCGAACTGCCCTCCCCCGCGGCGCTCCTCAGCCATGTGAAGCGCCACCGCGACACCGTCCGCGCCGCCTACGTCGCCGACGCCACCACCGGCACCCCCTGGTTCGCCGACAAGGCGATCTGGGTGGCCGACGGCAAGAAGCTGCTGCCGTTCGTCGCCCCGGCCACCGCCCGGGCCTACGTCCTGGGCCACGGCGGAGCACGCGTCGTCACGTACGCCAGAGCTCTGGGGCTGGCCTCATGACCCGGTACGCGCTGCGCGTGATCTCCCTCGCCGCCGCCCTCGGCGTGTGGCAGCTGCTGACCAGCCTGGACGTCGACCTGTGGCTGCGCTTCTCGCAGTTCCCCACGGTCACCGACGTCGCCCACGCCTTCGCCCGGCGGCTGTCCGGCCCCGACTACTGGACCGACCTCACCGACAGCCTGACCCGCATCGCCTCCGGCTTCCTCCTCGCGGCCGTCCTGGGCGTCGCCACCGGCGTGCTCGTGGCCCGCTCGCGGCTCGCCGAGGACCTGCTCGGCACGGTGCTGGAAGTGGTCCGCCCCATCCCCGCCATCGCCCTCGTCCCCGTCGCGATCCTGCTCTTCCCCTCCAACGAACAAGGCATCGTCTTCATCACCTGCACCGCCGCCTTCTTCCCCGTCCTCGTCTCCACCCGGCACGCGGTGCGCGCCCTGGCCCCCGTGTGGGAGGAGGCGGTGCGCACCATGGGCGGCGGCCGGTGGCGTGTGCTCGGCTCGGTCGTGCTGCCGGGTGCCCTGCCCGGCATCTTCGGCGGGCTGTCGGTCGGCATCGGCGTGTCGTGGATCTGCGTGATCTCCGCCGAGATGATCTCCGGTCAGTACGGCGTCGGTTACCGCACCTGGCAGGACTACACCGTCGTCGACTACCCGGGCGTCTTCGTCGGCATGGTCACGATCGGCGTGCTCGGCTGGATCACCTCCACCGCCGTGGAACTCCTCGGCCGCCGCCTGACCCGCTGGCTGCCCCGCACGTCCCCTGCCGCCACGGCACGCGTCCGCCCCGCCCGGACCGCCGTACCGAAGGCGCCGGCCGGCACCGCCGTGGCCACGGCGTCCCCCGCGCCGAGCAAGGAGGCCCGTGATGAGCACCTCGTCTGAGACCCGCACGCCCACCCGGCCCGCGACCCGCCCGGCACAGGCCGCCCGCGGCACCCGGCTCACCCTGTGCGGCGTCACCCTCGGCCGCCCGGACGCACCCGCCGTCCACGGCGTCGACGTGGACATCGCGCCCGGTGAGATCCTCACCGTCGTCGGCCCCTCCGGCTGCGGCAAGTCGACCCTGCTGCGCACCCTCGCCGGGCTGCTGCCCCCGCTCGCCGGCACGGTCGAGCAGGACGGCCGGCCACTGACCGGACCGGCGGCCGAGCGCGCCCTGGTCTTCCAGGAGGACGCGCTGCTGCCCTGGCGCACCCTGCGCGGCAACGTGGAACTCCCGCTCGCCATCGCCGGCGTCCCGCGCCGCGTGCGCCGGGACCGGGCCGGGGACTGGCTGGCCCGCGTCCATCTCGCCGAACACGCCGGGCAGTTGCCCCACCGCGTCTCCGGCGGACAGCGCCAGCGCGCCCAGCTGGCCCGCGCCCTGGCCGGCCGGCCCCGCGCCGTGCTGATGGACGAGCCGTTCGGCGCGCTGGACGCCCAGACCCGGGCCGGCATGCAGGACCTGCTGGTGGAGGGGTTGCAGGGCACGGGCGCCACCGTCGTCTTCGTCACCCATGACGTCGACGAGGCGCTGTTCCTCGGCGACCGCGTGGCGCTGATCGGCTCCGGCGAACTGACCGCCGTACGCGATGTGCCGCGCCCCCGTGACCGGACGGCGCACGACGACCCCGCGCGCGTGGCGCTGCGCCGCGACATCCTCTCCTCGCTCGGTACGTGAAAGGCACCCCGGTGACTGTCGTGAACACTGTGGACACTCCCCTGGCGATCCCCGCCCTCGGTGACGCCGAGGAGCTGACCTGCGACGTCCTCGTCATCGGCGGTGGCACCGCCGGCACGATGGCCGCACTGACAGCCGCCGAGCGCGGCGCGGACGTGCTGCTGCTGGAGAAGGCCCACGTCCGCCACTCCGGCGCGCTCGCCATGGGCATGGACGGCGTCAACAACGCGGTCGTCCCCGGCCGCGCCGAACCCGACGACTACGTCGCCGAGATCACCCGCGCCAACGACGGCATCGTCGACCAGTCCACGGTCCGCCAGACGGCGACGCGCGGCTTCGCCATGGTGCAGCGGCTGGAGTCGTACGGCGTGAAGTTCGAGAAGGACGAGCACGGCGAGTACGCGGTCCGCCAGGTGCACCGCTCCGGCTCCTATGTGCTGCCCATGCCGGAGGGCAAGGACGTCAAGAAGGTCCTCTACCGGCAGCTGCGGCGGCGGGAGATGCGCGAGCGGATCCGCATCGAGAACCGGGTGATGCCGGTACGGGTGCTGACGGCGCAGGGGCGTGCCGTCGGAGCGGTCGGCTTCAACACGCGCACGGGCGCCTTCGTGGTGGTGCGCGCGGGCGCGGTGATCCTCGCCACCGGCGCCTGCGGCCGCCTGGGCCTGCCCGCCTCCGGCTACCTGTACGGCACCTACGAGAACCCCACCAACGCGGGCGACGGCTACGCCATGGCCTACCACGCCGGCGCCGAACTCACCGGCATCGAGTGCTTCCAGATCAATCCGCTGATCAAGGACTACAACGGCCCGGCCTGCGCCTATGTCGCGAACCCCTTCGGCGGCTACCAGGTGAACCGGCACGGCGAGCGCTTCGTCGACTCCGACTACTGGTCGGGGCAGATGATGGCGGAGTTCGCCGCCGAGGTGGCCTCCGACCGGGGGCCGGTCTATCTCAAGCTCAGCCATCTGCCGGAGGAGTCGGTCACGGCGCTGGAGTCGATCCTGCACTCCACCGAACGCCCCACCCGCGGCACCTTCCACGCCGGACGCGGCCACGACTACCGCACCCACGACATCGAGATGCACATCTCCGAGATCGGCCTGTGCGGCGGCCACTCCGCCTCGGGCGTGCGCGTCGACGACCACGCCCGCACGACCGTGCCCCGCCTGTACGCGGCCGGCGACCTGGCATGTGTGCCGCACAACTACATGATCGGCGCCTTCGTCTTCGGCGACCTGGCCGGCGCGGACGCCGCCCAGTACACGGCCTACGAGGGCGAGTTGCCGGAGGACCAGCTGCGCGAGGCGCACGAGCTGATCTACCGCCCGCTGCGCAACCCGGACGGCCCGCCGCAGCAGCAGGTCGAGTACAAGCTGCGCCGCTTCGTGAACGACTACGTCGCCCCGCCGAAGTCGGGCGCCCGGCTCTCGCTGGCGCTGGAGGCGTTCGAGCGGATGCGCGGCGACATCGCCGCGATGGGGGCGGCGACCCCGCACGAACTGATGCGGTGCGCGGAGGTCACCTTCATCCGCGACTGCGCGGAGATGGCCGCGCGCGCCTCCCTGGCCCGCACCGAGTCCCGCTGGGGCCTCTACCACGAACGCCTGGACCATCCGGCCCGTGACGACGCCTCCTGGTTCCACCACCTCGATCTGCACAAGTCCCCCTCTGGTGCAATGGAGTTCACGGCCCGTCCCGTGGCTCCCTATCTGGTCCCCGTGGAGGGGTACGCGCCGGTCGGCGGTGCCTCCCGGGCCCTCGGCGAGGTGCGCCCGCAGGACGTGGCCACCGCCGGGTCGCGGGACGCGGCACCCGTGGCGGTCACGGGCGTCGCCGACGAGCACCCCGCGCCGGAAGGGTCCGTCCCGCAACCGCCGGACGCCCTGCCCCGCACCGGGCCGTCCGCCGAGCGCCTCCTGGAGCTGGTCGCCCTCGCCGAGGAACAGCCGGAACTCGACGCCCTGCGCCCCTACTTGGCGGACCCGGCTGCCGCCGTCCGGCGTGAGGCGGTCGCCGTCCTGACCGAGACGCTGCCCGCCGGGACCGGGCCCGCCCTCGCCGCCGCGCTGCGTGACACGGCCGCCGAGGTGCGGTCCGCTGCCGCCGCCTCCCTCCGTGAGCTGGTCGAGACCCTGCCGCCCGAGCCCCCGCTGCGCGACGGTCTGGCCGCCGCTCTGACCGAAGCGGACCCTGTCGTCCGCGCCGCCGCCCTCGACACCCTGCGGGCCCTGCGTCTCGGTGACGCCGGCCTGTTCGCCGGCTCGCTGACCGACACCGACATCACCGTGCGCATCGCGGCCGTACGGGCCCTCGTCTCCGTCGACGCCGCCGACGAACTGGCCCGAGCCGCCGGCGCCGACCCCTCCCGCGAGGTCCGGGTCACGCTCGCCAAGGCGCTGGCCACGGTGGCGGTGACCAGCCGGGCGGCCGACTCCCCGGCCTCCGCGTCACCGGGTACCGTCCTCGCCGCGCTCGCCGGCCTCACCGAGGACCCCGACGCGCTGGTGCGCGGGGCGGCCTACGAGGCGCTGGGCACCGCCGGCTGCCCTGCCGACCTGGCGGCGCACGCCGTCGCCGCCCTGGCCGACGCGGCCTGGCAGGTCCGCGCCGGTGCCGCCACCGCCCTGTCGGCCGCGGACGCCGCCCTGGCCGTCCCCGCGCTCGCCAAGGCGGTCGCCGATCCGAACGCCGACGTACGCAAGGCCGCCGTCCTCGCCCTCACCCGGCACGGCGACGCCGAGGGCGCCCGCGCTGCCCTCGCCACGGCCACCGCGGACACGGACGCCGACGTCAGGGCGTACGCGACACGGGGGCTGTGACGAGCGGGTTCGGTGGGTGCGTGAGGGTCGCCGCCGGACAGCGACCACCGCGCACCCCGCGCCCTACATCCAGTCCTCGGGCTCCGGTTCGACGTCGGGCCAGTCGTCCTCCGGCTCCGCCGCGTCCGTCCTGGCATCCTGCGGCACCGCCGCCTTGGCACCGTCCCCCTGCGGTGCTGCCGCGCCGGGCTGCTCGCCCAGGCCGGCCAGGACCTCGATCACGCCCTCCCCGTACGTCTCCAGCTTCTTCAGGCCCACCCCGCTGACCGTGCCCAGCTGCTGCACCGACGTCGGCCACACCGTGACGATCTCGCGCAGCGTCGCGTCGTGGAAGATGACGTACGCCGGGACGCCCTGCTCGCGGGCCTGCTCGGCGCGCCAGGCACGCAGGGCCTCGAAGGCGGGCTGGAGCGACCCGGGCAGCTCGGCGGCCGCGGTCTTCGGCCTGCCGCCCCGGCCGGAGGAGCCCGAGGACCCCGACGCCGCCCGGGAGGCCGCCGGCTTCTTCGGCTCCTTGCGCAGGGGCACGTCCCGCTCGCGCCGCAGCACCGACCCGCTGGCCTCGGTCAGCACCAGCGTGCCGTACTCTCCCTCGACGGCGAGGAGGCCCTGGGCGAGCAGCTGGCGCACCACACCGCGCCACTCGCCCTCACCGAGTTCCGGGCCGATGCCGAACACCGACAGCTGGTCGTGGTCGAACTGGATCACCTTGCCGGTGCGCTTGCCCAGCAGGATGTCCACGATCTGACCGGTGCCGAACTTCTGCCCCCGCTCCCGCTGCAGGCGCACCACCGTCGACAGCACCTTCTGCGCCGCGACCGTGCCGTCCCAGGTCTCCGGCGGGGTCAGGCAGGTGTCGCAGTTGCCGCACTCCGCCGCCTCCGGCTCCTGCCCGAAGTAGGCGAGGAGCTGACCGCGCCGGCAGCGGGCCGTCTCGCACAGGGCGAGCATGGCGTCCAGGTGCGACTGGGCCCGCCGCCGGAAGGCCTCGTCGCCCTCACCGGACTGGATGAGCTTGCGCTGCTGTATGACGTCGTTGAGGCCATAGGCCATCCAGGCCGTGGACGGCAGTCCGTCACGGCCGGCGCGGCCGGTCTCCTGGTAGTAGCCCTCGACCGACTTCGGCAGGTCCAGGTGGGCGACGAAGCGCACGTCCGGCTTGTCGATGCCCATGCCGAAGGCGATCGTCGCCACCACGATCAGACCGTCCTCCCGCAGGAAGCGCGACTGGTGCGCGGCGCGCGTGCCGGCGTCCAGACCCGCGTGGTACGGCACCGCCCGGACGCCGTTGCGGGTGAGGAACTCCGCCGTCTTCTCCACGGAGTTGCGCGACAGGCAGTAGACGATGCCGGCGTCCCCCGGGTGCTCCTGGCTCAGGAAGCTCAGCAGCTGCTTCTTCGGGTCCGACTTCGACACGATCCGGTACTGGATGTTGGGCCGGTCGAAGCTGGCCACGAAGTGCCTGGCCCGCGGCATGTTCAGCCGCTCGGTGATCTCCCGGTGCGTGGCGTGGGTCGCGGTCGCGGTGAGCGCGATGCGCGGGACGTCCGGCCAGCGCTCGCCGAGCAGGGACAGGGTGAGGTAGTCGGGCCGGAAGTCGTGGCCCCACTGGGAGACGCAGTGCGCCTCGTCGATGGCGAAGACGGAGATCTTCCCCCGGGAGAGCAGGTCCAGGGTGGCGTCGACCCGGAGCCGCTCCGGCGCCAGGTACAGCAGATCCAGCTCGCCCGCCAGGAACTCGGCCTCCACCACGCGCCGCTCGTCGAAGTCCTGCGTGGAGTTGATGAACCCGGCGCGCACCCCGAGCGCCCGCAACGCGTCCACCTGGTCCTGCATGAGCGCGATGAGCGGCGAGACGACGATCCCCGTACCCGGTCTGACCAGGGCCGGGATCTGGTAGCACAGCGACTTGCCGCCACCCGTCGGCATGAGGACGACCGCGTCCCCGCCGGCCACCACATGCTCGACGATCGCTTCCTGCTGGCCGCGGAAGGCCTCGTATCCGAAGACCCGGTGCAGCGTGGCGAGCGCCTCGCTCTCGCCCGCGCCCGGCGCCCCGGTCATCTCTGCCATCTCGCTGATCACGCCCGTCCCGGCCATCGTCCCGTCCCCCGTGCGTCGTCCCTCGACCACTGCCTCCACGATAGGGGCCCGCGCTGACAGCCCCCGAGTTATCCACAGGCGTGCGGTGTGATCATCCGGCCTGGACACCGCACGCCTGTGCCGTCGTCGCACCTCAGCCCAATGGACCGTCCGACGTGGCGAGCCCCCGACGTGCGGGACATGCTGCTCGGGCGGGCCCCGGGGGGACCCGCAGCCGTCGTGTCCGTCCGTCGCCCGAGGAGATGTCCCTCATGCGCCCCCGTCTCGCCAAGGCCGTCCTCGCCCTGACCGCGTCCCTCACCCTGCCCCTGGCCGCCGCTCCCGCCCACGCCGACTCCGCGGGCCCTGACCCGGTGCTGCGGGGGCAGCTCGCCCGCACCTACGAGGCGACCGCGAAGTACGGCTACCTGCCGAACGCGCTCGCCGACGGCTACCAGGCGCACATGTGCCTCGCCCGCGACCAGGGCGGGATGGGCTACCACTACTTCAACGAGTCCCGCTTCGGCTCGCTGGACCCCGCCAAGCCGGCCGGCCTGCTCTACGAGGACGACGGCAACGGCGGACGCCGGCTCGTCGGCGTGGAGTGGGTCGTCCCGACCGCCGACGCCCACGGCAAGCGGCCGCAGATCTTCGGCCAGGACTTCCAGGGCCCCATGGCCGGCCACTACCCCGGCATGCCGCGCCACTACGACCTGCATGCCTGGCTGTACAAGCCGAACCGCAACGGCCTGTTCGCCCAGTGGAACCCGGACGTGACCTGCCCGGCCTCCGACATGCCGAAGGCCTGACGCCCACCCGCCTCGCCCCCGCACGCGCGCCCCCGCCTCGCCGGCGCAGGCGCCCCGCACCGGCCGCTGGCCCGCACACACGCGTGGGGCCCCGGTTCCTCCAGGGAGGAACCGGGGCCCCACAGCCGTACGGGACAACGGCTCAGCGCACGAACACGCCCGCCTGGCTCGCCAGGTCCAGGAAGTACTGCGGCGCCACACCGAGCACCAGCGTGACCGCCACACCGACGCCGATCGCCGTCATCGTCAGCGGCGACGGCACAGCGACCGTCGGTCCCTCCGGACGCGGCTCGCTGAAGAACATCAGCACGATCACGCGGATGTAGAAGAACGCCGCGATGGCCGACGAGATGACACCGATCACGACCAGCGGGGCCGCGCCGCCCTCGGCTGCCGCCTTGAAGACGGCGAACTTCCCGGCGAAGCCGGAGGTGAGCGGGATGCCCGCGAAGGCCAGCAGGAACACCGCGAACACGGCCGCCACCAGCGGCGAGCGCCGGCCGAGCCCCGCCCACTTCGACAGGTGCGTCGCCTCGCCGCCCGCGTCGCGCACCAGCGTGACCACGGCGAACGCGCCGATCGTCACGAACGAGTACGCGGCCAGGTAGAACAGCACGGACGAGACGCCGTCCGGCGTGGTCGCGATGACACCCGCGAGGATGAATCCCGCGTGCGCGATCGACGAGTACGCCAGCAGCCGCTTGATGTCGGTCTGGGTGATGGCGACGATCGCGCCGCCCAGCATGGTGACGATCGCGACGCCCCACATGACCGGCCGCCAGTCCCAGCGCAGCCCGGGCAGGACGACGTACAGGATGCGCAGCAGCGCGCCGAACGCCGCCACCTTGGTGGCGGCGGCCATGAAACCGGTCACCGGGGTCGGAGCGCCCTGGTAGACGTCCGGCGTCCACATGTGGAAGGGCACCGCGCCGACCTTGAACAGCAGACCCATCACGATCATCGCGGTGCCGAGCAGCAGCAGCGCATCGTTGCCCATGGTGTTCGCCAGCGCCGGGTCGACGTTGCTGATCGAGCCGTCGACGACCTGGGCGATCGTGCCGTAGGAGACCGAGCCGGCGTAGCCGTACAGCAGGGCGATGCCGAACAGGGTGAACGCGGAGGCGAACGCGCCGAGCAGGAAGTACTTGACCGCTGCCTCCTGCGACATGAGCCGCTTGCGGCGGGCCAGGGCGCACAGCAGGTACAGCGGGAGCGAGAAGACTTCCAGCGCGACGAACAGGGTCAGCAGGTCGTTGGCCGACGGGAAGACGAGCATGCCGGCGACCGCGAACAGCAGGAGCGGGAAGACCTCGGTGGTGGTGAAGCCGGCCTTCACGGCCGCCTTCTCGCTGTCGCCGCCGGGCACGGACGCGGCCTGCGCGGCGAAGGAGTCCACCGGCCGGCCGTGCGCCGCCGGGTCCAGACGCCGCTCGGCGAAGGTGAACAGGCCGACCAGAGCGGCCAGCACGATCGTGCCCTGCAGGAACAGCGAGGGTCCGTCGACGGCGATCGCGCCCATCGCGGCGATGCGCGCCTTGGTGGTGCCGTAACCGTCCGCCGCGAGCGCGACGACCGCGGCGAAGGCGGCGGCGAGCGCGACGACGGACACGAACAGCTGGGCGTGGTAGCGCGCCTTGCGCGGCACGAACGCCTCGATCAGGACGCCCACGATCGCCGCGCCGATGACGATCAGGGTGGGCGACAATTGCCCGTATTCGATCTTCGGCGCGTCGATCTTGGAGATCGGGTCGGCCGCAGTTGTCCACAGGCTGTGGACGGCTGGTGTGCTCACTTGGCCGCCTCCACCTCGGGCCGGGGGTCCTTCTTGTGTACGTCGGACAAGGTCTGCTTGACCGCCGGGTTGACGATGTCCGTGACGGGCTTCGGATAGACGCCCAGGAAGATCAGCAGGACGACCAGCGGCGCGACGACGACCAGCTCGCGCACCCGCAGATCGGGCATCGCGGAGACCTCCGGCTTCACCGGACCGGTCATCGTCCGCTGGTACAGCACCAGCGTGTACAGCGCGGCCAGCACGATGCCGAAGGTGGCGACGATGCCGGCGGCCGGATAGCGGGAGAACGCGCCGACCAGGACGAGGAACTCACTGACGAACGGCGCGAGCCCCGGCAGCGACAGGGTCGCGAGACCACCGATCAGGAACGTGCCGGCGAGCACCGGGGCGACCTTCTGCACACCGCCGTAGTCCGCGATCAGCCGCGAGCCGCGCCGGGAGATCAGGAAGCCGGCGACGAGCATCAGCGCGGCCGTCGAGATCCCGTGGTTGACCATGTACAGCGTCGCGCCGGACTGGCCCTGGCTGGTCATCGCGAAGATGCCGAGGATGATGAAACCGAAGTGCGAGATCGACGCGTACGCCACCAGGCGCTTGATGTCGCGCTGGCCGACGGCGAGCAACGCGCCGTAGATGATGCTGATCAGGGCCAGAACGAGGATCACCGGCGTCGCCCACTTCGACGCCTCCGGGAAGAGCTGGAGGCAGAAGCGCAGCATCGCGAAGGTGCCGACCTTGTCGACGACCGCCGTGATGAGGACGGCGACCGGCGCGGTGGACTCCTGCATGGCGTTGGGCAGCCAGGTGTGCAGCGGCCACAGCGGCGCCTTCACCGCGAAGGCGAAGAAGAAGCCGAGGAACAGCCAGCGTTCGGTGTTCGTCGCCATGTGCAGCGAGCCGTTGGCCCGGGCCTGCGCGATCTCGGCGAGGCTGAAGTTCCCGGCGACCACGTACAGGCCGATCACCGCGGCCAGCATGATCAGACCGCCGACCAGGTTGTAGAGCAGGAACTTCACGGCCGCGTACGAGCGCTGCCTGGACGCCGCCTCCTCGCCGTGCTCGTGGGCACGGTCGCCGAAGCCGCCGATGAGGAAGTACATCGGGATCAGCATGGCTTCGAAGAAGATGTAGAACAGGAAGACGTCGGTGGCCTCGAAGGAGAGGATCACCATCGCCTCGACGGCCAGGATCAGCGCGAAGAAGCCCTGCGTGGGCCGCCAGCGCCGGCTGCCGGTCTCCAGGGGGTCGGCGTCGTGCCAGCCCGCCAGGACGATGAACGGGATCAGCAGGGCGGTCAGCGCGACCAGCGCGACCGCGATGCCGTCCACGCCCAGTTCGTAGCGGACCCCGAAGGCGGCGATCCAGGCGTGCGACTCGGTGAGCTGGTAGCGCCCGCCGCCCGGGTCGAAGCGGACGAGGACGGTGATCGCCAGGGCGAGCGTGGCGAGCGAGAACAGCAGCGCCAGCCATTTGGCGGCGGTGCGCCGCGCGGCCGGGACGGCGGCCGTGGCGATGGCCCCGATGGCCGGGAGCGCCGCCGTCGCTGTCAGCAGAGGAAAGGACATCGGTATCAGACCGCCCTCATCAGCAGGGTCGCGGCAATGAGGAGTGCCGCACCGCCGAACATCGAGACCGCGTACGACCGCGCGAAGCCGTTCTGCAGTCGCCGCAGCCGTCCGGACAGGCCGCCGACCGAGGCCGCCGTGCCGTTGACGACACCGTCGACCAGCGTGTGGTCGACGTAGACCAGGGAGCGCGTGAGGTGTTCGCCGCCGCGGACCAGGACGACGTGGTTGAAGTCGTCCTGCAGCAGGTCGCGGCGGGCGGCCCGGGTGAGCAGCGAGCCGCGCGGGGCGACGGCCGGGACGGGCTTGCGGCCGTACTGCGCCCAGGCGATGGCCACGCCGATGACGAGGCACACCATGGTGGCGCCGGTGACCACCGCCGCGCTGAGCGGCGAGTCGCCCTCGCTGTGCCCGGTGACGGGCTCCAGCCAGTTCAGGAAGCGGTCGCCGATGCTGAAGAACGCGCCGCCGAAGACCGATCCGACGGCCAGCACGATCATCGGGATCGTCATGACCTTCGGCGACTCGTGCGGGTGCGGCTCACTGTGTGCGCCGCGGGTCTCAGCCGCGGGCTCCACGCTGGGCTCGGCCGGGGACGGCGTCGGCGCGTTGCGCCAGCGCTCCTCGCCGAAGAACGTCATCAGCATCACCCGCGTCATGTAGAAGGCGGTGATGGCCGCGCCCAGCAGGGCCGCGCCGCCGAGGATCCAGCCCTCGGTGCCTCCCTTGGCGAACGCCGCCTCGATGATCTTGTCCTTGGAGAAGAAGCCGGACAGGCCCGGGAAGCCGATGATCGCGAGGTAGCCGAGGCCGAAGGTGATGAACGTGACCGGCATGTATGTGCGCAGGCCGCCGTAGCGGCGCATGTCGACCTCGTCGTTCATGCCGTGCATCACCGAACCGGCGCCGAGGAAGAGGCCGGCCTTGAAGAAGCCGTGCGTCACCAGGTGCATGATCGCGAAGACGTAGCCGATCGGGCCGAGTCCCGCGGCCAGCACCATGTAGCCGATCTGCGACATGGTCGAGCCGGCCAGCGCCTTCTTGATGTCGTCCTTGGCGCAACCGACGATCGCACCGAACAGCAGCGTGACCGCACCGACCACCGTGACGACGAGCTGTGCGTCGGGCGCCGCGTTGAAGATCGCCGCGGAGCGGACGATGAGGTAGACGCCCGCGGTGACCATCGTCGCCGCGTGGATGAGGGCGGAGACCGGGGTCGGGCCCTCCATGGCGTCACCGAGCCAGGACTGCAGCGGCACCTGGGCGGACTTGCCGCAGGCGGCGAGCAGCAGCATCAGGGCGATCGCGGTGAGCTTGCCCTCGGTGGCGCCGCCGACCAGGCCGGGCGCCCCGTGGGTGCCGAGGACGGGCCCGAAGGCGAAGGTGCCGAAGGTGGTGAACATCAGCATGATGGCGATGGACAGACCCATGTCGCCGACGCGGTTGACCAGGAAGGCCTTCTTCGCCGCGGTGGCCGCGCTGGGCTTGTGCTGCCAGAAGCCGATGAGCAGGTAGGAGGCGAGACCGACGCCCTCCCAGCCGACGTAGAGCAGAAGGTAGTTGTCGGCGAGGACGAGCAGCAGCATCGCCGCGAGGAACAGGTTGAGGTAGCCGAAGAAGCGGCGGCGGCGCTCGTCGTGCTCCATGTACCCGACGGAGTACAGGTGGATCAGCGAGCCGACGCCGGTGATCAGCAGGACGAACGTCATGGACAGCTGGTCCAGGCGGAAGGCGACGTCCGCCTGGAAGCCCTCGACGGGCACCCAGCTGAACAGGTGCTGGGTCAGGGTGCGGTGTGCGGCGTCCTTGCCCAGCAGGTCGGAGAAGAGGACGAGACCGAACACGAAGGACAGGGCGGACAGCAGCGTGCCGATCCAGTGGCCGGCGCGGTCCAGGCGCCGGCCACCGACCAGGAGGACGGCCGCTCCGAGCAGGGGCGCCGCGATGAGCAGCGCGATCAGGTTCTCCACGATTCTTCCGACCCCTTACAGCTTCATCAGGCTGGCGTCGTCGACCGAGGCCGAGTGGCGGGAACGGAACAGCGACACGATGATCGCGAGGCCGACCACGACCTCCGCCGCCGCGACGACCATCGTGAAGAACGCGATGATCTGACCGTCGAGGTTGCCGTGCATCCGGGAGAAGGCGACGAACGCGAGGTTGCAGGCGTTCAGCATCAGCTCGATGCACATGAAGACCACGATGGCGTTGCGCCGGATCAGCACGCCGGTGGCGCCGATCGTGAACAACAGCGCCGCCAGATACAGATAGTTGACCGGGTTCACTGTGACGCCTCCTCGGTCCGCTTGAAGGTCGCCGGGGCGATCGCGCCGCGCTCCAGTCGGTCCTGTGCGCGCTGCTCCAGCGCCTTGAGGTCGCTCAGGGCCTCGGTGGACACGTCACGGATCTGACCGCGCTCGCGCAGCGTCTTGCTGACGGTGAGCTCGGACGGGGTGCCGTCGGGGAGCAGGCCCGCGATGTCCACGGCGTTGTGCCGGGCGTACACGCCGGGCGCCGGCAGCGGCGGGATGTGCGCGCCTTCGCGGATGCGCTCCTCGGCCATCTCCCGCTGGGTCTTGGCCCGCTCGGTGCGCTCCCGGTGGGTGAGCACCATGGCCCCGATGGTGGCCGTGATCAGCAGGGCGCCGGTGATTTCGAAGGCGAAGACGTACTTGGTGAAGATGAGGGACGCGAGCCCCTCCACATTGCCGTGCGCGTTCGCCTGGCCGGTGCCGTCGAACTCCTTCAGGGAGGCGTTGCCGATCCCGGCGAACAGCAGGATGCCGAAGCCGAGGCCGCACAGCAGGGCGAGCCAGCGCTGGCCCTTGATGGTCTCCTTCAGGGAGTCCGCCGCGGTGACACCGACGAGCATCACCACGAAGAGGAACAGCATCATGATCGCGCCGGTGTAGACGACGATCTGCACGATGCCCAGGAAGTAGGCGCCGTTGGCGAGATAGAACACCGCCAGGACGATCATGGTCCCGGCGAGGCAGAGGGCGCTGTGCACGGCCTTCTTCATGAAGACGGTGCACAGGGCGCCGATCACCGCGACCGTGCCGAGGACCCAGAACTGGAAGGCCTCTCCGGTGGAGGTGGAGTAGGCGGCGAGCTGCGTCGTCATCGCCCGATCACCTTCTCCGACGCCGGTTCCTCCTCGCCGAAGGTGGACGCGGCCTCCTGCGGGACCTCCCCCTTGGAGACGGCGACCTGCGGGACCGTGCCGGGGGCGGCCTCGGTGACCAGGCCCCGGTAGTAGTCCTGCTCGTCCATCCCCGGGTAGATCGCGTGCGGCGAGTCGACCATGCCGTCCTCGAGGCCGGCGAGCAACTGCTCCTTGGTGTAGATGAGGTTGGCACGGCTGGAGTCGGCCAGCTCGAACTCGTTGGTCATCGTCAGCGCGCGGGTGGGGCACGCCTCGATGCACAGCCCGCACAGGATGCAGCGGGCGTAGTTGATCTGGTAGACGCGGCCGTACCGCTCGCCCGGCGAGTAGCGCTCCTCGTCGGTGTTGTCCGCGCCCTCCACATAGATGGCGTCGGCGGGGCAGGCCCAGGCGCACAGCTCGCAGCCGACGCACTTCTCCAGGCCGTCCGGATGGCGGTTGAGCTGGTGCCGTCCGTGGAACCGCGGAGCCGTGGTCTTCTTCTGCTCCGGGTACTGCTCGGTCAGCCGCTTCTTGAACATGGCCTTGAAGGTCACGCCGAAGCCGGCCACCGGGTTGAGGAAACCGGGCTCGGTCTCCTTGGGCTCCTCAGCCATCGGACGCCTCCTTTCCATCCAGAGATCCGTCACTGTGAGTATCGGACCCACCACTGACAATCAGCTCCCGCTCGCGGCGCGAGCGACGCCGGGGCACGGGCGGAAGCTCCTGTCCGGGCAGCGGTGGCACGGGGAATCCGCCGGCCATCGGGTCGAAACCGGCCGGCTGCTCGGCGGGCGCCCCGTCCGCCCCGTCCTTCTTCGCCTTCGCGCGGAACACGTCGACGACGAAGGACAACAGCAGCAGGGCGAGGACGGCGCCGCCGACGTAGAGGGCGATGTCCGCGAAGTCGTAGTTCTCGTTGCGCAGCGCCCGCACGGTCGCCACCAGCATCAGCCAGACCACCGACACCGGGATGAGGACCTTCCAGCCGAGCTTCATCAGCTGGTCGTAGCGGACGCGGGGCAGGGTGCCGCGCAGCCAGATGAAGAAGAACAGCAGCAGCTGGACCTTGATCACGAACCAGAGCAGCGGCCACCAGCCGTGGTTGGCGCCCTCCCAGAAGGTGCTGATGGGCCAGGGGGCGCGCCAGCCGCCGAGGAAGAGGGTGGTCGACACCGCCGACACCGTCACCATGTTCACGTACTCGGCGAGCATGAACATCGCGAACTTGATCGAGGAGTACTCGGTGTTGAAGCCGCCGACCAGGTCGCCCTCGGACTCCGGCATGTCGAAGGGGGCGCGGTTGGTCTCGCCGACCATGGTGACGACGTAGATGATGAACGACACCGGCAGCAGCAGGATGTACCAGCGGTCGTGCTGCTGCTCGACGATCGTCGACGTCGACATCGACCCGGAGTACAGGAACACCGAGGCGAACGCGGCGCCCATGGCGATCTCGTAGGAGATCATCTGCGCGCAGGAGCGCAGACCGCCGAGCAGCGGGTACGTCGAGCCGGAGCTCCAGCCCGCGAGCACGATGCCGTAGATGCCGACCGAGGCGACCGCGAGGATGTACAGCATCGCGATCGGCAGGTCGGTGAGCTGCATCGTGGTGCGGTGGCCGAAGATCGAGATCTCGTTGCCGGCCGGGCCGAAGGGGATCACCGCGATCGCCATGAACGCCGGGATGGCGGCGACGATCGGCGCGAGGACGTAGACCACCTTGTCCGCGCGTTTGACGATGACGTCTTCCTTCAGCATCAGCTTGATGCCGTCGGCGAGCGACTGGAGCATGCCCCAGGGGCCGTGCCGGTTGGGGCCGATGCGCAGCTGCATCCAGGCGACGACCTTGCGCTCCCAGACGATGGAGAACAGGACCGTCACCATCAGGAAGGCGAAGCAGAACACCGCCTTGATGACGACCAGCCACCACGGGTCGCGGCCGAACATCGAGAGGTCCTCAGCGGCGAAGTACGGGCTCATGCCTCCACCTCCTTCGGGGCGTCGGCGACGGCGGTCGCCGGGCCGATGCGGACGAGCGAGCCGGGCTTCGCCCCGGTGTCGGAGGCGACGCCGCCACCGACGGAGTTCAGCGGGAGCCAGACGACACGGTCGGGCATCTCGGTGACCTCGAGCGGCAGTTCGGTGGTGCCGGCCGGACCGGTCACGGCGAGCAGGCCACCGTCCTCGACGCCCGCCTCGGCGGCCGTGGCGGGCGACACGCGCGCGTGGGCGGCGTGCCGGGTACCGGCGAGCGCCTCGTCGCCCTCCTGGAGCACGCCCTGGTCGAGCAGCAGCCGGTGCCCGGCGAGCACCGCCTCACCGGCGGCGGGCCGGGGCAGCTGACCCGCGGTCTCCAGCGGGTCCGTGGCGCGCGGCCCGTCCCAGGGGCCGAGCCGGTCGATCTCCGCGCGGGTGGTGCGCAGATCGGGCAGGCCCAGGTGGACGTCCATGGCGTCGGCGAGCATCTGCAGCACGCGCGCGTCGGTCGGCTCGATACGGCGGGTCATCTGGTCGGGCTTGAGGGCGGCGTCGAAGAAGCGGACCCGGCCCTCCCAGTTGAGGAAGGTGCCCGGCTTCTCGGCGACCGCCGCGACCGGCAGGACGACATCGGCGCGCTCGGTGATCTCGCTGGGCCGCAGCTCCAGCGACACCAGGAAACCGACCTCGTCGAGGGCGGCACGCGCGCGTGCCGGGTCGGGCAGGTCGGCGACCTCCACCCCGGCCACCAGCAGCGCCTGGAGTTCACCGCCGGCGGCGGCCTCCACGATCTGCCCGGCGTCACGGCCGTAGCGGTGCGGGAGTTCGGCGACGCCCCAGACGGCGGCGACCTCCTCACGCGCGCGTGGATCGGTGGCCGGGCGTCCGCCCGGCAGCAGCGACGGCAGCGCACCGACCTCGATCGCGCCGCGCTCCCCGGCCCGCCGCGGGATCCACACCAGATCCGCCCCGGTCGCGGACGCGGCCCGGACGGCGGCGGTGAGCCCGCCGGCCACCGCGGCCAGCCGCTCGCCGACCACGATCACCGCGCCCGCGGCCCGCAGCGCCTCGGCGGCCCTGGCCCCGTCGTCCTCCAGGCCGACGCCGCTCGCGAGGGCGTCCAGCCACTCGGTCTCGGTACCGGGAGCGGCCGGCAGCAGCGTGCCGCCCGCCTTGGCCAGGCCCCGGGTCGCGTGCGTGGCCAGCGCGAACACCTTCTGCCCGTGCTTGCGCCAGGCCTTGCGCAGCCTCAGGAAGACGCCGGGCGCCTCCTCCTCCGACTCGAAGCCGACCAGCAGCACCGCCGGCGCCTTCTCCAGGGAGGTGTACGTGACGCCCGTACCGTCCAGGTCACGGCCCCGCCCGGCGACCCGGGCGGCGAGGAAGTCGGCCTCCTCGCTGCTGTGCACGCGCGCGCGGAAGTCGATGTCATTGGTGTCGAGCGCCACGCGCGCGAACTTGCTGTAGGCGTAGGCGTCCTCGACGGTGAGCCGCCCACCGGTCAGCACACCGGTGCGGCCCCGCGAGGCCAGCAGCCCCTGCGCGGCGATCTGCAGCGCCTCCGGCCAGGACGCCGGCTCCAGCTCGCCCTCCGCGTTGCGCACCAGCGGCGTGGTGAGACGCTCCCTCTGCTGGGCGTAGCGGAACGCGAAGCGCCCCTTGTCGCACACCCACTCCTCGTTGACCTCGGGGTCGAAGGCGGCCAGCCGCCGCATGACCTTGCCGCGCCGGTGGTCGGTGCGCGTGGCGCAGCCGCCGGAGCAGTGCTCGCACACCGACGGCGAGGAGATGAGGTCGAAGGGCCGGGAGCGGAACCGGTAGGCGGCCGAGGTGAGCGCGCCGACCGGGCAGATCTGGATGGTGTTGCCGGAGAAGTACGACTCGAACGGGTCGCCCTCACCGGTGCCGACCTGCTGCAGCGCACCGCGCTCGACCAGCTCGATCATCGGGTCGCCGGCGATCTGGTTGGAGAAGCGGGTGCAGCGCGCGCACAGCACGCACCGCTCGCGGTCCAGCAGCACCTGCGTGGAGATCGGCACCGGCTTCTCGTACGTCCGCTTCTTTCCCTCGAAGCGGGACTCGGCGTTGCCGTGCGACATCGCCTGGTTCTGCAGCGGGCACTCACCGCCCTTGTCGCAGACCGGGCAGTCCAGCGGGTGGTTGATGAGCAGCAGCTCCATCACACCCTTCTGGGCCTTCTCCGCGACCGGGGAGCTGAGCTGCGTCTTGACGACCATGCCGTCGGTGCAGGTGATCGTGCAGGAGGCCATCGGCTTGCGCTGGCCCTCGACCTCGACGATGCACTGGCGGCAGGCGCCGGCCGGATCGAGCAGGGGGTGGTCGCAGAACCGGGGGATCTCGATGCCGAGCTGCTCGGCGGCCCGGATGACCAGGGTGCCCTTGGGCACGCTGATCTCGGCGCCGTCGATGGTCAGCGTCACCAGGTCCTGCGGCGGGAGGGCCGCCTCTCCCCCGCCCGTGGGGGCGCTGGTGGTCACGGTCATGCGTTCACCTCCGTGCGGTCGGCCCAGGCCGTCGACTTGGCCGGGTCGAAGGGGCAGCCGCGGCCCGTGATGTGCTGCTCGTACTCCTCACGGAAGTACTTCAGCGAGGAGAAGATCGGCGAGGCGGCACCGTCGCCGAGGGCGCAGAAGGACTTGCCGTTGATGTTGTCGGCGATGTCGGCGAGCTTGTCGAGGTCGCTCATCGTGCCCTTGCCGGCCTCGATGTCCCGCAGCAACTGCACCAACCAGTACGTGCCTTCACGGCAGGGCGTGCACTTGCCGCAGGACTCGTGGGCGTAGAACTCCGTCCAGCGGGTCACGGCGCGCACCACGCAGGTCGTCTCGTCGAAGCACTGCAGGGCCTTCGTGCCGAGCATGGAACCGGCGGCGCCCACCCCTTCGTAGTCGAGGGGGACGTCGAGGTGCTCGTCGGTGAACATCGGGGTCGAGGAGCCCCCCGGCGTCCAGAACTTCAGCCGGTGGCCGGGGCGCATGCCGCCGCTCATGTCGAGCAGCTGACGCAGCGTGATCCCGAGCGGCGCCTCGTACTGGCCGGGGCTCGCGACATGGCCGGAGAGGGAGTAGAGCGTGAAGCCCGGGGACTTCTCGCTTCCCATCGACCGGAACCAGTCCTTGCCCCGATGGAGGATCGCGGGAACCGACGCGATCGACTCGACGTTGTTCACAACAGTCGGGCAGGCATACAGGCCCGCCACAGCAGGGAAGGGGGGACGGAGCCGCGGTTGACCCCGGCGGCCTTCGAGCGAGTCCAGCAGCGCGGTCTCCTCACCGCAGATGTACGCCCCGGCCCCGGCGTGCACGGTGAGATCGAGGTCGAGTCCGCTGCCGAGGATGTTCGTCCCGAGGTAACCGGCCTCGTAGGCCTCGCGCACGGCCTCGTGCAACCGCCGCAGAACGGGGACGACTTCACCCCGCAGATAGATGAAGGCATGCGACGACCTGATCGCATAGCACGCGATCACAATGCCCTCGATGAGGCTGTGCGGGTTCGCGAAGAGGAGCGGGATGTCCTTGCACGTCCCGGGCTCCGACTCGTCGGCGTTGACAACAAGATAGTGCGGCTTTCCATCACCCTGCGGGATGAACTGCCATTTCATGCCCGTCGGGAATCCCGCGCCGCCGCGCCCGCGCAGACCGGAGTCCTTGACGTACGCGATCAGGTCGTCCGGCGTCATGGCGAGCGCCTTGCGGAGCCCCTCGTACCCCTCGTGCCGCCGATAGACGTCCAGGGACCAGGACCGGTCCTCGTCCCAGAAGGACGACAGCACGGGCGCGAGCAGCTTCTCGGGGCTGTTTTCCTTCAGTTCGGGTGCCAAGGTCATCACTCCCCCTCCTCGGCGGTGGGACCGGCCGGGTGGGCCGAGTCGCTGGCCGACGTGTCCTGCGGCGCGTCATGGGAGCTGAGGTGCTCGGCCGGCGACGGCTCGTGCACCCTGTCCTGCGGCTCCTGATGAGGACCGCCGCGCGGATGGACCACGCGCGCGGGTCCGGCCTCCCCCTTGGCCAGGCGGAGGCCCACCAGCGACGCCGGTCCCGCGCTGCCGCCCGCCTCGACGGCACCCGGACGCTCGTCGGGGAAGCCGGCCAGGATCCGCGCGGTCTCCTTGAAGGTGCACAGCGGCGCACCACGCGTGGGCGTGACCGGGCGTCCCGCGCGCAGGTCGTCGACGAGGCGGCGGGCGCTGTCGGGGGTCTGGTTGTCGAAGAACTCCCAGTTGACCATCACGACGGGCGCGAAGTCGCAGGCCGCGTTGCACTCGATGTGCTCCAGGGTGACCTTGCCGTCGTCGGTGGTCTCGCCGTTGCCGACGCCGAGGTGCTCCTGGAGCTGCTCGAAGATCGCGTCGCCGCCCATCACCGCGCACAGCGTGTTGGTGCACACCCCGACCTGGTAGTCGCCGCTCGGCCGGCGGCGGTACATGGTGTAGAAGGTGGCGACGGCGGTGACCTCGGCCGTGGTCAGGCCGAGCGTGTCCGCGCAGAACCGCATCCCGGTGCGCGTGACGTGGCCCTCCTCCGACTGCACCAGGTGCAGCAGCGGAAGGAGCGCCGAGCGGGAGTCGGGGTAGCGGGCGATGATCTCGCGCGCGTCCGCCTCCAGCCGGGCTCGGACCTCGTCCGGGTAGTCGGGCGCGGGCAGCTCGGGCATCCCCAGGCTGACGCCCCGCTCCGAAGAAGAGGTGGTCACCGGTCGACGCCTCCCATCACGGGGTCGATGGACGCGACGGCGACGATGACGTCGGCGACCTGGCCGCCTTCGCACATCGCCGCCATGGCCTGCAGGTTGGTGAACGACGGGTCGCGGAAGTGGACCCGGTAGGGGCGGGTGCCGCCGTCGGAGACGGCGTGCACGCCGAGTTCGCCCTTGGGGGACTCGACCGCCGCGTACGCCTGTCCCGGCGGTACGCGGAAGCCCTCCGTGACCAGCTTGAAGTGGTGGATCAGGGCCTCCATGGAGGTGCCCATGATCTTCTTGATGTGGTCGAGGGAGTTGCCCAGTCCGTCCGGTCCCAGGGCGAGCTGGGCGGGCCAGGCGATCTTCTTGTCGGCGACCATGACCGGGCCGGGCTGGAGCCGGTCCAGGCACTGCTCGACGATGCGCAGCGACTGGCGCATCTCCTCGAGCCGGATCAGGAAGCGGCCGTAGGCGTCGCAGCTGTCGGCGGTCGGGACGTCGAAGTCGTACGTCTCGTAGTCGCAGTACGGCTGGGTCTTGCGCAGGTCGTGCGGCAGGCCGGTGGAGCGCAGGATGGGGCCCGTGGCGCCGAGGGCCATGCAGCCGGCCAGGTCGAGGTAGCCGATGTCCTGCATGCGGGCCTTGAAGATGGGGTTCCCGGTGGCGAGCTTGTCGTACTCCGGGAGGTTCTTCTTCATCTTCTTCACGAACTCGCGGATCTGGTCCACCGCGCCGGGCGGCAGGTCCTGGGCGAGTCCGCCGGGGCGGATGTAGGCGTGGTTCATGCGCAGGCCGGTGATGAGCTCGTAGAGGTCGAGGATCATCTCGCGGTCGCGGAACCCGTAGATCATGATCGTGGTCGCGCCGAGCTCCATGCCGCCGGTGGCGATGCACACCAGGTGGGAGGACATCCGGTTCAGCTCCATCAGGAGCACCCGGATGATCTTGGCCCGCTCGCTGATCTGGTCCTCGATGCCGAGGAGCTTCTCCACGGCGAGGCAGTACGCGGTCTCGTTGAAGAAGGACGTCAGGTAGTCCATGCGCGTCACGAACGTGGTGCCCTGCGTCCAGGTCCGGTACTCGAGGTTCTTCTCGATGCCGGTGTGGAGATAGCCGATGCCGCAGCGGGCCTCGGTGACCGTCTCGCCCTCGATCTCCAGGATCAGGCGCAGCACGCCGTGGGTGGAGGGGTGCTGGGGACCCATGTTGACGACGATGCGCTCGTCGTCGGCCTTGGCCGCGGACTGGACGACCTCGTCCCAGTCGCCACCGGTCACCGTGTAGACGGTGCCCTCGGTGGTCTCGCGGGCCGAGGCGGCCGACGCGGCGTGTGACTGCGTGTTGCTCACGAGTACGACCTCCGCTGGTCCGGAGCCGGGATTTGGGCGCCCTTGTACTCGACGGGGATGCCGCCGAGGGGGTAGTCCTTGCGCTGCGGATGGCCCTGCCAGTCGTCCGGCATCATGATCCGCGTCAGGGCCGGGTGACCGTCGAAGACGATCCCGAAGAAGTCGTAGGTCTCGCGCTCGTGCCAGTCGTTCGTCGGATAGACGGAGACCAGCGACGGGACGTGCCGGTCGCTGTCGGGGCAGCTGACCTCGAGGCGGATCAGCCGGTTGTGGGTGATCGAGCGCAGGTGGTAGACGGCGTGCAGCTCGCGGCCCTTGTCGTTCGGGTAGTGCACGCCGCTGACGCCGGTGCACAGCTCGAAGCGCAGGGCCGGGTCGTCGCGCAGGGTACGGGCGACGCGCAGCAGGTGCTCGCGCTCGATGTGGAAGGTGAGCTCGTCGCGGTCGACGACCGTCTTCTCGATGGCGTTCTCGGGCAGCAGGCCCTGCTCCTCCAGCGCGCCTTCGAGTTCGTCGGCGACTTCGTCGAACCAGCCGCCGTACGGCCTGCTCGCCGGCCCCGGAAGGCGGACCGAGCGGACCAGGCCGCCGTAACCGGAGGTGTCGCCGCCGTTGTTGGCGCCGAACATGCCGCGCTGGACGCGGATCTCCTCGCCGCCCTCGCCGCGCTGGCCGGGGAGGTTGGACGCGCTGAGGTCCTTCTCCGGGTTGACCCCGTTCGCCTTGCTCGCGCCGTTGGTGCCGTTCGCGTCGCTCACCGCAGCAGCCCCTTCATCTCGATCGTGGGCAGGGCCTTCAGCGCCGCTTCCTCCGCCTCCCGGGCCGCTTCCTCCGCGTTCACGCCGAGCTTGGAGGACTGGATCTTCTGGTGGAGCTTGAGGATCGCGTCCATCAGCATCTCGGGCCGCGGCGGGCAGCCGGGCAGATAGATGTCGACGGGGACGATGTGGTCGACGCCCTGGACGATCGCGTAGTTGTTGAACATGCCGCCCGAGGAGGCGCACACGCCCATGGAGATCACCCACTTGGGGTTCGGCATCTGGTCGTAGACCTGCCGGAGGACCGGCGCCATCTTCTGGCTGACCCGGCCGGCGACGATCATCAGGTCCGCCTGGCGCGGTGAGCCGCGGAAGACCTCCATGCCGAAGCGGGCCAGGTCGTAACGGCCGGCGCCGGTGGTCATCATCTCGATGGCGCAGCAGGCGAGGCCGAAGGTCGCGGGGAAGACGGACGCCTTGCGCACCCAGCCCGCGGCCTGTTCGACGGTGGTCAGCAGGAAGCCGCTCGGAAGCTTTTCTTCGAGTCCCATGTCTTTAAGGCCCCTCAGTCCCATTCCAGGCCGCCGCGCCGCCAGACATAGGCGTAGGCGACGAAGACGGTGAGCACGAAGAGCAGCATCTCCACGAGCCCGAAGATCCCCAGGGCGTCGAAGGTGACGGCCCAGGGGTAGAGGAAGACGATCTCGATGTCGAAGACGATGAAGAGCATCGCCGTCAGGTAGTACTTGATGGGGAAGCGCCCGCCGCCGGCCGGCGTGGGGGTCGGCTCGATACCGCACTCGTAGGCCTCGAGCTTGGCGCGGTTGTACCGCTTCGGACCGATCAGCGTGGCCATGACCACGGAGAAGATCGCAAAGCCTGCCCCGAGGGCTCCCAGTACGAGGATGGGCGCATACGCGTTCACCGCTCCTCGCTCCTCTCAGTCGGCACTGACTGCTGGCGGTTGCGGTCGGTCTCACGGCCGCCTCATCGGCCCCACGAACCCCGCCCGCCCCGGCGAAGATCGAGAACATGTGAAGCAGGTCACAAGCCCAACCGCGTGCATCTTATGCCTGCCGGTCTGTGATCTGCGACACGGGGTATTGCACAAGCTTTGTGATCTCCACCACCTGACGAAGGATCATGAAGTCGTATGAGCAGTGATCTTCGTACAGGAAGCGTCCGAGTGATCACCAGAGGTGACATTTCAGCTCGTCGGGCCAGCTCAGAGGGGTCGGTCCAATATCAAGAGACTCCACCGCCGGGCAAATTCGCGATGGACGTGATCTCTTGCTAGAGCCCGCGTTCACACATCAGGGGGACCTCCCGTGCACGCGGTGGACGCGTGCACGCGTTCACGAAGTCGCACCGTCGAGATCGCGCCGTGATCAGGATGTGATCATGCTGCGCGGACGCAGGCCGTCCGGGGGCCGTTCCGTGACCTCCGCCACACCCATAAGGGGCGCCTGAGAACCGGGCTTGGCCATCGAGCCCAACCAGTGGTAGGAGGAGGGCAATTCGGGCGTAATAACGAAAGTACGTGATCAAAGCCGTGTTGAGCCGAGTCCGCAATGTCCGTTACGGCGTCAATAAGGAACGACACGCCCGGGATTCGGGGTCACGACTGAGCAACTGTGGCGCAGGCCACGTTTCTTGAAGGTATGAAGGAGCCCCTGATACCGCTTGTACCCATGTCCCACACCGCTCACATACGCAGCCACCGGAAGCCCCGCCGCAGCGCGTCGAAAATCGCGATGCGGGCCGGAGTTGCCGGTGGCGTCCTCAGCACCCTGGCAGTCGCCGGTGCGTCGGCCTCCTCGGCGAACGCCGCGGAGCCGGTGACGCAGACCCTTGAACTGCCCACCCTGACGGCGGACATCTCCGCCCAGGTCGCCCAGTCCGCTGAGGCCACCCAGCTGGCCGCCGCGAACTACGAGCTGCGTGCCGAGCGTGACGCGGCCGCGGCGAAGGCCGCCCAGCAGGCCGAGAAGAACCTCGCCGAGGCCAAGAAGAAGGCCGCGGAGGCCAAGAAGAAGGCCGAGGAGGAGGCCGCCCGCAAGGCCGCCGCCGAGCAGGCCGCCCAGCGCGCCTCGCGCAGCTCCGAGCGCCCCACGCTCTCCGCCTCCGTGAGCGCCGACGTCTCCACCAGCTCGTCCTCGGCGACCGGTTCGGCCGCCGCCGTCGTCGACTTCGTCAAGGCGCAGGTCGGCAAGGCCTATGTCTCCGGCGCCACCGGCCCGTCCGCCTACGACTGCTCCGGCCTGGTGCAGACGGCCTTCAAGCAGGTCGGCATCGACCTGCCGCGCGTCTCCCAGGACCAGTCGACCGCCGGCACCCAGGTCTCCCTGAGCAACCTTCAGCCGGGCGACATCCTCTACTGGGGCGGCGCGGGCAGCGCCTACCACGTGGCTGTGTACGTCGGTGACGGCATGTTCGTCGGTGCGCAGAACCCGTCCACGGGCGTCGTCGAGCGGGACCTGTCGTACGACCCGCCGAGCGGTGCGGTGCGCGTCCTCTGACACACGCATACGTACACCCGTAAAAGGGACGAAGGGCCGCAAGTCACTTTATGACTGCGGCCCTTCGGCGTGCTGCACGCACAGCGTCCCCCGCCTTCCGGCAAGCAGAGCCGGAGCCACTCAGGACGCAAGAGCCGGCGCCCCCGAGGGAAGCGCCGGCTGTCGCTGTCCGCGCGGAGGGCTACGCCTTCGGGGCCACCTTGCTCAGGCCGTTGATGATGCGGTCCATCGCGTCGCCGCCCGTGGGGTCGGTGAGGTTGGCGAGCAGCTTGAGGGTGAACTTCATCAGCACCGGGTGGGTCAGACCGCGCTGAGCGGCGATCTGCATGACCTTGGGGTTGCCGATGAGCTTCACGAAGGCGCGGCCGAGCGTGTAGTAGCCGCCGTAGGTGTCCTTGAGGATGCGCGGGTAGCGCTGGAGGGCGAGTTCGCGCTGGCCGGGCGTGGCACGGGCGTGCGCCTGGACGATGACGTCGGCGGCGAGCTGCCCGGACTCCATGGCGTAGGCGATGCCCTCGCCGTTGAAGGGGTTCACCAGGCCGCCCGCGTCGCCGACGAGCAGCAGGCCCTTGGTGTAGTGCGGCTGGCGGTTGAAGGCCATGGGCAGGGCGGCGCCGCGGATCGGGCCGGTCATGTTGTCGGGGGTGTAGCCCCAGTCCTCCGGCATGGACGCGCACCACGCCTTGAGCACCTCGCGCCAGTCCAGCTCCTTGAAGGAGTCTGAGGTGTTGAGCACGCCCAGGCCGACGTTGGAGGTGCCGTCGCCCATGCCGAAGATCCAGCCGTAGCCGGGCAGCAGCCGGTCCTGGGGGCCGCGCCGGTCCCACAGTTCCAGCCAGGACTCCAGGTAGTCGTCGTCGTGGCGGGGGCTTTCGAAGTACGTCCTCACCGCGACGCCCATCGGGCGGTCCTCGCGGCGGTGCAGGCCCATCGCCAGGGACAGCCGGGTGGAGTTGCCGTCGGCGGCGACGACGAGCGGCGCGTGGAAGGTGACCTCGCGCTTCTCCTCGCCCAGCTTGGCGGTGACGCCGGTGATGCGGCCGGTGCGGTCGTCGACGATGGGGCCGGAGACGTTGCAGCGCTCGAAGAGGCGCGCGCCCGCCTTCTGGGCCTGGCGGGCCAGCTGCTCGTCGAAGTCGTCGCGCTTGCGGACCAGACCGTAGTCCGGGAAGGAGGCGAGATCCGGCCAGTCCAGCTGGAGACGCACCCCGCCACCGATGATGCGCAGACCCTTGTTGCGCAGCCAGCCGGCTTCCTCGGAGATGTCGATGCCCATGGCGACGAGCTGCTTCACGGCGCGCGGGGTGAGGCCGTCACCGCACACCTTCTCCCGCGGGAACGCGGTCTTCTCCAGCAGCAGCACGTCCAGCCCGGCCCGGGCCAGGTGGTACGCGGTCGTGGAGCCGGCCGGGCCCGCGCCCACGACGATCACATCGGCGGTGTTCTCGGAGAGGGGCTCGGTCACGACACTCACGGCGGGATCTCCCCAAGTCTGAAATCTGTGTGCCGAGCGGCACGGGACATGGGCAGTCTATTCAGCAGCATTGATCAATCGGCTGAAGGGCTGCCCCGTGAACCGAACTCTGCCCGTGGTACGGCTGCGTGTCCCCACCGACGAGGACGCGGTGGCCTGGCACCGGGCCTTCGCCCACCCGGACGTCATGGAGTTCCACGGCGGCAGACCCGCCGAGCTGTCCGTCTACGAGGAACTCACCGCCCGCCAGCGCAGACACGACGCCGAGCGCGGCTTCTGCCTGTGGACGCTGGTGGACGAGCAGGACCGGGCCATCGGTTTCACCGGCGCCCAGCCTTGGCCGCACGCCTGGGGACCGGCCGGTGAGATCGAGATCGGCTGGCGGCTGGGCCGGGAGCACTGGGGCAAGGGGTACGTCACCGCGGCCGCGCTCATGACGCTGGAGCGGGTGCGCGCGGCGGGCGTGGGCGGCGTTGTCGCCATGGTCGACGCCCGCAACGCCCGCTCGATCGCGGTCACGCAGCGGCTGGGGATGCGGCTGGCGGAGACCTTCACCACGCCGAAGTCGGAGCGCGAGGGGCACTGCTACCGACTCGACCTGTAACTCTCGGTAACAGGTCACTACGGACTGCGACACGACGCTTCCGGTGGGCACCTCCGGGCGGTTACCCTGCCAGTACCGCTGGGGGTGACATCTGTGCCGATAACACCCAGAACACCGGAAGTCCGTGTGCCCAGGCTCGTCGGTCTGATGGCCGTCGACGCGCGCGAGAGAGCCACCGCGCACGGGGTGCTGCTCGCCGCTCCCGACCGGCCCGACTTCCGCAGGACCGTCGTCGACTACGTCGTACGGCAGTACCCGCCGCCCGGAGTCGAGGTGCCGCGCGGGGCCGTGGTCACCGTGTGGTTCGACCTCGGCGAGGGCGAGGGAGGCGGCGGAGCGGGGGTGCACGAGCCGCGCCTGCCGCAGCCGCCGCACGGCGGGCTGCAACGGGAACTGGACGAACCGGGCGGCCCGTACGCGGTGATCGGCCACTGACCGGCCGCCGGACCGTACCTCCGCCACGGGCGGCCGGCGGCACCTCCGCCACCGGCTGCCGGACGCACCGTCCCCACCGGCCGCCGGGCCGCCCCTCCCCCACCGGCCCCCGGAACCGCCGGGAGGGCTCAGCTCTCCTTGAAGCCCCGGTGCAGCGCCACCACGCCCCCGGTCAGGTTGCGCCAGGCCACCTTCGTCCAGCCGGCCTTGCGCAGGTGCTCGGCGAGGGCGGGCTGGTCCGGCCAGGCACGGATGGACTCGGCGAGGTACACATACGCGTCCGGGCTGGAGGACACCGCGCGGGCGACCGGCGGCAGCGCGCGCATCAGGTACTCGGTGTAGACGGTCCGGAAGGGCGCCCACGTCGGGTGCGAGAACTCGCAGATGACGATCCGCCCGCCGGGCCGGGTCACCCGGTGCATCTCCCGCAGGGCCGTGTCGAAGTCCTGCACATTGCGCAGCCCGAAGGAGATCGTCACCGCGTCGAAGGTGTCGTCCTTGAACGGCAGCTTCGTCGCGTCCCCGGCGGTGAAGGGCAGCCACGAGCGCTTGCGCTTGCCGGCCTGGAGCATGCCCAGGGAGAAGTCGCAGGGGACGACATAGGCGCCGGTCTGCGCGAACGGCAGCGAGGAGGTCGCCGTACCGGCGGCCAGGTCCAGCACCTTCTGCGCGGGCCGGGCGTCGACCGCCTTGGCCACCTCCTTGCGCCAGCGGCGGTCCTGCCCCAGGGACAGCACGTCGTTGGTCAGGTCGTACCGGTCCGCCACGTCGTCGAACATCGAAGCGACTTCGTGCGGCTGCTTGTCCAGGGATGCGCGGGTCACCGGACCATTGTGGCAGGGGGGCCTGCGGGTGGAAGCGTCGGCTTCTGGCGTGCCGCCACGTCCCCCACGCACCCGCACCCGCACCCGCACCCGCACCCGCACCCGCACCCTGGGGGATGGTCAGCGGCGCCGGTACACCAGCCGGCCCGCGACGACGGTCGCCACGCAGGTCCCCGCGCCGCGTTCCAGCAGCTCCGTCTCGTCCCGTACGTCGAACACCGCGAACCGGGCGGCCGAGCCGGCCTCCCGCTCGGGCGCGAACTCCACGGGCGCCCCGCACGCGTACGGATCGAGGGACGCACGCCCCTGCGGCCTGCCGACCCGGCCCACCACGCCCAGCCCGGTGCGCCGTACCGCGTCCTGCACCGCACGGTTGCGCAGCGGCTCGCAGGCGGCCGCGACCGTGCCGTGCGCCAGCATGCGCTGCACTCCCCGCCGGGCGCTCGCACCCCAGCGGGCGTCGTCCAGGGCGAGCCTCGCCGCCGCGTCACCGGTCAGCGGCTCCGTGCCCAGCTCGTCCGCCTCGCGCGGGTCCGGATGGTAGGCCTCCTCCAGCAGCTCGTTGCCGTACAGGTTGACCAGCCCCGGAGTGAGGATGCCGGGCCACTCGCGCACCCGCGCCCGCGGATGCGCGGCGCGGACCTCCTCCAAGGGCCCGGCGGCGGCGATCCACTCGCCCTGCACGACCAGCGCGCGGCCCCGGGAGTCGGCGTGAATCGTCAGCATCGCGGCGTCAGTTGGACGTGAGCAGCTTCAGTTCCGGATGAGCCGTGCCGCCCTCGATCGCGGTGGAGGAGATGTGGGAGACCACGCGGTCGTCTACGGGGTCGTTCGCCGGGTCGTCGTGCACGACCAGGTGCTCGTACGTCGTCGAGCGCTGCGCCGGGACGCGGTCCGCCTTGCGGATCAGGTCGATGATCTCCATGCGGTTGGAGCGGTGCTTGGCGCCGGCGGAGGACACGACGTTCTCCTCCAGCATGATCGAGCCGAGGTCGTCCGCGCCGTAGTGCAGGGAGAGCTGGCCGACCTCCTTGCCGGTGGTCAGCCACGAGCCCTGGATGTGGGCGACGTTGTCGAGGAAGAGACGGGCGATCGCGATCATCCGCAGGTACTCGAAGAGCGTGGCCTGCGTGCGGCCCTTCAGGTGGTTGTTCTCCGGCTGGTAGGTGTACGGGATGAACGCGCGGAAGCCGCCCGTGCGGTCCTGGACGTCACGGATCATCCGCAGGTGCTCGATGCGCTCGGCGTTGGTCTCGCCGGTGCCCATCAGCATGGTGGAGGTCGACTCCACGCCCAGCCGGTGCGCGGTCTCCATGATCTCCAGCCAGCGCTCGCCGGACTCCTTCAGCGGGGCGATCGCCTTGCGCGGCCGCTCCGGCAGCAGCTCGGCGCCGGCGCCCGCGAAGGAGTCGAGGCCGGCCTCGTGGATGCGGGTGATGGCCTCCTCGACCGACACCCCGCTGATCCGGGCCATGTGCTCGACCTCGGACGCGCCCAGCGAGTGGATCACCAGCTGCGGGAAGGCGTCCTTGATGGCCTTGAAGTGCGACTCGTAGTACTCGACGCCGTAGTCGGGGTGGTGGCCGCCCTGGAACATGATCTGCGTGCCGCCCAGCTCCACGGTCTCCGCGCAGCGGCGCAGGATGTCGTCGAGGTCGCGGGTCCAGCCCTTGGCCGTGTCCTTGGGGGCGGCGTAGAAGGCGCAGAACTTGCACGCCGTGACGCACACGTTCGTGTAGTTGATGTTCCGCTCGATGATGTACGTCGCGATGTGCTCGGTGCCCGCGTACCGGCGGCGCCGCACGGCGTCGGCGGCGGCGCCGAGCGCGTGCAGCGGGGCGTCGCGGTAGAGGTCGAGCGCCTCCTCGGGCGTGATCCGTCCGCCCGCGGCGGCACGGTCGAGGACGGACTGGAGGTCGGCCTTCTCGGTCACCGGAGCGTCCTTTTCATAAGGGGTGTAACGGACCGAACCAGCGTACGCCAGCACCCTGACAGCGCTGACCTTGCCCTTGCCCGAGCCGGCCGGGTGCTCCTCAGGCCGTGTACGCCCCCACCAGCACCCCCGCGAACGCCCCCGCGAGCAGGAACGGCCCGAACGCGATCGCCGTACGCCGCCCGGCGCCCCGCGCGACGACCAGGAAACCGCCGTACAGCGCGCCGAACAGGAACCCGGCGAAGGTGCCGAGCAGCAGCGTCGGCCAGCCGTACCAGCCGAGCGCGGCGCCCGCGCCGAGCGCCAGCTTCACATCGCCGAAGGCCATGCCCGCCGGGTTGATCAGGAACAGCAGGAAGTAGCCGCCGCCCAGCGCCAGGGCGCCGAGCAGGGCCGTCGTCCAGTGCCCGGCGTGCTCGGGCAGCAGCGCGGCCAGGCCCAGCAGGACGGCGGCGGCGCCCGCGAGGGGCAGGGTGAGCGGGTCGGGCAGCCGCTGCACCCGCAGGTCGACCACGGCGAGCAGGACACCGACGGGCGTCAGCAGCAGCCAGACGAACAGCTCGGGCCGGGTGCCGGTGGCGGCGGCGAGCGCGGCGCACAGCGCGGCGGTGACGACGGCCGGCCGCCAGGCGTGCGGGCCGTACGCCCGGGCGCCGTTCGCGGGCGGGCACGCGCGGCAGCGGGCCGGCCCCAGCCAGCCGCGGACGGGGTGCCCCTGCGGACACTCCCGCCGCCACGCCTGCTGCTCCTCGCCCTCCGCGGCGGAGGGCACGCCGAAGCGGTACGCCGCCCGGGGCAGCCGTGACCCCGCCACCGCACCCCACAGCGCGGCGACGGCGGCCAGGATCAGGTCGCTCATCCGACGGCCGCGGCGTCCTCGCGCCACGTCGGCAGCAGCTCGTCGAGGAGCGCCTCGGTGCGCGGCGGCACGCCACGGGCCCCGCTGCGGGCGACGAGGTCGCCTGCGAGCGCCGCGAGCCGCTCCGGGTCACCGGTGGCGTGGGTGGCGCGCAGCAGCTCGTGCCACAGGCGCTCGTCGTCGGGGGCGGTGCGCAGCGCGGCGTTCAGCGCCTCGATGGCCCGCTCGGCGCGGTCCTTCTCCAGGTGGAACTCGGACAACGCGAGCCCGATGTCGGCGACCAGCAGCGGCAGCTGGGCGTCCACGATCTCGTGGGTCAGCCAGCGGTAGCGGCCGGCGGGACGGTCGGCGAGCAGCGGGCCGCGCACCAGGACGAGCGCGTCGGTGAGCAGCCGTCCGCGCACGGCGCGGCTGCCGACCCCCCGGCCCTGCGTGGCCTCGTGGTAGAGGGAGCGCAGCACGTCCAGGTCGGAGACGACCGACTTGGCGAGGACGAGCCGGCCGGTGGCGTCGGTGGTCAGACGCGGTGTGCCGTCCGGGTCGGCACCGAGCCAGGCGCGCAACCGCTCCAGCAGCGCCTCGCGGACGTCGTCGGTGACACCGCGCGGCCACAGCGCGGAGGACAGCACACGCGGGTGCACGCCCTCGCGGTGCAGCAGGAGCAGGGCGAGCGCCTCGTGCAGCAGTGCGCTGCGCTCGTCGTCGGGCGCCTCAAGACCGATGATCTCGTACGACCCGACGAGGCGGGCGTAGACGGCGGGGCGGCCCTGCTCGCTGACGTCGACGAGGAACGGCGGCGTGGTCGTCGGCCCGTCCGGACCGCCGTGCTCGGGGTCGGCCTTGACGAACAGCTCGACGACGGCCTTCCGCAGCGCGGCGGGCAGCATCTGCGCGGTGAGTTCCAGGCCGAGCAGCGGCGCGCGCAGCGTGCCGTCCCCGGAGATCTCCATCTCCCAGGCGGCGCCGGGCAGTTCACCGCTCTCGCTGCCGACGAGGTAGCCGATGCCGAGGCGGCCGGCGTCCGCGGCCAGCTCGGCGAGCCGGCGGGCGTCCTCGGCGGACGGCTGCGCGGCGAGCAGCACCAGGTGCGGCGCCCAGCGGGCGTGCTGCGCGGGTCCGGTACGGCCGGTCAGCACCGAGTCGTGGCCGGCGGCACCGAGGGCGCCGCGCCGCTGCCGGGTCTCGGCCTCCATGGTCTCCAGCAGGGCCTCGATGCCGTCGAGGTGGCGCAGCCGGTTGGGGGCGAGCGCGGTGAGGTCCTCGCCGAAGCCGACGAGGGTGATGGTCATGCGGTCCGACCAGCCGTTGGTGGCCAGTTCGGCGGCCACGGAGGCGAACACGGCGTCCCGGTCGGCCTCGCGGCCGCTCAGGGAGACGATGCCGGGCACGGCCTCCAGGTTGAGCAGGAGCCGGGAGTCGTCCATGGTGCCGAGGCTGACCAGGCCCGGGTAGGGAGCGGCGGTGTCGGTGTCGCCGTAGGACCGGGCGTCGCTGCCCGACAGCACCCAGAAGGTCTGGTCCTGGCCGAGCTGCCAGGGCGCGGGCGGCTTGCCGGAGGGCTGGGCGAGCTGCAGGTGCAGTTCGCCGCCGGTCAGCCAGGCCGCGTAGACGACCGGCAGCGGCCGCGACTCGGCGGCCAGGGCGGCGGCGAGGCCGCGCAGCGAGCGGTCGAGGAGGCGTACGCCCTCGGGGTCGGCGCCGACGAGCAGCGCGTCCTGGGCGTCGAGCGCGTCACCGGTCGGCGTGGGCGGCTCCATGCCGCGGCCGCGGACCGTGCTGACCGCCGACTGCCACAGCGCCTGCCGGCGGCGCCGGCCGAGGGCGCCGAGCAGACCGGCGGCGAGCAGGGGGGCGCCGAGGAGGGCCTGGCCGAGCCGGAAGGAGGCGTCGTCGGCGGCCTGCTGCCGCTGGTCGTGCTGCTGGTGATGCGGCTGCTGGTGCTGCGGGCCGGGGCCGGGCCGCTGCTCGGGCACGGACACGTGCCCACCGCCGTGGGCACCGCCGCCGCTGCCCTGGGCGCCGCCGCCCTGCGCGTGGTCGCCGCCCTGCGCGTGGTCGCCGCCCTGGGCGTGGTGGCCGCTCTTGGCGTAGTCGTGGATCTGGTGCTGGATCTCGGGCGAGACCTGGGCGGTGTCGGCGGGCATCTCGACGAGGTCGCCGCCGCGGGCGTCACCGGGCATCTCCATGATCCAGCCGGGCCGGATGAGGCTGGCCTCGGACAGCCGGGAGCCGTCGGGCTGGATCCGGTCCTTGTTCAGCTCGTAGATCTCCTTGTACCGGCGGCCGTCGCCGAGGTGACGCTGCGCGATCTCCCACAGGGAGTCGTGGTGGCGGCCCTCCGGCGGCTGGATCCGGTAGTACTTCGTGTCCCCGTGCCTGGCCTGGCTGTCGGCACGCGCGTGTGCGGCCTGCTCGGCGAGCGCGGACGCGGCGTTCGCGGTCTGCTCCTGCGTCTGCGCGAACAGGCCCGGCGTCTGCTGGGCGGCGGCGACCGCCGGCTTCTGGTTGCCCTCCAGGCTGTGGTTCAGCTGCGACAGCCCCGGCGTGAGGCTGGCGGCGGTCGCGCCGACGAGCAGCAGCGCGGCGACGAGCTGGCGTGCGAGCAGCTGACTCGGCCCGGCACCGGGCACCCGCCCCGGCACGCCGACCCCGGACACCGCGGCCTTGACCTCGACGAGCACGCACGCGGTGAACTGCGCCCACGCGAGCCAGACGACGACGGTCAGGATGTGCAGGAACGTCTGGACGGTGATCTCCTGCTGGAGCCAGTCGAGACTGGGCACACCGTGCGGAAGAGGCCAGCCGACCGTCACGGCCAGCGCGAGTGGCACCCCGACGACGAGCGCGACGAGGGCGACAAAGGCGAGGAACGCCTTGACGAAGTCCCCGAAGGTACGCCGACGCACCCGCACCGGCTGCGGAGTCCGGTTCCGCGGGCCCGTCGAATTGCCCGAGCTTCCCGTCGAGCTGGAAGTCCTGCGTCGCGCCATGGCGGATGTCCTGGGGTCGAGTGCGGGAGGGGTCGTTTGAGACTACAGAGATCTTATGGACTGGGACTGACAGCGCCGGGCGACCGGGACGGAACCGGAACACACCCGGAGGGCCTGCCCGGAGGATTGCTCACCGCTTGCCACGGAAGCCGGAGTTGTCCGCCCACGGCCCTCACGCCTGCCTCAGCCCGGCCGGCGCGAAGGCCGACCGCCGGCCCGGCCGTCCGGCCTCGGGCAGACACGCCCGGACGCCGCCCAACTGTTCTGCGGTCAGCGCCACTTCGTCACCGGCCGGCCAGGTGACCGGCTTCGGGGTGTGCGGCGGTCCGGTGCTGCCGTCCTCCGCGCCGAAACCGGCGCGACCGCCGCTTCGCTTCTGTTGCGGCCGAACACACCACACCTCCGTCACGTCAGACACCGTCCGGCCGCCGCACCACGCGCAGCCCCATCGCGTCCTGCTGCCCCACATCGCTGTCGGTGGCCACATGCAGGGGTACGGCGAGGACGGCCCAGGCGAGACCCCACAGCCACCGTGCCGCGAGGCGGGCGGGGCCGGCGCGGCCGCTGTCCGTGTCCCGCACCACCCGCAGTCCGGCGGCCAGTTTGCCGAGGCTCGCGCGGGTCGCCCAGGTGAGCAGGACATGATTGGTGAAGGAGACGGCGAGGACGGCCGCACCGGCACCCGGGATCAGATGCAGGGCCGCCGTCTCGCCGCTGCGCACTCCGATGGCGGCCGCGGCCCCGAGACCGACGGCCGCGGCGAGGAAGGCGTCCAGGCACACCGCCGTGAGCCGGCGGCCCTCACCGGCCGCGCCCGTCGTGAACGGCATGCCGCTCACCGGCTCACCGCGCCCCGACGGCGGCACCCAGGGCCGCCAGGAACGCCGTGCGGTCGCGGGTGGCGATGGTCAGGGCCTCGCCGCGGCGGGTGGTGAGGACCACGCTGTCCATTCCCATGGGCACGCTCCAGCCGCCGCCGACCAGTCGGGCCTCGACCGGTGCGTTGGTGTTCAGCGACGTCGCGTAGCGCTGCGGAGCCGTCGGCACCGCCTGCCGGGACGCCGCGTGCACGCCGGCGGGGTCGAGGTCCGCGAGGGCGATCCGCTCCCGGCCGACGCGCAGGGTCTGCGCGTCGATCCGGATGCGGTTGAAGAAGTACTTCGACAGCGGTACGGCGTTGAACGGCACCCAGATCAGCACCAGGAACATCGCCGACAGTCCGAGCCACAGGCCGAAGTCGCCGGGCAGGCTGCCCGCGCCCATGGCGGCGATACCGACCAGGTACAGCACGGTGGTGATCGCCAGCCAGGTCTTGGTGATCTTCTCTTCGTACAGCATGGGTTCCTTCCGGCCCTGCTCGCTCAGCGGTTCACGGACTGGATCTCACGGACGGTGACGTTTTTCGTGTCGCCGAAGGTGCCGCTGGGCAGCGGATGCACACCGGATTCCGTGGTGCTGGTCCAGGTGATCTTCCAGGTGACCGTGGCCTTCATGGCGTAGGAACCGTTCGCCCCGGTCGAACGGAGGTAGCGGACGCCGCAGGGCGGGGTCTCGTTCGCCTTGCCCTTCGTGTATTCCTCGCCGATGGCGCCGTTGACGAACATGCAGTCTCCGGACGCGGGGAAGGTCTCGGCGTCGCTGGTGCCGGGGTCGATGTGCAGGGAGAGCGGTTCGGCGGTGGTGGTGGCCGACAGGCCCGTGCCGGGGAGGCTGGCGGTGACGGAGACCGGATGGAAGTCGGCCTTGTTCAGCCAGATCCAGGTCGGCAGATTCACCGTCGAGGTCCCGGCCGGCGCCATCTTGACGTCGGTTCCGGGAATGGGCAGCTCGTCGTAGGCGTACTCGGCGAGGACCTTGGGTGAAACGGCGAGTGGTTCCTTCGGGGGCTGGCCGTTGGGGACCCAGAAGGGCAGCTTGTTGCAGGCGTTGGCCTCCGGGTCGTCCAGGCGGTTCGGGTTCTTCACCGCCGCCCAGAACATCCCCTTGCCCTGCTGATCCAGGTTGTAGTCCTTGTAGGGATCGCCGTCCTTGTAGTACGCGTCGAGCATGTCGCCGACCGCCTGGCCGATGCCGCCGAAGAAGGGCAGTCCGTCGAGGCTCCGGAACGCCTTGACCGTCGACTCGATCTCCTTGGGTGAGAACGAGGGCTCGTACCAGCAGGCGGGCGGTGTCCAGGTGCTGTTGCTGGGCGTGAGGGTCCCCGTCTTGGCGGAGTGGGAACCGCCGCCGTTCACCGTCGTGGTGACCTTCGTCTGTGCCCGGATGACACCGTCCTGCGACGAGCCGCTGGCGCTGCCCTCATGGGTTCCGCCACCGCCGATGCCACCGCCGGCGAAGGCCTGGGACGGCACCGCCGTCAGCGCGACCGCTATCGCCGGGACGAACAGCAGCCGGGTGACCGCCTTGTTCCGCATCACATGCACCTCTTCGCCGCTTCGGTGGAGGACACGCTCGTGGTCTGCCAGACACCCTGGGCATTGCGCTCCAGCCGGGTGTTGTAGAAGACGTAATCGCTGGCCGAGCCCTTGACGGACCGGTCCACCTTGCCGGTCTTGCGATCCTTGGGGAAGGTCTGCGTACCGTCCTCGCAGTACGACACCGCCGCGGCGCCATCCGAGAGGATCTTCACCTCGCGGTCGTAGTAGCGGGCCTTGCCCGCGTAGCTGCGGTTCTTGTCGTAGAAACCCTTGATGAAGGCGGCGGAGGACAGAAGAGCGCCGTCCTTGGAGTAGAACTTCAGAGCCGGATGCTCCTTGGCGTCCACGGTGATCGCCTCGGTGATCGAGTTGATCCGCCGCTCGTTGTCCGCCAGTACCGCGTCCTTCTTCGGATCCCCCGTCGTCCCCCCTTCGAAGACGTTCTGGATGTCGCCCGGCAACTTGATCTCCGGCCGCTGGATCCCGTCCGCGCTCGCCGAAGGTGTCGGTGACGCGCTTGCCGACGCGTCCGTGTCCGCGCCGGCGATCTTGTCGTTGCCGCCGGAGTCCGAGCCGCCGCCGCAGGCGGACAGCAGCAGAACCGCCGTCGTCGTCAGGGCAGCCGCGGCCGCCGTCGTGCGTGTGCGCATCGGGTCGTAACCTCCGAGGGGGGATCGTTCACAAAGGGACAGCAGGAAGGGCACGTCAGCCCACCTCGTTCTCCGCCACCGACCGGCCGTGGACCACCACGTCGCCGCCGTAGAACATGCCGGTGAAGACCGGGCTGTACGTCAGCTGGACCTCGACCTCGACCTGCTGGGCGTCGGCTGCCACGCAGTGGGTCGCGGCGATGTCCGCGCCGGTCATGTCCATCTCGCGGGCGAAGGCCTTCACCCGGGCGTCGCAGTTCTGGTAGTTGATCGGTGCCGGGCCGCCCACGTTGTCGTAGAGGGCTTCCTTGTCGATGTCCTGCGCGGCGTACCGCGCCGCCTGTTCCGCGATGTCGGCCGCCCGCTCCCGCTTGGAGATGGACAGGCCGCCGTCGATGACGAACGCCGACAGCGCCAGGAAGACCAGCGCGAAGATGATCACCGCGCCGGCGCCCGAGCCCCGGTCGTCCAGGCGGGCGAGACGCCGCTGCCACCACCGCTTCACGCCGACCTCCGGAACGGGTCCAGCGGGGAGCTGAAGCTCGCCGTCAGGGTCGTCGGCACGTTCAGGCCGAGCATCGCCAGGCCCCGCACCTGACAGCTGACCTCGACCGTGAAGATGGTGTCCGGGGCGAAGCCCTGGCTGGTCTGCACGACCGACACCGGGCCGGAGCAGACGTCCGCCAGATCCGCCTCCGCCGCCTTGCGCGCCTCCGCCATGGCCGTGCCGTGGTCCTTCTGGATGGAACCCGCGCGCGCCGCGTCCCGGGCCGCGCCGTCGATCGCGCCGCGCCCCTCGACCAACTGCCCGAAGGCGACCAGGACGAGGATGAAGAGGATCATCACGGGGGCCAGGATCACGACCTCGACCGTGGACAGACCCCGGTCGTCGGCAGCGCACAGGCCTCGGACTTCGACCGTGGGCAGGCCCCGGTCGTCGGCCGTACGCAGGCCGCTGTCTTCGACCGTGCACAGGCCCCGGTCCTCGGCCGTGCACAGGCCCCAGTCGTCGACCAGGGCCAGGCCCCGGTTCTCGCGCCGCAGGCGTTTCCGCAGGGAGCCCATCTACCTCTCCCCCTCCCGTACGAACCGCTCCACCGGCCCCGCCGACTGCGCGTGCACCGTGAGGTCCAGGCCGGGGAACACCGTCGGGATGCGGGCCGAGATCTCCACGCCGACCGTGTTCTGCTCCGGCTGGATCAGCTTCACGTCCGGCGACAGCACCAGCTGCGGGCCGAGCTGGCGGATGTAGTCGTCGACCACGTCACGCGCCTTGCCCCGCCACGCGCCCGGCTCGTCGTGCGCCGTCGCACGGGCCTTGCGGGCACCGGCCTGGGCGGCTGCCTGGGCCACATGGTCGGCGAAGAAGTACAGCGCGAACTGCACCGTCGCGAAGATCATGAAGAACAGGACGGGGGTGAGCAGCACGAACTCGATCGCCGTCATGCCGGAGTCGCCGCGCCGGGCCGCCGCCTCGCGTACGGCCGACATCCTGCGGCGCATCCATCCGCCCACGCCCACGTGTCTCCCCGTCAACCCCGTAGTGAAGGCGCTCAGCAGGTCTTGCCCGCGTCCGCACCCTTGATGCAGTCACCGACCTTGTTGGCGCCCTCGCTCAGCGCGGCGTTGATGATCGCGGCCACCACGCCGACGATCGCCACGACGACCGCGGAGATGATGACCCACTCGACCGCGGACGCACCGCGGTCCAGCTCGCCGGAGCGGGCGCGCTCGACGCGGCCGCGCAGGAAGGTGACCAGGAAGTCCACCGCCGGGATGCCGGTGGAGAAGTTCCGTCCGTTCATGGTGAGTTGTCCTCTCGAGAGCCTGTCGAAGGCTGGCAAACATTAGACTTGGGTCGTCTTTGACGTCAGACGTGTCAGACCTGGAACACCCGCATCGCCGCCGGGAAGATCAGGAACACCAGGAATCCCGCGCACAGCAGCAGCTGGGCGACGAGCATCGACTGCGACTTCTCACCCGCGCTGCCCTCGATCTCGGAGAGCTCGCGGTGGCGCATCGTCTCGGCCCGGGAGGCCAGGGACTCGCGGACCTTCGCGCCGTCGTCGGCGACCAGGGCCAGGGAGGCCGAGAGGTCCTTCAGCTCCTCCACCCCCAGTTCCTCGCCGAGCGCGCCGAGCGCCTGCCACTGGCTGACACCGGTGATCCGGGCGTCGGCGAGGGCGTACTTGATGCGCTGGTTGGCCCAGCCGTCGGAGACCTCCGCCGCCGCCATCAGCGCCTCGGGCAGACCCCGGCCGCCGGCCAGGCTCATCGACACCAGGTCGAGATACGCCCCGATGACACGCCTGAGGTCACGCCGCTTGTCGGCGGCGTCGCGCCGTACCTCCAGGTCGGGCAGGAAGAAGAACACCGCGCCGCACATCAGCGCCAGCCACACCGGGATGATCGGGCTGCTGGCGAAATTCAGCGTCCAGACCACCGCGAACAGGAACGGCCCGAAGAACAGGCCGGCCACCGCGAGCAGCGCCTTGGTCGCCAGGAACCTCTCCCAGCTGCGGTCCAGCACCGCCAGGTCCGCGCGCAGCGAGCGCTGCTCCCAGCCCTGCTGGAGGTAGAACTCCGCGACCCGGGCGCCGACCCGGCCGCGGACCGCGCCGAACCTGCCGGTCTCCTGCGCCCGCGCCTGCGTCTCGTACGCCGAGCCGCGCGCCCGCATCGCGTCGATCCGCGCGACCTGCTGGAGCGCGCTGCGCTTGCTCGGCATCAGGGCTCGGACGAGGGCGTAGACGCCCAGGCCGAAGACCACGCCGACCACGATCGGCATCGTGAGGTTCACCGGCGTACCCCTTCCTCCTGCTGCTGCACGGGCGTGCGGGGACGGACGAACTGCACCGACGACTCGTCGCGCACGAGGAAACGCTCGGGCGTCTCGATGGTGGACAGCTTGCGCAGCCACCAGAAGCCGAGCGCGAACAGGCCGCACACGCAGGCCAGCACGAGCTGGCCGACCGGCGTGCCGTAGGGCGAGACGAAGTCCCGGTTGAAGATGGACAGGCCGAGCACGAACGCGATGGACACCGCGACGACGATCTGCACCGAACGACGGGTCGAGGCGCGCTGCGCCATCACGCGCTGCCGCATGTCGACCTCCTCGCGCGCCGACTTGGCGAGCGCGCCGAGCACCTGCCGCAGACCGGGGCCGCGCAGACGGGCGTTGAGGATGAGGGCCGCGACGATGATGTCGGCGGAGGCGTCGTCGATCTCGTCGGCGAGCAGTTGCAGCGCGTCCGGCAGCGGGGTGCGCGAGCGCAGCCGGTCGACGAGGGCGTCCAGGTGCGGGCGCAGAATGGGAGCGGCGGCGCGCGCGGACGCCGGGATGGCCTGTTCCAGGCCGACCGCGCCGGCGATGGTGTCGCGCAGCGACTCCGTCCAGGAGGCGAGGGCCTCCACCCGCTTCATGGCGGCACGTTCCTCCGCCGCGCCGCCGAAGAGGCGGTCCCAGAAGAAGACGAGGACGGCCGCGGCGGCGCCGGCCACGACCCAGCGGGTCAGCAGCAGCACGGCCAGGCCGACGATCGCGGCGAGCGAGCCGCGCTGCCCGGCGAACCGCAGCAGCTCGCTCGCGCGCTCGCTCGCCTGCCGCTTCTCGTGCTCGGGCTTCGCGGGCAGACCGCGGACGGCGAGCAGGAGCAGGGCGAGTCCGCCGCCGACGGCGACGCCGCAGGCGAGGGCGTACAGGACGGTCGTGGAGAACAGCCCGCCCATCGCGCCGAGGGAGCCGAACGAGCCGAGGGCCAAGGTGGTCGTCATGGCGCTCACCCCCACGTTCCGTGCGGCTGGTAGCCGTGTGCGATCAGGTCCTCCAGGCAGGCGATGGGCGCGTGCGGGACGATCCGGCCGTCGGGCGCCTCCGCGAACACCTCGCTGGACAGCACGCGTCCGTCGACGCCGTTGACCTCGCGCACGGAGGTGACCATGCGCTGCAGGCGGCCGCCCGTCTGGTAGTTGTTGCGCCGCTGGATGAAGACGACGAAGTTCACCGCGCCCGCGATGAGCATCTGGCTGGCCTCGATCGGCAGCCGCTCGGCGGCCTGCAGGGCGTAGGTGGAGATGCGGTTGAACACCTCGTGCGAGCTGTTGGCGTGGATCGTGGACAGCGAGCCGTCGTTGCCCTGCGACATCGCGTTCAGCATGGTGACGATCTCGTCGCCGAGGACCTCGCCGACGATGACCCGGGAGGGGTTCATACGCAGCGAGCGGCGCACCAGCTCGGCCATGGGAATCGAGCCCTGCCCCTCGGAGTTGGGCAGCCGCTCCTCGAACGCGACGACGTTGGGATGGAGTTCGGGGAAGGTGTCCAGACCGAGCTCCAGGGCGCGCTCGACGGTGATGAGGCGCTCGTGGGGCGGGATCTCGTTGGCGAGGGCGCGCAGCAGCGTCGTCTTGCCGGCGTTGGTCGCGCCCGCGATCATGATGTTCTTGCGGGCGCGGACCGCGCAGGCCAGGAAGTGCCCCAGCTCCGGGGTGAGGGTGCCGTTACCGACCAGGTCGGAGATGAACACCTTGCCCATGCGGGCCCGGCGGATGGACAGCGCGGGCCGCCGGGCGACGTCCATCACGGCCGACAGACGCGAACCGTCCGGCAGCCTGAGGTCGAGCTGCGGGTTCGCGGAGTCGAAGGGACGCGAGGACAGACCGGAGTACGCGCCGAGCACCTGGATCAGCTCGATGAGCTCCTCGTCGGTCTCGGCGACCGGCTCCCCCTTGGCCTCCCGGCCGTCGGCGTAGCCGATGAAGACCTGGTCACAGCCGTTGATGTCGATGTTCTCGACCTGCGGATCGTCCAGCAGCGGCTGGAGCCGGCCCACGCCGAACAGTGCGGCGTGCACGGCGGCCGCGTACTGCTCCTCGGTCTCCGCGTCCAGCGGAGTACGGCCCGCGTTGATCTCGGAGCGGGCGTACTCCTCGAGTATCTGGGCGATGACGGCGCGGGCGTACTGCCGCTCGTCCTCGCTGGACATCGGCGTGACACCGCTCGCCTGGTCCAGACGCCGCTGCTCGGCGATGCGGTCACCGGCGTCCTGCCGGAACCGCTTGACCAACTGGTGGTCGACAGCGGTCATCGCCCGGCCCCCGCGTGCCCGCTCATCGGCCCGTTCATCGGCCCGTTCGCGGGTACGGACCAGGCGGCGCCGTAACTCTGGTAGAGGTCGGCGGTGACCTTGCGGGCGGAGCGGATCAGCAGCGACTTGTCGAGGCGGCCGCGTCGGCGGCCGGCGAGCTGCTCGGCGCCGGCCGGGTCGTCGGCGATCGTGCCGACCACCCGGGCGCCGGTCTGCGCGTGGACGAGCATGTCGTTGACCTGGTTGACCAGCTTGCCCGCGTTGTTCGGGTCGGCGACCAGGACGACGCCGATCACCGGGTTGGCCAGGCTCGCGGTCCCGCGCGGCCCGCCGTGCAGCTTGGCGGCGAGGGCGGCGGCCCGGTCCCGGACCCGGGCCAGGGACTCGGCCTCGGTACGCGCGATCAGCAGCACCAGCGCGGCGTGCGGGAACAGCTCGACGGCCGGGGTGTCCCCGCTGACCCGGCCGCAGTCGGCGATGACGTCGGCGGGGGCGTGCGGGGAGTCCGCGAGCGAGGCGAAGGCGTGCCCGAGGGTCGGCCACAGACCGGTCAGACCCGCGGCCTGCTCGGCGACACCGAGGCCGACGAGGACCTCCAGGCCGCCGCTGAGCGGCTGGACGTGGTCCCACAGCTGGTCGGGGACGAGGCCGCGGCGGGCGGTCGCGGCGATCGACAGCATGCCGAGGTTCGGATTGAGCGGCCCGCCGTGCGCGGCGGCGCTGCGGTAGACGAGGTCACCGCCGGCCGGGTCGGTCTCGGCCAGCAGCACACGCCGCGGCCAGACCGCCGCGAGGGCGACGGCCGCGGTGGTGACGCCGGGGGAACCCTTGTCGGCGGCGAGGGCGATGAGGGCCATGGGTCGGGTGCCGCCTTCTAGTTGCCGGGAACGCGCACGACGGCGACGGCGTTCGCCGAGGCGGCACGCGCCACGGCGGCGGCGTCGGCCTGGTCGACGAGGAGCGTCAGCGAGAGGTTGCCGGTGCTGACGGTGGCGTCGCCGTTGTCCTTGACGTCGTTGACGAGCGCGTTCGGCACGAGCGGGCCACCGGAGGACGACGAGGACGAACCGGTGCCGGTCTTGCCGGAGGAGGTGGAGCCGGAGGCGTCCACGTTGTAGACGGCGACGTGGTCACCGGCCTTGATGTTGGAGGGGTACTGGCCCTCCTTCAGCGCGAGCCCCACGGAGGCCTTGCCGGCGGGGACCTCGGCCTTCTCGGCGAACATGTCTCCTACGACGACCGTGCCCGCGTAGATGGTGGACTTGGCCTTGAGCTTGCCGAGCGCCTTGAGCTGCTCCCACTTGACGTAGTGGATGGTGTCGTCGGCGGCGACCATCACGGAGGTCGTGTTGTCCGTGCCGACGGACTCACCGGCCTGGATGTCCTTGGTCACCTTGACGACCTCGATCCGGTCCCCGGCGCGCAGCACGAGCATGGTCGCCCCGAGCGCGCCCACCAGGATCAGCAGCACCGCGAGCGCCGCGAGCGCCGGCTTGCGCTCCCGCGGCGGCGTGGGAAGCCGGTCCCCGACCGACGCCTGAGCCGGAGCCGCGGAACGTCCCGCGCCCGCCCCCGTACGCTCCTGGATCTTCACGCAACCGCTCCCCGTACACCCAAGCTGTTGTCGGCCAACTTCTTTGCATTCATTGCAATCCGGACACTTCGCCAGAGATCCTCTCGGATCAGCGCGTTTAACCTGCGCGAGGGCGAGTGTCAAGCGATCGCACGGTATCAGCCGCACATAAGGCCCTCAAGGCGAGCCGGTTCCCTCCTGGAGTGGAGGTGTCGCCTTGCACTTCTGCAACCGCGGCCGTACGACGTGCCGTTGAACAATGGGTCCTGCCCCGTCCCCCCGCTGTGCGGCAGCGAAGACGCGGCCGCCCCCGTCGACAGGCACTCCCCGCAGACCGGTGTTTCTTCGTCACCGGCCACGCATCATTTCTGCACGGTTCACTCACAGCGGGGCGGATCGGGCATGAACACGCCCGCGCACGGAAGCCGGTGACGCCGGTCGAGGTGGGCTGCGCACCGAGGCCGTACGCGCCGACGCCCTCGCGGTCGTGCACTTCTCGGTGAACGGAGTGGCCATCGCGAACGGAACACCGGGCGACGCGAAGCTGAACACGACGCCTCTCAGGGCACACAACGCGCGGCCGGGCTGAGCTCCGGGCAGTGGTCTCGAACACCCCGACAGTCTCAACTCCCGTACGGGGAAGGCACATGAGTACGGATACTCATGCGCGTCCATGGCCCCACCCGGAAGGCTCGTCGGCACGGGGCCGCCGTGGGCGGCTTGCGGGCGCTTCACCGGATTCGCTCTGGCGAAACCGAGAAGCACACCGGTAACGTCCCTGTCCCTGACTTGACCCTCGCCCCACTGGGAGCTGACCGTGAACCGCCGTACTCTGCCCGTTGCTGCCGCGCTCGCCGCAACCGCAGCTCTGCTGCTGACGGCATGCGGGAGCGGGGATAAGTCAAAGGGCAACGACACGATCGCAGGCGCGGACAAGGGGGAGCCGACGAAGGCTTCGCCGACTCCCTCAGCCGGGCCCGCCCGTCCCGACCTCACACTGCCGGGTGACGTCACGGAGTCGTTCGAGGGCTGGAAGACGGGCGATGCCACGAAGGACGCGGTCCTGGCCGACGCCGGCCACGCCCAGACCGCGGTCACCCATGCCGTCGTTCACGGTGATCCCGAGGATGCCGCCCTGAAGTTCTACCAAGTGGGTACGGCTCTGGCGGGCAGCCAGGACTGGGTCAAGACGATCGTCGACTCCGGCTCCACCTTCACGGGCGCGGTCCGCTACTACGCACCCAAGATCAGCGTGTTCGACAAGAACACCGCCGGGGTGACCTACTGCTCCGACGAAAGCAAGGCGTTCAACAAGAACCGTAAGACGAACAAGGTCGACAAGACTCCCGTCACCAAGGACGCGTACGTGCTGTACAGCACGCGTCTGGAGAAGAACCCGCAAGGGGTCTGGCAGACCACGAAGCTCGAGTCCGAACGGGGGAACAAGACATGCACGCCCTGAGCCGGCGAAGCAGATGGCTTGCCGTTGGCGCGATCGCCGGGGTCTGTGCCCTGATCCCGGGAACGGCGATGGCGGGATGGGGTCCGGCCGGCACGTCCAACGGAAGCAAGACGGAGTCGAGCGGTGGGCGGTCCGGGGGTGACCTCGTCTCCATGGTCCGTTTCTCCGGCAGTACCGGAGGCGGCGGCAAGGGCGGCGGCGGTACCGGGAACGTGACGCCGGTCAGCGACTGGACGCCGCCCGCCTGCTGGTACGAGCCGCGCACGGCCCAGGAGTTCTCCACCTACATGGAGGACATGTACAACCAGACCATCAACACGCCGGGCCAGCACAGCTATGCCAAGGCCGCCGTCGGCATGATGCGCCAGGACTACAAGGACGGCACGTACAAGAACTACAACCTCGACAAGGCGGACGAGGGCACCTGGTGGGTCGCCGTCCGTGACGAGAGCCGGTGGATGGAGCCGGAAGCGCAGGTCTGCAACAAGATGCCGTTCTGGGTGAAGAACGGCGTCACCCCCGACGTTCCCAACGCGGTCACCCCGCGGGTCCTCGCCGAACTGGCCTACAACCGGATCCACCTTCCGGACACCGAGGTCAGCCTCGCGCCCGCGAACGTCACCAAGGTGAACCTGAACACCTGGGCGTGGCTGGACCGGGCGAAGTTCCAGCCGGTGCAGGTCACCGCCAGCCTCAATGTGGGCGGGGTCACCCTCCAGGCCACCACGACCGCCAAGCCCGTCTCCCTCAGACTCGAACCCGGCACACCGGACGCGGAGACCTTCCCGGGCTCGGGTGAGTGCCGCTTCGGCGCCGACGGTTCCATCGGCGAGCCGTACGCCAAGGGCAAGGCCGACCGGACACCGCCGTGCGGCCTGAAGTACCTGCGTTCCTCGGGCGACGGCACGTACCAGCTGCGCGCCACGGTCACCTGGGAGATCACCTGGACCGGTACCGGCGCCCCCGGACCGCACAGCATGCCCAACGGGACGTTCGGCAACACGCAGAACGTCAAGGTGCAGGAAATCCAGTCCGTCAACCACTGAGACCAATGGGGCGCCCCGTCCCTGCGACGGCCGGGGCGCCCTCCCTGGAGTCACCGTGAACCTCCGTCCCCCGCTGATCACCGCAGCGTTAGCCGCGGCAGCCGCCCTCACGCTCACCGCCTGCGGCGGCAACGGCGGCGATACGGCGAAACCCGTCAGCAGCGAGCAGGTCAAAACCTCCCTCGCGACCGAGTTGCACGCCGCGATCAAGGCGGCGACCCCCAAGGCCGTCCACCCGAAGGACGAGTTCGCCGCGACGAGCGCCGGCTCCGGCTGCTCCGGCACCCGGTTCACCGTCCGTATCGCCGGCTGGGACCCGGACGAGAAACAGTCCAACGAGGAACTCCTCACCAAGAGCACCGCGTATCTGGAGAAGCAGGGCTGGAAGATCTCTCCGGTGCCGAGCGACAGCGACGACCAGGCCGCGAGGATCGACAAGGCCGGCTACGCGGAGGGGCTGCTGAACGCGTCCAACCAGAGCCTGACCTTCACCGGAAACACCGCCTGCCTCGGGGCCTGACCCGCCCGAGCAGCCGCATGCAACAGGGGGAACTTCAGATGCGAGCGCAGCAAGTGGTGAGGACGGCTCTGGCCGCCGTCGCCATCGTCAGCACGATTGCCGGGTGCTCGGCACTGCCGGGGGGACGCGGCAAGGACAGGAAAGAAGCATCGGGACCCACCTATACCGATGCTCTCGAGGCCATGCGGCCCGACGTCACGAGTGCCCTGCAGGCCACGATGCCGCACGTGAAACTGGACGAAAGTTACGGCGCCAGTGACTGCGGAGGATGGGACTGGATCGACAGCAAGGACGCCAGCAAGCGCACGGGCACGCTCTACCTGACCGCCCCAGGTGATCCCGCGGACAAACGCGGGCCCAAGGACCTGGTGGAGGCGGTCGTGAGACATCTGACCGGCCTCGGGTGGACGGTGCAGCAGGGAACCACCGTCTCGCCCGGCGAACCGGACGGCTACGAGCGGAGGGTGAAGAAGAGCGGCATGCACGGCAACGTCATCATCTCCGCCTCACCCTTCAAGCTCACCTCGGGCAAGATCAGCCAGACTCTCGGCGCGACCGTGGTCACCGACTGTCTGCGCAACCCCGACTGGCACAAACCCTGACACGGCGGACGGCGGCACAAGAATGATCAGTTCCCGCCGCCGTCACCCTCCTTGCCGCGCTGAGTCGCGGACTTCTCCAGGGCATCGGCCATCGAGCCCAGCCGTCCCTTCCTGATCTGCAGCTCGCCCCGCACCTTCTCGGCCGTGGGCCCCGCCCAGCGTTCATCAGCTTTGGCGCCCCTGTCCGCTGCGATCTCGATCGGCTGGTCGAGCAACTTGCGGACGTCCTCCGCCAGCTGCCGGATCTTTCCCGCCTCTTCCTGTGCTCCCACGAAGATCCCCCGCTATCTCTCCACATTCACCGGCGCCGGTTCCGATTCCCGGCTCCGGCAGCCTATCGATGGGACAGCGTACTAGACATGGCGTTAGTTTATGCGGATCCAGAGATGCTCGACCGGCTTGCGAAGTCCCTGGACAGCAAGGCGGGAGAAATACCTCATCTGAAGTTGCGGGCCTCCACCCTGGGTGTCACCGATGAGCTGTCCGGGTTGCCTGCGATCGCCACCTGGTTAGGTGAAACAGCCGCCGATCTGCGCAGACGAGCTCATATCCTCAGAGCGCCTGCCGAGTCTCCTTTCGATTCCCTCTCCGCATTCGGCCTGCCGACGTCCCTCGCCCGGAAACCGGGCGCCGGGAAAGAGTTCGAGTCGGGCCTCAAGGCCGTCATCGCCGCGCACCGGGACGGCACACCGCAGGAACAGGCCCAGGCCGTGAAGGACTACTTCGGCACGCTCTCACCGGAACAGCAGGCAGCCCTTGCAGTAACAAATCCGGACCTCGTGGGAAATCTTGACGGCGCTCCCGTCAATGTGCGCTTCGCCGCCAACCGGGTTTCCATTCAGAAGGAGTTCCAGGAAGAATCCGAACGCTTCAAGACCATGACGGAGGACGACCCCGCCTACAAGCGGACCAAGGATCGCGTAGAGACGCTCCGCAGCTTCCTCAGCCCACGCGTGAAGAAGTTCATCGATCCCAAGACCAACAGGCCGGTAGAGGCAGACGTCCCCCGTCAGTTCCTTGTTTTCGATACGAAGTTCGGATCGACCGCGGACCCGAAGGCGTCGCCGTATCCCGACGGCCGGGTCGCAGAAGTCGTCGGTGACCTCGAGACCGCCACCAACGTGGCGTTCCGCGTTCCCGGCATCACCAACCGCCTAGACAACTTCAACGGCTTCTCTTCCGGCGGCTATGCACTGACGACGGACAAAAAGGGCTTCGAGCAGCCTGACACCGCTGTGGTCAGCTGGCTCGGCTACGACACACCGGAGCTCGGCGACTCCGTCGACCCGCAGAAGGCGGAAGTCGGCGGACGGCAGCTGAACGCCTTCCGCCAGGGCATCGCGGTGAATCTGAGGCCGGACGCGAAGACGAGCATCTTCGCACACAGTTATGGCACCCTCGTTACCAGCAAGGCCCTTCAGAACGGGCTCACCAACATCGATAACGTCACCTTCATGGGAAGTCCCGGCCTGGGACCCAACATTCACTCGGTCGCCGACTTCCACATGCCGAACACCAAGTTCTACGCCATGCGCGCCCCACAGGATTTCGTCTCGTATACACAGGGGCATGGCGACGACCCAGCCGACTTCAAGGACATCACACGGCTCGAGACGGACGGTGCCACGGGCCACTCCCAGTACTACAAAGAAGGCACCGAAGCCCTCACAAACATGCGGGGTATCTTCTTCGGAGGCTCCAAAGCCCTGACCTTCGAGCACACCACCCTCGACGAAGAGATGCCCGGCGCCTCGGAGCTACGCGACCTGGTCGGCTTTCTCCACAAGAAGGTGCCGCCCGAGGTGGTCAACAAGATGGGCGGCGATCTGGACCCCATTGTGCAGAGCCTGCTCAACGGCAGGAGCGGTTTCGCCGATATCGCGCTCCCGCTCAACGCGGTACTGAACAAATACAACATGCTCGACCGCGTGAAGCCGGACGAGCTCATGGGCGAGATCACGACGCTCGCGTCCCGGCTCGCGTACAAGCAGGCCTACAAGGCCGCCAAGGACCACGGCGCCCCCGACTGGGTGGCGGCCGGCGCCGCGGCCACCGCTGCCAACGCCTCCAAGGCCACACTGAACGTCGTCACTTGGCCCGTGGTCAAGGTGCTGGAGTTGGATCGCCTGCAGAACAACACCCGCCAGTTGTTCGGCATTCTCCGGGACGGCGCGGACAGCATCTCCGCCGACGCCTCCGCCCTGGCCGACGGCCTCGGCAGGGACGCCGGCCGCGTCTTCTCCGCCGGAGGCGACATGGCGGGCAGCGTCCTCGACACCGGCGGTGACCTCGCGAGCGGTCTCGGAGACAGCTTGGTGCACCCCACCCACGCGTTCAAGAACGCGCAGGACATCGCCAAGTCCTTCCAGTCGACCGGGGAGTCCTTCGCCCGCGGTGGCGCCGACATCGTCAACTCCGTGGACGATGCTGTCGATCAGACCGTGGACAAGGGCGGAGATATGCTCGCCAGCGGTCTGGACACCGGGAAGAAGGCACTGAGCAAGGGCGGCGACGTCGTCGACTCCGTCATCAACTTCGTCTCGTAGAGCTAGGGGAAGTCACCGTGTCCGAACGGAACAACCGCACAGCCCTGACCGAAGAGGTCACGTCGGCCATCCAGAGCGTTCTGCCGGGCGCGACGGTCATGGATCTGCCGTCCGTCATCGCGGCGGACGCCGTCGCCCTCACCGCGTTCGACGCCTCGGACTCCCGGTCGGGGAGCGAGCTGGCCGACGCGCTCGTCTCCCGGTTGCGAGCCACCGGCTGGGCGGTCGACGAACGTATGCGCACCGAGGCGGAGTCGGAATCCGAGGCCACCTTCCACGCGGCCAAGGACGGGCTCGGCGGCGGTGCCTTCTCGGCGCAGAAGGCCGCCGTTTCCTTCCACGGTCTGGTGGAGACCCCGTGACGGGCGCCCGGCAGGCCATCGAAAGGAGCCAGCAGGCCGTCGCCGCCGAGATCCGCGCGGCCATCAAGGCGGCGACCGCCAAGGCGGTCTACCCGAACGACGAGTTCGGCGCACCGTCCGCCCCCTCGGTCCGCGTCGCGGGCTGGGACCCGCAGGAGACCCGGTCCAACGACCGCCTGCTCAAGCTGAGCACCGACCACCTGGCACAGCGGGGCTGGCGGATCTACCCGGAAGCCACCGACAGCGACGACCGCTCGGCCCGGGTCGTCAAACCGGGCCTGGCGAGCGGCCGGCTCCACGCCGCGAACCAGGGCCTGACGTTCACCGGTACGGTCGACGTGTGACCCCTGGTCGCCCAGCCGGTCCATCAAACGCCCCGGGGCCGAGATCGGGGCACCGCGCAGCGACAGGTCGCCCGTGTCCACGCCCTGGAACAGGACGGCGGGGCTGAGGTCCACGGAGTCCGCCGATAGCGTTGACCGTCTTGATCGGACTCCTGCCCTCGGAAGGGAGCCTTGCGTGCGAGTGGTGAACCCCGACGACCTTGACCAGTTGGCAAAGCTCCTGGACGGCAGGGGCGGGGTGGCCGACAGACTCGACGAGGCCTTCACTCGTGCTGCGCGGCTGGGTGTCACCAGCAAGCTGGCCACCATGAGGCCGATGCGGTCGTGGTCGACCGACACCGCACGGGATCTCAGACGGCGCGCGGTGTACGCCCGTTTCGAGAACGGCGATCCGACGGCCGGCCTTCAATGGGCGGGCTTCGGGCCGGGCGACATCGCCGAGGCGGGTGCCGGGCTGCTGTCACCGGAATCGCTCATCCTCGCGTACGCCATGGCTGTCAGCGGTGACCCGAAGGCGGAGTTCTTCCGGCGGCAGAAAGGCGAGTCCGCACACGACTAGGCGGACCGCATTCGAGCGAATGCCATTGCGCAGATCCCCGCCCTGCGGCCCTATGAGACGCAGATCAAGAATCTGATCGGCCTGTACGGCGACGTCACGGGCACGATCGATTTCGGAACCCGCGCCATTCTCCACGGGGGAAACCTGACCCGCGTAGTCGTGGGCAACTCGTTCGCGCGCGGCTGGGGCATGTCCCTCAAGCGCTGGTCGGCGGACACGCTCGTCAGGCGTCTCCCCCTTCCGCAGGCGGAGGTCTGGGCCACCCGCCTCGAAACCCTTCAGCCCACCATCAAATCCCTTTCCGCGCCGGGCACCTGGCTGCCCAGTCGCTTGGCCGGCCTGGCTTCGAGCAGTTCTCTGTTCCGCAACGCCAACCGCATTCCTTTCATCCGCAACTCCGTCTCCGGCTACCTGGGCGACGCCTGGGACCGGGTTCTCAGGAGTGGGGCCGCCCGGGCGTCGGTCGGCGGCTGGAGCGCGAACCGGCTGGTCACGAGCCTGGTCGGCAATGACACCCTGGCTCGCATCTACGGCGGCTTCACTCACTCGGGGCAACCGGTCACCCGGGCCGCCCAGGCCAGCCTGTACAAGGTGACCAGGAGCACCTACGTCGCCGCGCGCGCCGCCGAGGTGGGCCGGGGTGCGTCGTTGTTGGAGGGAGTGGGCAACGCCTTTCGTGTCGCCGGCGGCATGCGGACGTTCGGCATCGCCAGCGGGGTGGCCTCCACCGCCTACAGCGGTTACAACCTGTACACCCAGGGAAATCCACTCAAGCACTTCGGGAATCGTAAGGAAGGCGCCGGTTATGTGGCCGACGTCGCCGAGTTCGGGTTCAACGCCTCCCTCACGGCAGCGACCGTATGCCCCAATCCGTTCACGATCGGAGCGGCCGCCGTTTTCGGCGCGGTATACGCGGGAGCGAAAGTGGTGGAGCACTGGGACGACGTCAAGAACGGGGCCAGGACTGCGGCCGAGTGGACGGGGAAGCAGGTCGGTAAGCTCACCGGCGGAGCGAAGAAGCTGGCTCACGCCGCCAACCCGATGAACTGGTTCTAGCCGTCTCGGTCGAAACGAACAGCGATCACACAGGACTGAGGCAGACTCCCATGGAACAGCAGACGTACACCCTCGAACCGTTCAAGGATTCGGCGTACACCGGTTGGCGGGGCCGGTTGGGCGACTTCGGGCATACGACCGTGCAGCGTCGCAACGGCACACCGGGGGCCTTTCGTGGCTTCGCCGAGCTCTTCGGTGAGAGGTTGCCGCACGTGGAGTTCTCGGGCCTCGGGTCCGGATTCCCCTCGCTCGCCGAGGGGCAGCTGACCGTCGGCGGGGAGGACGTGACACTTCGCCACAATGCGCGTGCCATCAAGAAGGACGCCCGGGCCCTGAAGATGGAGCATCGCGGCCGGACCTGCTCGTACACGTCGCTGGGGCTGGGCAAGGGTGCTCTCCTCAGCCGTGACGGTGTGGAGATCACTGTCGTACCCGGCTCGCCCGATTCGCCCCGTGACAGGTCGCTGCGGACCGTCTCCGTGGCGGGCCCGGCAGACGCCGTGGATTTCGCGCTCGCCCTGCTCTTCGAAGCGGTCGACACCTCCGCGCTCACCCTGGGCGGAGCCCTCGCCACCGCGCCGTTCGCGCTCATGCGCCCGCACCCGCGCAACGGTGGGTACGAGTAGGGGCTCGCCCACTCGCCACCCGACGCCCGGCACTGGACGCCGCCCCCCGCCCCGCGTGAGAGGTTCGCGGAGTTTTTGTGGTGGCGCCGTGGCTGGTCGGGGAGATTCGCGGTGCCGGTGGGGGCGGCTCGTGCGGGCCCTCATATGCTGCCCCAGCAGTGCTGCCGATCACACGACGACGATCGGCAGCCGACGGGGAGGAAGACAGACGTGGGCCCGACCGCCGACGACGGCGCCGAGTTGAAGAAGAAGGCCGAGCAGCTGCGGGCCTGCGCGCGTGAGGCGCGGTCGCTGGCACGGCAGCTCGGACCGTATCTGGACGACGTGGTGAAGCGGGCCGGCCCGCGCGCCGACGCCTTCCGTACCGGTGGCGACGAGGGCGCGATCTGGCAGGGCCCCTTCGCCGACGACTGCACCGGCAAGCTGAAGCAGCGGCAGAGCACGCTGAACGGGATGGGCACCTCCCTGCTGGCGGACGCCACCCGCTGGGAGAGCCAGGCGGACGAACTGGACCGGCAGGCCAAGGAGAAGGACAAGGCCAAGGCCGGATCGGGCGGCAACTGATGGCCTTCCGTGGATTCGACGCCGGCAAACTGACCACGCTCGCGAACGACCTGGACGCGCTCGCCCGTAACTCCGGCAAGCTGCACTCCCGTCTCGCCGTGCTCCTCACCACGGCCCAGCAGAACCTGCCGCCCGGCCAGACCGCCTCCCGCAACCCGGACCTGCAGGACCTGGTCGGCGACGTCGTACCGATGCCCTCGTTCTTCGGACGCGGGCGCCTGCCGGGTGCGCTCAGCGGTGAGCTCGGTGACATGCAGGCGTCGATGAAGCGCCGTATCAAGCAGCTCGAAGGGTTGCAGGAGCTGGAGCAGCGTGGCTACCCGGTCGGCGACGCCACCCTCTTCCTCGACGAGCAGCCGCCCGACCCGAAGAAGATCGACGACGCGCTGCGCCACCTGCAGGAGCTGCAGGGCAAGGACTTCGGCACCAACGGCAACCGGGACGACCTGGAGAAGATCTCCGGCGAGCTCGACGGGCTGACCGCCGCCGAACTCGACGCACTGATGACGAAGGCCTCCCCGAAGGACCTCGCCTTCTACAACCAGCTGCTGACGACCACCGACGACTCCATGTGGAACCCGTTCGACGAGAACGGCCTCCCGGAGGACAGGCGCCGGGACACCCTCAGCAAGATGCTGGCGAAGATCAGCCCCGAGAACGTCCCGAAGTTCCAGGCCGCCTTCCCCGGCATGCAGCCGACGTTCACCAACACCGGGGCGTACGAGGACGGCGGCAACAACCAGAACGGACAGAGCAACAGCGGCATCCACTGGGCGACCCCGAGCGATCCGCTGTTCAAGGACGGCGTCTCCGCCGACGACGTCAACCAGCACCAGTTCGGCGACTGCTGGTACGTCGCCTCGCTGGCCGGCCTGGCCCAGAAGGACCCGAAGTTCGTCCAGGACGGCATCAAGCAGAACCCCAACGGTACGGTCAGCGTCCGCGTCTGGGACAAGTCCGGCAACTACCAGTGGGTCACCATGACCGCCGATCTGCCGACGGACCAGAACGGCAACCCGATCAGCACGTACGGCAACGGTGAGTCCTGGCCGGCGTACTACGAGAAGGCCTTCGCGATGGTCTACTCGGACGACGGCGACGGCGAGCGCGGCTACGGCGGCATCGAGGGCGACGACCCGAAGAAGTCCTCCCCCTACCTCACCGGCAAGGAGGGCGAGGACCTCACCACCGGCGGCTTCCTGGGCATCGGCGAGCACGACGACAAGAACATCGGCTCACTGAAGAAGGCCTTCGACTCCGGCAAGGTCGTCACCGTCTCCACCCCGGACGACGAGAGCCTGGAGAAGAACCACCCGCCCGAGTGGGAACCGTCCTACTGCACCAACCACGCCTACTACGTCCGCGGCTTCACCGACGACGGCAAGATCATCCTCGGCAACCCCTGGGGCTCCAGCTACCCGCCCATCACCGTGTCGCAGGACCAGTTCAACAAGTACTTCCAAGGCCCCGAGGCGTTCGATGCTCCCTGACCGACCGCATGTGAAATACCCCTTCGAGGTCGCCGGGCGCTGGCCGCTGCGCTACCACCGGCCCTACACCGTCGAGCACGAGGGACGGCAGCACCGGGTCGTGGCGAGCATCTTCGCGCAGCCTTCGGTGCACGGTCAGATCAAGGTCAGCTGCGAGGGCCGCCTCGTCGCGGCCTACGACGACCTCACTCCCGGGGACGTCGTGGAGATCACCGGCGACAGCTGGCGGGTCGCGGAGGTCGACTACCGTACCCGTGTCGTACTGGAGCGCGTGCAAGGCGGCGGCGAGGAGGACAGTGGTGTTCAGGCGGGTCTCTAGCCACACCACCGTGGGTGTCGTGGCGCTGCTGGCGCTGGCGGGATGCGGCGGCTCCGGGGACGGCGGTCACGAGCAGCCGACGGCAGCACCGGCCGCGGACAAGGGCCCGGTGTGCGTGGGTCAGGCGCCGGCGGACGGGCTGCACGTCCTGCGCGGCGGCGGCTTCCGCCTCCCCGGCGGCGGGGGCGTGCAGTACACCGCCGCGGACGCCGACGGCACGAGCCGTACGGCCGTCCTGCGCGACGGCGCGAAGTACCAGACGGGTCAGCGGCAGCAGACCGTACGCACCGGGCAGCGGATCACGGCCGCGGGACACGCCTTCACGGTCTCCCAGATCTGCTCCTACCGCGTGGTCCTCGAACCGGTGGACGCGAAGGACAAGGCGGCGGCCGTCGCCGCGCCCCGCTCGCTGAAGCCGGCCGGCGGCGAGGCCGACAACGGCCTGTGCTTCTCGAACAACCCGTCCGTCCTGGCCGCGGCGAGCAAGGGCTTCCCGCCCCGCGGCCAGACCCTCTCCGTACTGCGCAACGGCGGCGTGTGGAGCTTCCCGACCGGCCTGTCGGTCCGGGTCTCCTACATCGACACGGACACCGGCGTCGCGGGCTTCGGCGGAGTCTGCGCGGCGCTGCCCGTGGCCAACTACAAGGACGCCCGCGTCGGCGACCCGGTGGAGTTCGCGGGAGTGCAGTTCACGGTGTCCCAGCTGACGGAGAAGGCGGTACGGCTGACACGGACGAGCGCGTAGTCACGCGGCCGCTCGCGCCTCGCCGCGAGCGGCTGCGGCTATGGTCGGACCAGTCCCCGCAGCGACCTGGAGAGGCCCTGGTGTTCGGCAAGAACAAGCACGTCGACGAGCCCCCCGTCCCCGCTGTCCCCTGGACCGGCGCGTGGGAGTTCGCCATCACCGACGAGGAACGGCCGGCGGGCGCACAGCGCAAGCACGCCGTGCTCGGCCTGCGTGCCTTCCGCGTCCCCCATGGGGGCGGCGCCCAGCGGGTCAACGCGCCCTGCGCCTTCTTCCCTCCGCAGCCACCGGCACGGGCGGGCGACCTGCGCCTGTACGAGGACGCGCAGGGTCAGCGGCTGCTCTGCTCGGTCGACGAACCCCAGGACGTGAAGGGTGAGCGCCACCATGCCGTCCGCGATGGTCAGGGCCAGGTCATCGGCACGATCCGGCGCATCCCGCCCCTCAAGCACGCCCTCAAGCCGACGTGGCGCATCGACCAGCCGGGGCACGCCGAGATCGTGAGCAGCGCGGAGTGGGCCTCCGGCAGCCGCAAGGAGATGATTCAGCGCGGCGCCGGCAAGCTGCTGCTCGGAGTCGTGCAGGCGGTGGCCGACATGGGCGCCGAAGGCGGCGATCAGCCGGGCACGTCGCGGCCCCTGGAGTGGAATTCGGAGGGTGAGCTGGTTCTGACGTCGACCGGTGACCGCAGGTTCCTCGTCCGGGCGGCGTGGCTGGACCGGCGCCTGGTCTTCGCCTACGCGCTGCTGCGGGCCGGGTGAGTCCACGGTGGTGAAGGCGACAGGACCGCGCACGGCACGGGCGGTGCCCTCCGCGGCATGAAAGCGATTCGGTTCCCTCGGCAACGGATTCCGGGGACGCAGGCAATGGGGGATGAATCATGGGCATGAGGAACGTCAATCCGGACGACCTCGACCAGCTCGCGAAGCTGCTCGACGGCCGAGGTGGCATGCAGGACAAGCTGGACGAGGCGTTCACCAGAGCGTCCCGGCTCGGCGTCTCCAGCAAGGTGGCCTCCCTCAAGCCCCTGCGCAGCTGGGTCACGGACACCGCTCCCGACCTGCGCAAGCGCGCGATCTTCGCCCGCCTGGAGAGCGGTGATCCCCAGGCGGGGCTGCTGTGGGCCGGTTTCAGCCCCAAGGACATCGAGAAGTACAAGGGCGAGGGCCTCGGTCCCGACGCCCTGCTCCTGGCGAACTCGGTCGCCGCCAGTGACGACCCGAACGCCTACAAGTTCAAGCGGCAGCCCGACGAGTCGCTGGCCGACTGGATCCAGCGGCTCGAGGCCCACGCCATCTCCCAGATCCCCGGACTCCAGCCGCACGAGGCGACGATCGCCTCGATGATCGGTCTCTACGGCGACTGGGGATCCGTGACCGCGGCGACCGCGGTCGTCACCATCCAGGGCACCTCGCTCACCAAGGTCCTGCTCGGCAACTCCTTCAAGGCCGGTGCGCTGCGCGTCTGGAAGACCCGGCTCGGCGTGGTCCTGCGGGGCTCCAGGAGCGGACTCATACGATCCGCCGGCAACGGTCTCATCAAGTGGGCGCCGAAGATCCGTTCCCTGAGCGCGCCCGGGAGCTGGCTGCCCGGGCAGCTCGGCAGTCTTTTCGGGCGCAGCACCGCGTACCAGAACCTCTCCCGCATCCCGCTCACCAGCGGTCTGCGCGGCGACCTCATCGGTCAGGGGTACAACTGGGCCCGTGCCACGCCGTTGATGAACACCCTGCGTGCCAACGGCGTCATCGACTTCCTGGTCGGTTCGGACGACGTCGCCAAGATGTACGGCGGCTTCACGCACTCCGGCCAGGCCGTCGCCCGTGCGGGCAACGCGAGCCTGGTGAAGGTGTTCACCAAGGCGGCCAACAGCCAGCGGTTCGCCAACTCCGTGGCCGAGGCCACCGATGCAGCGCGTGGCGCGGGGGCGCTGCGTACGGGGCTCGGCGCCGCCGCCAAGACGGCGGGGTTCCTGCGCGGGGCCGGCATCGTCGGCGGCGTGGCCTCGACCGCCTTCAGCGCCGCCAACGTCATCTCGCAGGGCAATCCGGTCGACGCGTTCAAGAAGAAGGGCGCGGCCTACGTCGCCGACGTGGCCGAGGTCGGCTTCAACGCGTCGCTGACGGCGGCCATGGTCGCCCCGAACCCGATCACCATCGGTCTGGCGGTCGGGACGGGCATCGTCTATGGCGGCGCGAAGATCGTCCAGCACTGGGACGACATCAAGGAAGGCGCCGGCAAGGCCGCCGACTGGGTCGGCAACAAGGCCAAGGACCTGGGGAAGAGCATCGCCAAGTCCAAGGCCAATCCGATGAACTGGTTCTGAGGCGCGGTCACGGGCGGCGCCGGCGCAGCCGCCCGTACAGGATGAACGCCTCCATGCCGGCGAACAGCCCCGCGGACGTCCACACCTCGTACGGCGCCAGGCCCTTGACCTCGCTGCCGAGCCGGGGTGCCAGCCAGCCCTCGGGGTCGACGACGAGCGTGACACGGCTGCCGCGTCGGAGGCCGTCGGCGCAGCCGTGGGTGTCGTCGACGTCGTAGGAGAGACGCCGGCCGGAGTCGGTGGGCACCACGGTGCAGGTGCGCCCGTCACCGTGCTTGCGGTAGTACGAGCCGGTGTCGACGACGACGGCGTCGTGCCGCACGCCACGGTGGTCGAGGACGTAGTCGTTCATGGCGGGGCCCCAGAAGAGCGTGAAGGCGAAGCCGAGGACCGCCACGAACGTACCGGGGCCGGCGCCGCACATGGCCCACGCGACGACGAGCACGAGCAGGGCCGTCAACGCCCCGACGAGGACGAGGAACGTCCCCTGCCGCTGAGCAAGCCAGGCACAGCCGGTCAGCGCCGACGGGGCGACGAGAAGAACACCGAGGGTGCCGGGCCAGCGCCGGGACCGGCCAGGGGGCGCCCACGGCGGCGTCCGGTCAGCCGAATGTTCTTCTGTGGGAGAAGCAGTCGTCACCGGTCACCCCTCGTCCCGCCCGTTGCCCATGAGGAAGTTTCTGGGAATGGTTAGCAGCGCTCCTGTCAGTGTCAGGCAGGACGTGTCGACCTGTTCGAGGACGAGGGCGATGGCCAGGTCCGTCACGTCCGCGCCGCCCAACGCCTTGCCCACGCGCTCGACCCCGGGCTTGCCCACGGCGCGGTCGATGGTGACGGTGGCCGGTCCCCTGGTCAGTACCGCCTGCTTGCCCTGGCCGGCCGACCTGTAGCTGTACTGCCGGTCGAGGTACCACATGTCCAGCCAGCGGGAGCCCTTACGTACTCCTTTGACACGGAGGTCGATACGCACGGGGACGCCGTCGACCCGAAGCCACCCCCCGTCCAGCGACGGCACGCCCCCGCTCCCGCCGCCGCTGAACACGGCCTCCGGGAACTGTTCTCCCGTCAGCACCGTCTGGTTGTGCTGGGTCGTGCCGGAAGTCAGTACCGACCGCACATCCACGTCTCCGAACGGTCCGACATGCCCCCGGTACCCCTGTGCGTCACGCGTCGTGATCGGAGAGAGGTCGAATTCGAAATCAGTCACTGAGGATCTTTCCCTGGCGCTTGCAATGGGTGGACACCGGTACCGACTAGAACCAGTTCATCGGGTTGGCTTTGGATTTCGCGATGCTCTTCCCCAGGTCCTTGGCTTTGCCGCCGACCCAGTCCGCGGCCTTCCCCGCGCCCTTCTTGATGTCGTCCCAGTGCTCGACGACCTTGGCACCCGCGTACACGGCCCCCGTGACGGCGACCGCACCGATGGTGAACGGGTTGGGTGCCACCGTGGCGGCGGTCAACGACGCGTTGAAGCCGACCTCGGCGACGTCGGCGACGTATCCCGCTCCCTTCTTCTTGAAGGCGTCGACCGGGTTGCCCTGGGCCACGACGTTGGCGACGCTGTAGCCGGTCGAGGCCACTCCGCCCACGATGCCCACACCGCGCAGCAGGCCGCCCGCCCGGCCGGCGAACTTCAGCCCCCTCCCCATCGCCGCGAGCCGCCCGGTGCCGACGAGGCGTTGGTCGGCGTAGACGTTTCCGGCCACCTTCCACAGGCTGGCCTGGGCGGCACGCCCCGGGATCTGACCGGCGTGGGTCAGACCGCCGTACATTTTGGCGATCTTGTCGGAACCCACCAGCGCGGTCACCATGTCCGCGGCGCTGAATCTGCCTACAAGGGGGTTGGTCATCATGCCGCTGCGCATCAGCGCGTCGTATCCGGCGCCGATCTCCTGGCTGATGCGTGTGCCGACCACGGGCAGGCCACTGGCTCGCTGGAACGTGGCACTACCCGATGCCAAGGCCCCCAACTTGCTCGGCAGCCACTGTCCTGGCGCCGACAGCGATCGAATGACAGGGCTGAACTGCTGGAGCGAACGCCCCCACACCCCGACCCGGGCCGGCATCCAGCTGTAGCGCATGGGCAGCCAGCGCAGGAAGGCGGCCGCCTTGAGTTTCTGCGTCTTCAGAAAGCCCTGGGCCAGCGAGTTGCCCACGAGGACCTTGGTGAGGTTCACGGCATGGAAGGCGGCCGTTCCTCCGTGGCCGATCGTCGACGTCACGTCTCCGACGTCGCCGAGAATCTCGGCGATCTCGCTCTCGTACGGCTTGAGCGCCGGAATCTGGGCGATGCCGTGAGCCCTCAGGCGGTCGACCCAGTCGTCGAGGGACTCCCGCGACCTGCGCCGGAACACCTCCGCCTTGGCGTCACCACTGGTGGCCATCGCGTTGGCGATGAGCAGCACCCCGGGTGCCTTCAGATAGATGCCGGCCTTGAGGATGTCCTTGGGATCGAACCCCGCCCAGCGCAGGCCCGCTTCCGGGTCTCCGTCCTCCAGGCGGGCGATCGCGGACCGCCGGCGCAGATCCGGTGCCGTGTCGGACACCCAGCTCCGCATGGGCTTCAGAGCGGTCAGCTTGGAACTGACTCCCAACTGCGCAGCCCTGCTGAATGCCTCGTCCAACTTGGGCTGCACGCCGCCTCGGCCGTCCAGCAGAGTGGCGAGCTGGTCCAGGTCGTCCGGGTTGACGTTCCTCATGGTTGAAAGGCGTTCCGCTTCACTCGCCCTGGATGTTCAGTTCCTCCCTGTCCGGCAGCAGGTCGGTGATCTTTTCCCAGACCTTGCCCGCTGTGGACTTCGCCAGGACCAGCGCCGTGTCGGGGCCCACCTGGCCCGGCATGATGGGCTCTTCGGGCTGTTCGCGGATCCAGTAGCCGAGGGGGCCGCAGTCCCAGACCGCGAGGGCGCGGATCATCGTGGACTCCTGGCCCTCGTGACGGCCGTCCCAGGCCGTCGTGATGCGCCAGGTGGCGTTCAGCGAGACGACCAGTTCCAGGAAGCGGCCGAGGTCCGGGTCCCGCAGGGCGGGGTCCGCCTCCACGAGGGCCTTGCGGACGTTCTCCCGCGCGGCGTCGTCGTCGGCACCCGGCTCCTCCAGGGCGACGAACGCCGCGTCCAGCGCGGCCATCGTCGTGGCGAGGCGGACCTCTTCGGCCCCCTCCTCCGGCTTGTCGCCGCGGTGCAGGTTGACCTTGCGGGCCAGTTCCCAGACCAGCGTGTTGGGCTCGATGGAGACGTACTCGGACTCCTCGTCGCCCGGCCAGCCGTCGTGCGAGAACACCGCCTCCTGGCCGACGACCACACCGTGATTGACCGGGCCGTGCTCGCCGGTGACCTCGACCTGGACCAGCAGCATCGGGTCGGCGAGCGCGCCCAGCAGGTCGCGCAGCAGCGGTGCCAGTTCGCCCTCCTCGCCCACCAGACCGATGCGCTGGAGCTCGACGAGCGACTCCCACAGTTCCTCGGGCGGCGTCTCGCCCTCCAGGAGGTGGGCGAACACGGCGACGTGCCGGTCGGCCAGGCGGAAACGGGCACGGGAGCTGTCGTACGAAGGCACTGGTCGTGGGTTCCTCTCGGGGAGCGGGCGCTCCGGCTACTTCTTCTTGTCCTGCAGGTCCTTGGCGTCCTGAGTGCACTGATGGGCCTCGTCACGCAGCGTCTTGGCGACGGACGCGCAGGTGGTGTGCCACGTCTTCAGCTTGCCCCGCACCTCGTCCGCGTTCGGACCCGACCAGGTCTTCATTCCGGTGGTGCTGTGGTTCTTCGCGGCGTCGACGATCGAGTCGATGTGGTCGGCGAGTGCCCTCAACTGTCCGGCGCGCTGGTTGAGTTCCTGAATGTCAGGATTTGCCATAGCAGTCTCCCCCGGTGTTTCAACGGCCTCAGCATACCGACGTACCACATCGCGCCCGGTTCGGCCCCCGGGCCGCACACACCGTTCATTCACAGGATGTTCGGATCTCCAGCAGCGCTGGACGGGAACTACGGGTGGTGCGGTAGCGTCCACTGTTGCAAACGGGTAGTCCGCTTTTGCTTCAGAACTACACGGGGAGGATCGCTATGGATCGCGGTGCAGATCTCGGGCGGCTCCGGGACTTGTCCAAGCTGTACGCGCGCAAGGCGCACGACTTGCAGGCCCTCATCAAGGACCTGGAGTCGTCGACCGCGGACAGCACGGGCTACTGGAAGGGCCCGAAGGCCGACCGGTTCCGCGACGACTGGCACAACGTGAAGCCGACCTTCGAGAAGTGGGTCGACACGCTGAACGACGCCAGCAAGTCCGCCAACACCAGCGCCGACAACATCGAGCGCGCCACCTGATCCCAGGCGGTCGAGCAACACTGCGGGCCCCCCGCTCCTCGGAGCGGGGGGCCCGCAGACGTATCCGACCGGTCGGCGTCAGCCGTGCATCACACCCTGTACCGGCATGTACGTGCCGCCCGCGATGAAGAGGCCGCTGCCGGCCGGGCCGCCACCGCTGTTCGCGGGAAGGCGGATGCCGAACAGTTCGCCCTCGGACGGGGTCTGGGGCGTCAGCAGCAGGCCGTTGCGGGACTTGCGCGCCTCGACGGCGAAGCCGCGGTACTGGCCCGACAGGCTGTCCGTCGTACCGGCCGCGATGAGGCCGATACCGCCGTCGGCACCCTTGCGTACGACGGTCTCCAACGCCTCGTCCAGGCGTGTGTCGTAGAGGAGTTCGGCGTCGTCGGCGACGACGACGTACGAACCGTTCGGGGCCTTGGCCACCAGCTCCTCGAGGTCGTCCTCGCGGCTGTCGGCGTTCAGGACGCCGAGCACCCCGTCCCGGCCCTCCAGTTCGCGCAGCGGCGAGCGGCGCGGGGTGACCAGGACGACCGGAGTACCGGAGCGCAGCAGCGACTCGGTGGCGGCCAGCAGGATCGTCGAGCGGCCGGACTTCGGCGGGCCGGCGATGACGAAACCGGGGCCGTTCTCCTCCAGGTCGATACCGACGGGGTGCAGTTCGTCTCCGCCGACGCCGATGAGCGCCCAGAGCGGAGACGCCGGTGCGAACTCCGGGTCCAGCGCCAGCGCTTCCGTCGCCGTGATCCGGGACGGCAGCGCGTCCACCCGCAGCGGCCGGCGGCCCGCCGGGACACGGCCGTAACGGCTCCGCACCTCCTCGGCGATCTCGCGCAGCGCACGCACCTGCGCCTGGCCCGCCGGGTCCTCGCCGAGCAGCCCGATCTGCGTCTCGTCGACGCCCGTGTCGGTGAGGCGCAGGGCGCGGCCGGGAGGCATGTTCTTCGGCACCTCGCGGGCCTGCAGACCGGCCGTGGAGTAGTCGTTCGGGTCGGCGAAACGCATCACCAGACGGTCGGCGAACGCCGAGGAGACATGGCCGCTCAGACCGGTGCGGTCGGCCGTCATGACCACCTTCAGGCCCACCGCCGAACCTTCACGGAAGATTCGCTGGGCCGACTCGAGCAACTGACCGTAGTTGTAGCCCTCGAAGCTCGAAGCGAAGCCCTCCCAGCTGTCGAGCAGCAGCACCATCCAGGGCAGCCGCTCCTCAGGGGTGGCACCCGCGCGCTGCTCGGCAGCGCTGGACGCGCCCTCCATCGCCAGCAGCTGCTGGCGGCGCGCGATCTCGGCCAGCAGGCGCTCGATCAGACGGCGCACCCGGTCCGGTTCGTCACGTGTGACGATCGCGCCGACGTGCGGCAGCCGCATCAGCGGCAGCAGGGCGTTGGAGCCGCAGTCGATGCCGTAGACGTGCACCTCGTGCGGGGACGTGGAGCGGGCCAGCGAACCGGCCAGCGTGCGCAGCGCGGTGGAGCGGCCGGAGCGGGCACCGCCGAGCAGCAGGGTGTGCTCGCCGTGCACCAGGTCCAGGGAGAGCGGCTTGCGGCTCTGGTGGGCGGGCAGGTCGACCAGGCCGTACGGGATCGGCGCGACGTCCGTGCCGGCCTGCGGGGCCTCGCCGTACGCGACGAGCTGGTCCAGCGTGACCTGCTCGGCCAGCGGCTCCAGCCACGGGCTGCGCTGCTTGCCGAAGCCCATCCGCTCGGAGCCCTCGCGCACCGCGTCGACCAGGACGGCCAGGTCGGTCACCATCGTGCCGTCGTCCTCGGCCTCCTGCCGCCGGGGCAGCGGGCGGGCGTAGGAGTTCCAGGCCAGCGCCGTCAGCGTGGCCTTCGGGCCGGTCTGTCCGGTCGCCGGCCGGCGGCCACCGATACGGGCGGACTGCACACCGACGAGGGACTGGGCGCCGGAGCGGACGTACATGCGGCCGGGCGTGGACTTGGCGATCGCGCCCGAGTCGGGGGCGTCGATTACGTCCATCGACTCGGAGGCGTCCGTCACCCGCAGCGCGATCCGCAGGTTGGTGTTGGCGCGGATGTCGGCGCTGACCACACCCGCCGGGCGCTGGGTGGCCAGGATCAGGTGCACGCCGAGCGAGCGGCCCCGTCGGGCGATGTCGACCAGACCGGCGATGAAGTCGGGGAGTTCGGCGACCAGGGACGCGAACTCGTCGATCACCAGCACCAGTCGGGGCATCGGCTCCAGCTCGGGCCGGAGCTTGCGGGTGTCGTTGTAGTCCTCGATGTCCTTGGCGGCCGCGTCGAACAGGATCCGTTCGCGGCGGTGCAGTTCGGCAGCCAGGGAGGCCAGGGCGCGCTCGGTGAGGTGGGCGTCGAGGTCGCTGACCATGCCGACGGTGTGCGGCAGCCGGGCGCAGTCCATGAAGGCGCTGCCGCCCTTGTAGTCGATGAGGACGTAGTTCAGCGCGTCCGGGCGGTTGGCCACCGCCAGCGAGGCGATGATCGTCTGGAGCAGCTCGGACTTACCGGCACCGGTGGTACCCGCGACCAGGGCGTGCGGCCCGTCCCGGCGGATGTCGAGCACGAACGGGCCGTCGGCGGCGACACCGATCGGCGCGGACGTCGTCGAACCGCCCGACTGCCAGATGCGTTCCACGTCGGCGCCCGTCGGGTTGGGCATGTTGAGCAGGTTCAGCAGCCGCGCCGAGGTGGGCAGGGCCGCGTCGGCGTCGTCCCGGCTGACGTCACGCACAGGTGCCAGGGAACGGGCGAGCAGCTCGCACCACTCGTAGCTGACCTGGTCGGCGAGCACCTCACCGGCGGACTCCAGGCCGTAGCCGCGGACCCGGACGTGGTGGGCGGCGTCCGGCGACCAGGCGACGACCGCCTTGCACTCCTCGGGCAGCAGCCGCTCGTCCTCGTCGATGCACAGGGCGACGATGCCGTACTGCGGTCCCTCCGTGAGGAGTTGGGGAACACCGGGAACACGGCGCAGCAGCCGGGCGCCGTCGAGAACCAGCAGGACGGTGGGGTCCGGGTACAGCTGGCCGGTCATGTTGTTCTGCTCGCGGGCGGCCTTGCGGCGGGCCAGCTCGTTCAGCAGCTCGTTGACACGGCGGGTGATGCCCTCGGAGTCGAAGCCGACCAGGGCGATGCAGTCCTGCCCCTGGTCGGGGTTGGTGTGCGGCAGCCAGTGCACCCAGTGCCACTCGGCGCCGGCGGCCGGGGTCGCGGCGAGCGAGACCAAGGACAGGTCCCGGGGGCTGTGCAGCACCGCGGCCTGCACGCTCAGCCAGCGGGCGGTGGCCATCGCACGCGCCCGGTCCCCGGCGACGCCGACCACTCCCAGCCGGCTGAAGGGCAGGGTGACGGGCACATCCGTCAGCAGGGGCGGTTCCGGTCGGTCCTCGTCGTAGCCCGAACCACCGCGGCCCAGGACCAGTTCGACGTCGGACGGCAGGCCGCCCACACCGACGCGCAGCTGCATGGCGTCCGGGTCGGTCAGCCGGCGCTCCCACAGACGGCGGCGCGGCCCGGTCGCGAAGAGCAGGATCTCGGCCGGGTCGGGGCTGTCCTCGCGGCGGGCGCGCTGCTCGTCCTTGGCGACGACGGCCAGTTCTGCCTCGTGCGCGGCGAGGTCCTTCTTGTACTGCCTGAGGGAGGTCTTGTGCTTCTTCTTGCCCTCACGGTTCTCGCTGAGCCACTGGCCCAGCATCATCATCGGGCTCATCAGGCAGAACAGCAGCATGTAGATCTGCTTGGTGAGGAAGTACATGCCCACGCCGAACAGCAGCGGCATGAACGCCATGATGAACTGGAACCGGGCCCGTTCGCCCTTGGTGGGCGGCACCGGCACGACCAGCCGGCGGCGCGGGCGCAGCGGGGAGAGCCTGGGCGGACGGTTGTAGGCGAGGCCGCCCTCGCTCATCGGGGACAGATGCGCGTCCGGTTCGACCACCCGGTCCAGGACCAGCAGCGAGTCACCGACCCGTACGACGCCGCCGAGCGGCCACATCGTCCTGCCGGTCACCGTCTCGTCGTCGAGCCGGACCTGCGCCTCGCCCTCCGGTGCGAGCGTGACGTCGCCCTGCAGGTCGATGGTGAGGCGCAGCGCGACCTGCGGCAGCGAGCTGTCCGGCAGCGGCAGCGAGCAGGTCGGGGCCGCGCCGGCGGTGGCGGCGCCGACGCCGAGCCGGACCACGCGGCCCGAACCCGGCCCCGCGGCCACCCGCAGCTCGTACTGCCCGACCGGCTCGCCCTTGCGCAGCAGCGGACCTATGGAGTCGTCCACCGAGACCCGCATGCCGTCGCGCAGCACGGTGGTCGCGGGCACCGCCGGATCGCACGGCACGCCGTCGGCCCACAGCACCGGCGCGGTCGCCACAGCCGTCCCGTAGCCCGGCATGCCTGCCACCGGCGTCGGGTGCAGGGGCACCACGTTGCCGGCTGTGCCCCCGTGCGCCACGACGGTCGCGCCGGTGGCCGTCGACAGTGCCTCGGCGACGTCGCCGGCCGTGGCCGTGTCATCCGTGACGACAACGACGTCCTGCGGCTCACCGCCCTCACGCACGACCGTGACCAGCGTCTGCATGGTCGTCATCCTCCCCGTCGGCCCCTGCGGCCGCGTCCGTCTCCACCCTCACGAGCCGGTTGCCGCTCCCCGCACGCCGTCACCCCCGTCACGCCGCGTCGCGGGCCGGGGGAGCGATGTGGTGGGGTCCTCGTCGTTCGCTGTCGCAGCCACAGTAGTGACCACGGCAGCCGGTGGGAGTGACGGGGGCGTGAAGGCATCGGGGTCGGCGCGGCCGAAGCGGGGCAAGGCGCCTGCCGGCGGCTGGGCGGGGTGCCTGCGGCGCCGGGTTCGTTGTCGGGTGCGGGTTCGTCGTGGCTGGGCGCGCCGTTCCCGCGGGTGCCTGCGGCGCTGGGTGTCGTTCGGCTGCGGGTTTCGTTGAGGCTGGGCGCGCCGTTCCCCGCGGGTGCCTGCGGCGCCGGGTTCGTTGTCGGCTGCGGGTTTCGTTGAGGCTGGGCGCGCCGTTCCCGCGGGTGCCTGCGGCGCTGGGTCGTCGTTCGGCTGCGGGTTCGTCGTGGCTGGGCGCGCCGTTCCCCGCGCCCCTTTTTTGCCTGCGGCGGCCCGTCACCGTCCGGTGGGTGGTTGCGGTCCTCGCCTGCGGCCGGTTCCACGTCGGGGCCGGGGTGGGGGGTGTCCGTCCTCGGTCCGGCCATCCGTTTCCGACGAGCGCTCGGTGTCACGGTGCCGGACGCTGCGGGCGGACACCCCCCACCCCGTCCCCTTCCCGCCGTACGCGGGTGCGGCTACGAACCCAGCAGCTCCACCCGCACGTCGGCCGGGAAGCCCGTCGTCGGGCCGGTTCTGCGGGCGAACTCCGTGACCGCTGCCAGTTGGTCGGGGCCGAAGCTGAAGTCGAGGGTGGTGAAGTACTGGGCGAGGGTCTGCTCGTCGAAGGCTTCCCAGCGGGCGGCCTGTTCGGCGACCTTGGTGACCTCCTCCAGCGAGAGGTTGCGGGAGGCCAGGAAGGCCTCGTGGACCTGGCGGGTGATCACCGGTTCACGGGCGGCGTAGTCGCGGCGGGCCGCCCAGACGGCGAAGACGAAGGGGAGGCCGGTCCACTCCTTCCACAGCTGTCCGAGGTCGTGGACCTCGAGGCCGTAACGCGGGCCGTCGATCAGGTTGGCGCGCAGGGCCGCGTCGCCGATCAGGACCGCGGCCTCCGCCTCCTGCATCATCAGGCTGAGGTCGGGCGGGCAGGTGTAGTAGTCGGGCTGTACGCCGAAGCGTTCCGCCAGGAGCAGCTGGGCGAGGCGGACGGACGTGCGCGAGGTGGAGCCGAGGGCGACGCGGGCGCCGTCCAGCCGGTCGAGGGGGACCTGCGAGACGATCACGCAGGACATCACGGGGCCGTCGCAGCCGACGGCGATGTCGGGGAAGGCGACCAGGTCGTCGGCGTTGCGCAGGAACTCGACGAGCGTGACGGGCCCGATGTCGAGGTCGCCGCGGATCAGCCGCTCGCTGAGCTTCTCGGGCGTGTCCTTGGTCAGCTCGAAGTCGAGGAGCGTGCCCGTTCTCGCGAGCCCCCAGTACAGGGGCAGGCAGTTGAGGAACTGGATGTGGCCGACACGCGGCCGGGTGCGAGAATTGTCCACATCGCGAGACTAGACCCCATCGGTCACCCCGCCACCGGCGACCCCGGCCGCGCGTTACGTCAACCGGCCGCACGTCTGTCAAACCTTCGAGTGAGGTGATCTTGACCTCTATTGCTTCCGGGCCTCCGCGTGCTAGGCTCGCCGCAAGTTGCAGTTTGGTTTCCCTTGCAGTACAGAGCCTGCGGAGCATGTGACCGCGGGCTCTAGTCGTTTTCAGAAGAATGCATGACGTGTTTTCACACTTGCAGGTTCTGGAGCAGGGCAACCCTTTGGGCCCAAGGAGGGCTTATGGCTACCGGAACCGTTAAGTGGTTCAACGCCGAAAAGGGCTTTGGCTTCATCGCCCAGGAAGGCGGCGGCCCCGACGTCTTCGTTCACTACTCCGCGATCAACGCCACCGGCTTCCGCTCCCTCGAGGAGAACCAGCAGGTGAGCTTCGACGTGACCCAGGGCCCGAAGGGCCCGCAGGCGGAGAACGTCACTCCCGTCTGATCGCGTCCTAGCGCAGTACCCAAGGAGCCCCGCGCCGTTCGGCGACGGGGCTCCTGCCCTGTGCGGGCACACGTCCGCCGGATTCCGCTCACACGTGCTGCATGATCAGGACGAACATCGTCCCCGGCTCCACGGCTTCGTAGGTGTGCGGCACGTCTCCGCGATACGACATGTAGTCCCCCGGCCCGAGCTGCACCGTTTCCCCGAGCGGTCCCGCCTGCACGCGCCCGGCGCTGACGACGATGTGTTCCACCGTCCCCGGAATGTGCGGCTCCGAGTCCCGTACCGTGCCCGGCTCCAGGGTCACCGTGTAGATGTCGCGCCGTGCGCCCGGCGGGCTCGCCGACAGCAGACTCGCCAGATAGCTGGACTGCTCGGAGTGCACGGTGGGTCCCTCGCCCGCGCGGATCACGCGCACGGCCGGCGTCGGCGCCTCCACCAGCGTGCTGAACGGCACCCCCAGCGCCACCGCCAGCGACCAGATCGTCTCCATGCTCGGGTTGCCGCTCGCGGCCTCCAGCTGGGACAGCGTCGACTTGGCGATTCCGGCCCGTTTGGCCAGCTCCGACAGGGACAGCCCGGCCCGGACGCGCTCGCGCCGCAGGCTCGCGGCGATCCAGTCCAGAGGCAGGCGGGGCGGGGTCGGGGCACCGTCGGCAGTCATGATCCTGTTCGCTCCATCATTACGATCGTTCGCCTTGACGAACGCACCTCGCGGCGTTCATCGTGGAAAACATGCGTTCGCTGCTCCGAACACCACCGTCCATCCTGACACCTCTCACCCGTGACGCCTCCCTCGTGTGGGTGGCCAGCGGAGTCGTCGGCGTGTCCTTCGGCGCCGTCTGCGTGGCGGGCGGCCTGCCGATGTGGGTGCCGGTGGTGATGTCCCTGGTGGTCTACGCGGGATCGGCCCAGTTCAGCGCGGTCGGGATCCTCCTCGCCGGGGGCGGGCCGCTCGCCGCCGCGGCGACCGGGCTGCTGCTCAACACCCGCACGGCCGCGTTCAGCCTCGCCGTGGCCGACGTGATCGGCACCGGCCGCCTGGCCCGGCTCGTCGGGGCGCACCTCGTCACCGACGAGACCGTGGCCTTCGCCCTGGCCCAGACCGACCCGGCGCGCCGCCGGGCAGCGTTCTGGATCTCCGGCCTCGGCCTGTTCGCCGTCTGGAACCTGGGCGTGCTGGGCGGCGCCCTGGCCGGCAGCGCGCTCGGCGACACCGCGACCTACGGCCTCGACGCCGCCTTCCCGGCCGTCCTCGTCGCGCTGGTGCTGCCCGCCCTGCGCGCCGACTCCGCCGTACGGCGCAGCGCCCTGCTCGGCGCCGCGATCGCCCTGGCGGCGACCCCGCTCGTCCCGGCCGGCGTGCCCGTCCTGCTGGCGCTCGCCGGACTGGCCGCCCTGAAGGGGGTACGGCGATGAACGCGACGGCCGCCATGATTCTCGCGCTGGCCGTGGGGACGTATGCGTTCCGGCTGGTCGGCCCGGTGCTGCACGGACGCGTCACGGTGCCGCCGCGGCTGCAGGAACTGCTGTCCACCGCCGCGGTCGTCCTCCTCGTCGCCCTGCTGGCGACCGGGGCGCTGACCGAGGCCGGGGGCTTCGCGGGCTGGGCGAGACCGGCCGGCGTCCTGGCCGGCGGCATCCTCGCCTGGCGCCGCGCACCGTTCGTCGTGGTCGTCCTGGCCGCCGCAACGACGACGGCGCTGCTGCGGGCGGCGGGGGTCTCCTGACAGATGCCGCCGGCGGGGTGCGCGCTGGGGTGCCCCGGCGTTCGAGGCGGCACCCGGGGCCGGTGCCGACCGGGGGTGGGTCGCGCAGCCCGGCGCTGCGGCTGGCCGGGGGCGGGGACGCTCACCGGCGCCGGCAGGGTGCCTCCCCCAAGCTCTTCGAGCAGGGGGCCCCAGCGCCCACCCGTGCCGCCCCAGCGGCACGACTGCCCGCAGCTCCGGCGATAGGGCGGCCGCCGCTGCGCGCGCCACCGCGTAGGTGCACCCGCCCGCGGCGGGGAGGGGACGGGGTGGGGGGTGTCCGCCCGCAGCGGCCGGCACCGACCAACGGCGCCCCTCGTCGGAAACGGGCGGCCGGACCGAGGACGGACACCCCCCACCCCGGCCCCGACTCAGAAACCGGCCGGAGGCGCGGACCGCAACCGGCCACACACCACAACGGGCCGCCGCAGGCACAAAAAGGGGCGCGGGGAACTGCGCGACCAGCCCCCACCGGCCCGCAGGCGAAAAGACGCCCCCCTACTCGCCCCCCTACTCCCCCCGAACCCCCCGCCAGATCCGCTCCGGTAGTACCCGGGCCGCCTCCTCCAGGTCCACGTCCCCCATCGACAGCCACCGCCGCGCCACACCGATCACCGGCCCCAGCACCAGCGACTCCAGCAGCGCCGGCGGCAGCGCGGCCAGTTCTCCCCTGTCCGCCCAGAGGGCCAACCGCTCCGCCAGCGGCGACAGCCGCGCCTCCTGCGCGTCCCGCAACTGCCTGCCCTGCGCCATCCCCAGCCGGTCCGCGTACGACGAGTGCAGCAGCCTCCCCGCCGCCGGGTTCTCCCGTACGAACGCCAGATAGGCCCGTACGACCGCCCGCACCCCCGTCCGAGGGGTCCGCGCGTGTGCCAGCGCCGCCCCCAGCTCCCCCAGCAGCCGCTCCAGCCACCGTGTCAGCAGGGCGTTCATGAGCCCGTCGACGCTGCCGAAGTGGTGGTACAGGCTGCCCAGGCTGACCCCGCTGGCCCGGGTCACCGCACCGACCGTGACCCCCTGCTCCCCCGCCTCGGCGTACACCCGCAGCGCGGCGTCGAGGAGCAACTCCACGGTGGCCTCGCCACGTTGCTGCTTGGGGCTCATCGGCCGACCGTCCTCGCGTGCCGTACTGGTCCGGCGCCCGGCACGGGCGCCATGGCCGCCAGCCTAGAACACCTGCTCACACGGCACCTGGCCGAGAATGTTCCCGAACTATTTTCTAGAAACACATTCTAGTTCCGCCCGATCCTGCGCCACACTGGCCGCACGCTGAACGAACGGGGAGAACGTGAACGGGGAAGACGGCTTCGACCTCACCGGCAGCGGTGCCGAACCGCTCCAGGACGACGATCCGCGCCGCATCGGACCGTTCCCGCTGCTGGGACGGCTCGGCTCGGGCGGGATGGGCCGCGTGTACCTCGGCGTGCACGCCGACACCGACACCGACACCGACGGCGACGGCGACGGCGACCACAACCGCAACCGCAACCGCTACGCCGCCGTCAAACAGGTCCTCCCCACCGTGGCCGGCGAGGACAAGGACTTCCTGCGCCGCTTCGGACACGAGCTGGACAACCTCGCCCGGCTCCCCGGGCACGCCACCGCCCCGCTCCTCGCCAGCGACCGCGAGGCCCGCCCCCCGTGGTTCGCGACCGCCTACGTCCCCGGCCTGACCCTGCGTGAGGCCGTCGACCTGAACGGCGGCCCCCTCCCGGCCGACGCCCTGTGGCTGCTGCTGCACGAGTCCGCGAAGCGCCTCGCCCCGGTGCACGACCTCGGCATGGTGCACCGGGACGTCAAACCGTCCAACGTGATGCTCACCGTGGACGGCCTCACCCTCATCGACTTCGGGGTCGCCCGCGCCGCCGAGCAGAGCCAGCTGACCCGCACCGGCATGGTGGTCGGTACGCCCGCCTACATGTCCCCGGAACAGGCCTCGGGCGCCCGCCGGCTCACCAGCGCGGTCGACGTGTTCGCGCTCGGCTCGGTCGTCGCGTACGCGGGCGTCGGACGGCCGCCGTTCGGCGACGAGTCGGGGCACGCCGTGCTGTACCGGATCGTCCACGAGGAACCCGACCTGGAGCCGCTGCGCGCGCTCGACGCCGACCTCGCCTCCGTGGTCGCCTCCTGCCTGGACAAGGACCCCGAGGGCCGCCCCACCGCCGCGGAACTCCTCGACCTGACCGCCGCGCATGCCCCGCAGCCCCCCGTCTGGCCCGGCACGATCACGGAACGCCTCGCCGAGCGAGCGGCCTTCGCGGCGACGACACCGCCCGCACTCCACCTGACGGCCACGGCACCGGCCCCCGCCCCCCTCTCCGGCCCCACGCCCGAGGAACCGCAGCAGCCACAGGCCCCGGACGAGGCGCCCGTCGTCGCCACCGAGCGCCCGCAGAAGCGCGAACGGCGCGGCCGCCGCACGCTCCTGGCCGTCGTACCGGTCGTGGTCGTCGCGGCGGCCACCACCGTCGTCGTGCAGCTGCTGCCGTACGCCTCCTCGCCGTCACGCGGCGACGAGGCACGGCCGACAGCCTCCGCACCGGTGGCGTCCTCGGGGGCCCCGGCCTCCCCGGCGAGCGCCTCCGCCACGGCATCGACGACCGCGCACCCGTCCGCCTACGGGTCCGCCTCCCCCACCCCCGCCACCCCACCGGGAACGGCGGGCGGCCCCGCCCAAGCCGGCCAGAACGGCGCAGGCGCAGGCTCAACCGGCTCCAACGGAACCAACACCAGCGGAGGCAGCGGCACTTCAGGCTCCACGTCCACCGGAACGGGATCCGGAACCGGAACCGGAACCGGAGGATCTCAACCCGGATCCGGAACCACCGCCGGAGGCACCGGAACCACCGCCGGAGGCACAGGCACAGGCGGAACCGCCCCCCGCCCTCCCGCCGAACCCAAACCCACCCCCACCCCGGCCCCCGCCCCCACGACCTCCCACCTCCGCAACGCCGAGAACGGCAAGTGCGTGATCCAGGTCTACGGCTCCACCACCCTCGGCGCCTGCTCCGGCTCCGCCGCCACCTGGTCCGTGCGCAGCGCCGGCAACGGCACCGTGAAGGTCGTCAACCAGTCCAGCGGCTCCTGCCTGAGCGCCAACTTCCAGGGCCAGTCCGTCGTCGTCGCCGACTGCTCCCAGCTCAGCAGCGCCCGGCTGTGGCGCGTCTCGGGCTCCGCCCTGGTCAGCGCGTTCAACGGCGGCTGCCTGGACCTCGCCTTCGGCGGCGGCGTGACGACGCAGACGTGTCAGCGCGGGGCGGCGTCCCAGCAGTGGGCGAGGTCCTGAGCGGCGGGTATCGGCGCCGCCGATGACCCCATCGGCAGGACGCCCCACTGGCTCGTGGACCGGGTCCACGGCGCGCTCGTAGCGTCGTGGACATGACCTCATCGCAACGGGGCACGGCCCAGCTGACGACCGCGATGGTGCTCTCCGGCACCCTCGGCGTCTTCGTCGTCGAGTCGGGCGCCTCGCCCTTCAACGTCGTCTTCTTCCGCGTCCTGTTCGGCGCGCTCGCGCTCGGCGGCTATGTCACCGCCCGCGGCTGGCTGCGCGACCACGGCTTCACCCCGCGCACGCTCGGACTCGCCGTTCTCGGCGGGGTGTTCATCGTCTTCAACTGGGTGTTCCTGTTCGAGGCGTACGAGAACACCTCGATCTCGGTCGCCACGGTCGTCTACCACACGCAGCCCTTCTACGTGGTGCTGCTGGGCGCCCTGCTGTTCCGCGAGCGGCTCACCGCCGCGAAGGTCGGGTGGGTCGCCCTGGCCTTCGCGGGGCTCGTCCTCGTCTCCGGCGTCACCCCGGCCGACTTCGCCAGCGGCGGGACGTACGTCCTCGGCGTCGGGCAGGCTCTCCTCGCCGCGCTGCTGTACGCGCTGTCGACCCTGGTCACGAAGAGGATCACCGGGGTGCGCCCGCATCTGATCGCCCTCGTCCAGGTTGTCGTCGGCATCCCGCTGCTGCTGCCGTTCGCCGACTTCGGCGCGATGTCCGGGACCGGCTGGGACTGGGGCTGGCTGGCCGGCCTCGGCCTCATCCACACCGGCGTGATGTACGTCCTGATGTACGCCGCCTACGCCCAGTTGCCCACCGCGAAGATCGCCGTCCTGGCCTTCGTCTACCCGGTGGTGGCGATGGTGGCGGACTGGGTGGTGTACGGCCACCACATCGGCCTCGTCCAGGCGCTCGGCGTCCCGCTGATCGCCCTGGCGAGCCTGAAGGTCACCCTGGCCCGCGCCCCGAAGACGGTCCCGGCCGACGCCCCGAAGACCGTCCCGGCCGACGCCCCGACGGCCGCCGCGGCCCACACCCGGAAGGCGGCCCCGGCGGCCCGGACGCCCGAAGTCACCCCCGCCCGCACGCCCGAGGCCACCCCCGCCCGCACGCCCGAGGTCACCCCTGCTCCGACACCAGCCGCCGCGCCCGCTCCAGGAACAGCCGGGCGTGCGCGGGCAGCCGCTTCCCGGCCCGCCACGCCAGCTGCGTCGACAGCGTGAACGGCGGCTGCCACTCCAGCCGTACCAGTGAGCCCTCCGCGAGTTCCGCGGCGACCGTGACCTCGGGCAGCAGACAGATCCCGAGGCCGGCCGCCGCCGCGCGTTTGGTGGCCTCGATCGTGCCGAACTCCCGGAACTCCACGGCCGCCACGGCCGTCAGCTCCCGCTCGAACAGATCCCGGTAGGCGCAGCCGGGCTCGGTGGCCAGCAGCGGCTCGCGCACCAGGTCGGCGACCGTGACCTCGGTGCCGTACAGCCGGTGTCCGGGCGCCGCGACCAGCGCCAGCGGCTCGACGGCCAGCACCTCGCTCTCCAGGCCCGGGTGCTCGGTCTCCTCCTCCATCAGGAAGCCCAGGTCGTAGATGCCCTGCCGCAGCGCCTGCCGGGTCTCGTCGCCGAGGGTGGGGCGCAGGGCGAGGCGGACCTTCGGGTAGCGGTGGTGGAAGAACTCCAGCAGGGGCGGCAGGCGGTAGTTGGTCAGCGACTCCATGGTGCCGACGGCGAGGGTGCCGGAGGGCTCCTCGGTGCCGGTGACCGCCGCGCGGGCCTCCTCGGTCAGCTCGATGATCTGCCGGGCGTACGGCAGCAGCCGCTCGCCGGCCTCGGTGAGCCGGATGCGGCTGCCGAGCCGGTCGAAGAGCTGGCTGCCGAGCGCGTCCTCCAGCGCGCGGACCTGGGAGGTCACGCTGGACTGGGCGTAGTTCAGCTCGGCCGCCGCCCGCGTGAAGCTCAGTACGGTGGCGACCTTCTCGAAGGTGACGAGCAGCCGCAGTTCCATCAGCTCTGCTCGTCCTCGCCGCGCTCCTTGCGGCGCAGCTCCTCCTCGCGGCGGCGCAGGTCGGCCTCCCACTCCTTGAGCAGGGCTTCGTCCTTCTTGTTCTCTTCCTTCAGCGACTTCAGGAAGTCGGGGTTGTCGTCGGGGGCGACCCATTCGGTGCGGTGGCCGCGGTGCCATTCCGAGGGGGTGGTGCCGCCCGCCGGACGCGGCCCGCGCTGCCTGCCGGCCACCAGCCAGGCGATCGGTCCGACCAGCACCTCGCCGAAGAGCAGGATGATGATCACCCACACCACCTTCGGCAGCCCCCGCACCTCCTCCTCCGGAGTGTTCAGGCAGTCGATGAACGCGTAGATCCACAGCGCCAGCACCAGCAGGAACGGCAGATACCTGAGCATGGACGGGAGATCCCCCAGCAGACGGCGAGGGGCACACGACGGGCCCCGGTGACGGGGTCAGACTAGCCCGTACCGGATACTGGATCGCATGGCTTACGACGATCTTCGCTCCCTGCTCAGGGCGCTGGAGCGCGAGGGCGACCTCAAGCGCATCAAGGCCGAGGTGGACCCGTACCTGGAGGTCGGGGAGATCGTCGACCGGGTGAACAAGGCCGGTGGGCCCGCCCTCCTCTTCGAGAACGTCAAGGGTTCCGCGATGCCCCTGGCGATGAACGTCTTCGGCACCGACCGCCGTCTGCTGAAGTCGCTCGGCCTGAAGTCGTACGGGGAGATCTCGGACCGGATCGGCGGTCTGCTGAAGCCGGAGCTGCCGCACGGGTTCGTCGGGGTGCGCGAGGCGTTCGGCAAGCTCGGCGCGATGACCCACGTGCCGCCGAAGAAGGTCAAGGACGCTCCCGTGCAGGAGGTCGTCCTCACCGGCGACGACGTGGACCTGGAGCGGCTGCCCGCGCTGTTCACCTGGCCCAAGGACGGCGGCTCCTTCTTCAACCTGGGCCTGACCCACACCAAGGACCCGGAGTCGGGCGTCCGCAACCTTGGGCTGTACCGCCTCCAGCGCCACGACAGGCGCACCATCGGCATGCACTGGCAGATCCACAAGGACAGCCGCAACCACTACCAGGTGGCCGCGCGGCGCGGTGAGCGGCTGCCCGTCGCGATCGCCTTCGGCTGCCCGCCGGCGGTGACGTACGCCTCCACGGCCCCGCTGCCCGGCGACATCGACGAGTACCTCTTCGCCGGGTTCGTCTCGGGCAAGCGGATCGAGATGGTGGACTGCAAGACGGTCCCGCTGCAGGTCCCGGCGAACGCCGAGGTCGTACTGGAGGGCTGGCTGGAGCCGGGCGAGATGCTCCCGGAGGGTCCCTTCGGCGACCACACCGGCTTCTACACGCCGCAGGAGCCCTTCCCGGCGCTGACGATCGACTGCGTGACGATGCGCAGGCGCCCGCTGCTCCAGTCGATCGTGGTCGGCCGCCCCCCGACGGAGGACGGGCCGCTGGGCCGGGCGACGGAGCGTTTCTTCCTGCCCCTGCTGAAGATCATCGTCCCGGACATCGTGGACTACCACCTGCCCGAGGCCGGCGGCTTCCACAACTGCGCGATCGTCTCGATCGACAAGAAGTACCCCAAGCACGCGCAGAAGGTGATGCACGCGATCTGGGGGGCGCACATGATGTCCCTGACCAAGCTGATCGTCGTCGTCGACTCCGACTGCGATGTGCACGATCTGCACGAGGTCGCCTGGCGCGCCCTCGGCAACACCGACTACGCCCGTGACCTCACGGTCGTCGAGGGCCCCGTCGACCACCTCGACCATGCCTCCTACCAGCAGTTCTGGGGTGGCAAGGCGGGCATCGACGCGACGCGGAAGCTGCCCGAGGAGGGCTACACGCGCGACGGCGGCTGGCCGGACATGGTCGAGTCCGACCCCGCGACGGCGGCCCTGGTGGACCGCCGCTGGAAGGAGTACGGCCTGTGAGCAGCGCGTCCGCAGCGATCCCCCAGCCGGGACGCACGAAGGCCTTCCTGCGCCTGGTGATGATCGAGCACTCGGTCTTCGCCCTGCCGTTCGCCTACATCGCCTCCCTGACGGCGATGTACGAGTGGGACCGCAACATCCACTGGGCCCGGCTGCTGCTGGTCACGATCTGCATGGTCGGCCTGCGCACCTTCGCGATGGCCGTCAACCGGATCATCGACCGTGAGATCGACGCCCGGAACCCGCGCACCGCCCACCGCGAGCTGGTCACGGGCGCGATGTCGGTGCGCCACGCGTGGACCGGCGCGCTGGTCGCTCTGGTGGTCTTCCTGGGCGCGGCCGCGCTGCTGAACCCGCTGTGCCTGGCGCTGGCGCCCGTCGCGGTGATCCCGATGGTGGTCTACCCCTACGGCAAACGGTTCACGAACTTCCCGCAGGCCATCCTGGGCCTCGCCCAGGCGATGGGCCCGATCGGCGGCTGGCTGGCGATCAGCGGCGAGTGGTCGTGGACGGCGGTGATCCTCGGTCTCGCGGTCGGCGTCTGGATCGGCGGCTTCGACCTGATCTACGCCTGCCAGGACGTCGAGACCGACCGGGAGATCGGCGTGATGTCGGTCCCGGCCCGCTTCGGCATCCCGGGGGCGATCTGGGGCGCACGGGCCTGTCACGCCGTCACCACGGCCCTGTTCGCCTGGTACGCGGTGGTCACGCACGCGGGCTTCTTCTTCTGGCTGGGCCTGCTGATCGTGGCCGCGGCCTTCGTCTACGAGCACACGATCGTCCGCCCCCATGACCTGACCCGGCTGAACAGGGCGTTCTTCCAGGTGAACGGCTTCATCGGGATCGCGCTGTTCGTATGCGCGCTGATCGACCTGCTCGTGCGGGGGCTCACCGTCTAGCACGAGCGGTACCGGTCCGGAACATCGCTCCGTTCACCGGTACGCTCAAGACGTGAACGCAGGGAAATCGCAGCGCACGCCTTGGATCGTGGGGGTGTCCGGGGCATCCGGGACGCCGTACGCGGCCGCCGTGCTGCGGGCGCTGATCGCCGCCGGGGAGAGCGTCGACCTGGTGGTCAGCCGGGCCTCGCGGCTCACGCTGCTCGACGAGACCGGCATCTCCTTCCGCGACGCGCACTGGCGGGACGACCTCACCCAGTGGCTGGCGCGCGGCGCCGACGGCAAGCCGGACAGCTTCGCCGTGGACGTCTCCGACGTGCGGTACTGGAGCGCCGGCGACCTGGCCGCCGGGCCCTCGTCGGGGTCGTATCCGGCCAAGGGCATGCTGATCGTGCCGGCCTCCACGGCCTGTGTCGCCGGGGTGGCGCTCGGGCTGTCGAAGGACCTGCTCCAGCGGGCGGCGAGCGTCACCCTCAAGGAGCGCCGCACGCTGGTCGTGGCCGTACGGGAGACCCCCTTGAACGGTCAGACGCTGCGGCACCTGGTGGCCCTGGACGACGCGGGCGCGAGTGTGGTGCCCGCCTCGCCGGCGTTCTACGCGGGGGCGACGCACATCCAGGACCTGGTGGACTTCGTCGCCGGCCGCGTCCTCGACGCCGCGGGTGTCGAGCACGGGCTGTACCGCCGCTGGAAGGGCGAACTGCGCGGTGGGAACGGCTGAGCGGCACGAACGACTTTCACGAACTCCCAGAACTCTTCAGCGGAAGGCTTTCAATCGCATGGACGCGGTGGACAGGCAGCTCATCCAGGCCCTGAGGGAGAACGGCCGGGCCTCCTACGCGGAGCTGGGGCGCCTCGTCGGCCTGTCGGGCCCCAGCGTCACGGACCGTATCAACCGGCTGGAGGCGGCCGGTGTCATCACCGGCTACCGGGCCACTGTCGACGCGGCCTCGCTCGGGCTCGGGGTCACGGCGCTGGTCGGCATCTCCCTGTCGGACGCCGCCGACCACGAGGACGTGGCGCAGCGGCTGAAGGAGCTGCCGGAGATCGAGGACTGCTGGTTCATCGCCGGCGACGACTCCTACATGCTCAAGGTGCGCGCGACCGACGTGGACGGCCTGGAGAAGATCATCCGGCGGCTGTCCGGGACCCGGGGCGTCTCCCGTACCCGTACCACCATCGTGCTCTCCACGAAGTGGGAGAACCGGGTCGGGGAGCTTCCCGAAGAGGTCTAGGGATACCGTTGGCGGTGCTGTCGGAGAAAGGTGTTGGCATGGACGTCGGGCTCAAGCGCGAGCTGGAGGAGAAGGTCCGCTCCGGTGAGCGGCTGACCCGCGAGGACGGCATCGCGCTGTACGAGTCGGACGACCTGGCGTGGCTGGGCGGTCTGGCGCACGAGGTGCGGACGCGGAAGAACGGTGACGTCGTCCACTTCAACGTCAACCGGCACCTGAACATGACCAACGTGTGCACGGCGTCCTGTGCGTACTGCTCGTTCCAGCGCAAGCCGGGCGAGAAGGACGCGTACACGATGCGCATCGAGGAGGCCGTCAAGCTCGCCAAGGCGATGGAGTCGGAGAACCTCACCGAGCTGCACATCGTCAACGGGCTGCACCCGAACCTGCCGTGGCGCTACTACCCGCGTTCGCTGCGGGAGCTGAAGGCGGCGCTGCCGGACGTGTCGCTGAAGGCGTTCACGGCGACGGAGATCCACCACTTCGAGACGATCTCGGGGCTGACCGCCTCCGAGATCCTCGACGAGCTGATCGACGCGGGCCTGGAGTCGCTGACCGGTGGCGGCGCCGAGATCTTCGACTGGGAGGTCCGGCAGCACATCGTGGACCACCGCACCCACTGGGAGGACTGGTCCCGCATCCACCGCCTGGCGCACGAGAAGGGTCTGAAGACCCCGTGCACCATGCTGTACGGCCACATCGAGGAGCCCCGCCACCGCGTGGACCACGTGCTGCGGCTGCGTGAGCTGCAGGACGAGACGAACGGCTTCCAGGTCTTCATCCCGCTGCGCTACCAGCACGACTTCGTGGACATGAAGGACGGCAAGGTCCGCAACCGGCTCCAGGCGCGGACGCAGATGGCGACCGGCGCGGAGGCGCTGAAGACGTTCGCCGTCTCGCGGCTGCTGTTCGACAACGTGCCGCATGTGAAGGTGTTCTGGGTGATGCACGGGGTGCAGACGGCCCAGCTGGCCCTCCAGCACGGCGCGGACGACATGGACGGCTCGGTCGTCGAGTACAAGATCACCCACGACGCGGACAACTTCGGTACGCCGAACAAGCTGACCCGTGAGGACCTGCTGGAGCTGATCCGTGACGCGGGGTTCCGGCCGGTGGAGCGGAACACTCGGTACGAGATCATCCGGGAGTACGACGGGCCGGACGCCGGGCGTCGGGAGTCGCCTCAGCCGATGAGGGTTTGAGCGTCGGCAGGTAGTCGTTCGGGTGCGGGTTGTGGGGGGCTGGTCGCGCCCTGCGGCGGAGCCGAATATGGACAGGGTCCCGCGCCCCTGGGTGGGTACTCCTTACGCATGCCAACGACGGCACCCGAAGACCAGTACGACGCCGCGCCCTTCGTTCCGGAGCGCGGCGGGATCCCCGCCCTGCGAAAAGCCGCCGCCGAGTGCCGGGGTTGTCCACTCCACCTCGCCGCCACCCAGACCGTCTTCGGTGCCGGGAACCCGCATGCCCGAGTCATGCTCGTCGGCGAGCAGCCGGGCGATCAGGAGGACCGGCAGGGGAAGCCGTTCGTCGGGCCGGCCGGGAAGCTGCTGGACCGGGCTCTCGCCGAGGCCGGGATCGATCCGGCCGAGGCGTATGTCACGAACGCCGTGAAGCACTTCAAGTTCACCCAGGCCGAGCCGAGGAAGCGGCGTATCCACAAGGCGCCGAGCCTGCGGGAGATGACGGCGTGCGGGCCGTGGCTCGCCGCCGAGCTGGCGGTCGTGGAGCCGGAGCTGATCGTGGTGCTGGGGGCGACGGCGGGCAAGGCGCTGCTCGGGTCGTCGTTCCGGGTGACCGAGGTGCGCGGGACGGTGCTGGAGCGGGAGATCCACGGGCGCAGCGAGCGGCTGGTGCCGACCGTGCATCCGTCGTCGGTGCTGCGTGCGGACGACCGGGAGTCGGCGTACCAGGGGCTCGTCTCGGATCTCAAAACGGCGGCGCGCGTGCTGGCGTAATAGATACGATGGGGTCATGCCCCTTACCTTCACGCTGGACCCCACCGTCGACGCCGGTCTGCGCGACGGCATCCTCGATCTGTGGACGGACGTCTCCAATGCCGGCGGGGCCGTCGGCTTCGTCGCGCCGGTGACGCGGGAGACGATCCGGCCGGAGCTGGTCAAGCACTTCGCGGGGATGGCCGAGGGACGCACCCGGCTGCTGGTCGGCCACGACGAGGACGGGCGGGTGGCGGCGACCGCCTTCTACTCCTTCAACAGCCACCGGCTGATGACGCACTGGGTCTGGCTGTACACGGTGATGGTGCACCCGCGCCACCAGGGCAAGGGCTACGGCCGTGACCTGCTGGCGGCCGCCGCGGACGCGGCCCGCGGCTTCGAGGGCATCGAGGCGATCCGGCTGACCTGCCGGGGCGGCCTCGGCCTGGAGCGGTTCTACGGCTCCTGCGGCTACAAGGAGGTCGGCCGGGTGCCGGGGGCGATCCGGGTGGCGCCGGGGGACGACCGCGACGACATCACCATGCTGCTGCCGCTGCCCTGACGCGGGGGCACCCCCGTCGGTGATCGCTGCGGGGGCGTGCTTCACTGGAGACTGTCCCTGTTTGGAATCGGAAGAGTGGATTGAGATGCTCCGCTACACGCTGATGCGCCTCGGGATCTTCGTGGGCTGCCTCGTGGTGGTCTGGGGTCTCGTCTACTCCGGTGTCGTTCCGCGCGGCCTCGGCTCGTCCAACGGCATGTGGGTCGTCCTGCTCTCCCTGGTGATCTCCGCCCCCATCAGCTTCGTCGCGCTGCGCGGGGAGCGGGACCGGGCGTCGCGGAAGATCGCGCCCAAGGTCGACCGCATGCGTGCCAACATGCAGGCGAACCTCCAGGCGAACCAGAGCCAGGAGGACGTCGCCGACGACGCCGCCCGCGCGCAGGGACAGGCGTCGTAGCACCCGCAGCGCTTCGGAGCGCCCCGGTGACCTCGGTCGCCGGGGCGCTTTGCGTTGTATGGGTGGATACGGCGTCCGGCCTCTCAAAGCAAGGCTTTGGGATTCCCAAAGTTCAAGTGTTAACGTCTTAGGGTGAAGTCAGCAGCCGCGTCCCCTCATCTCCCGAGCCTTCTGCTCGTGGCGCGCCTGCACGTGGATCTCTGCCGGTGCGCGTCCGGGATCTGTCGCCCCTGACGTCTCGCGACCCCCGTCTCGCGACCCCCCGTCCACGTCAGCCCCTACGCGTCCCCAACGGAGCATGTCCGTGTCCTCGAACACGAAGTCCTTCAAGCTGCCCTTCTGGGCCCAGATAGTCGCCGGCCTCGTCCTGGGCGTCCTGCTCGGCTGGATCGCCCGCAGCCAGGACGTGTCCTGGCTGGTGACCACGCTGGAGAAGATCGGCGACATCTTCATCGGCCTGCTGAAGCTCGCCGTCGCCCCGCTCGTCTTCTTCGCGATCCTCGTCTCGATCACCAACCTGCGGAAGGTCAACAACGCGGCGCGCCTGGCGTCCCGGACCCTGCTGTGGTTCATGATCACGTCGCTGATCGCGGTGAGCATCGGCCTGGCCATCGGCCTGCTCACCAACCCCGGCGCCGGTACCGGCCTCACCCCGGCCGACGGCGGCAAGCCCAAGCACACCGGTTCCTGGCTGGACTTCCTCACCGGCATCGTCCCGACCGACGTCATCACGCCGTTCACCGAGCTGAACGTGCTGCAGATCGTCTTCATGGCGGCCGTCGCCGGTATCGCCGCGCTCCAGCTCGGCGACAAGGCCCAGCCGATCCTCACCCTCAGCGAGTCCGTGCTGGAGCTGCTGCAGAAGGCGCTGTGGTGGGTCATCCGGCTCGCCCCGCTCGGCACCGTCGGCCTCATCGGCAACGCCATCGCCACCTACGGCTGGGACCTGATCGGCAAGTACGCCACCTTCACCGCCGACATCTACGTCGGCTGCGCGCTCGTCCTCTTCGTCGTCTACCCGACGCTGCTGGCGACCGTCGCCAAGGCCAACCCGCTGCAGTTCTTCAAGGGCGCCTGGCCCGCGATCCAGCTGGCGTTCGTCTCCCGCTCCTCGGTCGGCACCATGCCGGTCACGCAGAAGGTCACCGAGCGCCTCGGCGTGCCGAAGGAGTACGCCTCCTTCGCGGTGCCGTTCGGCGCGACCACCAAGATGGACGGCTGCGCCGCGATCTACCCGGCGATCGCCGCGATCTTCGTCGCGCAGATCTTCGGCATCGGCCTGAACGTGGGCGACTACCTGCTCATCGCGTTCGTCTCCGTGGTCGGCTCGGCCGCCACCGCAGGCCTCACCGGCGCGACGGTCATGCTGACGCTCACCCTGTCCACGCTGGGCCTGCCGATGGAGGGCGTCGGCCTGCTCCTCGCCATCGACCCGATCCTGGACATGATGCGCACCGCCACCAACGTGGCGGGCCAGGCCCTGGTCCCGGTCATCGTCGCGGCCCGGGAGAACCTCCTGGACCGCGCGGCCTACGACGCGGCGGGCGGCGCCTCGCTGGTGGACGAGCCGGAGCGGGCCGAGGACCGCGAGCCGGTGGCCGCGGCGGCCTGACCCGAGCGTGCCCGGAGGGCGGCGGGGCGAACTGCCTCGCCGCCCTCGGCGTATCCGGAAGGCTGGACGCGGCCCGTACGCTGGTGCGCATGGGTTCGGGTGCGGTGAAGACCAAGCGGATGCCCCGGGCGGTCCGTGAACGGCAGATGCTGGACGCGGCCGTGCGCATCTTCGGGCAGCGCGGCTACATGGCCGCCTCGATGGACGACATCGCCGAACTCGCCGGTGTCTCCAAGCCGTTGGTGTATCTGTACCTGAACTCCAAGGAAGACCTGTTCACGGCCGTCATCCGCCGGGAGGCCGCGGCGCTCACGGAGGCGGTGCGCGGTGCCGTCGATCCGCGGCTGCCCGCCGACCGCCAACTGTGGGACGGGCTGCTGGCGTTCTTCACGCACACCGCGCAGCATCCGGACGCCTGGTCCGTGCTGCATCTCCAAGCCCGCACCCATGGCGAGCCGTTCGCGAGCGAGGTCGCCGCGCGGCGTGCGGAACTCGTCGCCGTCGTGACCCGGCTGATCGTGGTCGCCGCCCGCGACGCCCACCACAATCCCGACCTGGCCGAGCGTGAGGTCGCCGGGCTGGCCGAGGCCCTGGTCGGCGCCGCGGAGTCCCTCGCCGCATGGGGGAACGCCACCGACGGCGTCTCGGCCCGGCAGTCGGCGGCGACCCTGATGAACTTCGCCTGGTCCGGCCTCGGCAACCTGATGGCGGGCCACCGCTGGTCACCCCCACCGGCCTGAGCACCGCGCCCGGGGTGTCACCCCCGTCCGCGTGAGCCTCGGCCCCCGGGTGTCACCCCCGCCCGCGTGAGCCGAGCGGTACCGCGAGTCCTCTCAGGTGGACCCTGTCGGCGCCGCGCAGCGCGAACCGGCCCTCGCCGTCCTGTGCGTAGCGCACCGTGCCCGGCAGCAGCACCGGCGCCCGGAACTCGGCCCGCACGTGGGCCGCGTCGGGCACGCCGTGCGCGGCCAGGCAGCGTGCCACGCTCCACATGCCGTGCGCGACGGCCCGCGGGAAGCCGAACAGCCGGGCGGTGAGCGGGTGCAGGTGGATGGGGTTGCGGTCGCCGGAGACGGCGCCGTAGCGGCGGCCGAGGTCCCCGCCGAGCCGCCACTCGGCGACCACGGGCGGCTCGGGCGCGTCCCCGGCGGGCGCGTACCCGGCCGGCGCGGTGGCGGCCGCCGACGTGCGGTGCCGTGCCAGGTAGGTGCTCGTCGACTCCCACACGACGGCCCCGCCGTCCCGCAGTTCGGTGACCACGACCGCCTCGGTGCCGCGCCGGTGCGGTACCAGCCGGTCCACGCGCACCCCCACGTCGTACGTCCCCGTGGCGGCGAGTGCCGTGTGCCGGGTGATCTCGATCGACGTGTGGACCAGCCCCGGCAGCGGCAGCGGGAAGGTGCGGGCGCTCATCAGCCGCAGGGCGAGCGGGAAGCCGAGGACGTGCGGGTAGGTGACCGGCAGGGCGTCGCCGGCGGCGGCGAAGCCGCACACCCGCTCGTAGGCGGCCAGGCGGGCGAGGTCGACGTGCAGGCCGGACACGCGCAGTCCGGGCGGCAGCCGGCCGTCCGGGGCCGCCGCGTCCGGGCGGGGCCGCTTCAGCGGGGCCAGCAGCGCTCCGCGCACCAGCAGGGGTGTGAGGGCCGGCGGCCGGGTGAGGGTCTTCTCGCGCATCACGCCCCCAGCTGGACACAATTTGCTTACTCCGGAGTAAGGTTACCGATGGTAAGTCTATGTCGACCGGCCGTGGTTGCGCCAACTGCCGTGTGACCTGGGCTACATGAGCCTCTCTCACACGGTTCCGGACGCTGCACAGCCCCGGCCCCGGACCCCCTCGGAACCCGCACAAGGCCCCCACAGGGGCCCCGTACGATTCCCCTGCCCAACCGCCGGTGACCGTCCGCTCACGCCACCAGCGGTGAACGCCCCGCCGGGCGAGGCACGTACGTCTTGCAGCAAGCAGTGCCGCTGCTGCACGCACCAGGAGCCGCCCGTGTCCACGCCGTTCCCCACTTCCGCCGACTACGCCGCTCCCCGGGGCCCCGTCCTGGTGGCACCGGAGACCAAGCGGCTGGGCGGGGCGGTGCGCGAGGCGTACGTCCCGCCCCTCGCCCAGCCCGTCCGCCACGGCTCCCTCGCCGACCTGCCCTTCGACAACGCGGATGCCGCGCCCGGCGCGGTGGTCCTCAGCCGGCGCCATCCGGACGGCCGGTGGACGGACGTGACGGCCGCCGAGTTCGCCGCGCAGGTCCAGGCGGTGGCCAAGGGCCTGATCTCCGAGGGCCTGGTGCCGGGCGACCGCATCGCGATCATGGCGCGCACCACGTACGAGTGGACCCTGCTCGACTTCGCCGCCTGGGCGGCCGGCCTGGTCACCGTGCCGGTCTACCCCACCTCCTCGCCCTTCCAGACCCGCTGGATCCTGCAGGACTCCGGCGCCGTCACGCTGATCACCGAGACCGTCGCGCAGGCCGCCGCGATCGGCCCCGAGCGGGCGCACCTGCCGGACCTGCGGCATGTGTGGGTGATGGAGAAGGGCCACGTGGAGCAGCTCGCCGAGGTCGGCGCGGCGCACGTCCCCGACCAGGAGGTGGACGTACGGCGCGGGATGCTCGGCCCCGACACCCTCGCCACCCTGATCTACACCTCCGGCACCACCGGCCGCCCCAAGGGCTGCGCGCTCAGCCACGGCAACTTCTTCGCCGAGGTCGACAACGCCATCGAGCTGCTCTACCCGGTGTTCCGGGCGAAGAGCGAGGACGAGCCGTCGGTGCTGTTGTTCCTGCCGATGTCCCACGTCTTCGGCCGCATGGTGGCGATCGCCTGCATACGCGCCCGGGTCCGGCTCGGCCACGCCCCCAGCCTGAAGCCGGACGAACTGCTGCCCGACCTGGCGGCCTTCCGGCCCACCTGTCTGCTGACCATCCCCTACATGCTGGAGAAGGTCTTCAACTCGGCCCGCGCCAAGGCCGAGTCGGGCGGCAAGCTGGGCGCCTTCGACCGGGCGGTGGCGGTGGCCCGGCGCTACGGCGAGGCGGTCGAGGACCGGCAGACCGGCACCGGCAGCGGTCCTGCGGCGGCGCTCAAGGCGGGGCGGGCGCTGTACGACCCGCTGGTCTACCGCAAGATCCGGCAGGCGATGGGCGGCCGGGTGCGGTACGCCATCTGCGGCGGCTCCCCGCTCGGCCGGCGCCTCGCCGCGTTCTACGCGGGCGCCGGCATCGAGATCTTCGAGGGCTACGGCCTGACCGAGACCACCGGCGCGACGACGGTGACGCCGCCGCTCAAGCCGCGTCTGGGCACGGTCGGCTGGCCCCTGCCCGGCACCCGCATCCGGATCGCCGCCGACGGCGAGATCCTGGTCGCCGGCGACCATGTGCTGCGCGGCTACTGGGACCCGGCGGCCGGTGGTGTGGTCCCGGCCGCGCAGGACGGCTGGCTGGCCACGGGCGACCTCGGCGAGCTGGACGACGAGGGGTACCTGACGATCACCGGCCGCAAGAAGGAACTGCTGATCACGGCCGGCGGCAAGAGCGTCGCGCCGGCGCCGCTGGAGAACTGGCTGCGCTCACACCCGCTGATCTCCCAGGTCATGCTGGTCGGCGACGGCCGCCCCTATGTCTCGGCCCTGATCACCCTCGACATGGACGGCGTCAGCCACTGGCGCCGGATGAACGGCAAGCACCCGGTGCCGGCCGAGCTGCTCATCGGCGACGAGGAGCTGTACGCCCTCCTGCAACGCGCGATCGACGAGGCGAACCGGATGGTCTCCCGCCCCGAGTCCGTCCGCCGCTTCGCCGTCCTGCCGGTGGACTTCACCGAGGAGGCGGGACACCTCACCCCGTCGATGAAACTCCGCCGCGACACGATCCTGCGGGCGTTCGCGGACGTGGTCGAGGGGCTGTACCCCGAGCGCGCCTGAACCTCCGGACGGCACGGCACCCGGCGGGCGCGTCGTGCCTGCGGCGCCGGGTGCGTTGTCGTCTGCGGGTCTCGTTGTGGCTGGTCGCGCAGTTCCCCGCGCCCCTTTTGTGCCTGCGGCGGCCGGCCCGCGCGCCTGCCGGTCAGACGCCGGCGTAGGAGTGCTTGCCGGTGACGAAGAGGTTCACGCCGTAGTAGTTGAACAGCCAGCAGGCGAACGCGAGCAGCGCCAGGTAGGCGGCCTTGCGGCCCTTCCAGCCGGCGGTGGCGCGGGCGTGCAGGTAGCAGGCGTAGGCGACCCAGGTGATGAAGGACCAGGTCTCCTTCGGGTCCCAGCCCCAGTAGCGGCCCCAGGCGTCACCGGCCCAGATGGCGCCCGCGATGATCGTGAACGTCCACAGCGGGAAGACGGCCGCGTTGATCCGGTAGGAGAACTTGTCCAGCGAGGACGACGAGGGCAGGCGCTCCAGCACGGAGCGGGCGAAGGTGCCGGGCTTGCCGCCGGTCGCGAGCTTGTTCTCGTACGCGTCCTTGAACAGGTACATGATCGTCGCGACCGCGCCGACGTAGAACGTCGCGCCGCAGAAGATCGCGGTGGAGACGTGGATGTACAGCCAGTACGAGTGCAGCGCGGGCACCAGCTGGTCGCTCGCCGTGTACAGCACGGTCACCGCGAGACCGAGGTCGAGCAGGACCGTGGTGATCAGGAACAGGCCGAGCCAGCGGACGTTCTTCTTCAGCGCCAGCAGGCCGAGGTACACGCCGACCGCGACGGTGGAGAAGGTGATGTTGAACTCGTACATGTTGCCCCACGGCGCCCGCTGCACGGACAGCGCGCGGGTGAGGACCCCGCCGAACTCCACCAGGAAGGCGAGCACGGTCAGGGAGATCGCGATCCGGCCGTACAGGTCGCCCTGCGCGTCCCCGCCGTGCGCGCCGGGCCCGTCGGGCACGTCGCGGGAGCCCGTGGCGGACCGGACGGTCACCTTGGGCCGCTCCAGTACGGCGGTGCCGCCGGCCTTGGTGACGGTGACGGCCGGGGCGTTCGCCGCCTTCGGGTCGGCGGTCAGCGCGGCCGCGGTGCGGGCGACCTTGCTGCGGCTGCCGAAGAGCCACTCGGCGATGTAGGCGAAGAAGGCCAGGGTGTAGACGGCCATCGAGGAGTAGATCAGCACATTGCTGATGTTCGCGAGATGTTCGTTGGTGGCGGCGGCGAGGGTCACTTCTTCTCAGCCCCTTCGGCGGGTACGGAGACTTCTGAGGGGTCGGCTGCGGGGCCGGGGTCGGACTCGGGGCCGGATTCGGGCTCGGGGGCGCCCGGTGCCTGGTCGTAGAGGATTCCGGCGAGCTGCCCCAGCTCCTCGGGTACCTTCGCGGACTCGCTGCGGCCGAGCCCGGCCATCTCGACGACCGTGACGCCGTCGGCGCCCCGGACCGCGCGCACCCAGACGCGGCGGCGCTGGATGAACAGCGACGCGGCGAGACCGAAGATCGCGGCGATGGCGCCGCCCAGGGCCCAGCCGCTCGCGGGCTGCCGGGTGACCTGGAAGCCCGCCCACTCCTTGACGCCGTCGAAGGTGATCGAGCCGGCCCCGTTCGGGAGCTGCATGGTCTGGCCGACCTTCAGACGCTCGGCGAGGGGGTCGCCGTTCGCCTTCTTGAACTGCTTCAGGTGCTGGGTGTCGAGCTGGTACACGCTCTGCGGGATGCCCGCGTTCACGCCCAGGTCGCCGTGGTAGGCGTTCAGCGCGAGGCGGGGGTTCAGCAGCGCGGGGAACTGGGAGAGCATCGTGCCCCGGCCCTCGCCGGCGAAGGTCGGGATGAACACGGCCTGGAAACCGAGCTGGTCCTTCTGCCCCTGCGGGTTGCGGTAGCCGTCCATCACCTTGATCGCACCGGAGGAGGTGACGTTGCCGTCCTGCGGCAGCAGCGGCACCGCGTCCTTCATCACGACGTTGCCCTTGCCGTCGCGCACGGTGACGACGGGCGCGTAGCCGTGGCTGACGAGGTAGACCTTGGAGGCGCCGATCTCCAGCGGCTCGTTCACCTTGACGGTGGTCTTCGTGTCCTTGCCGTAGGCGCCGACGCTGTAGGTGAGGTGCGCCTCGTAGGTGCGCGGCGTGCCCCGGTTGGGCCCGGTGACCTCGTACGTCCCCTTGAAGTCGTCGAGCTTGAAGCTGAACGGCTCCAGGTCGTCGGAGGAGAAGAGGCTGCCGGACTTGAAGTCGTCGTACTGGGTGAGCGTGTTGGAGAAGCCGCCGCCCTCGACGATCAGCTTGTCGCCCTCGGACTTGAACAGCTGGCCCGCGGCGAACGCCACCAGCATCACGATCAGCGCGATGTGGAAGACCAGGTTGCCCAGCTCGCGCACATAGCCCTTCTCGGCGGCGACGGCGTCACCCGCGACATGGGCGCGGAAGCCGCGCTTCTTCAGCAGGGCGAGCGCGGCCTCGCGGACCTGCTCGGGGCCGGCCTCGGTGCGCCAGGTGGTGTGCGCGGGCAGCCGGGTCAGCCGCTTGGGCGCGCCCGGCGGGCGGCCGCGCAGCTGTCCGACGAACTGCCAGGTGCGCGGCACGATGCAGCCGATGAGGGAGACGAACAGCAGGATGTAGATCGCGGAGAACCACACCGAGCTGTAGACGTGGAACAGGCCGAGCTTGTCGTAGACCGGCGAGAGGGTGGGGTGGTCCCGGCGGAACAGCTCGACCTTGGTGGCGTCGATGCCGGTCTGCGGGATGAGGGAGCCGGGGATGGCGCCCAGCGACAGCAGCAGGAGCAGCAGCAGCGCCACCCGCATGGAGGTGAGCTGGCGCCAGAACCAGCGGGCCCAGCCGATGACGCCGAGCGAGAGGGGCGCGGACAGCTCCTCGCGGGGGGCCGTGGAGAGCTGGGAGCCGGCCGCTCCGAGGTCCTCGGCGTCGGACGGAGTCGGGTCGGACCCGTACTTCGAGGTAGTGCTCATCGAGTCAGATCCCCACAGTGAAGCCGTCGGACCAGGTCTGCATGTCCTGCACGAGGCGGTCCCAGGCGCCGGTCAGCAGCAGCAGACCGGTCGCGATCATCATGGTGCCGCCGACGCGCATCACCCAGACATAGTGGCGCTTGATCCAGCCGAAGGCGCCGAGCGCCTTGCGGAAGGCGACCGCGGTGAGCACGAAGGGCACACCGAGACCGACGCAGTAGGCGACGGTCAGCAGGGCGCCGCGGCCCGCGCTCGCCTGGTCCATGGCCAGTCCCTGCACGGCGGCGAGGGTCGGGCCGATGCAGGGGGTCCAGCCGATGCCGAACAGCGCGCCGAGGACGGGCGCGCCGACGAGTCCGGCCACCGGCCGGGTGTGGAAGCGGAACTCGCGCTGCGTCAGCCACGGCATCAGGCCCATGAAGAAGACGCCCATGAGGATCATGACGACGCCGAGGACCTTGCTCAGGACGTCCTTGTGCTGCTGGACGCTCTGGCCGAAGTAGCCGAAGAAGGCGCCGGTGGAGACGTAGACGGCGGTGAAGCCGAGGACGAACAGGGAGGCGCCGGCGACCATCCGGCCGCGCCGGGCGTCGGCGAGGTCGGTGCCGCTGACCCCGGTGACGTAGGAGAGGTAGCCGGGGACGAGCGGCAGGACGCAGGGCGAGAAGAAGGAGACGAGCCCGCCGAGCAGCGCGATGGGCAGCGCCACCAGCAGGGCTCCGTTGAGCACCGTGCCGTTGGGGTCGGAGACCGCCGCCGCGGCGAGCGTGGTGACTTCGCTCACGTCACTTCTCCGCCAGGACCGGCTTGATCATCGTCCGCAGCTTGTCCTCCGACAGGGGCTGCAGCGTACGGGCCGCGATCTTCCCGGTGCGGTCGATGACGAGCGTGGACGGGATGGACTGCGGGTTGAGCGTGCCCTTCTTGAAGCGCAGCATCAGCTTGCCCGTGGGGTCGTACAGGCTCGGGTAGCTGATGCCGAACTCCTTGTCGAAGGCGCGCGCCGGGCCGGTGGAGGTGTCGCGCGTGTTGATGCCGACGAACTGCACGCCCTGGCCCTTGAGCTCCTGGTAGACGTTCTCGAAGCCGGGCGCCTCGGCGCGGCAGGGGGGGCACCAGGAGCCCCACACGTTGATGACGACGACCTTGCCCTTGAAGTCGGCGACGTCGAGCTGCTTGCCGTCGACGGTCTCGCCTGACAGGTCGGGTGCGTCGTCGCGCTCGCCCTTGCCGGCGGTGGCGATGCCGTTCTTGCCCATGACGAAGTTGCTCTGGCCGCCTCCGCCGGAGGTGCCGCCGGAGCTGCACGCGGACAGGGTCAGCGCGGCCGCCGCGGCCGTCACGGCGAACAAGGCGGCACGGCTACGGGCGGCCCGGGTGCGGGACGAGCGCTGGGGGGCGCGGCTGGCGGCACTCATGTGAAAAGTTTCGCATGTCCGTATCGGGGATCTTGGGCACCCCCCTTGCGGGCGGAAACCCGCATTTCAGGCGGCATTTCGCGAGCCGCCCGCGGCGCGTCGCGCGCCCCGCTCTGGGCGCGTTGCGGAATCCGCCGGCGGCGCGTGCCGCGAGCCGTCCAGGACGCGTCGTGCGAGCCGCCCGAGGCGTGCTCGCGGGCGGTCACGCGGTGAGGAACTGCTTCCAGCCGCCGGCCGGGCGCTGCCCGACCTCCAGGGTGCGCAGCTTGGCGAGCACCTCGGGCTTCTGCACGTCCATCCAGTCCACGAACTGCCGGAAGGAGACCAGGCGCACGTCCGCGCCCTTCTCCTTCTCGCGCGCGATGTGTTTGAACGCCTCCTCGACGGCGTCCATGTAGATGCCGCCGTTCCAGTGCTCGAAGTGGTTGCCGATGAAGAACGGCGCCCGGTTTGTCTCGTATGCCCGCTGGAAGCCGGATATGTACGCCTGGGCGGACTGCTGCCGCCAGCCCGGGTAGTTGGCCGGCGGGGCCTTCGTGGAGTTGACGGACTGGTTGGCCAGCATGTTGTAGTCCATCGACAGCACCTCGAAGCGGCGGCCGGGGAACGGGATCTGCTGGAGCGGGAGGTCCCAGATGCCCAGCTTCTTGGACGGCCACATCTGACGGCCGCCCGGCGAGGAGGCGTCGTAGCGCCAGCCGAGCTCGCGGGCGGTGGGCAGCAGGTTGTTCTGGCCCAGCAGACACGGCGTACGGCCGCCGACCAGCTCCTTGTCGTAGTCGAACGGCAGCGGCGGCAGGTCGCTCCAGCCGGTGTTGGTCTTCCACTGCTTCACGAACGACTTCGCCTGGTCGATCTCGCTGCGCCACTGCTGCGGCGTCCAGTGGGCGACGGTGCCGTGCCCGGAGCAGAAGTGGCCGTTGAAGTGGGTGCCTATCTCGTGGCCCTCGAGCCAGGCGCGGCGGACGTTCTCCAGCGTGGACTTGATGTGGGCGTCGGTGAGGTAGCCGATGTCGGACGCGCCGCGCCGGTTGTTCGGCGGGTCGTACAGGCGCTTCTTCGACTCGGGCAGCAGATACAGCCCGGACAGGAAGAAGGTCATGCTCGCCCCGTGCTCCTTGGCGAGGTCCAGGAAGCGGGGGAAGAGGCCGTTGCCCACCTCGCCGGCGCCGTCCCAGGAGAAGATGACGAACTGCGGCGGCTCCTGCCCCGGCTCCAGCGGCTGCGGCGCGTCCGGCTGGTGCGGCTGCTTGCCGCTGAACGCCGTCGAGCCGTCCCCTATCGGACGGGCGGCGGTCGTGGGGGTGCCGGAGGGATCCTTCCCGGAACCGTCGCCGCCGCCCGAGCCGGACCCGTGGTCCGACCCGCCCGACGAGGTGCCGCAGCCCGCGAGTGAGGCGGCCGCCGCGGCGCCCGCGCCCAGGCCGAGCATTCCCCTGCGGGAGAAGGTGCGCATGAGTTCCCCGATTCGTCACGTCCTTGGGTGGTCACCCAGTCAGAGGGCGCGACGATCCGGGGGGTTCCGCGAGCGGGTATGCGTTACGCCACGAACGTAACAAAATTGCGACAAGTGACGCGCCGTCAGCTACGAGCCGGCTCCCCCCGGCCGGCTGAGCCGACAGCGCCGCGTCACGCGCCGAACGCCTTGCCCTGGCCCTTCACTGGCTTGGCGCCGGACAGCAGATGGGCCGGGACCAGGTCGCGGGCCGGCTCGGTGTAGCCGACGGAGACGATCCGGTCGCCCTGGTAGGTGAACGTCGTCAGCGAGGCGAGCGTGCACTGCCGCTTGCGCGGGTCGTGCCACAGCCGGCGCCGCTCGACGTAACTGCGCACGATCCAGATCGGCAGCTGATGGCTGACGAGCACGGCCTCGTGCCCGCGGGCGGCGTCCTTCGCGGCGTTCAGCGCGCCCATCATCCGCACCACCTGGTCGACGTACGGCTCGCCCCAGGACGGCTTGAACGGGTTGAACAGGTGCTTCCAGTTGTCCGGCTTGCGCAGCGCGCCGTCGCCGACGCCGAAGGTCTTGCCCTGGAAGACGTTCTCCGCCTCGATGAGCCGCTCGTCGGTGGCGAGGTCCAGCCCGTGCGCCTTGGCGATCGGGGTGGCCGTCTCCTGCGCCCGCTCCAGCGGGGACGCGCACACGTACGTCACGTCCCGGGAGGAGAGATGGTCGGCGACCCGCTCGGCCATCTTCCGGCCCAGCTCGGACAGGTGGTACCCGGGCAGCCGGCCGTAGAGGATGCCGTCCGGGTTGGCGACCTCGCCGTGCCGCATCAGATGGACGACGGTGATGTCCTTGCTGCTGTCGCTCACGCGGTGGCCTCCGCCGCGGCTCGGGCCGCCGCCGGGAGGGCGTCGGCGATCTTCTGGATGGCCCGCTCGTCGTGCGCGGTGGACACGAACCACGACTCGAAGGACGACGGCGGCAGGTACACACCGTTCTCCAGCAGGGCGTGGAAGAACGCGGTGAAGCGGAACGACTCCTGCTTCTTCGCCTCCTCGTAGTTCCGCACCTCACGGTCGGTGAAGAACACGGAGAACATGTTGGAGGCGGTCTGCAGCCGGTGCGCGACGCCCTCCTTGGCCAGCGCCTCGGTGACGAGCGTGCGGATCTGCTCCGACACGGCGTTCACCCGGTCGTAGGCGGCGTCGTCGAGGAGGCGCAGCTGGGCGAGGCCGGCGGCGGTGGCGACGGGGTTCCCGGAGAGGGTGCCGGCCTGGTAGACGGGGCCGGCCGGGGCGAGGTGGGCCATGACGTCGGCGCGGCCGCCGAACGCGGCGGCGGGGAAGCCACCGCCCATCACCTTGCCGAAGGTCATCAGGTCGGGCTTGACCCCGTCGATGCCGTACCACCCGGCGCGGCTGGTCCGGAAGCCGGTCATGACCTCGTCGGAGATGTACAGCGCGCCGTTCTTCTGGCAGGCGTCCTTCAGCCCCTGGTTGAAGCCGGGCTGCGGCGGCACGACACCCATGTTGCCGGGCGACGCCTCGGTGATCACACAGGCGATCTCGCCGGGGTGCCGGTGGAAGGCCTCCTGCACGGCTTCCAGGTCGTTGTACGGCAGCACGATCGTGTCGGAGGCCTGCGCGCCGGTGACACCCGGGGTGTCCGGCAGCGCGAAGGTCGCCACACCGGACCCGGCGGAGGCGAGCAGCGAGTCGACGTGGCCGTGGTAGCACCCGGCGAACTTGATGACCTTGGAGCGCCGGGTGAACCCGCGGGCGAGCCGGATGGCCGACATGGTGGCCTCGGTGCCGCTGGAGACGAGCCGGACCTGCTCGACGGGCTCCACCCGGGCGACGATCTCCTCGGCGAGCGCGACCTCGCCCTCACCGGGCGTGCCGAAGGACGTACCGCGGGCGACGGCCTCCTGCACGGCGGCGAGCACCTCGGGGTGCGCGTGCCCGAGGATCATGGGGCCCCAGGAGCAGACCAGGTCGACGTACTCGCGGCCGTCGGCGTCGGTGAGGTACGGGCCCTTGCCGGACACCATGAACCGGGGCGTGCCGCCGACGGCGCGGAAGGCCCGCACCGGCGAGTTCACGCCACCCGGCGTGACGACCGCCGCACGGTCGAACAGTGCCTGGGAGGCAGGCGCTTCGTAGGGATAGGGCAGTTCGCTCATGACGTGCGGCTTCTCCGACCTCTTCCGGGACCTTCTCCGGCTGGGCTGCCGGGTGACCTCCTCAGGGTAGGCCGACCACGCCGATACGAGAGATCCGCACCCCGCCCATCTGAGAAACTGGTCCCCGCATACGTATGGACATGACGAAGGGTCGTGTCGGGGGCTTTTCGACAAAACCTGCGGACAGCTGTTCCAGCTCACGTTTCGGCGTGTGACCGTGGGGGAGGTCACTGACACGATGATCGGGTTGCGCAGCCCCGGGCACGCAGCCTAGAAAAGCAGTCGGGTGGAGATATGCATCGCGGTGGCGGACTGGGCGAGGGGACCGATGACCTGGGTCCTCGACGCGCCCGGCGGGGAAGGCACCGGCGCGACGCGGAGGCAGCGAACGACGCACGTCAGCAGGCACAGGGTGCACCGAACGAGCCCGAGCGGCCGATCGGCCCGGAGCGGCCGGACCGGCTGAGCCGGGTGGACCGCCTCGGGGCGGGGAGCAGGAATGGTGGTCGGGTGGGGGTGACGTACAAGTACTTCGGCGCGCCGGACGGTGCGACGGCGGCCCGCGTCCCGATCTCGATGCGCCCCGAGGAACTCGGCGGCGACGAGCTCGGCATGAACGGCATGTTCACCAAGATCAAGCCGGAGACGATGGCCGCGATGGTCCTGACGGGCATCGAGGGCGTCCCCCTGCACAAGGTCCCGCCCCTGGAGCTGGTCGTCCTGCACCCCGACTACGCGGTCGTGAAACTCCCCATGACGGTCGTCGACCCCCTGCGCGACATCGGCGAGGAAGCGGTCGGCGCGGCGGCGTTCATCTGGTCCACGGTCCCGGACCGCGGCGGCCCCCGGGACGCGTTCAACGTGTACCAGCTGCTGCACGAGTGGCAGGACTTCTCACACCGGCTCCACGAGGCCGGTCACCAGCCTTATTGCCTGGTGTGGCCCTGAGCCGGCGGTGATGCTCGCGGGGATTCCCGCGGGCGGCGCCGAGGAGAGCTCCGGCCCGTTGGGTCCCGGCCGGGGTGGGTCTATCGTCGGAATCACGGGGCCAGGACGAGGAGGACGGCCGGTGATGCCACAGGACGAGGCCGTGGTCGGCTGCACGGGGACGGTACTCATAGGAACGCGCGGATCCGCGGGCCCCGGCGAGATCCTGGTCCGGGTCAGAGGCGGTTCCGAGACCTTCCTCGCCTGGTCGGAGAACCCCCTGTCGGCGGGCGCGACGGTGCTCGTGATCGAATCGCGGGGATGCCGTGAGGTCGGTGTCATCGAGTGGGTGGATCCATTGGACGCGCTCGGCGAGCACACCGCCGACGCCGACTGAGGAGTACAGGCATGTTCGGTTACCGCGTCCCCGCCCCCGACGAGGCGATGCTGATCTCGGGAGGAAGGCGGGGCCTGGGGGGTGCGCCGTTTCGCGTGGTGACGGGGCATGGCAAGTTCGTGCTCCCGGTCTTCCGCAAGGTCCGGTTCCTCACCCTGTCCATGTGCGAGTCCGAGGTCACCGAGACCTGTGTGACCAGGCAGGGCATCGCGTTGCACGTCCGCGCGGTCATCGCCTTCAAGGTCGGCAACGATCATGAAAGCATCATCAACGCGGGCCAGCGCTTCCTCTCCGACCAGGAGCAGATGTCGGTGCTCACCGGCCGGATCTTCGCCGGTCATCTGCGGGCGATCATCGGCTCGATGACGGTCGAGGAGATCGTCACCGAACGGCAGAAGCTCGCCGCGGAGGTCCTGGACACCTCCAAGGTCGAGATGGCCAAGATCGGCCTGACCGTCGACTCCCTGCAGATCCAGTCGATCGACGACGGCGACACCGGTTACATCGAGGCGATGTCCGCGCCGCACAAGGCGGCCATCCAGCGGCAGGCCCAGATCGCGCAGGCGCAGGCCACCCAGGCCGCGGCCGAGGCGGAGCAGGCGGCGGCCCGCGCGCAGGCCGAGTACGCCCGGCAGACCGCCATCGTCAAGGCCGAGTACTCGGCCGAGGTGGACCGCGCCCAGGCCAAGTCCGCGCAGGCCGGACCGCTCGCGCAGGCCGACGCCCAGCAGGAGGTGCTCGCCGCCCAGACGGAACTGGCCCAGAGGCAGGCCGAGTTGCGTCAGCAGCAGTTGGTGGCCGAGATCGTGAAGCCCGCCGAGGCCGAGGCCGAGCGGGTCAGGATCCTCGCGGCCGCCGAGGCACAGCGGATGAAGATCCAGGCGGAGGCGGCGGCCTCGTACGACCGGGTCGCGCTCGACCGGATGCTGATCGACCAGCTCCCGCAGATCGTCAAGGAGGCCGCCGGCGGTCTCGCCGGCGCCAACGTCAACGTCCTCAACGGTGCCGACGGCCTCGGCGAGATCGCCGCCGGCCTGGTGTCCCAGGGCCTGACGATCCTCGACTCGGTCCGGCAGAACCTGAACGGCCAGGACTCCGACGGCCACCGCCCCGAGAAGAACGAGGACAACGGCCTGCTCCGACTGGCCGCGGGCAAGGAGCAGAAGCCGAACGACGGCCGGGTGGACGTCGACTGAGCCCGCCGGCGGGCGCACCTCCCCGGCCGGCCCTCCCCGGGCCGGCCCCCTCCCCGACGCCGACGCCGGACGGCTGCCGCCGTCACGTGCGCCCGGGCTCCAGCAGGTCCAGCGCCTCCTCCCAGCGGAAGGAGAACGCGTCCCGCCCGGCCTCCGTCCCCCGGTACGGCTCCGCGCCGCCGATCCGGACGCCCATCTCGCGTAGCCGTTCCAGGCTCTGCCGGTACGCGGGATGGGCGGCCTGGGCCGCGTTCAGGCAGGGCAGGGCGGCGATGGGTACGCCCATGCCGTACGCCTCGCACAGGATGCCCAGGGCGAGGGTGTCGGAGATGCCCGCGGCCCACTTGTTGATCGTGTTGAAGGTGGCCGGGGCGACGGCGATCGCGTCCGCCGGCGGCAGCGGGCGCGGGTCACCCGGGCGCCGCCAGGCGGAACGGATCGGGTGACCTGTCTGCGCCTCGACCGCCGCGGCGTCGATGAAGCCGAGGCCCTGCGGGGTGGCGACGACGCCGACCTCCCAGCCCTGCCCCTGCGCGGCCGAGATCAGCTTGCCGACGTCACCGGCGACCCCGGCCGCACAGACGACGACGTAGAGGAACGGCTGTTTGCGAGGCGTGGTCACGCGGGCTCCCCCGGGGGTCGGCTGACGTGGTGCGGTTCCGGCAGCGTACGGGGAACGGCCGGCACCGGGACACGGCGGGCTCCGGGGGCACGGCCCCGGCGGGGCGAGCGGTGCCGACCCGAGCGCACAGCCCCGGGGAGCGGGGCCGGCGTCAGTCCTCGGTGAGCCGGTCGCCGAGCCCGGCCTCGGCGAAGGCCTTGACCACGTGCTCGCGGCCCTCCGTGAAGTGGGCCCAGCTGTCGCAGTGGACGGGCACCACATGACGGGCGCCGAGCAGCCCGGCGGCCTCGGCGGCGCCGGCACCGTCCAGGACGAGCAGCGCGTCGTCGAAGATGCCGGTGCGGGGCGCTCCGGCGAACAGCACCGCGGTGTCGACGGGGCCGAACCGGTCGGCGATCTCCCGGACCGCGTCCAGGGAGGCGTTGTCGCCGCTGACGTACACCGTGGGCAGCCCCTCGCCGGTCAGGACGAAGCCGGTGACCTGGCCGGCGACGGGCTCGACCTGCTCCTTGGTGCCGGGGCCGTGCACGGCGGGGACGCCGGTGACCGTCACCGTGCCGCCGCCGGGCCGGTCCAGCTCGACCGACTCCCAGTCCGCGAGCCCCCTGGCCCCGGCGCCGATCCGCCGCGCCCCACCGGTCGTGGTCAGCGTGAGCGGCACATCGGCGAGCAGGGCGCGGCCGGAGTGGTCGAGGTTGTCGGGATGCTCGTCGTGCGAGAGCAGCACGACGTCGACGCGGCCCAGCGCTGCCGGGGTGGTGCGGGAGGGGGCGAGCTTGGTCAGGGTGCGGCCGCCGCCGATCGGGTAGACGCCGGGCTCGTCGAAGGTGGGGTCGGTGAGGAAGCGCAGGCCGCCGTACTCGAAGAGGGCGGTGGGACCGCCGTAGCGGTGGACGGGGAGCTCGGGCGAGGAGACGGAAGCGGACACGGAGCAGCACCTCACAGAAGAGTCTCACGGATGACCAAGCGGCTATCCGTGAGAGACGGTAGCTGTTTCTCACGGATGCACGCAAGCCGTACCATGAGATACATGACGGAGACCGCGCTCGCCGAACCCCTGGAACCGGCCGCTCCGCCCGCGCCGGGCGCCGAGCAGTACCTGTCGCTCGACCTCGCCAACAGCGCGATGGCCCTGCCCGGCGGGCAGACCGTCGACCTGCTCATCGGCCCGGCGGACGCCAACCACTGGCTGGCCGAACGCGGCCTCGCCCCGGCCGACGCCGGTCTGCGGGAGGTGTGCGCGGCGCAACTGCGCTCGCTGCGGGAGCAGATCCGCGCGCTGATCGCCTCCCGCGTCGAGGGACAGCCCGCCCCGGCCGGCGCCCTGGCGACGGTCAACGAGGCGATGACCAAGGCCCCGGCCACCGCGCTGCTGCACTGGGACACCACGCGCGGCTTGCACCGGGCCGCCGCCCACCCCACCACCCAGATCCTCGAACACGCCCTGGCGACGCTCGCCGCCGACGCCGCCGACCTGCTGACCGGCCCCGACGCCGACCGCCTCACCGCCTGCGGCTCACCCCCGTGCACCCGTTACCTGCTGCGGCACGGCCGCCGCCAGTGGTGCTCCACGCGCTGCGGCGACCGCGCCCGCGCGGCCCGCGCCTACGCCCGCCGCACGGGCCGGGAACCCCAGGACTGACGCTCTCTGTTCGGGGGGAAGCCGTCCGCGGCGAACCTGCTCGACGTGCTCGGGACCCGTCGCGGGCTCAGCCCGCCTCGTTCTCCCGCCGGGACGGCGCCCCCGCGACCGTGAAGCCGATCACCGAGCCGCCGCCCTCGCGGTGCTGCGCGAACGGCGCTCCGCCGTGGGCCAGGGCCACCTCGCGCACGATGGACAGGCCGAGGCCGGAGCCGGGCAGGGAGCGCGCGTCGGCGGCGCGGTAGAAGCGGTCGAAGACGCGCAGCAGATCGCTGTCGGTGATGCCGGGCCCGCGGTCCAGGACCTCGACACGCACCGTGCCGGGGCGGGCCGGACCGGCCACGTTGATCTCGATCGGCGCAGTACCGTCGCGGTCGAACTTGGTCGCGTTCTCCACCAGGTTCGACACCGCCCGCTGGAGCATGCCCGGCCGGCCGTACGTCGTCGTGTCGCCGCTCGCGCGCAGCACGATCTCGCGGCCGCTGCGGCGGCGGGCGAGGCCCGCGACGTCCTCGGCGAGGTCGGCGAGGTCCACCCGCTGCGGCGGCTCGCTGTCGGACTGCCCGGCGGCGAGGTCGACCAGCTCGTTGACCAGGTCGGTCAGCTCGCGGGCCTCCTGGCCGAGGTCGGCGACCAGGTCCTCGCGGGAGCCGGGCGGCAGTTCGTCGATCCGTTTCAGCAGCGAGATGTTGGTCCGCAGCGAGGTCAGCGGGGTGCGCAGCTCGTGCCCCGCGTCCTGGACCAGGCGCCGCTGGTCCTCCTCGGACTGGGCGAGCCGGCCCAGCATCCGGTCGAAGGCGCGCCCCAGGCGCCCCACCTCGTCGTAGCCGGTGACGGGCACCTGGATGCCGAGCCGGCGGGTGCGGGCGACGTCCTCGGCGGCGGCGGTCAGGACGATGAGCCGGCGGGTGATGCGCCGGGCCAGCCACCAGCCGAACAGACCGGCCGCGACCACGACCGCCGCCATCAGGATCAGCGTGCGCTGCTGGAGCGCCCGCAGCAGGTCCTCGGTGTCGCTGAACTCCTGCGCGACCTGCACCGCGCCGCGCTTCCCGCCCAGCGAGACCGTGGCGACGCGGTACACGTCGCTGCCGACGTCGACCTCCTTGTGCAGCACCATGCGCCCGGCGCTGCCCGCGGCCGCTATCGTCCGGTCGGCCTCGCTGACCGGCAGGGCGGGGCTGCCGCTGTCGGAGACCGCGCCGTCGGCGCCGAGCACCTGCACATTGGTGCGGGCCGGGCGGACGACGTCGTGACCGGGCGCGGAGGAGGAGAAGTCCTCCGGGGACATCCGGTGCTGGCGCACCTCGCTGCGCACGTCCTGCACGACCTCGTCGAACACCGTCTGCTGGTCGAAGCGCACCAGCCGGGCCGCCGCGTTGTACGACAGGATGCCGACCAGGACGGTGACGGCGGCGGTGACGGCCGCGAACGACACCGCGAACGTCGTCCGCAGCGACACCAGCCCGGGCCGCCGCCCGGACACCAGGCGGCGCAGGCGCCCGCGCCCCATGTCAGTCCTCCCGCAGCACGTAACCCACGCCGCGCACCGTGTGGATCAGCTGCGGGGCGCCGGGCTCGTCGAGCTTGCGGCGCAGGTAACCGACGTACACGGCGAGGTTCTTGGAGCCGGGGCCGAAGTCGTAGCCCCAGATCCGGTCGTAGATCGTGGAGTGGTCGAGGACGATGCCCGCGTTGCGCACGAGCAGTTCCAGCAGCTCGAACTCGGTGCGGGTGAGTTCCAGCTCGCGTCCGCCGCGCCAGGCCCGGCGGGCCTGGGGGTCCATGCGGATGCCGGCGGCCTCGATGTGCCGCTCGGGCATCTGCGGCTCGTCACGGGTCACCGTGGGGGCGGGGGCTTCGGGGGTGGTGCGGCGCAGCAGGGCGCGCAGCCGGGCGAACACCTCGTCGACGTCGAACGGCTTGACGACGTAGTCGTCGGCACCGGCGTCGAGCCCGGCGATCCGGTCGGCGGTCTCCACCAGCGCGGTCAGCATGAGGATGGGCGTACGGTCGCCCTCGGCGCGCAGCACGCGGCAGACCTGCAGTCCGTCGATGCCGGGCATCATCACGTCCAGGACGAGCACGTCCGGCGGCGACTTGTGGGCCTGCGCGAGCGCCTCCACGCCGTCGGCGACCGCCGTCACCTGGTAGCCCTCCAGGGTGAGGGCGCGTTCCAGGGCGTGGCGGATGGCTCGGTCGTCTTCGGCGAGGAGAACTGTCTGGGGCACCCGACCAGTCTGCCAAGCCCTGGGACGCCCCGGCCGGGCGAGCGGTGCGACGATCACCCTTCTTACTCGGATCTCACCGTCCGCAAGCCGCTGTCCGGGGGCTTTCCCGGTCCGCGCCGACCGGGTGGGACGTGCAGGTCGGAGGGCGGGCGCCTCCGCCGGGCCGCCGGTGCAGGTCGGGAGGCGGGCGCCCCCGCCGGGATCGCCGGGATCAAGGCCGGGCTCTCTGCACCCGTTCCGCCCGAGCCGGGGCCGAGGGGGCCGGCGAGAAGCGGCCCCTTGGGGCGAGGCCCCGGACCCGATCGGCCCTCCGTCGCGGCGGGGCCGACCGGGCGGGCGGGTGACCCCCGCCGCTCAGCCCTCCGTCGCGGCGGGGCCGCCGGGCAGCGGCGCGTGGCCCGCCCAGGCGGCCCGGGCGTCGTGGCGAGGCCGACCGGGCAGGGGGCGCGTGGCCCCCCATCCGCTCAGCCCTCCGTCCGCGGCGGGGCCGGCCCGGACACGGGCGCGTGGCCCCCGCCCGGGTCGGCTCGGCCCTCGCGGCGCGGCCGGCCGGGCAGGGCTCCCCGGCGGAGCCCTCCGCTCAGCCCGTCGGGCGCAGTGCGGTCAGTTGTTCTTCGAAGGGGATGACGTCGAAGGCGTCCCGCTGGGCCGGCGGCCGGGCCGTGGAGAGGCCGGCCATGAGCGCGGCCAGCTCGCCCGCGGCGCGTTCGATCCGCTCCGGCAGGCCCTCCGCGCCCCAGTCCTCGGAGGCGGCGTAGACCCCGGTCGGGACGACGACGGCCCGCAGATAGGCGAACAGCGGCCGCAGGGCGTGGTCCAGCACCAGGGAGTGCCGCGCGGTGCCACCGGTCGCGGCGATCAGCACCGGCTTGCCCGCGAGCGCGTCCTGGTCGTGCGCGCCGAGCGCGTCGAAGAACGACTTGAACAGTCCGCTGTAGGAGGCGGAGAACACGGGCGTGACGACGATCAGCCCGTCCGCCGCGCGCACCGCGTCGAACGCGTCGGACAGCTCCCCGCCCGGGAAGCCGCTGGTGAAGGTGTGCGCGATCGCCACGGCGAGGTCGCGCAGCTCGATCACCCGCACCTCTGCCGCCCCGGTGCGCTCGGCGGTGGCGGCGGCCAGCCGGTCGCCGAGCAGCCGGGTGGAGGAGGGCACACTCAGGCCCGCGGAGACGACGACGAGCTTCATACGGCGGCCTCCTCGGCGTTCGTGGCGGCGGTTTCCCTGCGGGCGGTCGCGAGCAGCGAGGCGTGGGTCGGCGCCTCCGGCACGCCGGCCGGGCGGCCCACGGCGAACTCCTTGCGCAGCACTGGCACGACCTCCTCGCCGAGCAGGTCGATCTGCTCCAGCACGGTCTTCAGCGGCAGCCCGGCGTGGTCCATCAGGAACAGCTGGCGCTGGTAGTCGCCGGCGTACTCGCGGAAGGACAGCGTCTTGTCGATGACCTGCTGCGGGGAGCCGACGGTCAGCGGGGTCTCCCGGGTGAACTCCTCCAGGGAGGGCCCGTGGCCGTACACCGGCGCGTTGTCGAAGTAGGGCCGGAACTCGCGCACCGCGTCCTGGGAGTTCTTGCGCATGAACACCTGCCCGCCGAGGCCGACGATGGCCTGCTCGGGCGTGCCGTGGCCGTAGTGGGCGTACCGGTTGCGGTACAGCTCGATCATCCGCTTGGTGTGGTCGGCCGGCCAGAAGATGTTGTTGTGGAAGAACCCGTCGCCGTAGTACGCGGCCTGCTCGGCGATCTCCGGGGAGCGGATGGAGCCGTGCCAGACGAAGGGCGGTACGTCGTCCAGCGGGCGCGGGGTGGAGGTGAAGCCCTGCAGCGGGGTGCGGAACTTGCCTTCCCAGTTCACCACGTCCTCGCGCCACAGGCGGTGCAGCAGGGCGTAGTTCTCGATGGCGAGGTTGATGCCCTGCCGGATGTCCTTGCCGAACCAGGGGTAGACCGGCCCGGTGTTGCCGCGGCCCATCATCAGGTCCATGCGCCCGTCGGCCAGGTGCTGGAGCATCGCGAAGTCCTCGGCGATCTTCACCGGGTCGTTGGTGGTGATCAGCGTCGTGGACGTGGAGAGGATCAGCCGCTCGGTCTGGGCGGCGATGTAACCGAGCATCGTCGTCGGCGACGAGGGCACGAACGGCGGGTTGTGGTGCTCCCCGGTGGCGAACACGTCGAGCCCGGCCTCCTCGGCCTTCAGCGCGATCGCGACCATGGCCTTGATGCGCTCGCGTTCGGTCGGCGTCCGGCCGGTGGTGGGGTCCGGCGTGACGTCGCCCACGCTGAAGATACCGAACTGCATGGTCGCTCACCCTCCAAATAGTTGATTGTTGAACTATACCGCCCAACGGCGACCCGGGCTCTCGTATTCCGCCCCCAGTGACCCCACCTCCTGCAGACGGACACCCGATATCCCCTTGACGCCGCGCACCGCCCCCTCCATATTTATCTGCGTGACGCAGACATTGCATGACGCAGATTCTAACTCCGGCTCAGGCGCAGGCTCCCGCTCCGGCCCGAGCACAGGCTCCAACTCCGGCCCGGACACAGCCTCCGGCCCCCGCTCCGACCCGCACTCCGGCCCCGGCTCGGGCGGCGCGCACCCCAACAGTCCGCCCCTCCCCGCCCGCGCCCGCTGGGCCGTCCTCGGTGTGGTGCTCGCCGCCGACGTCCTCGACCTGCTCGACGCGACCATCACCAACATCGCCGCCCCGACCATCACCGCCGACCTCGGCGGCGGGGCCGCACTCGTGAAGTGGCTCGGCGCCGCCTACGCCCTCGCGCTCGGCGTGCTGCTCGTGCCCGGCGGCCGGCTCGGCGACCGGTACGGCCGCCGCCGGACCTTCCTCATCGGCCTCACCGGGTTCGTCCTCGCCTCCCTGGCCTGCGGACTCGCCCCCACGCCGGCCCCCCTCGTCGCCGCCCGGCTCGTTCAGGGCGCCTTCGGGGCCCTGCTCATCCCGCAGGGCTTCGGCATCCTCGGCGCCACCTGGCCACGCGAAGAGATCGGCAAGGCGTTCAGCCTGTTCGGGCCGGTGATGGGCCTGTCCGCCGTCGGCGGCCCGGTCCTCGCCGCGTTCCTCGTCGACGCCGACGTCGCCGGCCTCGGCTGGCGCCCCATGTTCCTGATCAACCTGGTCCTCGGCGGCGCCGCCCTGCTCGCCGCCCACCGGCTGCTCCCCCGCGACCGCGGCACCCCCGGCACCGTCGTCGACACCCCGGGCGCCCTCCTGCTCGCCGGTGCGATGCTCGGCCTGCTCGGCGGCCTGATCGACGGCTCCGACCACGGCTGGGGCGCCCGGCCGCTCCTCGCCCTGCTCGCGGGCCTCGCCCTGTTCGCCGGGTTCGCCCGCCGCCAGACCACCGCGCCCGATCCGCTGATCCGCCCGAGCCTGCTGCGCCACCGCGGGTTCACCTCGGGCCTGCTGCTCGGTGTCGTCGCCTTCGCCGCCGTCGCCGGACTGCTCTACGGCGTCTCCCTTTACCTCCAGCGCGGCCTCGGCCGCACACCCACCGGCACCGCGCTCGCCCTGATCCCGCTGTGCGCCGGGATCGTCGTCGCCTCGATCGCCTGCCACCGCTTCCTGGCCACCCACGGCCGCCGGCTCGTCCTCACCGGACTGGTGCTGCTCCTCGCCGGCTGCGGCTGGCTGCTGGCCCTCGTCTCCCAGGGCGGCCCTGGCAGTTGGGCCCTGACGCCACCCCTGCTGCTCGTCGGCCTCGGCATGGGCACCTGCTTCGGCACGGTCTACGACGTCACCATCGGCGACATCGCCCCCGACGAGGCGGGCAGCGCGAGCGGCTCGCTCAACGCCGTGCAGCAGCTCGCCAACGCTCTCGGCGCCGCGGCCGTGACGACGGTGTACTTCGCCGCCGTGCCCGACGGTGGTGAGGGCCACGCGATGACCGTCACCCTCACCGTGGTCGCCGTCTCCGTCGCCGCCTGCCTGCCCCTCGTACGCCTCCTGCCGCGCACGGCACCCGCGGACCACGGACACTGAGCCAGGCCCCCGCACGCCGCCCACGGGGCACTGGCCCCGAGCCCGGACCCCCGCCGGCGCCCATGGGGCCACGGCCACCGAGTCCCACCGCTACGGCACCAGCACCAGGCGCCCGCGTACGCCGCCCTGCGCGAGGCGGGCGTGGGCCTTGGCCGCGTCGTCCAGCGCGAACGTCTCGGCCACCCGCAGGGTCAGCACCCCCTCGTCCACCAGCCGTACCAGCTCCGCCAGCCGCGCCCCGTCGGCGCTCACCTCGACCGCCGCGGTGCGCACCCCGCGCACGGAGGCGGGCTGGGCCTGCGGAATCACCCCGGTGTACGCGCCGCCGTCCCGCACCCAGGCCAGTGCCGTCTCACCGAGGACCGCCGCGTCCAGCACCGCGTCGAAGGCCCCCGCCTCCGGCGCGGTGACATGCGTGGCGCCCAGCGAGCGCACCAGCTCCGCGTCGCCCTCCCGGGCCAGCCCGGTCACGGTCACGCCCCGGTGCGCGGCGAGCTGCACGGCGTACCCGCCGACCGCCCCGGCGGCACCCGTCACCAGCAGCGTCCGCCCGGGCGCCAACTCCAGGCTGTCGAGGGCCTGCACGGCGGTCAGCGCGTTCAGCGGCAGCGTCGCCGCGTGCACCGCGTCGACCGTGGCCGGCGCCTTGGCCACCGCGTCGGTGTCGACGACGACGTACTCGGCGTGCGCCCCGAGCGGCGCGACCATGCCGTAGTCCAGCGCCACGACCTCGTCGCCGACGTTCCAGGCCGTGGCGACACCGGTCGCGTCGACCGTCCCGGCGACGTCCCAGCCCAGCCCGATCTGCTTGCCGGCACCACCGAAGGCCCCGGCGCGCACCCCCGCGTCCACAGGGTTCAGCGCGCTGGCGGCCACCCTGATCCGCACCTGCCGCGCGCCCGGCTCCGGCAGCCCGGTCTCCACGACCTCCACGGCCTCGGGTCCGCCGAAGGTCCTCACCACTGCAGCACGCATGTCAACTCTCCTCGTCACACCGGCACTTGCCGTGCTTCCCTTGCGATGTGGACAACCGTAAAGAGAGCTACTATCCAAGAGGAAGTAGTTACCTGAAGGTGCCTATGACACCGCGAGGAGAGCCATGGCGACGACCACCGCGGCCCAGCGCCGCGAACAGGCCCGCATCGAGTACGACGCCTTCCTGCGCGAATGCCCCACCAACCAGCTGCTCGGCCGGCTCAGCGACAAGTGGGTCAGCCTCGTCGTCGCCGCCCTGTCCGCCGGGCCCATGCGCTACAGCGACCTCAGCCGCAAGATCGCCGGTGTGAGCCCCAAGATGCTCACCCAGACCGTGCGCGCCCTGGAACGCGACGGCATCGTCACCCGTGCCGTCACCCCGTCGGTCCCGGTCCGCGTCGACTACGCGCTCACCCCGCTCGGCGACAGCCTCGCCCGCCTGCTGACGGCCGTGAAGGACTGGGCGGAGACCCACTTCGACGAGGTCCACACGGCCCGCGAACGCTACGACGCCGAGAACGGCGGAACAGCCGGAGAAATGAGGCCCCTGCGCCCTGTTACCCGGCGGTGACGATTCCCGTATCGATCAAGGTCATGTGATCAGCAGACTTGAGGCATCGCACAGCGCAGGGCCGAACCAGGGGGCCGGACGGAGAACCGCGCGGGGCGATCTCCTTGTCTTCACCGCTCTTGCCGTCCCTGGGGGGATCACCATGTCTGCTGTGTTCTCGCGCCACCGCGTCGTACTCCGCGCCGCCGTCGCCACCGCCGCGCTCGCCGGCGCGCTGCTCACGCCGGCCGCCGCCTTCGCCGCCGACGGCCAGGGCGACACCGGCACCCACTGCACCGCGACGCAGACCGTCCCCTCCGTCTTCGGCGGCGGCTGGACGGTGGACCTCACCAACAGCCTCTCGGCGGGCCCGAAGGCCGTCCTCAAGGACGACAAGGGCAAGACGGTGGCCGGCGTGGACCGGGCCCACCCGCTGGACCTCGCCAACGGTCTGCAGATCAAGAACGCGGACACCGTCAGCCCGCTCTTCCTCTCCCGCACCCAGGGCGGTGACACCCCCTGGCGCGAGACGCCCTTCCCGGCACTGCCGCAGGACTGCGCGAAGCCGGGCACGGGCACGGGGACCGGCACGGGGACCGGCACGGGCACAGGCTCCGGGACGGGCACGGGGACCGGCACGGGCACGGGCACGGGCACGGGGACCGGCACGGGCACGGGGACCGGCACGGGCACGGGCTCCGGCACGGTCACCGTGATCGGCAAGTGCACGGTGCTGCAGACCATCCCCTCCAGCTTCGGCGGCTGGACGGTCGACCTGACCAACAGTCTCCGCAAGGGCCCCAAGGCCGTGCTGAAGGACGAGAAGGGCAAGGCGGTGGCCACCGTGGACCGCGACCACCCCGAGGACCTCGCCGACGGCCTGAAGATCAAGAACGCCGACAGCACCGCCCCGCTCTTCCTCGACCGCAACCAGGGCGGCGACTTCCCCTGGCGCGTCACGCCCTTCCCGAAGCTCCCCAAGGGCTGCGTGAACACCGGCACGGACAAGGGCACGGGCTCGGGCTCGGAGAAGGGCACGGACAAGGGCGCCGGCACCGGCACCTCCCAGCACACCGGCACCGGCACCGGCACCGCCACCGGCACCACTGGCGGCACGACCAGGACCACCCAGACCAAGGTCGTCCCGGCCGGCGGCGTGGCCGCGGGCGCCGAGGGCACCGGCGGCGAGCAGAACACCGCGCTGCTGGCGGGCGGCGCCGCCGTGGCCGCGGCCGGCGTGATCGGCCTCGGTTACGTGGTGCGCCGTCGCCGCGCGGGCGTCTGATCCCCCGTCACCACCCGGTCCAGGGCGGGCCGCCGGTCCTCACCGGCGGCCCGCCTTCCGCGTACACCCGAGGAACCAGATGAACGCGCCCTCCGCCCCGGACGAACCGTCCGCAGCACACCGCCGCCGCCTGCGCCGGATCACGGCCGCGGCGGCGGCCGCGCTCGCCGTCGGCGGCTGGATGACCCTCACAGCCCTGCACGCCGACGGCACCGCACCGGCGGCCGCACACGGCCCGGCCGCGAACATCACCGCCTCCGCCTTGCCGCCGGCCGCGACCGCCCCGGCCACACCCACCCCGGCCGCGTCCACGCCCCCGCCGGCACCGCTGGCCGCCGCCGAGCCCGTGCGGGTCCGCATCCCGGCCGCCGGCGTCGACACCGGACCCGTCCTCGAACTCGGCCTGGCCGCCGACGGAACCGTCCAGGTGCCGTCCGTGGCCCAGGCGGACCGCATCGGCTGGTACCGGGAGGGCGTCACCCCCGGCCAGACGGGACCGGCCGTCCTGATCGGCCACTTCGACACCGTCAAGGGCCCCGCGGTCCTGCGGAACGTGGCACGCGTCAAGGCCGGCGACACCATCACCGTGGACCGCGCCGACGGCTCCACCGCCGTCTTCGCCGTACGCGCTCTGCAACAGGTGGACAAGAAACACTTCCCCACCCAGCGGGTGTACGGCGACACCGCCCGCCCCGAACTGCGCGTCATCACCTGCGGCGGCGACCTGCGCGCCGGCCACCGCCCGGACAACATCATCCTGTACGCCGACCTGGTGCGGACCTCCGCCGGCTGAACCGCCCGGCGACCGGACCCAACGGCGTCGGGACGATCCGCGCGACAGGCCCTACACGTCCCCCGCCCGCAACCGCGCGACCTGCTCGGCGCCGAACCGCGTCGTACGGCGCATGTGGTCGACGATGACGCCGAGCTGGGACTCGTCCAGGTCGTCGAAGAGGGCGTACCAGCCGCCGCCGAGCCGGTCCCACATGCGGCCGAACTCGGCGATGCGCTCCGGCACGGTCACCACCAGCACCTTGCGCCGGTCCGTCGCGTCCCGCTCCCGGCGCACATAACCGGCCTTCTCCAGCCGGTCCACCAGTCGCGTCGCCGATCCGGTCGTCAGCCCCGTCAGCTCCGCGACCCGGCCGGTGGTCACGGGCTCCTCCTCCAGCGTGAGGAGGTTCAGGCACTGCACGTCCGTGGGATGCAGCCGCAGATGATCGGCCACGGCCTGGTTGAACAACGCGTACGACGCCATGTACCGCCGGGACACGCCCGACAGCTCCTCCAGCAGCCGCGCCCGCCCGTCCCGCGTCATCCGCCGCACCCCTTCGCTTGCGTGATGCAGAAAGCGTACGACGCAGCGACGGCCGGCGGACCCGGCCGGAGCCGTCAGAAGCCGGAGCCGTCAGAAGGGGTACGCGTCCCCGGTGTCCAGCACGAGCACCTGGTAGCGGTCGTTGGCCCGGTTGTGGTCGGGGACGCCTCCGCGCCACATCGTGCCCAGCTCCAGCCGGACCTCCGCCGGCCGGCCGCGCAGCCGCAGATCGAGGTCGATCCGCTCGCCCACCTCGCCCTCGGCCAGCGGGCCCGTACGGCACACCACCTCGCGCTCGCCGGTGCGCACGCAGCCGCCAGGCAGCCGCTGCCCGCTCTCGGCGAGCGGCACCGACCAGCGCAGCCGCAGCGCGGCCTCCGGCACCGCCGCCGGGCCGTGGTTGCGCGGGGTCAGCTCGACCCGGACCCGGCCCCCGCTGAGCACCACCGACCCGTGATACGCGAGGTCCGCCTCCGGCACCACCCGCCCGGCCCCGGCCACCCCGCTCCCGCCCTGCGCCCCCGGCCCCGCGGCAGCAGCACCCGCCGGCCCGCCCTGCGCCCCGGTCACCGCGACGGCGGCACCCGCCGGCCCGCCCACGGCGAGCACACCGAGCGCCGCCAGTGCCGCACCCGCACCCCACTTCGCCAGCACACGCACGCCACCCACTCCTCACCCGGCCGTCCGGCACATCGCTGCCATGTATCCCCCACGCCCCCCGCCCCAGGCGCCGCCCAGCGGGTGACACCACCCCACGACCGGCCACACGACCCGCGTCGCGCACATCGCGCAGCTCCACCCCGGCCGCCGCCCGCCCCCGTGGCCTGCGCCGGTTCCCGCCGGCCCCGCCGCCCCCGCTGACTCCACAGGAGGGCCCCCCGGCACCGCCGGGCGCCTCCTGCCTGCTGGTCCCGGCCGCCCGCGCAAGGGCCGTGTGCCAAGCTGCGCGCATGCTCATCCTCCGGTCCGCCGCCCTCTTCGTCCTCGCCGCGATCCTGGAGATCGGCGGCGCCTGGCTGGTCTGGCAGGGCGTGCGCGAGCACCGCGGCTGGCTGTGGGCCGCCGGCGGCATCCTCGCGCTCGGCGCGTACGGGTTCGTCGCCACCTTCCAGCCCGACGCCCACTTCGGCCGCGTCCTCGCCGCCTACGGCGGGATCTTCGTCGCCGGCTCCCTGCTGTGGGGCGCCGTCGCGGACGGCTACCGGCCCGACCGCTGGGACGTGGCCGGCGCCCTGGTCTGCCTGGCCGGCATGGCGCTGATCATGTGGGCGCCCCGGGGCAACGGCTGACCGGCCCCGCCCGCACGCCGGCGCAGCCGCCTATCCTGGGCCGGACCAGCGCACCGACGTCCGAGGAGCAGCCCATGGCCACCGCCGCACCGTCCGCCGCCGCCCGCATCGCCGTCGTCACCGGGGCGAGCAGCGGCATCGGCGCCGCCACGGCCCGCCGGCTGGCCGCCGCCGGCTACCGCGTCGTGCTCACCGCCCGCCGCAAGGACCGCATCGAGGCGATCGCCGAGGAGATCAACACCGCCGGGCACTCCGCGACGGCGTACCCGCTGGACGTCACCGACCGCGCCGCCGTCGACGAGTTCGCGACCGCGTTCAAGACCATCGGCGTGCTGGTGAACAACGCCGGCGGCGCCCTCGGCGCCGACCCGGTCGCCACCGGCGACCCGGACGACTGGCGCACGATGTACGAGACGAACGTCATCGGCACCCTCAACCTCACCCAGGCCCTGCTGCCCAAGCTGGAGGCGAGCGGCGACGGCACGATCGTCGTCGTGTCCTCGACGGCCGGCTTCGGCACCTACGAGGGCGGCGGCGGCTACGTCGCCGCCAAGCACGGCGAGCACGTCCTCGCCGAGACGCTGCGCCTGGAGATCGTCGGCAAGCCGGTCCGCGTCATCGAGATCGCCCCCGGCATGGTCAAGACCGACGAGTTCGCCCTCACCCGCTTCGGCGGCGACCGGGAGCGGGCGGAGAAGGTCTACGAGGGCGTCGCCGAACCGCTGACCGCCGACGACGTCGCCGAGACCATCACCTGGACCGTCACCCGCCCCAGCCACGTCAACATCGACCTGCTGGTGGTCCGTCCGCGCGCCCAGGCGTCGAACACCAAGGTGCACCGGGAACGCTGATGGCCGAAGAGGAGAGGGAGCTGTCGCCGGAACAGCGCCGGCTGGCCCAGGAGACGAAGGACGAACGCCAGGTGTGGATCTTCCTGGCGTACTTCCTCTTCGGCATCCACATCGTGGCGTTCGTCATGATCTACGCCGTCCGGCACGCCAAGTAGGGCTGAATAGGCGGGTGGACCGACACATACCTTTCGACGCCCTGCGCAACTTCCGTGATCTCGGCGGCTATCCGACCGCGGACGGCACCCACCGCGTCCGCCCCGGCCGTCTCTACCGCTCCGACTCCCTCGGCAAGCTCGCCGAGGGCACGGCGGACTGGGACCGCTTCCTCTCCCTCGGCGTCGGCACGGTCATCGACCTTCGCTACCCCTGGGAGATCGAGCGCACCGGCCGCGTCCCCGAGCACCCCTCCCTCGCCTACCACAACCTGAGCATCGAGCACCGCCCCTACGACCAGGCCGCCTTGACGCCCGACATCGACCCGGGCCCCTATCTGGCCGAACGGTTCATGGAGGTGGCGGAGGACGGCGTCAAGGAGATCCGCGCGGCCCTGGAGACCATCGCGGAATCAGCCCGGCGCGACACCCCCGTCGTCTTCCACTGTGCCTCCGGCAAGGACCGCACCGGTGAGATCGCCGCCCTCGTCCTCGCCCTCCTCGGCATCGACGAAGACACGATCACCGAGGACTTCAGCCTCACCGAACTGGCCACCGAGGCCCTGCTCGCCGACTGGCGCACCCGCAACGACGGCGCCTCCCCCGTCTGGCCCGGCTACGGCCGCGCCCCCGCCGCGATCATGCGCCTGTTCCTGGCGGCCCTGAAGGAGCGTCACGGCAGCGTCGAGGCGTACGTCACCCGGTCCCTCGGCATGGACGCCGCGACCCTGTCGGCCACCCTGCGCGAGGCCCTCCTGGAACCCCGCCCCACGACCTGGCCGCCCCTGACCTTCCGCAAGGCCACCGAGGCGGACGCTCCCGCCCTGGTCCGCCTGCGCGACACCGCGGCCCTGTGGCAGCTGGCCCGCGGCATCGACCAGTGGAAGCCGGGCGAGAAGGACGAGGCCCACTTCGTCCACCGCATGCACGAGGGCGAGGTCTGGCTCGCGTACGCCGGCACCGCTCTCGTCGGCGCCTGGGAACTCTGGTGGGCCGACGAGGCGGCCTGGGGCCCCCGCCCCGCCGACGCCGGCTACATCCACCGGCTGATGACCACCCCGCACACGGCCCCACCCGGCACGGGCCGGGCGATGCTGGCCCAGGCGGAGTCCCGCATCACGGCCACCGGCCGCCCCCACGCCCGCCTGGACTGCCTCTCCACCAACCCCCGCCTGCGCACCTACTACGAGTCGGCCGGCTACCGAGTCACAGGCGAACAACCGGCCAAGACGGACGGCGCCGGCAGCCCGTACGCGGTGACCCTGATGGAGAAGCGGCTCAGCCCTTGACGCAGACGACCTGCTTCAGCTTCGCCACGACCTCCACCAGGTCGCGCTGCTGGTCGATGACCTGGTCGATCGGCTTGTAGGCGCCCGGGATCTCGTCGACGACGCCGGAGTCCTTGCGGCACTCCACGCCCTGGGTCTGCTCCTCGAGGTCCTGGGTCGTGAAGCGCCGCTTGGCCGCGTTGCGGCTCATCCGGCGGCCCGCGCCGTGCGAGGCGGAGTTGAAGGACATCTCGTTGCCGAGGCCCTTCACGATGTACGAGCCGGTACCCATGGAGCCGGGGATGATCCCGTAGTCGCCGGAGCCGGCCCGGATCGCGCCCTTGCGGGTCACGAGCAGGTCCATGCCGTCGTAGCGCTCGCGGCTGACGTAGTTGTGGTGGCAGCTCACCTCGCGCTCGAAGGTCACCTTGGCCTTCTTGAACTCCTTGCGGATCACGTCCTTGAGGAGCGCCATCATGATCGACCTGTTGTACTTGGCGTACTCCTGCGCCCAGTAGAGGTCGTGCTCGTACGCCGCCATCTGCGGCGTGTCCGCGACGAAGACCGCCAGGTCGCGGTCGACCAGGTTCTGGTTGTGCGGGAGCTTCTGGGCCACGCCGATGTGGTGCTCGGCGAGTTCCTTGCCGATGTTGCGGGAGCCGGAGTGCAGCATCAGCCAGACGGAACCGGTCGTATCGGTGCAAACTTCAACGAAGTGGTTGCCCGACCCGAGCGTTCCCATCTGCTTCGTGGCGCGTTCCTCGCGGAACTTGACCGCGTCGGCGACACCCCCGAAGCGACCCCAGAAGTCGTCCCAGCCCGCGGTCGCCAGGCCGTGGAAACGGCCCGGGTCGACGGGGTCGTCGTGCATCCCGCGGCCCACCGGGATGGCCTGTTCGATCTTCGAGCGCAGGCGGGACAGGTCGCCCGGCAGGTCGTTCGCCGTCAGTGACGTCCTCACCGCCGACATCCCGCAGCCGATGTCCACCCCGACCGCCGCCGGGCACACCGCGCCCTGCATCGCGATCACCGAGCCGACCGTCGCGCCCTTGCCGTAATGGACGTCGGGCATGACGGCCAGGCCCTTGATCCAGGGCAGGGTCGCCACGTTGCGCAGCTGCTGCAGTGCCACGTCCTCGACCGTCGCCGGATCCGTCCACATACGGATCGGCACCTTGGCGCCCGGCATCTCCACGTACGACATCTCGACTTCCTCATTCCCCCGGAAAACAGAACAAAAGACCTGTATCGCAAAAACCGGAGCCAAGGTCGATGAAAGAGACAACGGACCGGCATCCACGGTCGTGCGTGCGATACACATGGTGCACAGGGGGCGCCCCCGTGCGGCAAGCGAATAACCAGCGCGGACACCGGCCCCCCGCGCACCGTCGAGAGGAGCCCCACCCGTGCAGCGCAAGGCGTACGTACCCGGCACCGTCGCCCTTCTCGCGGCGCTGCTGGCCGCCTGCACCGGCGGCTCCGACGGGGGCGGCCGAACCGACAACTCCAACCCCGGCGCGCCCGGCACGGCGACCGCGGCCGCCGAGCCCGGCAAGTACCGCACGCTGCCTCAGCCGTGCGGCGTGGTCGGCCACGACACCCTCGACGCGCTGCTGCCCGGCATCCGGGAGATCACCGACGAGGAGCAGCGGCAGAAGGCCTACGCGGGCGAGGCGGAGCTGACGTACAGCACCGACCGCAAGGTGGGGTGCCGTTGGAAGGTGGAGTCCGCGGCCGCCACCGACCATCTGTCGGTGGACTTCGAGCGGGTCGTCTCCTACGACAGTGCCGTCAGCGACGACGCCCAGGCCGAGCAGCTCTTCGCGCGCCTGCAGACCGCGGCCGGTCTGCCGGCGCCGAGCACCTCGGCCACGGCGGACTTCGACACGGCGAGCCCGTCCGGGACTCCGTCCACGACAGCGCCCTCCACCGCGCCGTCCGCCTCGCCCTCCACCGCGCCCTCGGCCCCGCCGTCCGGGGCGCCGTCCGGGTCCGCCTCCGGCTCCGTCTCCCCCTCGCCGTCGGCCTCCTCCACGACCGAGCTGCAGCCCCGCACCCTGGACGACGTCGGCGACCAGGCGTTCCTCGACGACCAACTGGGCGGCCCCGGTTCGACGGCCAAGCAGCGCACGGTGACTGTGGCGTTCCGCACGTCGAACGTCATCGTGACCATCCGGTACGAGGAGCAGCCGACGTCCGTCACGGCGGTCCCGGACAGCAAGGAAATGCAGGACAGGGCCCGGAAACTGGCGGCGCAGCTGGACGATTCGCTGTCCGGCTGACCCGTCCGGCGCTCCCCGCAGCCGGTGTCCGGGGGACGGACGGAGCACGGCCGCGTGGCGTCGGCACCGCGTACCGTGGCCCCTCGGACCCGTTCCGACCGCAGGAACCACGAGCCACATGAGTGAAGGAACCATGCAGCGACGAGCCCAGCGTGACGACCAGCCCGAGATGCGTACGAAGCGCCCGCAGAGCGCAGCGCGGCTGAGCCGCGTCCTTGTCTGCGCGGCCGCCGTCCCCGTGATGCTGGTGGCCGCCGGTTGCTCCTCCTCGGACTCCGGCTCCGGCTCCGGTGACCAGGCCAAGCCCGGTTCCGGGGCGAGCGCGAGCAGCTCGTCGTCGTCGGCGAGCGCGTCGCCGACCGTGCAGGCGGCGGCGTACGCCAAGCTGCCGCAGGCGTGCGGGGTGCTGTCGCAGAAGACGCTGGAGGACCTGGTGCCCAAGGGCACCAAGGGCAAGGACGGCAGCTCCAGCGACTCCGCCACGCGGGCCAGTTGCTCCTGGAACAGCCTGGACAACAAGGGCGTGAAGGGCTCGCAGTTCCGCTGGCTGAACGTCTCCCTGCTGCGTTTCGAGTCGGACGTCTCGCGCGGTTCGGGCAACGAGCAGGCCCATGCGTACTTCGTGAAGCAGGTGCAGGAGGCGAAGTCGACCACGGGTGCGAAGAACACCGCGGCGCAGCCGGTCGCCGGGACGGGCGACGAGGCGACGACGGTGCGCTACGACCTGAAGAAGAAGGAGGGCGACTTCAAGCAGCAGACGGTCGTCGCCCGGGTCGAGAACGTCGTCGTCACGCTGGACTACAACGGCGCCGGTCTCGCCGGTGACAAGGCGCCCGACGCCGGTGAGCTGACGAAGGCCGCTGAGCAGGCGGTGAAGGAGGCGGTGGCCTCGGTGTCGGCGGCGAACGGCGACGGCGCCGGCACGAGCGGTGGTACCGGCGGCGGGAAGGCCCCCGCCTCCCCGTCGGCCTCCGCGTCGAAGCCCGCCTCCCCGTCCGCTTCCGCGTCGAAGCCCGCTTCCCCGTCCGCGTCGGCGGCGAAGAAGAGCTGACGGCCGGGAAGTCACGACGGCCGGACAGGGCTGACGACCGGGGAGGGCTGACGGCCGGAAAAGACTGGCGCTCCGCTACGGCGTCAACAGGCCCCGGTCTGGGCGTGTTTGCCGGAACCCGGCCCTCCGCGGGGCCGGGTTCCCGCCGTACCGGCGCCACGTCCGCCGTACACATGTGCCACCCTGTTGCGCGCAACAGCAGGCAAGGGGAGGGGAGTACGCGTGGCCGCGCCACCGCAGCTGACTCGGATGCACCGGATTCTGATCGGTGTGGTCGTGTCCGGCGCCCTGATCATCGCGGGAATCGGCTTCGCCGGTTCCTACGCCGCCGTGCGGGAACTGGCGATCAAGAAGGGCTTCGGCAACTTCTCCTACGTCTTCCCGATCGGCATCGACGCCGGCATCTGCGTCCTGCTCGCGCTGGACCTGCTGCTGACCTGGATCCGCATCCCCTTCCCGCTGCTGCGCCAGACCGCCTGGCTGCTCACCGCCGCCACCATCGCCTTCAACGGCGCCGCCGCCTGGCCCGACCCCCTCGGCGTCGGCATGCACGCCGTCATCCCCATCCTGTTCGTCGTCTCCGTCGAGGCCGCCCGGCACGCCATCGGCCGCATCGCCGACATCACCGCCGACCGCCACATGGAGGGCGTCCGGCTCATGCGCTGGGTCCTCTCCCCGCTGCCCACCTTCCTGTTGTGGCGCCGCATGAAACTGTGGGAACTGCGCTCCTACGAACAGGTCATCAAGCTCGAACAGGAACGCCTCGTCTACCAGGCCCGGCTGCGCTCCCGCTTCGGCCGCGCCTGGCGCCGCAAGGCCCCCGTCGAATCCCTCATGCCGCTGCGCCTCGCCCGCTACGGCGTCCCCCTCTCCGAGACCGCACCCGCCGGCCTCGCCGCAGCCGGCATCGAGCCGGCGCTGATACCGGCGGCCCCGAAGCCGGCCCTGGACGCGGCGCCCGCGGCCGGGCCGTCGTCCTCCGCCGAGGTGGCCGCGCGCGGTCGTACCGCCGGGGCGGCTCCCCTCCCGCAGCAGTCGGCGCCGCGCGCCGAGCAGCGCCCCGAGCCGGCCGGCGACGACGCCGGGCAGCAGGCCGGCGAGGCCGTTCCCGACGAGAGCCCGTGGTTCCACAACCCCCGCGAGGTCGAGTACCACGGCGGCTACGACCCCCACTACGACCCGGCCGAGCAGTACGCCCAGTGGTACGCCGAGCAGCAGGAAGCCGACCAGTACCGGGACCAGTACCAGGAGGAGCCGCCCGCCGACGAGCCCTCCCCGGAGGAGACCGGCAGCTTCCCCATCCCGGTCGGCCCGAACCGTACCCGCGAACTGGGCGACGGCGGCGGCGTCCCCGAGCCGGAGCCGACGGAGGAGGACTTCTACCTGGTCTTCCGCAAGTCGATCGACGGCAGCTACCCGACCCCCGCCCAGTTCCGGGAGGACGTGGAGGCGACGTTCGGCAGGACGCTGCCCAAGGGCGAGGCCGAGCGGATGGTGCAGCGCTTCGCCGCCCGCCACACGGCGGAGCTCCAGGAGGAGCACATCGCGTAAGGGCAGGAACGGGAGAGGGGCCCTCCGCCGTGGAGGGCCCCTCTCCCGTTCGTCCGTACCCTTCGGGGCTGGTTACGCGCCGAGCAGCCGCCGCACCCGCTCCTGCCCCACCGCGAGCAGCAGGGTGGGCAGCCGCGGACCCGTGTCACGGCCGACGAGCAGGTGGTAGAGCAGCGCGAAGAACGACCGCTGGGCGGTCTTGATCTCCGGCGGCAGCTCCTTGGGCGTGGCGTCCGCGGAGAACCCGGCCTGGACCTTGGGCACGCCGTAGACGAGGTGGGTGAGCCCGTCGAGCGACCAGTGCTCGGCGAGCCCGTCGAGCAGCAGCCGCAGCGACTCGCGGCCGGCCTCGTCCAGCGACTTCAGCAGCTCGGCGTCGGGCTCCTCGCGGACGATGGTGCGCTGGTCGGCGGGGACGTGGGTGTTGATCCACGCCTCGGCCTTGTCGTACCGGGGCCGGGCCTCGTCCAGGGAGGCCAGCGGCTGCTCCGGGTCCAGCTCGCTGAGGATGCGCAGCGCCTGGTCCTCGTGGCCGGCGGTGATGTCGGCGACGGAGGCCAGCGTGCGGTACGGCAGCGGGCGGGCCGTCTTCGGCAGCTCACCGGCGGCGGTGCGCACGGCGCGGGAGTGCGCGGCGACGTCGGCGGGGAGGGCCGAGCCGTCGGCGACCTTGGCGTCGAGGCGGTCCCACTCGTCGTAGAGCCGCTGGATCTCCTGGTCGAAGGCGATTTTGAAGGACTGGTTGGGCTTGCGGCGGGCGTACAGCCAGCGCAGCAGCTGCGGCTCCATGATCTTCAGCGCGTCCGCCGGGGTGGGCACGCCACCGCGCGAGGACGACATCTTCGCCATGCCGGAGATGCCGACGAAGGCGTACATGGGGCCGATGGGCTGCTTGCCGCCGAAGATCCCGACGATCTGGCCGCCGACCTGGAACGACGAGCCCGGCGAGGAGTGGTCGACGCCGCTCGGCTCGAAGATCACGCCCTCGTAGGCCCAGCGCATCGGCCAGTCGACCTTCCAGACCAGCTTGCCGCGGTTGAACTCGCCGAGCCGGACGGTCTCCGAGAAGCCGCACGCCGTGCAGGAGTACGTCAGCTCGGTGGAGTCGTCGTCGTAGGCGGTGACGGTGGTGAGGTCCTTCTCGCAGTTGCCGCAGTACGGCTTGTACGGGAAGTACCCGGCGGAGCCGGACGAGCCGTCGTCCTCCTCGGCGGCGCCGGAGCCCTCGGCGGCCTCCAGCTCGGCCTCGTCGACCGGCTTCTGCTTGGCCTGCTGCTTCTTCTGCTCGGCCGGCTTGGCCTTGGTGCGGTACTGGGCGAGGACGGCGTCGATGTCCTGCCGGTGCTTCATGGCGTGCAGGATCTGCTCGCGGTACACCCCGGAGGTGTACTGCTCGGTCTGGCTGATCCCGTCGAACTCGACGCCGAGCTGGGCGAGCGAGTCGACCATGGCCGCCTTGAAGTGCTCGGCCCAGTTCGGGTGGGGCGAGCCCTTCGGGGCGGGCACGGAGGTCAGCGGCTTGCCGATGTGCTCGGCCCACGACTCGTCGATCCCGTCGATGCCGGCCGGCACCTTGCGGTAGCGGTCGTAGTCGTCCCAGGAGATCAGGTGGCGCACCTGGTACCCGCGGCGGCGGATCTCGTCGGCGACCAGGTGCGGGGTCATGACCTCGCGCAGGTTGCCCAGGTGGATGGGGCCGGAGGGAGAGAGTCCGGAGGCGACGACGACCGGTTTGCCCGGGGCCCGACGCTCCGACTCCTCGATGACCTCATCCGCGAAACGGGAGACCCAGTCGGTGGTCTCGGCGCTCTGAGCCACGATCGGCACGTCCTCTTTTTCTGGAGTTCTCAGACTTCTCTGAAGTTCTCGAAACGGAGTTCTCAGCCGGCGGCCGGGACGGTGCCACGGCCGCGCGCCCCCATTGTCCCAGGCCCGGACCCCACGCGGAAAACGACTTCCCCGATCCTTGGCACAACCGTTCCCCGCACCGGTTGGTCCAACTGCCCGACGGAACGGCCGGCGAAGGGGTGGGGGCCATGCGGAGCGGTATCGGACGGGCAGCACGGATCGCCGGCGCGGCGGCGGCCGCGCTGCTGCTCGGGGCGGTGGCGGCACCGGCGGCGCGGGCCGTACCGGCGGCGCCGGCGCAGGCCGATGTGCGCACGTCGCTGGTGCCGGAGCCGGCGGTGCTGGCGCCCGGCCGCACGTTCCAGCTGAACGTGGCGGCGGACCTGGTCTCGGGCACGGTCCCCGAACTGGCGACGGTGATCACTCTCCCGGCCGGTCTGACCTACCTGCGCCCCACCGACCACGACGACCTGGAGTACACCCGCTGCGTACCGTCCGCGGACGGCCGCACGGTCACCTGCCGCTCCCTGGACGCCCCGCACGAGCATGTGTGGGAGCAGCTGTCCGTGCGGGTCGGCCGGGGCGTGGCGGCGGGCACCACCCTGGCGATGACGGCCACGGCCGTCATCGGGGACGCCGTCGACACCAGGCCGCAGGACAACACGGCGACGGCGTCCGTCACGGTCGAGACGGGTCAGGACCTCGGCCTGGCGTGGCAGCGGGACAAGGTGTCGGTGAAGCCGGGCGAGGACGTGCGCACGGACCTGGTGGTGACCAATCACGGTCCGGGTCCGGTCCGGCTCGCCGCGGTGCGCTTCTTCGTGGGCTACGACCACTGGCCGAAGCCGGGCTACGACTCCACCTGCTGGGCCGACCCGGGAGAGCTGATCTGCGACCTGCCCGAGCTGGCCTCGGGCGAGTCCCGCACGTACTCCTTCATCTGGAACTTCCCGCGCAAGGCCGCCGGGACGACCTACCGGGTACCGGCCGACCTGCTGGCGAACGGCCCCCTGGACCCGGACCCGGCGAACGACCAGGACACCCTGGTCTTCACGATCACGGGCCCGGCCGAGCCCACGCACAAGCCGACCCCGAGGCCCACTGCGAAGCCGACCCCGAAGCCGACGGCGACCCCCGCGCCGTCGCCCACGTCGACCGCCTCGACCGGGGCGCCCGCCACCGGCACGGGGACCGGTACCGGCACCGGCGGCACCCCGCAGGGCGGCTCCGGCGAACTCGCCTCGACCGGCACCGACGGCCTCACCACGGCCACCGCGGCAGCGGCGGCGCTCACCGTCGCGGGCGGCGCGCTCGCCCTGGCACGCCGGGTCCGCCGCCGGGAGCACTGAGCCGGTGGGCCACCGATGGGCCGCGGGCGCGGCCGTCCTCGTACTGCTGGCCGCGTCCGCGCCCGTGGCACAGGCGGCGGACACCGTCACCGGCGACGGGTCCGCCGACCTCGGCCTCGTGTGGCGGAAGCCGTCCGGGCCGGTCGCTCCCGGCGAGGGCGTGGAGACGCCCTTGGTGGTGACCAACCACGGCCCGGCCACGGCCACCCAGCTGGAACTGACGATGACCGTCATGGGGGACTACTGGCCGGGCGGCCCGCGAGGACGTCGCCTACCGGTGCTGGACCGACCCGGGCGTGGTGATGTGCCTGCTGTTCGAGCTGGCCCCGGGCGAGAGCATCACCCTCCCCGTGGGATGGCGCTTCCCCCGTAAGGCAGCCGGCACGACCTACAAGGCTCCCGCCTCGGTCACCGGCGTCCCGGACGACCCGGACACGTCGAACAACGCGGACAGCATCGACTTCGTCATCGCCGAGAAGCCCCCGCCGAAGCCCGCACCCCACCGGCCGTGGCGCGTCGTCACCGCCGCGGCGGCGGGCGCCGCGGTCGCGCTCGCGGTCGCCGCCGGCGCGCTGATCCGGCGCAGGCGGGCCCGTCGGCGGGCGTGAGCACCGGGGCGGCCGCCCGAGCCCGGAAAACGGTTTTACCCCCATGGGATACTGGCCGTGTCCACACACCCCACGAGGAGAACGGCACCCATTCCTATGGCCTCGGTCACGTCCCTCACCGCTTCCGTCCACCAGCGCCTCGCGTCCGCGCTGTCGGCTGCCCTTCCCGAGGCCGCCGGCGCCGACCCGCTGCTGCGACGAAGCGACCGGGCGGACTACCAGGCCAACGGCATCCTCGCCCTGGCGAAGAAGGCCAAGGCCAACCCGCGGGAGCTGGCCACGCAGGTCGTCGCGCAGGTGACCACCGGTGACCTGATCCAGGACATCGAGGTCTCCGGCCCCGGCTTCCTGAACGTCACGATCACCGACCGGGCGATCACCGAGAACCTCGCCGCGCGCGCCGCGGACAGCGAGGGCCGGCTCGGCGTGCCGCGGGCGGAGCAGCCGGGCACCACGGTCGTCGACTACGCGCAGCCGAACGTGGCCAAGGAGATGCACGTCGGTCATCTGCGGTCCGCGGTGATCGGCGACTCGGTGGTGCAGCTGCTGGAGTTCACCGGCGAGAACGTGGTGCGCCGGCACCACATCGGCGACTGGGGCACCCAGTTCGGCATGCTCATCCAGTACCTGGACGAGCACCCGCACGAGCTGGACCACAGCGGCGCCGAGGTGAGCGGCGAGGAGGCCATGTCCAACCTGGACCGCCTCTACAAGGCCGCGCGCCGCAAGTTCGACTCCGACGAGGAGTTCAAGACGCGCGCCCGCCGCCGGGTGGTGGACCTGCAGGCCGGTGACCCGCACACGCTGGCCATGTGGCAGAAGTTCGTGGACGAGTCGAAGATCTACTTCTTCTCCGTCTTCGAGAAGCTGGACCTGGAGGTCCGCGACCCCGACATCGTCGGCGAGTCCGGCTACAACGACATGCTCGCGGAGACCTGCCGTCTGCTGGAGGAGTCGGGCGTCGCGGTCCGCTCCGAGGGCGCGCTGTGCGTGTTCTTCGACGACATCAAGGGCCCGGACGGCAACCCGGTCCCGCTGATCGTGCAGAAGTCCGACGGCGGCTACGGCTACGCGGCGACCGACCTCTCCGCGATCCGTGACCGCGTGTTCAACCTGAAGGCGAACACGCTGCTGTACGTGGTCGACGCCCGTCAGTCCCTGCACTTCAAGATGGTCTTCGAGACCGCGCGCAAGGCCGGCTGGCTGAACGACGACGTGAAGGCGCACCAGCTGGCGTTCGGCACGGTCCTCGGCAAGGACGGCAAGCCGTTCAAGACGCGTGAGGGCGAGACGGTCCGGCTGGTCGACCTCCTCGACGAGGCGATCGACCGCGCGTCGGCCGTCGTCCGGGAGAAGGCGCAGGACCTGTCCGAGGAGGAGATCGCCGAGCGGGGCGCCCAGGTGGGCATCGGCGCGGTGAAGTACGCGGACCTGTCGACGTCGGCGAACCGGGACTACAAGTTCGACCTGGACCAGATGGTCTCGCTGAACGGCGACACCAGCGTCTACCTCCAATACGCCTACGCCCGTATCCAGTCCATCCTGCGCAAGGCCGGCGAGGTCCGCCCCGCCGCCCACCCGGAGCTGGAGCTGCACGCGGCGGAGCGCGCGCTGGGCCTGCACGTGGACGCGTTCGCGGAGATCGTCGCGGAGGCGGCGGCGGAGTACGCCCCGCACAAGATGACGGCGTACCTGTACCAGCTGGCGTCGCTCTACACGACGTTCTACGACAAGTGCCCGGTCCTGAAGGCGGACACCCCGGCCCAGGTCGAGAACCGCCTGTTCCTGTGCGACGTGACCGCGAAGACCCTGCACCAGGGCATGGCCCTGCTGGGGATCAGGACGCCTGAGCGGCTCTGACGCCGGCCCAACGACAAGCCCCGCCGGGTGATACCCGGCGGGGCTTGTTGTTGGATGGGGTGATGAGCTACGAGGACGAGCACGGTGCCGTGGACCTGGTCAGAGTGGTGGACCACGAGTCCTGTTTCCGCATCCGCGTCCTGGGCCGGAGAGCACCCGGGGTGCTGCCCCTGCACGACCTGCTGGACGCGGAGATCCTCATCGAGACGAGCTTCGTTCGCGGGCGCCTGCGGATCGGTTTCTCCCCCAGGGACCTGGAGGAGTGGGCCCGGTGTCTCGCCGGGCTCCGGGCCGGCCGGGACGTCGCATGGCTGGACCAGGGCAACGATCCCGCGGTCCGCGTCACCTGGGCGGAGGACGGCGAGGTCGTTGTCGTGCGGGTCGAGGACGCGGCCGCCTCCGGCGCCGTCGTCGACGTGCCCCTCGCGGTGTCGGACGGCTGGCTCGACGAGCAGCAGGAACTGCTGGCCGGCGTGCGCCGGACCTGGCCGAGCGAGGTGCGCCAGACGTCGCCCGGCGCGTACGAGTGGCGTCGCTGACGGCGGGCGGCGACAAGACGAAGAGGGGGGAGCTCCGGCCGGAGCTCCCCCCTCAGTCATTCAGGGCGCATGCAGAACTGGCATTCAGGGCTGGAAGAAGGTCCGCCCCATGTACCAGCCGTTGTCGTCGAACGCCTCGATCGTGACGGCGAACGGGACGTCACCGCCTGGATGGTAGTGCGGTGTCGACGAGTACATGATCGTCGCCTGGTTGTCCGTCACATGCGCGACGATCTCCTTCTCGAACTTGTTCATGTCCTCGTTGTCGACCTTCGCGTTCGTCCGGACGAGGTTCGCCTCCACGTCTCCGGAACCACCGGCCGCCTTCGGGATGAGGTGACCGCGGGCGTCGCCGTTGTCGCCGCTGACGAAGCCCGGGGGCCTGATGCGCCGGTTCGCCTTGGTGCCCACATCGGCGGCGACCAGTTCCGGCGTGATGATCCCGACGGCACCGGAGCGCCGCCCGTCCGCGTCCACGGATCCGTAGTCGAGCTCCGCGCCACCGTGGTTGCAGTTGTGGACGAGAACCGAGGTGCCGGCCGCCACGACGTAGTACGTGTGGACGTCGGACACCGTCAGGTTGTGAACGGTGGCCGCCGGGGTCGTCCAGCGGTCGATCGCCGTGATCTGGACGTAGGTGCCCGCGCTGGTCTGCAGCCACTCGCCGGCGTGCAGGTCGGTGGCCTTGATCCACGAGTGGAGCTCGGGGACCCAGAAGGGGTGGCCGTCGGTCGCGGTGACCTGGGCCGTCCTGCTGCCCTTCTTGCCGTCGACGTCGATCGTGACCTTGACCAGGTGCTTCAGGCCGTGGCCACGGATCTCGGCCGTGACGGTCTCGATGCGGCGCTCACCGGTCTTCGGGTCGGTGGTGACGACCTTGTCGCCGGTCTTGACCTTCTCGATCGGCTTGGTGGTGCCGTCGGCCATCAGGACCTGGGTGCCCGGGACGAAGCTGTTGCACGTCCCGCCGCCCTCGGCCTTGCCCGAGCCGCCGCTGCCGCTGGTCCCGCCGTTGCTCTTGGAGGAGCCGCCCGACTTGCCGCCGGGCTTGGAGCCCCCGCCGCTGCCGCCGCCGCCCTTGCCTCCGCCACCGCCGCCGCGGGTGTGCGAGGACACCTTCGGGGCCGCGTGGGCCTGCGCCGCCTTGTGGCGCGGGTTGCCGGTCTTCCTGGCTGCCTCCAGTGCCCTGTCGGCGGTTCTCTTGGCTGCCTCGGCCGCTCTCTTCTTCGCCCGTTGCGCCGCGAGCTTCTTGGCGCGTTCGATGGCGAGTTTCTTCGCTCTGAGTGCCGCGGCCTCGGCTGCCTTGGCCGCCTTCAGGACGATCTCGGCTGCCTTCTTGGCCGCCTTGAAGGACTCGACGGCCTTGATGGTGCGCTTGACGGCCTTGATGACGGAGGGGATCTTGCCCAGCTTGGTCCACGGGATGGCGTCGACCGCGATGCTGATGCAGGACCACATGTCGCCGCCGAAGCACGCCATGGCGTCGTTGATGCCGATGAAGTCCTTCAGCGTCTCCCACGCCACGGCCAGGATCACCGAGGTGAGGGACTTGCCCTGCATCGCCTGTGCCTGCGCGACCTGCGCCGCGGACAGACCCGCGCCCGCGAGGGCCGCGGCCCGCTCGGAAGCGGTCAGCACGATGGATTCGCCCGACGGGTCGGAGAACGTCGCCGGGTTGTTGTGCGCGTAGGCGTACCCGTTGGACTGCAGGACGTCGTTGAGGTCCAGCACCGGGTCGGCGGACAGGAAGCGTCCGACCACCGGGTCGTACAGACGCGCGCCCAGCGGGACGAAACCGGAGCTGTCGTCGAGCGGGGACCCCAGGAACCCGGTGTGGGACTGCCGGTTGACGCCGGCCGTGTCGGCACCGCGCTGGTTGCCGAACGGGTCCTGCTTGCGGATCCGCACCGACATGCCGCCGTCCAGGGCGACCTCGGCGTACGGGCTGCCCTGGTGGTCCGTGGTCATGGCGACCAGCTTGTCGGCGCCGGTGCCGTAGGCGTAGCGCATGACGGCACCGCCGGGAGCGGGGTAGGTGCGCTGGGTGTTGACCAGGACGCCGCCCTTCTGGACGGTGACCTCGGCATCGCCCACGGTGAGCGTGGCCTGCTTGCCCTTGATGGTCAGCAGACGCGAGCCGTCGGGGCCGTAGATGTAGCGGGTGTCGTTCTGCGGCGCCCACTGCTGCTCGGCCTTGGTGCTGTCACAGGTGGCCAGCACGATCGGGGTCGAGTTCGCCGAGTTGGCGCCCTGGACCGCCAGGCACAGGCCCGACGCCACGTGGGTCAGCTGACCCGAGGCGTTGCGCTTGAGCTCCTGGCCGGCCGAGCCGTCGCACTTCTGGAGCTGAACGGCCGAGCCGGCGGTGTTGCCGGCGGGCTGGACGCACCAGTTGTCGTAGACGTTCAGCGTTCCCTGGTCGGGGTTGGTCCCGCCCGGGGTCTGGCTGAAGCGCCAGTTCTGCGCCGGCGAGGCGTTGCAGCCATAGAGCTGGATCGCCGTACCGGCGACCGCGAGGCCGCTCCTGAGGTCGAGGCACTTGTCGGCGAGACCCACGTACGGGGTCTTGCCGCCGGTGCCCGCACCGGTGATCCGGTCGACCTGTCCGTCGTACGTCCAGCTCAGCGTCTGCTTGTCGCCGTTCTGGAGCGAGGTGATGGTCTTGGTGTCGCCGGTGAGCTCGTACAGACGCTCCGCCTCGGCCTTGACCTGCGCGCCGGCCGGCGTGGTGTAGGTCTTGGACACCTTGGTCAGCGTGCGCGGCTGGGAGCCGTCGGCCTTGCCGTAGGCGTAGGTGGTCGTGGCGTCCTTGGCGGTGTTGCCGGTGAGGTCCTTCTCGGTCAGCTTGGTGCGGTTGCCGAGCAGGTCGTACTCGTACTCCTGCCAGTAGCCGGACTTGTCCGTGCCGGGCGCCACGTTCAGCGCACCGTCGGTGTTCTTCGGCGAGAGGCAAGCGGTGTCGGGCTTGGACGTCAGGTCCTTGGCCGTCCACGCCGTCTTCAGCTCACCCAGCGGGTTGTACGCGAAGCACTGGCGTTCCTCGATGCCGGTCGCCCCCTCGGTGATCGAGGTGACGTTTCCGGACGGGTCGTAGGTGTACGACCGCTTGGAGACGAGGTTGCCGCCGACCAGGGAAGTGTCGCCGGCGTTGGTGGCGCCCTTCTCCCGGAAGACCTGCTGGTCCTTCAGCTCACCGCTGGACTCGTCGAACGTGTTCTGCGTCCACACGCGGTAGGGCTGGGCGCCCAGCGTGGAGCGCAGCACCTGGCCGTAGGGGTCGTAGACCGTCTCGGAGCCGTACCAGTCCTTGCCGGACACGGAGAGCGGCTTGCCGTCCTCGTTGTAGCGAACGACCAGCTTCTCGGAGTCGAACTTGCCGACCTTCGGCAGCGTGGACTCCTCCAGCATGCCGTTGTCACTGTACTTGTAGGAGTACGAGTACGAGGAGTCCAGGCCCCAGGCGGAGGCCAGGGTGGTCGGCAGGGTCAGCGTGGTCGAGGTCGGCTGGTAGTCCTTGTTGTAGCCGTCGACCTGCTGGGTGTAGGCATCACCGTCGGTGTAGCGGGTGGCGGTGTAGGGCATGCCCTTGCCGCCGGGCGCCAGGTCGTAGGTGAAGTTGGCCAGGAGGGTGCCGTCCGCGGCGCCCAGATGCTCCTCCGTGGGGCGCGACAGCTGGTCGTAGTTGTACCAGACGTCGATGCCGCGGGCGTTCTTGCTGTGCAGCACCCGGTCGTGGCTGTCGTACCACGTGGAGACGGTGCCCGAGTCCGGGTCCGTCGCCGTGTCCTGGCGACCGCGGTGGTCGTACGTCCACGTCCACGGGTGAGCGGCGTCGGCGGTGTTGGTCGCCTTCACCAGCATGCCGCGGGCGTCGTACTCGTACTTCATCGAGGTGAAGCCGCCGGGCGCGTCCGGGTTGAAGGTGTCGACCCTCTTGGTGCGGCCGAGGGCGTCGGTGAAGACCTGGTAGGAGGACGTCCCCTGCGGGTTGACGACCTTCGACCAGTCCAGGCCGTACTCGTACTTGGTGGCCCGCGCCGGGACCTCCTTCGCGGTGACCTCGTGCGTGTCCGGGTCCTCGACCTTGAGGACCGGCGTCTCCTGGACCACGCGGCCCGAGCCGTCGTAGGTGTAGCGGGTGATGTTGGGGACCTGAGTGTCGGCCTCCGGGGAGAACAGCTCGCCGGGCTTGGAGTCGTAGGTCAGGTAGGCGTTGTTGGTCTGCCAGACCTCACCGGAGCTGTTGTAGAGCGTGTCGGTGATCAGCCAGCCGCCACCGTCCGCCTGTTCTTGCTGCTGGCGTTCGCGGCCGAGGCCGTCGTAGAGGGTGACGGAGGTGTCGATCTTGTCGTTGTAGCCGCGCGAATAGGTGGTGACGTAGGACGGCTTGCGGTCCTCGCCTGCCACGTACGGCGGAACCGTGTAGACGGCCCGGAAGTCCGGCACCGCGGTGTCGGACGGGGCGCGGTCCGCGGCCCAGGCCTTCTCGAGCCGGCCCAGCGGGTCGAACTCCGCCTGCGTGACGTGGCCGTTGGCGTCGACCGTCTTGGTCGTGGTGCCACGACCGGGCTCGAGCTCACGGCTCTCGGAGTGACCGACCGCGTTGGTCTCGGTGACCTTGAAGACCTGACCGGTGGCCGGCTCGTAGGTGATCAGACCCGACGTCTTGTGGTCCGTGTCGGTGGTGCGGGTGACACGGCCGATCGCGTCGAACTCGGTCGTCCCCTCCGACTGCCAGCCGTTGCCGTCACCGTTGATCGACCAGGATTCCGACGCCTCGCCCTTGCTGGTGTCGGCGAGCGCGACCCCATAGCCCTGGCCGTCGTACGCGGTACGGATACCGCTGCTCAGCGACCCGAGGTTGCTGAAGTCGGCGGCAGCACACGTCGTCGGAGAGACCAGAACCTGCTTGGTCAGCCCGATCAGGTTCTTCGCCGTGTTGTGGATGTACTCCGACTTGGTGCAGGACTCGTCGCCGGTCTTGCCCGTGTCACCCAGCGATTCCACCAGCACCGGCAGACCATAGGTTGGCTCATACGTCGTGTGGGTCTTGACGATCCGCTCGGTGCGGGTGTCGTCGCTGTTCGTGCCCGACGACTTGGTGTACGCGATCTCGTCCGGCTCCGTCACACGCCAGGCGCGCAGGGGGTCGAGGCCGTCGTCGCGGTCGCGGTGGGCCAGTTCGGTGGCCTCGGGGACGGTGATCGAGCGGGACACCCAGTCGGTGTCGGCGTCGTCGGCGTTGTTGTAGTCGAGTTCTTCGGCGATGCGGCCGGCGAAGGCCTCGCGGTCCTTGGCGATCTCGGTGCCGGTGATGTCCTTCACGGACACGGTGTCACCCATGCCGCGGAAGAAGCGGGTCACCGCCTTGGAGCGCTTGGAGCCGATCGACGCGTCGTCGGTGCCGGTGATCACCGTGGTCTGCTCGACGCCCGCGAACTGCGAGTACGTCCGCGTGGACTTCTTGGTGAACTCCTGGTCGGCGAGCTTCCAGCCCGGGTTCTTGTAGACGTACGCCGTCTTCGTCGCGAACGCGCCGTCGACGTTGGGGAGTTCCTCGATGGAGTCCACCACGTACTTGTGGAACCAGTCGATGTCCTCGACCTCAGGATCCGGCGCCCAGAACGAGGGGTAGCACAGGCGGGTGTTGGACTTCAGGCCCGCGGTGTCCTTCTTGTCCGGCAGGTTGGTGCCGGTGGCGCAGTCACCCTCGGGCTTCTTGTACGTGACGACGGTCTCGCCGCCGTACTCGTTGATGACACGCGCGATCCGCAGCCGGGAGAAACCGGGCCGCGGGTCGTTCGGGCGCATCACCCGGTTGGGCATGTCCTCGGCATTGGACTCGAAACGCACCGCGTTCATGGTGACGCTCTTGTCCGTGCTGCCGTTGCGGGCGTAGCCGGTGCGCTGCACCGACTCCAGCCACAGCGCCGTGTTCGGACCGGTCTTCAAAACGGGGAAGCTCTGGGTGAGCGCGTAGCGGTCCACGACCTGGCGGGCGGTGGTGTCCGTGCGGCGCTGCGCCGAGGTCTGGATCTGCGTCAGCCGCTTGCGGCTCCAGAAGGAGGGGCCGGCGTTCCAGCACTTCGTCTTGTAGGTGGAGGTGACCTGCTTGCAGTTCAGGTCGGCCGGGGTGTCGTACCAGATGCGGTACTTGCCCGGGTCCTTGTCCTCGAAGTTCGCGTCCGAGCACGTCAGGGTGCCCTCGGTGAGGCAGCGCTCGGCGACGGTGAAGTTCACCCGGGCCGGAGCGGTCGCGGAGAACAGGGTGTCCTTGCGCTGGCCGTAGTCGATGTGGTCCAGCCAGCCGTCACGGTCGTAGACGACCGGCGCCTTGAAGTCGAAGTTACGGGCGTAGTAGTTCTGCGCCTTCTTCCACCACAAGGACATCGCGTTGCCGTGGATGTCCTCGACGTAGTCCAGGCTCCACCGCCAGCCCTGGGTGCACCACGAGTGGGCCCAGTCACCGGCCTTGTAGCAGTCCTCGCCCTCGTGGTTGCCGTAGACGGGGACGGTGAGGACGGAGTCGGTCGTCGGCTGCCCGGACGCCCAGCCCGGCAGCTTGTTCATGCCGAAGTAGTAGCGGGTGCCGTCCTTGGTGGTGACCACCCAGTACTCGCCGTTGCGGGCGCCGTTGGCGTTGTCCGTGTCGGTGAGGCGCTCGATCTTGGAGCCGTCACCGTTGGCGGTGAACCACTTGCCCTGGTCCTTGTCCCAGACCAGCTCGGTGGTCATCCCGCCCAGCGACAGCGTGGCGTTCATCGAACCCCAGCACAGGTCCGCCGTGCGGTGGGTCTTGTTGTTCGACCCCTCCTTCTTGGAGTCCTCACGGCAGTTGGCGTAGGTGCGGGTGATCGAACCGGGGTTGTAGTCCCAGCCGTCACCGATCCAGGAGGCCTGGTTGTTCGTCGCCGACGTCCGGCCGTCCACCGACTGCGACGAGTAGCCCAGGGAGATCTTCGGCATCAGACCGCCGGCGGTCTCCGGCACCTGCACGTCGTAGGAGTACGTGAACGCGCCGGAAGAAGAACCCGCGGCCCAGGAACCGGAGGACAGCAGCGGGGACGCGGTGAAGTCCCCCGACGCGGACGCTCCGGTGTCCATCGCGCCGATCACCTGCGGACCCGAGGCGTCGACGACCGGCAGGGCGTCACCGCTGCGGTAGGCAGCCGTGCGCGCCCCGGACTGCGTGACCCCGGCGTTGCCGCCCAGCAGGTCCCCGACCGGCACCGAACCGGTCAGGATCTTCCGCTTCGACGCCTTCTTCGCAGCCTTGGTCTTCGTCGGCGCCTTGTCCGCCGCCACGACCTTCACCGACGAACGCAACCGCTCCGGCTGCACATCGGTCTTGCCGGACATGGTGGTCGTACCCGCGTCGGTGGCGCAGTCACCCGTGTCCGGGGAGTCCATCACACAGTTCGGCAGCAGCACGAGGCCGAAACGGTCCGCGGCCTGCGGACCGTACAGGTCCGCGAAGCTCGTCGTGTCGACGGCGATGGAGACCTGCGCGGTCGGGTCCGCGTCCGCCGGCGGCGTGACCTTCATGATCATGCCGGAGACGTTCGCGTCCTGCGACGCCGTCGGCGCCGCCAGATCGACCTTCCACGTGCCGTCGATCGCCGCCGGATCGGTACCCGCAGGCACCCCGACCGCGATCGGCAGGTCATCGACCGGGACCGTCGTACCCGGCGTGGCGTCCGCGGCGAGCGTGGCGACACCGCTGTCCGCCGCCCACGGCGTGACCGCCGTCGGAGCGTACGGATCGACGGGCACCTCGGGCGCCGTGGTGAGGTTCTTCTCCGCTTCCTCGTCCGCGTCCAGCGCGGTGGGCTTCGGCAGATCCGGGAGCTTGACCTCCTCCCGGTTCATCCCGGGACCCGGTATCGCCCAGGCCTCCGTACCGAGACTGCTCACCAACAAGGCCGTGGACAACAAAAGGACGGTCGCCGCGCGGCTTTGCCGGCGGCGCCGTCGTTGTGACTCCGTCGCCGCTGGGCGCCAACGCCCCAGCCACGACGGTGGACTTTGAGCGCGCATACGCGTCGACCCCACCAAGGCATGCAAGAAAAACGACAGATGGAATCCGCACCCTCTGTCATGACCACCACGGGTTTCAACGCGGATCCCGAAAGGTTCCCGGCGAGAATGTGATCCGCGCCACGGGACGAGACCTGACTGATGGTCACCTTCATGGATAAGTCGACAAGATCACGTTTACCCGCCCCTATGACCGCACTTCAGGTGATCAAAAGCCGCACTTGCGGCATGGTCAAAGCACAGTCATGCGCTGCTCAATCGATCGTCACAACTTCATAAATTCTTCATACGTGGACTGGCTGTGCCGAACGTGTGATCGTGTGCGCGACCTTGCCCCGCGGACTGCCGACCGGGGCTGTTCGTGCTGTCCGTATCCGCCTGGTCCACACGGGAGTAGACCGCCGCCGTGTCCGCGCCGCCTCGTTTTCTCAGCCCCTTCGTGCGCACGCGCACCAGGCTGGCTGCCACCCTCGGCCTCGTACTGGCCGCCCTGACCGCAGCTCTGTTGCCCTGGTGGCAACCCGACGAAGCCTCACCACCCGTGGCCGACAAGGCCACCGACGCCCGTCCGGCCTCGACGGGCCCGCGTGACGAGAAGGCCGCCCAGGCCGAGGCCAGGCGGACCCGCAAGCAGGTCCTGATCGACACCGCGACCACCGCGACCTCGCAGACCTGGGCGCTGCCCGACGGCAAGCTGCGCACGCGGATGACCGCGACGCCGGCCCGGGCGAAGACCGCGAACGGTGTGTGGGCTGCGATCGACAACCGGCTGCGGCGGGTGAAGAACGCCCCGCGCAACCTGGGCGTCCAGCCCGTCAACGCCGCCCAGCCGATCCGCTTCTCCAGCGGCACCAAGGCCGCCCACGCCGACCGCTCCTTCGCCCGCGCGCCCCTTGCGGAAGCCCAGGACTCGGTGCTGGCCGAGGTCGACATCAACGGCCACACCGTCGCCTACACCTGGCCCGGCGCCCTGCCCGAGCCGGTCCTGGACGGCCCGCGCGCCCTGTACTCCGAGGTCCTTCCCGGCGTCGACCTGCTGCTGGTCGCCCGCGAGGAGGGCGGCTTCGCCCAGCTGCTGATCGTGAAGAACAAGGAGGCCGCGCAGTCCAAGGCGCTGGCCACCCTCAACTACGGTCTGCGGTCCAGGACGGCCGTCTTCCAGCATGACTCCGCTGCCGGCCGCATCCTGGTGAAGGACAAGGCCGGCAAGGAACTCGGGGCGATCCCGACGCCTTTCGCGTGGGACTCCGCCGGCCGCGACCCGGAGCTGGACGAGGGCAGGGGCACCCCCCGCACCTCGACCGCCACCGCCTCCGACGTGCTGAAGCTGTCGGGTCTGTCCGGTATCGAGCCCGGCGCCCACAGCGCCCCGATGCCCGTCGACCTCAAGGGTGACGGCACCGGCAGCACGCGCCTCGACCTCAACGCCGCGGGCACCGGCCTGTTCACGAAGGCGGACACGAAGTACCCCGTCTTCGTCGACCCCACCCTGAACAGCGGTTGGCTGGCCTGGACGGTCGCCTACAAGCCGTATCCGAACTCCAGTTTCTGGAACGGCACCAACTTCTCCTCCGGCACCTCCGACGCCCGCGTCGGCTACGAGAACGAGACCGGTGGCACCGCCCGCTCCTTCTGGCGGATGAACTACAGCACCAGCCTCAAGGGCGCCACGATCTCCTCGGCGACCTTCAAGGTCCTCAACAACCACTCCTGGTCCTGCACCACCCGTGAGTTCCAGTTCGCCATCACCGGGGCGATCTCCTCGGGCACGACGTGGAACAAGCAGCCCAGCTGGTCGACCGTGCAGCAGAAGAAGTCCTTCGCACACGGCTGGTCGTCCACGTCCTGCCCGGACGACTACGAGGACTTCAACGTCAAGGACGCCGCGCAGAAGGGCGCGGACGGCGGCTGGTCGAACATCACCTTCGGCCTGCGGGCCACCAGCGAGTCCGACGTGCAGACCTGGCGCAAGTTCAAGGCCACCAGCGCCGTGATGGAGGTCGTCTACAACCGGCCGCCCTCCGAGCCCACCGCCGGCAAGACCACCCCCGGCGGCAACTGCTCCATCGGCGGATCCGGTCCCACCGTCGGCAAGACCAACATCGTGCTCTCCGCCAACGCCAAGGACCCCGACGGCAACCTGAGCAAGCTGCGCTTCCGCTTCTGGAAGACCGGCGGCACCGTGCCCTCGGGCACCCTGGTCACCCCGAACTCCAGCGGCACCGCCACCCTCACCATCCCCGCCACGTTCCCGCTGGAGGACAAGGCCACCTACTCCTGGGACGTACGCGCCGAGGACAGCGGAGACAAGGACGGCAAGAACGTCCTGGTCTCGTCGTACTACCCGCCCGGCTCCGACCCGTGCCGGCTGAACGTCGACGCCAGCGCGCCGCCGCAGCCCACCGTCGACAGCGACGTCTTCCCCGAGGCCACCCCCGACGGACAGACCTGGTCCAAGGTGAAGTTCGGCAGCACCGGCGCGGTCACCTTCACCTCGCCCGGTGCGGCGAAGTTCCGCTGGTCCATCGAGGGCAACAACCCCGTCGACGTCACCGCCGCCAACGACACCGCCACCGTCGCAGCCCTGCCGCCCGCGCACGCCGGCCCCAACACGCTGCAGGTGTATGCCTACGACGCCTCCGGCAACGCCAGCAAGCGCACCGACTACACCTTCTACGTCCTCCCGCGCGACACGGCCGACGGCCCGATGGACGTCACCGGTGACTCCAAGCCCGACGACGCCCGGCCCGACCTGCTCATCGTCAACGCCGACGGCAACCTGCGCACCTGCGTCGGCGGCCCCGACGGCGACCTGTACAACTGCCTCACCGCGTCCTACGACGCCGACAAGAAGACCGACCCGGCCGGCCACTGGTTCGACCCCGCCACCGGCAAGGCCGCCCTGATCACGCACTACCAGGACGCCTACCCCGGCGACGGCTCCACCGACCTGTTCTCGGTCAGCCCCGACGGCCACTTCTACCTCTACCCCGGCGACGGTTACGGCAGCTTCGACGTCACCCAGCGCCTCGAAGTCCGCCTCCCCGCCAACGCCCCCGCCCCCTCGACGTGGACGCAGATCAAGGCCGTCGGCGACATCACCGGCGACAAGCTGCCCGATCTCGTCCTGCGCGCCGGCCCCGCGTTCTGGACCCTGTCCGGCTACACCGGCGCCACCTTCCAGACCGCCACCCTCATGGAGGGCACCGCCTGGGCCCGCCGCGAGATCGTCAACGTCGCCGACATCAGCGGCGACGGCACCCCGGACCTGCTCTGGCGCAACCTCGACAACGGCAACATGTACGACCGCCAGGGCAAGCCCGGCACCGTCGCCGGCAGCGTCGACCTGGAATCCCTCAAGGTCGCCGCCAACAGCCTCACCGGCAAGGACGAGGCCTACGGCACCAACTGGACCGACGTGAACGTCCCCACCGCCATCGGCATCCCCGACGTCAACAACGACGGCATCCCCGACATCTGGGCCCGCCTCGCATCCGACGGCTACACCCGGATCTACCACCCCTCCCGGACGAACACCAACGCACCCGTACGCGTCGTCCTCTCCGTCGACTGGAACACCGTCAAGTCCTTCGGCTGACCGACAGGAACACCGCACCACCGGGCCCCGGCCACCCCTTCAAGGGGCGGCCGGGGCCCGGCCGTTGTCGCCCTGTCCTGGCCGGCTCAGGAGGAGGCGAGGCCGGCCGCCAGCCGCCGCAGGCCCTCCCCGATCTCCTCGGGCGTCTGCGTCACGAAGCACAGCCGCAGCGTGCGCGGGTCCGGTGCGGCCGCGAAGAACGGCGTGCCGGGCACGTAGGCCACGTCGTGCCGCACGACCTGCCGCAGCAGGGCCGTCGAGTCGTACGACTGCGGCAGCCGCACCCACAGGAACATGCCGCCCTCGGGCCGGGTCCAGGTCGAAGCGGCCGGCAGCGCGTCCGGCAGCCCGGCGAGCATCGCGTCCCGGCGTTCCCCGTAGACCGCCCGGACCGTGGCCACATGGGCGTCGAGGACGTCGAGATAGCGGGCCGCGGCGAGCTGGTTGACGGTCGGGGTGTGCAGGTCGGCGGCCTGCTTGGCGACCGTGCAGGCCCGGCGCAGCTCCTGCGGCGCGCGCAGCCAGCCCAGCCGCAGCCCCGGCGCCATCACCTTGGAGAAGGAGCCGAGCAGCACCGTGCGGTCCCGGGCGTCGGCGTGCGCGGCGATCCACGGCACGGGCTCACCGTCGTAACGCAGCTCCCCGTACGGGTCGTCCTCGACGATCCACAGGCCGCACCGCACGGCGACGGCGGCGAGCGCGGCGCGGCGGGCGGCGGGCATGGTGCGGCCCGTGGGGTTCTGGAAGGTCGGCACGGTGTAGAGCAGCTTCGGCCGTTCCCGGCGCACCAGTTCCTCCAGGGCCTGCGGGTCGGGGCCGTCGTCGTCGCCGGGGACGGCGACGACGCGGGCGCCGGCCAGTCCGAAGACCTGGAGGGCGGCGAGGTAGCAGGGGTTCTCCACCAGCACGGTGTCGCCCGGGTCGAGCAGCGCGGTGGCCAGCAGGGACAGCGCCTGCTGGGAACCGGTCGTGATCAGCAGGTCGTCGGCGGCCGTCTCCAGTCCGCGCCCGCTGATCCGCGCGGCCAGCGCCTCGCGCAGCGCCGGCTCGCCCTCGGTCGTGGCGTACTGCAGGGCCCGCGCCGGGCTGTCCTCCAGCACGGCGCGGAAGGCGGCCGCGATGCCGTCGCGGTCGAACAGCTCCGGGGCCGGCAGCCCGCCCGCGAAGTTGATCACCTCGGGCCGTGCGGTGACGGCGAGGATGTCGCGTACCGGCGAGCCGCCGATGGCCGACGTCCGCAGGGCGAGCGGGGGAACGGGCGCGGTCGGGGCGGGGGCGTCGACGGTCATGACACGGCTCCTTCGGGCTGCGGTTGCCTCATGTGCTCGCAGCGTAGAGAGATGCGTGCCATCTACACCGGCCCTTTCGCCATGCGGACGCTCAGCGACGTCCCAGTAGTACGGCGTGGTGGGCCAGGGTCGGGGAGAAGGAGGAGGAGGCGGTGACGCCGCGTCCCGGACCATGTCCCAACGGGATGACGTTCACGCAGCTCAGCGCCGGTTCCGCCGTCCCTGCGTCCCGTATTCGCGGGCGGCTGTGGCGCGCGGGACGGGCGAGCGGTGAGGGTGACGTCATGCCCGTACGACACCGGACCCGCACCCTGCCCGCACGTCCTCGCCGGCTGGCCGCCGCCGCGGCCCTCGCGGTTCTCGCGGCCGGCGCCCTGGCGGGCTGCCGCGACGGCGAGGGCCTGCGCGACGAGGGCCCGTCCCACGCGCTGGGGACGTCCTCGCACGCGCTGGGGGTGTCCCCTCACGCGCCGGCCGGGCCGTCCCCCGTGCCCGTGGCGTCTCAGCGCAGCTTGCGCGCGACCTCGGTGGCCCAGTAGGTGAGGATGTTGCGCGCACCCGCCCGCTTGATGCCGGTGAGCGTCTCGAGGATCGCCCGGTCCCGCTCGATCCAGCCCTTCTCGGCGGCGGCCTCGATCATCGCGTACTCACCGGAGATCTGGTACGCCGCGACCGGCACGTCCACCGCGTCCGCGACCCGGGCCAGGATGTCCAGATACGGTCCGGCGGGCTTGACCATCACCATGTCGGCGCCCTCCTCGAGGTCGAGGGCGACTTCGCGCAGGGACTCGCGCCAGTTGGCGGGGTCCTGCTGGTAGGTCTTGCGGTCGCCCTGCAGCGAGGAGGCGACGGCCTCCCGGAAGGGGCCGTAGAAGGCGGAGGAGTACTTCGCGGTGTAGGCGAGGATCGCGACGTCCTCACGGCCGATCTGGTCGAGCGCGTCGCGGACGACACCGATCTGCCCGTCCATCATCCCGCTGGGGCCGACGACATGGGCGCCCGCGTCCGCCTGCACCTGGGCCATCTCGGCGTACCGCTCGAGGGTGGCGTCGTTGTCGACGCGCCCCTGCTCGTCGAGGACGCCGCAGTGCCCGTGGTCGGTGAACTCGTCGAGACACAGGTCGGACATGACGAGCAGCTCGTCGCCGACCTCGGCCCGCACATCGCGCAGGGCCACCTGGAGGATGCCGTCCGGGTCGGTGCCCGCGGTGCCGAGGCCGTCCTTCTTGTCGTCCTCCGGCACACCGAAGAGCATGATCCCGGAGACCCCGGCCTCCACGGCCTCGGCGGCGGCCTTCTTCAGGCTGTCCCGGGTGTGCTGCACGACCCCGGGCATCGAACCGACCGCCACCGGCTCACTCACACCCTCCCGCACGAACGCGGGCAGGATCAGATCGGCGGGGTGCAACCGGGTCTCGGCGACCATGCGCCGCATGACGGGCGTGCTGCGAAGCCGACGGGGCCGCGAACCGGGAAAAGATCCGTACTTCGACATACCGCCTACGCTACGCCCGCCCGGCCGGTGCCTTTGCCGACGCCCAGTCGGCCACGGCGGCACCGGCCGGTCGCCCCGAGCGGTGTCGGCGGTGCCGCGCGGGGCACACGCAACGCTGGACCCGCCGCGGCACGGAGCAGAGCGGCGGGCCCGCAGCGACGTCGGGAGGGACCGGGCGTGTTCGAGGGCTTCGAGACCAGGCACGTGCGGACCGACGAGGGGTCGGCCTTCGTCCGGTACGGCGGCGACGGCCCGCCCGTGGTGCTGCTGCACGGCCACCCCCGCACCTCCGCGACCTGGCACCGCGTCGCCCCGCTGCTGGTGGCGCGCGGCTTCACCGTCGTCTGCCCCGACCTGCGCGGATACGGACGCTCCCGCGGCCCGGCGCCGACAGCGGACCACGAGGCCCATTCCAAGCGGGCCACCGCCTCGGACGTGGTGGCGGTGATGCGCGCCCTGGGCCATGAGCGGTTCGCGCTCGTCGGCCACGACCGTGGGGCCGCCGTGGCGTTCCGGCTCGTCCTCGACCACCCGCGGGCGGTGGAGCGGGTGGCGCTGATCGACTGCCTGCCGCTGAGCGAGCATCTGGCGCGCATCACACCCGAGTTCGCCACCCAGTGGTGGCACTGGTTCTTCTTCGCCCAGCCGGACACCCCGGAACGCGTCATCAACGCCGACCCGGACGCCTGGTACCGGGGCGACCCGCGCACGATGGGCCAGGAGAACCACGACGAGTTCCGTGCGGCCACCCGCGACCCCGAGGTGGTGCGCGCGATGCTGGAGGACTACCGGGCCGGCCTCACCGTCGACCGGCGCCACGAGGAGGAGGACCGCGCCGCCGGCACCCGCATCCACTGCCCGGCCCTGATCCTCTGGTCCCTGCGCGACGACCTGGAGCAGCTGTACGGCGACCCGCTGCGCATCTGGCGCGCATGGGCGACGGACGTCCGCGGCCACGGCATCGACTCCGGCCACCACGTCGCCGAAGAGGCCCCCGAGGACCTGGCGGCCGCCCTGACCGGCTTCCTCACCACCTGACCGGGTGGTGAACGACGAGGGCGGAGCGTCCCGTCGTCCGGGAACGCTCCGCCCTCGTCGTCATCTCACATCACCTCACGTCGCCGCGCGGCGCCTGCGCGCCCCCGGACGCCGCTCGCTCGGCCGCGTCACCGGGTCGCCGGCCTCCAGCGCCGCCAGACGGCGCTTCATGCCGAAGTCGGCCAGGGCTTCGGCCAGCTTGTGCACGGACGGCTCGGGCGCCATGACGTCGACGCGCAGGCCGTGTTCCTCCGCCGTCTTCGCCGTCGCCGGGCCGATGCAGGCGATCACCGTCACGTTGTGCGGCTTGCCCGCGATGCCGACCAGGTTGCGGACCGTCGAGGACGAGGTGAACAGGACCGCGTCGAAGCCGCCGCCCTTGATCGCCTCGCGGGTCTCCGCCGGCGGCGGCGAGGCGCGCACCGTGCGGTAGGCGGTGACGTCGTCGACCTCCCAGCCCAGCTCGATCAGCCCGGCCACCAGGGTCTCCGTGGCGATGTCCGCCCGGGGCAGGAACACGCGGTCGATCGGGTCGAAGACCGGGTCGTAGGGCGGCCAGTCCTCAAGGAGGCCGGCCGCGGACTGCTCGCCCGAGGGCACCAGGTCCGGCTTCACACCGAAGGCGATGAGGGCCTTCGCCGTCTGCTCGCCCACCGCAGCCACCTTGATACCCGCAAAAGCCCGAGCGTCAAGGCCGTACTCCTCGAACTTCTCCCGCACGGCCCGCACCGCGTTGACCGACGTGAAGGCGATCCACTCGTAGCGGCCCGTCACCAGGCCCTTGACGGCACGTTCCATCTGCTGGGGCGTGCGCGGGGGTTCGACGGCGATCGTCGGGACCTCGTGCGGGACGGCGCCGTAGGAGCGCAGCTGGTCGGAGAGCGAGGCCGCCTGCTCCTTGGTGCGCGGCACGAGGACCTTCCAGCCGAACAGCGGCTTGGACTCGAACCATGCCAGCTGGTCGCGCTGGGCGGGGGCGCTGCGGTCTCCGACCACGGCTATCACCGGGCGGCCGCCGTCCGGCGAGGGCAGCACCTTCGCCTGCTTCAGCGTCTGCGCGATCGTGCCGAGCGTCGCGGACCAGGTGCGCTGCCGCGTCGTCGTCCCGGCGACGGTGACCGTCATCGGGGTGTCGGGCTTGCGGCCCGCCGAGACCAGCTCGCCGGCGGCCGCGGCCACCGAGTCCAGCGTGGTGGAGACGACCACCGTGCCGTCGGAGGCGCCGACCTCGGTCCAGCACCGGTCGGAGGCGGTACGGGCGTCCACGAACCGCACGTCCGCGCCCTCGGCGTCGCGCAGCGGCACACCGGCGTAGGCGGGCACGCCGACCGCGGCCGCGACGCCGGGGACCACCTCGAAGGACACGCCGGCCTTGGCGCAGGCGAGCATCTCCTCGGCGGCGTAGTTGTCGAGGCCGGGGTCGCCGGACACCGCACGGACGACCCGCCTGCCGCCCCGCGCAGCCTCCATGACAAGATGTGCGGCATCCCGCAGTGCGGGAATCCCAGCGGTTGTTGACGCCCCGTCAACGATCGCCGGCTGGGGCGTGCCCGTGCCCGTATTCGGGTCCGACGAGGGACCCGCGTCCGTCGGCACGACGCTGACGCCCTGACGGGCGTGCGTGCGTACGACGTCGAGTACCTCGTGCTCGGCGACGAGGACGTCCGCGTTCGCCAGCGCCTCCACGGCGCGCAGAGTCAGCAGTCCCGGATCTCCGGGTCCGGCACCCAGGAAGGTGACGTGCCCGTGTTCCGGACCGGCGGGAAGGGTGGTGGGGCTCACTGTGCTCGCTCCCCCATCAGACCGGCCGCACCCTGGGCGAGCATCTCGGCGGCGAGTTCACGGCCGAGCGCCGCGGCGCCCTCGTCCGTCTCGGGCACGGGACCGGTGGTGGACAGCTGCACCATGCGGGTGCCGTCGGTGGTGCCGACGACGCCCCGCAGGCGCATTTCCTTGACAATCTGCCCGTCGGCCAGAAGGTCGGCCAACGCGCCCACAGGGGCGCTGCAACCGGCCTCCAGGGCGGCGAGCAGGGACCGCTCGGCCGTCACGGCGGCCCGCGTGAACGGGTCGTCGAGTTCGGCGAGCGCGGCGATCAGTTCCGCGTTGTCCGCGGAACACTCGATCGCCAGTGCCCCCTGGCCGGGGGCGGGCAAAACCGTGTCGACCGACAGGAAGTCGGTCACCTCGTCGCTGCGGCCGATCCGGTTCAGCCCGGCGGCGGCCAGCACGACGGCGTCCAGTTCGCCGTCACGGACGTACCCGATGCGGGTGTCGACGTTCCCGCGGATGGGGACCGTCTCGATGTCCAGTCCGTGGGCACGGGCGTACGCGTTCAGCTGCGCCATGCGGCGCGGCGCACCGGTGCCGATGCGCGCCCCGCGCGGCAGGTCCGTGAACTTCAGCGCGTCCCGGGCGACGATCACGTCGCGCGGATCCTCGCGCACCGGTACGGCGGCCAGGGCCAGCTCCTCGGGCTGCGCGGTGGGCAGGTCCTTCAGCGAATGAACCGCGAAGTCGACCTCCCCACGGGCCAGCGCGTCACGCAGCGCGGTGACGAACACACCCGTGCCGCCGATCTGCGCCAGGTGCGCCCGGGAGACGTCACCGTAGGTCGTGATCTCGACCAGCTCGACGGGCCGCCCGGTCACCTGGCGCACGGCCTCCGCCACCTGCCCGGACTGGGCCATGGCGAGCTTGCTGCGCCTGGTCCCCAGTCTCAAAGCCTTCGTACTCATGCCGGCCCTCGGTTCTTGGCGTTCTTCTCGGTGCTGTCCTCGGCGCGGGAGACGGCGGCGACCGCCTCGGGGTCGAGGTCGAACAGGGTGCGCAGCGCGTCCGCGTACCCGGCGCCGCCGGGCTCGGCCGCGAGCTGCTTGACCCGCACCGTCGGCGCGTGCAGCAGCTTGTCGACCACCCGCTTGACGGTCTGCGTGATCTCCGCGCGGTGCTTGTCGTCCAGGCCGGGCAGCCGGCCCTCCAGCCGCGCCATCTCGCCCGCCACCACATCGGCGGCCATGGTGCGCAGCGCGACCACGGTCGGCGTGATGTGCGCGGCGCGCTGGGCGGCGCCGAACGCGGCGACCTCGTCGGAGACGATCCGGCGCACCTGGTCGACGTCCGCCGCCATGGGCGCGTCCGCGGACGCCTCGGCGAGGGACTCGATGTCCACCAGCCGCACGCCGGCCAGCCGGTGCACGGCCGCGTCGATGTCGCGGGGCATCGCCAGGTCCAGCAGGAACAGCGAGGGCCGCGGCCGCGGGATCTCGGCGACCGGCTCCGGCTTGCGCCGCTCCGGGATCCGGCCGACCGTCCTGACGGCGGCGGCCAGCGCGCCGATCAGCTCGGCGTCGGCCTCGGGCCCGCGCCGGGCGTCCTCACGGCGCTCGACGACGGTGCCCTTGTCGACCCAGGCGGCGTGCTGCTCAAGCGTCGCCGCGTCCATCCCGGCGACGGCGGCCTCCCCGGCCACGGAGAAGCCCGGCTGCACGGCGGACAGGTCCAGCGGGCAGCCGTCCTCGGTCCCGACCGAGGTGGGCGGCAGCGCGCGCTGCGGGGTCTCGGCCACGGCGACGGGGGCGCCCGTACGGTCCTCCAGCGCCGACATGACCGCCTCCGCCGTCAGGACGAGCCCCGTCGCCCCGGTACACGAGACGGCGATGTCGGCACGTGTCAGCTCGGCCGGTACGGCGTCCATCCGTACCGCGCGGGCGGCCACGTCCGTGTCGTCGCCGCCGGTGAGGATCTCGGCGAGGCGCTCGGCACGCTCGAAGGTGCGGTTGGCGACGACGATCTCGGCGACACCGGCGCGCGCGAGGGTCGCCGCGGCCAGCGACGACATCGAGCCCGCGCCGATCACCAGCGCCTTGCGGCCCCTGGCCCACCCGGCGACGTCCGCGCCCTGCGCCAGCTGCTCCAGGCCGAAGGTCACCAGGGACTGGCCGGCCCGGTCGATACCGGTCTCGGAGTGGGCGCGCTTGCCGACCCTGAGGGCCTGCTGGAACAGGTCGTTCAGCAGCTTGCCCGCGGTGTGCAGCTCCTGCGCCCGGGCGAGGGCGTCCTTGATCTGGCCGAGGATCTGGCCCTCGCCGACGACCATCGAGTCCAGGCCGCAGGCCACCGAGAACAGGTGGTGGACCGCCCGGTCCTCGTAGTGCACATAGAGATAAGGGGTGAGCTCCTCCAGGCCGACCCCGCTGTGCTGGGCCAGCAGCGTGGACAGCTCGGCGACACCGGCGTGGAACTTGTCCACGTCGGCGTACAGCTCGATGCGGTTGCAGGTGGCCAGCACGGCGGCCTCGGTGGCCGGTTCGGCGGCGACCGTGTCCTGCAGCAGCTTGTTCTGGTCGTCCGCGTTCAGCGCGGCCCGCTCCAGCACGCTGACCGGGGCGCTGCGGTGACTCAGCCCGACGACGAGGAGACTCATGCCGGCATCACGGCGGGCACGTCCCCGTCGGGTCCCTGGTCGGCGGAGCCGGCGGCACGCGTCCGCTTGGCGGCGGGAGCGGCGGGCGCGTTCGCGGGGGCGCCGACGTCCTTCGTGGTGGCGGGCACCGCGTCCGAGGTGGTGGTGGGGACGGCGGCTTCCGCGGCGGCCTCCTCACCGGCCTTGCGCTGCTCGTGGAACGCGAGGATCTGCAGCTCGATGGAGAGGTCGACCTTGCGCACGTCGACACCGTCCGGGACGTTCAGCACGGTCGGCGCGAAGTTGAGGATGGAGGTCACACCGGCGGCCACGAGACGCTCGCAGACCTGCTGGGCGGCGCCTGCGGGGGTCGCGATCACGCCGATGGAGACGCCGTTGTCCTGGATGATTTTCTCCAGGTCGTCGGTGTGCTGCACCGGGATGCCCGCGACGGGCTTGCCCGCCATCGCGGGGTCGGCGTCGATGAGGGCGGCGACCCGGAAGCCACGGGAGGCGAAACCGCCGTAGTTGGCGAGGGCCGCGCCGAGGTTGCCGATACCGACGATGACCACGGGCCAGTCCTGGGTCAGGCCCAGCTCACGGGAGATCTGGTACACGAGGTACTCGACGTCGTAGCCGACGCCCCGGGTGCCGTAGGAACCCAGGTAGGAGAAGTCCTTGCGCAGCTTCGCGGAGTTGACCCCGGCGGCGGCCGCCAGCTCCTCGGATGAAACCGTGGGGACCGAGCGCTCCGACAGTGCGGTCAGCGCCCGGAGGTACAGCGGAAGCCTGGCGACGGTGGCCTCGGGAATCCCTCGGCTGCGGGTCGCCGGTCGGTGAGTTCGGCCAGTTGCCACGGTGCTCCTGCGGGTAGAGCGGGGCTGTGGGCGGTCGTACGTCCCCAGACCGCCCCGTCGACAGCAGGCTATGTCTTTGTGAACGCGTGCACAAAGATGGTGTCCGATTTGCCCGGCCAACGTGACCGGACTCACGCGCGTTTTATGTCGCGTGCTACGTGGGGGCAAAACCGGCTCACTCCTCGTGAATCCCGCCCCCGAGACCAGACCGCATCGATCCTAAGCGACGTCCGGTACGGACTTGAACTACTCGGTCAGTGAACTACTCGGTCAGCGCGGAGCGCAGCCGCTGCTCGTTCACACGCCAGAACGTGTGCTGCTCACCGTCGATCAGGACGACGGGGATCTGCTCCCAGTACCGGTCGTGCAGGTCCTGGTCCTGCGTGATGTCCTTCTGCTCCCAGGGCACGCCGAGTTCCCCGCAGACCCTCTCGATCACCTGCTGCGCGTCGTCGCACAGATGACAGCCGGGCTTGCGGACCAGCGTGACCAGACGGTCCTCGGGGGCACGGTGGGGGCGGCGGCGGAAGAGCGGGCTCATGCCGGCCATTGTCGCGCGCCCGCGTCGACGACCCGGTCGCGCAGAGTTCACAGGGTTACAACCCTTCGGGTCCGGAACCGCCGTACCGACTCGTTATGCTCACGCCATGGCCGCTCTCGGATGGCTCACTCCCCGTAGGCGCTCCGCCACGGCGCGGAGCGTGTTGGCAGGCGAGGCCTCGGCGGAGGCCGCGCGCAAGTCCGTGCCCGAGGCTCCGCTGACAGAACCGGAGTCCGAGCCGGCGTTCCCCGTGCTCGGCGACGAGCACGCGGCCGCGTTCTTCGACCTGGACAACACGGTGATGCAGGGCGCGGCGCTGTTCCACTTCGGGCGGGGCCTGTACAAGCGGAAGTTCTTCGAGACCCGCGACCTGGCCCGCTTCGCATGGCAGCAGGCGTGGTTCCGGCTGGCCGGGGTCGAGGACCCGGAGCACATGCAGGACGCGCGGGACTCGGCGCTGTCCATCGTCAAGGGCCACCGGGTCTCCGAGCTGCAGTCCATCGGCGAGGAGATCTACGACGAGTACATGGCCGAGCGGATCTGGCCGGGTACGCGGGCGCTGGCCCAGGCCCACCTGGACGCCGGCCAGAAGGTGTGGCTGGTGACGGCGGCACCGGTGGAGATCGCGCAGGTCATCGCGCGGCGACTGGGCCTGACCGGTGCGCTCGGCACGGTGGCGGAGTCGGTGGACGGCGTCTACACCGGCAAGCTCGTGGGCGAGCCGCTGCACGGGCCGGCGAAGGCCGAGGCCGTACGGGCGCTGGCGGCGGCGGAGGGCCTGGACCTGGCGCGGTGCGCCGCGTACAGCGACTCCCACAACGACATCCCGATGCTGTCGCTGGTCGGCCACCCGTACGCGATCAACCCGGACGCGAAGCTGCGGCGCCACGCGCGCGAGCACGACTGGCGCCTGCGGGACTACCGCACGGGCCGCAAGGCGGCGAAGGTCGGCATCCCGGCGGCGGCGGGCGTGGGAGCGGTGGCGGGCGGCACCGCGGCGGCGATCGCCCTGCACCGGCGACGCCGGTAGCCCTTCCTTCCGCGCAGCGCCGGTCAGTCACCCCGCCCGGCGCGGCCGACGCGCGCCCGGGCGCACCGGGCATTCCAGTGGACATACCCACCCGTGGAGCGGTCAGTCACCGTTTCCTCACGCGAGCACAACACGCCCCACACTCACCCGGAATGCGAACCAATTCGATCAACAATCGCTCAGCACGTCGAACCTGATCAGTCGTCAAAGGGCTACAGAAGCGACGCAATCGATGATTTGAGCAACTCGGTGTAGCAGTGCCTGCACGAAGCGTTATTCTCCTCAGACGCAATCCGGTACCCCTCCGTCGCCACGACGGGTGAACGGTCCCGCACTGCACGTGATGGAAGCTCTGCCTCTGGGAGTCCCGTGTACCCACACGTCGGGGTTGACGCCTCGGGCCTGGCTACGCTGCGCGCAACGGTCGCGACGGCGCAAAACCTTCTGCGCGGCCTCGTCCCGGCCGCGCACGCCGTCCCCGCATTCGCCACCGCCGCCCCCGCCGGCCCGTGCTACGCACTGGCCGAGGGCGGGGCCGCGGTGGGCAGAAGGGGGCGCGCGGCCGGTGCCACCACCGCCGCCCGCCGCCCCGCCGCGGACAGCGACAGTGCCCGGATGATGGACCTCGTGGAGCGCGCCCAGGCCGGCGAGGCCGAAGCGTTCGGCCGCCTCTACGACCAGTACAGCGACACCGTCTACCGATACATCTATTACCGGGTGGGAGGTAAGGCCACTGCCGAGGACCTGACCAGCGAGACCTTTCTGCGGGCACTGCGCAGGATCGGCACCTTCACCTGGCAGGGCCGCGACTTCGGCGCGTGGCTCGTCACGATCGCCCGCAACCTCGTGGCCGACCACTTCAAGTCCAGCCGCTTCCGGCTGGAGGTCACCACCGGCGAGATGCTCGACGCCAACGAGGTCGAGCGCTCCCCGGAGGACTCCGTCCTCGAGTCGCTGTCCAACGCCGCCCTGCTCGACGCCGTACGACGGCTCAACCCGCAGCAGCAGGAGTGCGTGACCCTGCGCTTCCTGCAGGGCCTGTCCGTCGCCGAGACCGCGCGGGTCATGGGCAAGAACGAGGGTGCGATCAAGACCCTCCAGTACCGGGCCGTCCGCACCCTCGCCCGGCTCCTGCCCGACGACGCCCGCTGATCAGACACGCTCAGCGACGTTCAAGTAACGCTCCGTTCGCGTTCGTTGACTTCCCGATCCGATCATCCGCCGTCCGTAACCCAAGTGCCACGCCGCTCGTTGTGCGGGATGCAGGCTCCCTGTGGTCACGCCCAGGCCAACGCTGATCACACGATCGTGTGGAAGTGGCCGGGGCGTGCAACCCTCAGGACCCCCTGGGGAGTCGACCGTCATGACGAGAGGAGGTGCCGCCAGTGATCGCGAACGTATCGGCGCACCGGCGGGCGAACGCCTTCGCCCAGGCCCTGGAGGAGCAGTCCGAGCAGGGCGCGGCGGCCGAGCAGCCCGAAGGATCGCCACCGGCCCCAGCCGCCGAGGAGCACACCGAGCAGGGGCGTCTTGTCGCCCTCGCCTCCGGCCTCGGCGCGCTGCCCAAGCCGGAGCTCGATCCGGAGGTCAAGGTCGTCCAGCGAGCCCAGCTCGTGGCCGCGTTCGAGGCCATGCTGCAGGAGGGCGCAGCGGGGGGCGAGGCGGCGGACCCTTCCGTGCCCGAGCAGCGCAATCACCGGGCCCGGGGCGCCCATCGCGCCCCGCTGGGCAAGTTCCGCCCCCGCTCGCGGCTGGCCAAGGGCCTCACCGCGGGCGGGCTCAGCGTCGGTGTTGCGGCCGGCGCCTTCGGCGGAGTCGCCGCTGCCAGCTCGGACGCCCTGCCCGGTGACGGGCTGTACGGGCTCAAGCGCGGCATCGAGGACTTCAGGCTCAACTACCTGTCCGAGGGGGACGACGAACGCGGCCGTTCCTACCTCGACCAGGCGTCCACCCGGCTCAGCGAGGCAAGACGGCTGCTCGAACGCGGTCGCGGCGGCCACCTCGACCACGAGTCGCTGGGCGAGATCCGCCGCACCCTGTCCGGGATGACCCACGACGCCGCCGAAGGCCACCGCCTGCTGCACGAGGCCTACGAGCGCGACCCCGACTCCCTGGGCCCCATCCAGGCGCTGTCCGCGTTCTCCGCCTCGCACCGCCAGATGTGGGGCGCGCTGCGCGACCAGCTGCCTGTGCAGCTCGGCGACGTCAGCGACCAGGTGTCGTCGGTGTTCGACGCCATAGACGAAGAGGTCGCCCCGCTCCAGTCGCTGCTGCCGCAGACCCCCGCCACTCGTGGCGGCGGTGACAGCAGCCGGCCGGGCGGCGGCGGATCGGCGTCCACCGGGTCGTCCGGCCCCCAGCGGTCCCACGGACCCAGCAGCGGCACGAGCAGGGAACCCCACTCCGGCGACCACACCGGCACCGGCAGCCCCAGCAAGTCCGCGCCCGGCGTCGGCGGCATCGACGACGGCCTCCTCGGTGGCAACACCGGCGGCCTTCTCGACCCGCCGAAGGAGACCGGCAGCGCCTCGCCGTCGCAGAGCAAGCCGTCCATCCCCGAGCCGGACGTGACGCTCCCACCGCTCCTCCCGGGCCTCCTGCCCGGCCTGGGCATCGACAGCGACGACGCCAACTAGCCGGAACGACCGCAGGCCGGTACGACGACGGTGGGGGCACCCCTTTCGAGGGGCGCCCCCACCGTCGTATGCCGGAACGTTTCGGAGGAACGTTTCAGAAGAACACCGACCTGCGCTGGACCAGCAACTTGTACAGGGTGTGCTGGATCTGTTCACGGACCTGGTCGGTCAGGTTGAACATCAGCATCGGGTCCTCCGCCGCCTCCGGCGGATAGCCGTCGGTGCGGATCGGCTCGCCGAACTGGATCGTCCACTTGGTCGGCAGCGGGATCGCGCCCAGCGGGCCCAGCCACGGGAACGTCGGCGTCAGCGGGAAGTACGGGAAGCCGAGCAGACGCGCGAGGGTCTTCGCGTTGCCGATCATCGGGTAGATCTCCTCCGCCCCGACGATCGAGCACGGGATGATCGGCGCGCCCTGCCGCAGCGCCGTGGAGACGAAACCGCCCCGGCCGAACCGCTGCAGCTTGTAGCGCTCGCTGAACGGCTTACCGATGCCCTTGAAGCCCTCCGGCATCACCCCGACCAGCTCGCCCTGGCCCAGCAGCCGTTCGGCGTCCTCCGCGCACGCCAGTGTGTGGCCCAGCTTGCGCGCCAGCTCGTTCACCACCGGCAGCACGAAGACCAGGTCGGCCGCGAGCAGCCGCAGGTGCCGGCCGGCCGGATGGTGGTCGTGCACCGCCACCTGCATCATCAGGCCGTCCAGCGGCAGCGTCCCGGAATGGTTGGCGACGATCAGCGCGCCGCCCTCGGCCGGGATGTTCTCCAGGCCCTTCACCTCGACCCGGAAGTACTTCTCGTACACCGGCCGCAGCAGCGACATCAGGACCTGGTCGGTGAGTTCCTCGTCGTAACCGAAGTCGTCGACCTCGTAGTCCCCGGTCAGACGGCGGCGCAGGAAGGCCAGACCGGCCGCCACACGGCGCTCCAGACCGCCGTCCGAGGACTGCGGCTGCGCCGCCTCCCCGCCGGACTCCGGGCTCACCGCGGCCTCCTCCTGCGCGCCGGGCGCCTCAGGCGCGGACCGGCTCCCCCGGGCCCCGCGGGACTCCCGCAGCTCTCGCACCGGCTCGCCGCTCCCCCGCCGGCTGCCCGCGCCGCGGCGCCGCGCGGGGCGCTGCACGGCGCTCCCCCGGGACCGGTCGTCGTCGAACGGAATGACCTTGGCGTCCGCCATCGTTGCTGCGCTCCTCAGTTGGCGCTCTGCGTCGGGGGGTGGCCGCCACCCGCGAGGGGCAGCGCGGCGATCCGGTCGACGGCCCCCGCAAGGGCCTCGGGGGGCAGCAGGCCCGGCCCCCTGCTGCGGACGAAGTCCGCGAACGTCTCCGCGGTCGTGTACGTCGGCTCGAAGCCCAGCGTTTCGCGCATCTGGGTGGTGTCCACGACCCGGCCGTGGGTGAGCAGCCGGATCTGTTCGGGAGAGAAGTCCGTCATCCCCAGCGTACGCACCAGCGAGCCCGCCCACGTCACGGCGGGCAGCAGCAGTGGCACCGTGGGACGGCCCAGCCGCCGTGCGCACTGCGAGAGCAGGACGACGCCGTCACCGGCGATGTTGAAGGTGCCGCTGTTCAGCGTGGAGCGGCGCGGCTCGTGCGAGGCCAGGCGCAGCACCTCGATCACGTCGTCCTCGTGCGCGAACTGCAGCCGCGGGTCGTAACCGAACACCGTCGGCACGACCGGAAGCGAGAAGTACGAGGTGAGCGGGGTCTCGGCGGTGGGCCCCAGGATGTTGGCGAACCGCAGCACGCACACGGCGACGTCGGGGCGCCGGCGGGCGAAGCCGCGGACGTACCCCTCGACCTCGACGGTGTCCTTCGCGAAGCCGCCGCTGGGCAGCGACTTCGGCGGGGTCGTCTCGGTGAACACGGCCGGATCGCGCGGCGCCGAGCCGTAGACGTTGGTGGAGGACTTCACCACCAGCCGCTTGACCGCGGGCGACTTCTGGCAGGCACCGAGCAGTTGCATGGTGCCGATGACGTTGGTCTCCTTCACCGTGGCCCGGCTGCCACCGCCGAGCGCCATGCCGGTGACGTCCATGTGGACGACCGTGTCGGCGCCGGTCTCGGCCAGCACCCGCGCGATGGTGGGCTGGCGGATGTCGGCGCGGATGAAGTCGGCGCCGCCCAGATGGTGCTCGGGCTGCACCGCGTCCACGGCGACGACCCGGTCGACCTGCGGGTCACGCTGGATCCGTCGTACGAAGCGGCCGCCCAGCTGACGGGCCGCTCCGGTCACGAGCACGACCTTCCCCAAGATCAGCGCCTTCCTTCCAGACCTCGTACCACGCCCGCGTTCCCCATCAGCGGCCAACTTAGCGGTTCGGTGTTGCGCTGTGATGACCACCCGATGCGGGAAGTGACGAGAAACGGCCGGGCGGAGCACAGTGACACGGGGCCACGCGAGCCCGACGAGGTGCGCCGATACGACTGCGGCCCCCCACCGAGTGCGATGGGGGGCCACAGACACGCTCTACGCGGCGTTGCTCGCGTCGCTCACTTCTTGTTGCGACGCTGGACGCGCGTGCGCTTCAGCAGCTTGCGGTGCTTCTTCTTGGCCATCCGCTTACGCCGCTTCTTGATAACAGAGCCCACGACTATCCTCGCTCACTTCTCATCACTCGGTGTTTGGGCGCCATGGGCCCACACGACCTACGAGGGGCTAGCCTACCCGCCCGAGCGCTGAGGTCGTAATCGAGGGGTCCGGGGAGACCGGAAGTGCCCTGTTCCGATCGCTGGCCTCCCTTGTTGCCGTCAGGCAGTCTCCACCCCCACGTAACTCTCGCGAAGGTACTCGTGAACCGCGTTCTCGGGGACACGGAAGGACCGCCCCACCCTGATCGCGGGCAGATGACCGCTGTGCACCAGCCGGTACACGGTCATCTTCGACACTCGCATCACCGCAGCGACTTCCGCCACGGTAAGGAACTGAACCTCGCTCAGAGGCCTCTGCTCAGCAGCCATGACACACCTGAACCTTCCGCACTCGACGGCCACCGGCTTCCCCTTCCGGTGACTCTTCGTCGCTGCGTGCTCACTCCCCAGACTAGGGGCGGGTGATGCAAGTGGGGAAGAGGTGCACCCAACAGCGTCCTACTGTGACAGACACGCTCGATTGAGTACGTAGCGGGTCAGCGGCCGGTAGTAAGCCGCCCGCACCCCGTCATCAAGCGGAACGACGACGGCCACGGAGCCCTCGGCCTCCCCCACGAACAGCGCCGGATCGTCGGTGTCGGCCAGCCCGATCGCCTCGAACCCCAGCTGACCTGCACCGCAGACCCAGCCGTGATCGCCGACCACCAGGTCCGGCAGCGACCCGCCGGTCTCGGCCGCCGCGGCCAGCGCGAGACGAACCGGGAGGGGCGAGTGCGTGTGTGCGCCGGGCGCACCACCGGGGCGTTCCGTGCCGCCTTCGCGGATCAACGCGACTCCTCGTACGTAGTCAAGGTTGTGCGTGCGTAGACCGAACTGGGTCAATATGTCGACACGATGACCCTGCGCCGGGGTGAGGACGGCACATCCCACCGCCGACAACGCGTCTGCGAGGGCGGCGTAGAAACCGAGCAGCCGGTGCGGGTGCCCGGTGCCGAACAGTACGCTCCCGCGACGCCCGGCGACCGCCGCGAGCCGCTCCGCGAAGGCGTCCAGCGCGGCCAGCGTGCGCTCCGGGTCGATCACATCCTGCCCGGAAGTGTGGCCCGGATCGGCCGAAACCCCACACCTGTCCGCCATCAACTCGATCACGTCCCGCGGCGCCCACGGTCGCTGCGGATCGATCCCGATCAGCACCCGGGGGTCGCGTGCCGCGAACGCGCGATAGCTCCGCAGGCTCACCTCCCTCGAGGTCGCCACGGCCCCGGCCAGCCGGGTCCGCAGCAGATGGTCCCGCAGAGCACCCACACCCACCACACGACCGATGGTGACGGACCGGCCGCCGGCACACCCGCTTTCCGGCAAAGACCGCACGGTCGGCGTAACCACGGCTACGGTACCGGCGCCTGCCTGGAGCGGCGTGTGCAGCAGGCCTGCGGCGGCCTGCGCGGGTTGCGTTGTGGCTGGTCGCGCAGTTCCCCGCGCCCCTAGGGGATTGCAGGACCGCCCCCACCCAGCTGCGGGCAGTCGTGCCCCAGGGCGGCACGGGTGGGCTGGGGGTACCCCCTGCACGTAGTGCTTGGGGGAGGCACCCCGCCGGCGCCGGCGAGCGCACCCACCCCCGGCCGACCACAACGCAGGCACAAGCAAACGCCCGGGCGCCCAGCCCACCCCCCCTCAGGGCCACCCCGGGCGCCCAGCCCAACCCCCACAGCCCCCGCCCGGCGCGCAGCCCTACGCCAACAACCCCCGCAACGGAAACACCGCCCGCCGAGTGGCCAGCACCGCCTGATCCAAGCGATCAGCGGGGTCGTACCCCTCGTCCCACCCGGCAAAGGACACCGGCCACCGCCCGTCGGTCATCCGCCCCGGCCCCAACTGCCGCGTCCGCGCGAACACTTCCTGCCGCCACGACTCCGGAATCACCGACGTCGGCTCCACCGGCCGCCCCGCCGCGATCCCCACCAGATGCGTCCACGACCGCGGCACGACGTCCACCACGGCGTACCCCCCGCCCCCCAGCGCCACCCACTTCCCGTCCGCGTACTCGTGGGCCAGGTCGTGACAGGCCACCTGCACCGCCCGCTGCGCGTCCAGCGACACCGCCAGATGCGCCAGCGGATCCTCGAAATGCGTATCGGCCCCGTGCTGCGACACCACCACCTGCGGCCGGAAGTCCACGACCAGCTCCGGCACCACCGCGTGGAACGCCCGCAGCCACCCCGCGTCCCCCGTCCCCGCCGGCAGCGCGAGATTCACCGCCGACCCCTCCGCCGAGTCCGCCCCGGTCTCCTGCGGCCACCCGGTCTGCGGGAACAGCGTCTGCGGATGCTCGTGCAACGAGATCGTCAGCACCCGCGGGTCCTCCCAGAACGCCGCCTGCACCCCGTCCCCGTGGTGCACGTCGACGTCGATGTACACCACCCGCTCCGCCCCCAGCTCCAGCAGCCGCGCGATCGCCAGGGCCGCGTCGTTGTAGATGCAGAACCCCGACGCCCCCGCCGGCATCGCATGGTGCAGCCCGCCCGCGAAGTTCACCGCGTGCAGCGCCTCCCCGCGCCACACCGCCTCCGCCGCCCCCACCGACTGCCCCGCGATCAGCGCGGACACCTCGTGCATCCCCGCGAACGCCGGATCGTCCAGGGTCCCCAGCCCGTACGACTGGTCGGCCGCCGCCGGATCCGCGGACGCCGCCTTCACGGCGTCGATGTAGTCCTCCCGGTGGACGAGCCGCAACGTCGACTCCCCGGCGGCCTTCGCCGCCACCACGTCCACCTCACGGTCGAGCCCGAAGGCACCGACCAGTTTCCGGGTCAGGGCGAGACGGACCGGATCCATCGGATGCTCCGGACCGAAGTCATAGCCCGTTACTGCCTCGTCCCACATCAGCTGTGCGCGGCCGCTCATGCCCGCCACCGTATCGGTCCGGTTGAGCCGCGAACGACCTGGCGTACACCAACGTCACCAGCACCAACGCCATCGGCACCAGCATGGCCCCGCGATAGCTCCACGTGTCACCGAGCGCCCCCACGAGCGGCGAGCCGATCAGGAAGCCCACGTAGTTGAAGACGTTCAGCCGGGCGATCGCCGCGTCCGAGGCACCGGGGAACAGCCGGCCGGCCGCCGCGAACGTCTGCGGCACCAGCACACACAGCCCCAGCCCCAGCAGGGTGAACCCGAGCATCCCGACCCACGCCCCGGGCGCCGCCGCCACCACGGCGAACCCGGCCGCCGCCACCAGCGCCCCGCCCCGCACCACGGCCACCGCCCCGAACCGCCGCACCCCGAGATCCCCGATGGCCCGCCCCAGCAGCGTCGTCACCATGTACACGTTGTACGGCACCGTCGCCAGCTGCTCCGAGCTGCCCAGCACGTCCTGCAGATACTTCGCGGACCAGTTCGAGACCGTCGAGTCCCCGATGTACGCGAACGTCATCACCAGACACAGCGGCAGCAGCAGCTTGAAGACGAGACCGTTCTTCCCGCCCGGCTCCTCCACCGCCGCCGCGCCCCCGTCGACATACCACCGGCTCCCCACCAGCACCGCCGGCAACAGCACCACCACGACCGGCAGATACGACACCCACAGCGCCAGGTGCCAGTGCGCCCCCACCCACGCCAGCGACGCCCCGAGAATCCCGCCCAGGCTGTACGCGGCGTGGAAGCTGAGCATGATGCTGCGCCCGTACGACCGCTGCAGACTGACCCCGAGCATGTTCATCGAGGCGTCCAGCGCCCCCACCGCCAGCCCGAACACCGCCAGCGCCGCCGCCACTTCGCCCAGCCGGTCCCCGGCCCCCACCCCGAGCAGCGCCAGCAGCACGACCGGCTGGGACCACCGCAGCACCCGGCTCGGCCGCACCCGCTTCACCAGGTGCTCGGTGGTCACACTCCCGACACCGGCCAGGATCGGGACGGCGGCCAGGAACGCCGGCAGCAGCGCGTCGGAGATGCCGTACCGGTCCTGGATGGCGGGGATGCGCGTCACCAGGAGCGCGAAGGCGACGCCCTGCGCGAAGAAGCTGAACGCCAGCGAGGCCCTGCCGCGCCGCAGCACATCAGTCATGGCGGCGAGCGTAGGGCCCCGGGCTACTGCTGGGTAGATCCAGCCAAAGATGAATTCCGCTCAGCTTCCGTCAGCGTGCGACCCGGCTTCGGATCGGCCTCACGCGGCGACCGCGACCTCCGGCCGGGTGGCGGCGGCCTGCGCCGCCTCCACCTCGGCGGCCAGCATCCGCCGCATCGGCTCCACTGCCAGCCCGCCGCTGACGAGGAACCCGAGTCCGAAGGTGACGACCGTCAGCACCGTGCCCAGCCAGACCATCGTGTCCACCGGCACGGTGTAGGCACCCACGACCCGGGCGACACACTCCGCGAACAGGACCACGCCCCACACCAGCGAGAACACCCGCTCACCCCGCCGGAAGGCCGCGGAACCGGCGATCAGCCGCTCCCAGGCGGCCTCCCGGTCCGCGTCACCCTTCACCACGAACGGCTTGAACGCCGCCGTCATGAGCGGCTTCCCGAGCGCCACCGAGACCAGGATCCCGATACCGACGGTGCTGCTGACCACGCCGTCCTTGGCCAGCATCAGCCGCGGGTCGCCGGAGACGAAGCTCAGCGCCAGGCTGACGACGTTCACGACCAGGATGAGGCCCGCGAGTCCGTTCACCGTCCGCTCCCGCACGACGCTCCACAGCGTGCGCACGGCCGGCACCACACTGCTCCAGGCGAGCGCCGCGAAGGTGCTCATCCCGAGGGCTTCCTTGAGGAGGTAGTACGAAGCGAGCGGCACCGCCACGTCGAGCAGAAGCGGCCGGAGGTTCTTCTTCGTCGTCGTCATGCCCCCAGCTTCGCGGCCAGGAGGGGTCGCCCAGTAGAAACGATCGTCCGGGCCTCGGCATGACAATTGTCAGCACGCCCGCATGGCCCGGGTCATACCAGCAGGTCAGCCAACTGCCCCGGCTCGGAGAAGAGTTGGGTGGCACCCGCCAGCTTCTCCGCCGGCGTCATGGCCGTGAACCCGAAGACGTCCATCCCGGCCGCCACGGCCGCCTGCACCCCCAGCGGGCTGTCCTCGACCACGACACACCGCTCCGGCGCGACCCCCATCCGCTCGGCCGCGTACAGGAAGAGGTCCGGGGCCGGCTTGCCCCGCCCGACGTCCTGCGAGCTGAAGATCCGCGTGTCGTCGAACCACCGGTCCAGCCCGGTCACCCGGTGGCCCACCCGGATCCGCTCATGACTCCCCGAGGAGGCGACACAGTACGGCACCCCGTCGGCCGCCAGCTTCTCCAGTACGCCGGCCATCCCGGCCACCGGCTGCAACTCCCGCTCGAAGGCGGAGAACACCCGGGCATGGAACACGTCGTCGAAGTCGTCGGGCAGCCGCTGCCCGGTGCGCTCCAGCACCAGCTCATGGATCCGGTGCATCGCGGACCCCATGTAGTCCCGGATGGACTCCTCGTACGTCGTCGGATGCCCCAGCTCGGTCAGATAGGCCGCGAGATGCCGGTTGGAGATCGGCTCGCTGTCCACCAGGACGCCGTCGTTGTCGAAGATGACCAGTTCATAGCGCATACGTCGACTGTAAGCGTCCGGAAACGCAGAAAACCCCCGCATCCGAAGATGCGGGGGTTTTCCCAAGAATTGTTCGGCGGTGTCCTACTCTCCCACAGGGTCCCCCCTGCAGTACCATCGGCGCTGTAAGGCTTAGCTTCCGGGTTCGGAATGTAACCGGGC
>NZ_JBVJOL010000004.1:0-526274 GCF_055583185.1 Streptomyces sp. NPDC104814 | reverse complement strand
AAACGCCCGGTTACATTCCGAACCCGGAAGCTAAGCCTTACAGCGCCGATGGTACTGCAGGGGGGACCCTGTGGGAGAGTAGGACACCGCCGAACTCCTTTTAGAGCTCTGGCTCTTGGGCACAGCCCAAGAGCCAGAGCTTTTTTGCGTTGAGGTAGGGTCAGGGGGCATCGTTGGCTCATTTTCTACTGGAGGCCCCCGGGTGGAGGTCCAGGAGACTCGTGTTCAGACAGACCGGGTCCTCACCATCCCCAACATCCTCAGCATGGCGCGGCTCGTCGGCGTGCCCCTGTTCCTGTGGCTCATCCTGCGCCCCGAGTTCGGCGGCCCGAAGAGCGACGGCTGGGCACTTCTCGTGCTGGCCCTGAGTGGTGTCAGTGACTATCTGGACGGGAAGCTCGCCCGGCGCTGGAACCAGATCAGCAGCCTCGGCCGGCTGCTCGACCCGGCGGCCGACCGGCTCTACATCCTCTCCACTCTCGTGGGTCTCACCTGGCGCGAGATCCTGCCCCTGTGGTTGACCGCTGTACTGCTTGCGCGGGAGCTGGTCCTGCTGGTGATGGTGGGCATCCTGCGCCGGCACGGCTATCCTCCGCCGCAGGTCAACTTCCTCGGCAAGGCCGCGACCTTCAACCTGATGTACGCGTTCCCGTTGCTGCTGCTCAGTGACGGGTCTGGCTGGCTGCCGTCACTCGCTGCTATTTTCGGATGGGCGTTCGCCGGATGGGGTACAACGCTGTACTGGTGGGCAGGAGTCCTCTACGTGGTACAAGTCCGCCGCCTGGTCCGAGCGGATGCCACGGCCGACTGACTCCTCCCGCCCGTCGATGGTGACGGCGGTCCCCGATGGCCCGCTCCGGGAAAGTACGGGAGAATCTGAACGGGAGTAGTCGGCTAGACCGTCGTCTTTAGAGGAGGACGCTTCCGACATGAAGGCCGTCGTGATGGCCGGAGGCGAAGGCACTCGCCTTCGTCCCATGACCTCGAGCATGCCCAAGCCGCTCCTGCCGGTCGCCAACCGACCGATCATGGAGCATGTGCTGCGGCTGCTGAAAAGGCATGGGCTCAACGAGACCGTCGTAACAGTGCAGTTCCTGGCGTCGCTGGTCAAGAACTACTTCGGTGACGGTGAAGAGCTCGGCATGGAGCTCACCTATGCCAATGAGGAGAAGCCACTCGGTACCGCCGGAAGTGTCAAGAACGCCGAAGAGGCATTGAAGGACGATGCCTTCCTCGTCATCTCCGGTGACGCCCTGACCGACTTCGACCTCACTGAGCTGGTCAATTTCCACAAGGAAAAGGGCGCGATGGTCACGGTCTGCCTGACCCGTGTGCCCAATCCGCTGGAATTCGGCATCACCATCGTCGACGAGGAGGGCAAGGTCGAGCGCTTCCTCGAGAAGCCGACCTGGGGCCAGGTCTTCTCGGACACCGTGAACACGGGCATCTATGTCATGGAGCCCGAGGTGTTCAACTACGTCGAGCCCGATGTGCCCGTCGACTGGTCCGGTGATGTCTTCCCGCAGCTCATGAAGGAGGGCAAGCCGATCTACGGCTTTGTCGCCGAGGGCTACTGGGAGGACGTCGGCACGCACGAGAGCTATGTGAAGGCGCAGGCCGACGTCCTGGAGGGCAAGGTCGACGTCGACATCGACGGCTTCGAGATCTCGCCGGGCGTGTGGGTCGCGGAGGGCGCGGAGGTCCATCCGGACGCCGTGCTGCGCGGGCCGCTGTACATCGGCGACTACGCCAAGGTGGAAGCCGGCGCCGAGATTCGTGAGCACACCGTGGTGGGCTCCAATGTCGTCGTCAAGAGCGGCGCCTTCCTGCACAAGGCCGTCGTGCACGACAACGTCTATGTCGGGCAGCACAGCAATCTGCGCGGATGCGTCGTCGGCAAGAACACCGACATCATGCGGGCCGCTCGCATCGAGGACGGTGCCGTCATCGGTGACGAGTGCCTGATCGGCGAGGAATCGATCGTGCAGGGCAATGTGCGGGTCTACCCGTTCAAGACGATCGAGGCCGGTGCCTTCGTCAACCAGTCGGTCATCTGGGAGTCCCGCGGGCAGGCCCATCTGTTCGGCGCCCGAGGGGTGTCCGGCATCCTCAACGTGGAGATCACGCCGGAGCTGGCCGTGCGGCTGGCCGGCGCCTACGCCACGACCCTCAAGAAGGGTTCCACGGTCACCACGGCCCGCGACCACTCCCGTGGTGCCCGTGCGCTGAAGCGGGCGGTGATCTCCGCACTGCAGGCCAGTGCCATCGACGTACGTGACCTGGAGAACGTGCCGCTGCCGGTGGCGCGGCAGCAGACCGCCCGGGGAAGCGCCGGCGGGATCATGATCCGGACCACGCCCGGCGTGCCGGACTCGGTCGACATCATGTTCTTCGACTCGCAGGGCGCCGACCTCTCGCAGGGCGGCCAGCGCAAGCTCGACCGGGTCTTCGCGCGGCAGGAGTACCGGCGCGCGTTCCCCGGCGAGATCGGGGACCTGCACTTCCCGGCCAGCGTCTTCGACTCCTACACAGGGTCGCTGTTGCGCAACGTGGACACGACCGGCATCGCCGAGTCGGGTCTGAAGGTCGTCGTGGACGCCTCCAACGGAAGCGCCGGTCTGGTGCTGCCGAGCCTGCTCGGCAAGCTCGGTGTGGACTCGCTGACGATCAACCCCGGTCTCGACGAGTCCCGGCCGACGGAGACGACCGAGATGCGCCGGGCGGGGCTGGTGCGGCTCGGTGAGATCGTGGCGTCCTCGGGTGCCGCGTTCGGTGTGCGGTTCGACCCGGTCGGCGAGCGGTTGTCGCTCGTGGACGAGAAGGGCCGGATCATCGAGGACGACCGGGCCCTGCTGGTGATGCTCGACCTGATCGCCGCCGAGCGGCGCAGCGGCCGGGTGGCGCTTCCGGTGACGACCACGCGGATCGCCGAGCAGGTGGCCGCGTACCACGGCACCCAGGTGGAGTGGACGACCACCTCGCCGGACGACCTGACGCGGGTCGGCGGTGAGGAGGCCACCATCTTCGGTGGTGACGGCAAGGGCGGCTTCATCGTCCCCGAGTTCAGCAGCGTCTACGACGGTACGGCCGCCTTCGTACGGCTGATCGGGCTGGTCGCGCGGACGCAGCTCACGCTCAGCCAGATCGACGCGCGGATTCCGCGGGCGCACGTGCTCAAGCGCGATCTGGCGACCCCGTGGGCGGTCAAGGGGCTCGTGATGCGGCGGGTCGTCGAGGCGGCGGGAGACCGCCATGTGGACACCACCGACGGTGTGCGGGTGGTGGAGTCCGACGGGCGCTGGGTGATGGTGCTGCCGGACCCGGCCGAGGCGGTCACCCATCTGTGGGCGGAGGGCCCCGACGACGCCTCCGCTCAGGCCCTGCTGGACGACTGGTCGGCCGTCGTGGACAGCGCGGGACGCTAGGCACCACCGCACGCGTGCGTGCCGGACAAAGCCCCCCGAGGGGGGCCTGTCCGGCACGCCGGTGGGGCCATTCGGAGGAATCCGTCGCGACGTGCGACGATGTGCGGCATGCCGCAGCAGCCCCCCGTTCGGAGCACTCGTACGCCACCGTCGCGGCCGGACGCGTCCATGTCGCTGCTCACCAACGTCATGGACCACAGCCTCGACGACGGCTATGCGGAGGCCGCTGCCCGCAAGCGGGCGGCCGGTTCGGGAGGTCTGCCGAAGACGCTGAGGGCCAAGCTGGGGCTCGCCGCCGGGCTGGTGCTCGCGGCGCTCGTGGTCACCGTCGGTGCCGCACAGGCGCGGGTGGCCGCCCCGGTCGTCGCCAAGGAGCGCCAGGAGCTGCTCGACCGTATCGACCGGGAGACGAAGACGGCCGACGGCCTCGAGGGCAGCGTCGACAAGCTGCGTGACGAGGTGGGCGCGCGGCAGCGCGAGGCGCTCAGGACGAGCGGAGGCGGCGGGCAGGCGGAGCTGGTGGGCATCCTGTCCGGGGCGACCGCGGTGCACGGGCCGGGGGTGAAGCTGGTCGTCGACGACGCCAAGGAAGCCAGCTCCGGCCAGGCCGGTAACCCGCGGGAGACAAGTGGCTTCTCCGACACGGGCCGGGTGCGCGACCGGGACATGCAGCGGGTGGTCAACGGCCTGTGGGCGTCCGGCGCGGAGGCCGTGGCGATCAACGGGCAGCGGCTGACGGCGCTGTCCGCGATCAGGGCCGCCGGGGACGCGATACTGGTCGACAACAAGCCGCTCGTGCCGCCGTACACGGTGCTCGCGGTGGGGGACGGGGAAAAGCTGAGCACGCGGTTCCAGGACAGCGCGGACGGGCTGTATCTGAACGCCCTGCAGGAGAACTACGGAATCCGTACCAACATCTCCGTGCAGAGCGACCTTCAGCTGCCGGCCGCACCGAGCGTGATCGTACGTACAGCACAGCCGGACACGGCAAAGACTGAGAAGGGCACATCGTGATCGCCGTACTGGGCCTCGTCGTGGGAGTCGTGGCCGGCCTGTTGGTCCGGCCGGAGGTTCCGGCGGTCGTCGAGCCGTATCTGCCGATCGCCGTCGTGGCGGCACTGGACGCCGTCTTCGGTGGTCTGCGGGCCATGCTCGACGGCATCTTCGACGACAAGGTCTTCGTGGTGTCGTTCCTGTCCAACGTGGTGGTGGCCGCGCTGATCGTGTTCCTCGGGGACAAGCTGGGCGTGGGTGCGCAGCTGTCGACGGGTGTCGTGGTCGTGCTCGGCATCCGGATCTTCTCCAACGCCGCGGCGATCCGACGGCACGTGTTCCGGGCGTGAGGGCGATGAGCGACGACGACGAGACGCCCGAGAACCAGAGCGACCGGCCCGAGAGCTCCGAGCACAAGCTGCGCCGGGAGTTGCCCGAGGAGGTGCCGGCGCAGGCACCCGGGGCCGGGGCCGCTCCGGAAGCCGGGGCCGCTCCGGGGGCCGTGCCGCCCGGTGCCGTGACCGGTGGGGTCACCGGTCGGCAGCGACTGGTGAAGGGCCTGTGGCCGCCGCGTGTCACGCGAGCCCAACTGATCGTGGCCGTGCTGCTCTTCGGTCTGGGCTTCGGGCTCGCCGTCCAGGTCGCCTCCAACAGCGACAGTGACAGCGCGCTGCGCGGTGCCCGGCAGGAGGATCTTGTGCGGATCCTCGATGAACTCGACGACCGCACACAGCGTCTTGAGGACGAGAAGCAGGGGCTCGACAAGCAGCGCCAGGAGCTGGAGAACAGCTCGGACCAGGCCGAGGAGGCCCGCAAGCAGACGGTGGAGAAGGAACGGCAACTCGGCATTCTGGCGGGCACGGTGGCGGCGCAGGGTCCGGGCATCACGATGACCATCGACGACACGAAGGGGACGGTCCAGGCGGACATGCTGCTGGACGCGATCCAGGAGCTGCGCGCGGCGGGCGCCGAGGCCATTCAGGTCAACGGTGTGCGGGTGGTCGCAGGCACCTATCTGACCGACTCCGGCAAGAGCGTGAGCGTCGACGGGAACAAGATCACCGCGCCCTATCGTTTCAAGGTCATCGGCAAGCCGCAGGACCTGGAACCGGCGCTCAACATCCCTGGAGGCGTGGTGCAGACCCTGGAGAAGGAGCAGGCCACCGTGACTGTCGAGCGATCGAGCAAGATCGTCGTGGACGCCTTGCGAGCGGCGAAGCAGCCTGACTACGCTCGGTCGTCCTCCCAGTGAACCGGGGGTGCATGGGGCGCGTCGCACGAGGGCATGAGCTTGCGGGGGGTCGGCGCACCGAAGGGGTGGTGCGTGGTGGAAACTGTTTGGTGGATACGGACGTTGTGAGGATGTCCGGGTCGACCGGTGTGTTCAGTCAGGGTTCGTCCTGCCCCACGGGCGGGTCTGTTTCGGTCAAGGGGAATCGCCCGTGAAGTTGTTTGCGAGGTTGTTCGGCAAGAGCGCGCGAGAGGGCAGCGACAGCAACGCGACCGCTCGCCATCGCGCCCAGCCGGAGGAAGAGGCGCAGCGTCCGCTGTTCCGGGACCAGGTGGCTGGTCCGGGCGGTGGCATTTCCGGAGGTCAGGGCGCGCCGTCTGTTGACCCTGCCCAGGCCGGCGGCATAGGTTTCGGCCAACCGTCAACCTCAGGTACGGGTGGAGGGTTCCCCGCCGACCCGTACGCGTCCCATGCCCCGGCGGGGCAGCCGCGGCAGGAGGATCCGTCCATGTCGGCCCTGGTCTGCACGAGGTGCGGTCACCGCAACGCGGAGAACAGCCGCTTCTGCAACAACTGCGGTGCGCCGCTGCGCGCCGGGGCGGTGCCGGAGCGCGCCTCCGAGACGACGTCCACGATCTCCATCTCCGGCATCGAGGCCTACGACGCCGAGGTCACCGGTCAGACGCAGCTCCCGGCGCTGTCCCCGGAGGCGCAGGCGGCCGTGGACGCGCTGCCGCTGGGTTCCGCGCTCCTGGTCGTGCGCCGCGGTCCGAACCAGGGCAGCCGCTTCCTGCTGGACGGTGAGCTGACCACGGCCGGCCGCCACCCGCAGAGCGACATCTTCCTGGACGACGTCACGGTCTCCCGCCGCCATGTGGAGTTCCGGCGCAGCCCGGACGGCACGTTCACGGTCGCCGACGTGGGCAGCCTCAACGGCACCTACGTCAACCGCGAGCGCATCGACCAGGTCGCCCTGCACAACGGCGACGAGGTGCAGATCGGCAAGTACCGGCTGGTCTTCTACGCGAGCCAGCGGGGCTACTGACCCTCCCTCGGACTGAGTCCGGGGGCACCCCCAGGGAAGGTCCATGCTTCGAACACCGGGCGGCGGTGCCGGCCACGGCACCGCCGCGGCGGACAGTGGCTTGATGAGCATCGGCACGGTGCTGACCATGCTGCGCGAGGAGTTCCCCGAGGTCACCATCTCCAAGATCCGCTTCCTGGAGTCGGAGGGGTTGATCGAGCCGCAGCGGACCCCGTCGGGGTATCGCAAGTTCAGCGCCCAGGACGTCGAGCGCCTCGGCCGGGTGCTGCGGATGCAGCGGGACCACTATCTGCCGCTGAAGGTGATCCGCGAGCACCTGGACGCCCTGGAGCGTGGCGAGAGCGTCCGCCTGCCGACGCTCGGCCGGCAGCGGGACGGCGAGATGCTGCGCGAGCTGCCGGAGCAGCCCACCGTCGCCCGTATCGGCCGCTTCGAGCTGCTGGCGGCCGCGGAGATCGGGGAGCAGGACCTCCAGGAGTGGGAGTCGTACGGCCTGATCGCTCCGCTGGAGGACGGTGTGTACGACGCGGAGACGGTCACCGTGGCCTCGCTGATCGCTCAGCTGGGCCGGTTCGGGATCGAGCCGCGCCATCTGCGGGTGATGAAGGCCGCCGCCGACCGCGAGGCCGGGCTGGTGGAGCAGGTGGTGGCCCCGCTCAAGCGTCACCGCAATCCGCAGACCCGGGCTCACGCCGAGGACCGGACCAGGGAACTGGCGGACCTCGCCGTCAAGCTGCACGCGGCACTGGTGCAGACAGCTCTCGGGGTGCGGCTGCCCTGAGCCGGGCGGGCGCCGGATGTGATGATCATCCATGCGTTCCCGGCCCGACTACCCAAACATCCCGGGCACGGCCTAGGGTTGCTGTGTGAACGAGCTCGATGTCGTAGGTGTCCGGGTCGAAATGCCCTCCAACCAACCGATCGTGCTCCTGCGCGAAGTGGGAGGCGACCGTTACCTCCCCATCTGGATCGGGCCGGGGGAGGCGACGGCGATCGCTTTCGCCCAGCAGGGCATGGCCCCCGCACGGCCGCTGACCCACGACCTGTTCAAGGACGTGCTGGAGGCCGTCGGTCAGGAACTCACCGAAGTACGCATCACGGACCTGCGTGAGGGCGTCTTCTACGCCGAGCTGGTGTTCGCCAGCGGCGTCGAGGTGAGCGCCCGTCCGTCTGATGCCATAGCGCTGGCGTTGCGCACCGGCACGCCGATCTACGGCAGTGACGCGGTGCTCGACGACGCGGGCATCGCCATTCCGGACGAGCAGGAGGACGAGGTGGAGAAGTTCCGCGAGTTCCTCGACCAGATCTCGCCGGAGGACTTCGGCACCAGCAGCCAGTAGCCGCGGAAAACGGGGCCGGCGCGGGCCGGGAGGTCCGGTCCGCGCAGGTCGCGGCATGCGGCGCTGCGGCTGAGAATGTCGGCATGTGCCGATGGCGCGTGAGAGCGTCCTACGCTCTGCCTCGAGCGCATTCGGCTAGCCTTTCCCCGCGGTGGGGTACGGGAAACCACTCTTAGGGTGATTATCACTCGGCGTGCCGAGTGTGGCGGTCGTTGACGCACCCCTGGTGGCTGCCTACCTTCGAGAAGGCAGGTCGAGGACGGAGGTCGGCGTGGGAAGCAGCGGCGGCGGTTGGGCTGGGGGTGCCCCCGAACGCGGTTTCGGCGGGAGCGGTCCCCTTCCTTCCCCTGGCTCTCGGCTGCGCTCGAGCAGCGGGTATGCCCATCCCGGCAGCGCGGCCGATCACGCTCCGCAGCGACCGACGGCCGTGCCGAGCGGCGGAGAGGCGACGTCCATGGCGTCCGAGGAGATCGGCTACCGGGGGCCCACGGCGTGCGCGGCCGCCGGGATCACCTACCGGCAACTCGACTACTGGGCCCGCACCGGACTCGTCGAGCCCAGTGTGCGGCCCGCCCACGGTTCCGGTACGCAGCGCCTGTACAGCTTCCGGGACGTCGTCGTCCTGAAGATCGTCAAGCGGTTCCTCGACACCGGGGTGTCCCTGCAGAACATCCGCACCGCCGTCCAGCACCTTCGTGAGCGAGGGTTCAGCGACCTGGAGCGCATGACCCTGCTCAGCGACGGCGCGACCGTGTACGAGTGCACCTCGCCCGACGAGGTGCACGCCCTGCTGCAGGGCGGACAGGGCATTTTCGGCATCGCCGTCGGCGTGGTGTGGCGGGACGTGGAGCACGCGCTGTCGCAGCTGCACGGCGAGCGGGTCGACACGGGCGAGACCCTCGTCGGGCACAACCCGGGTGACGAGCTGGCGCGCCGGCGCAACCGGGCGGTCTAGCCCGGCTCTCGGCTGCCGCGGCGTGACGCGGTGCCGCTCCGCCGTCGCGGGGCTGTGCCGGCCGGGACCGCCGGGCCTGTGCCGGTCTCCGGACCGTCGGGGCGGCGTTGTCAGTGGTGTGGTGCAGGATCGGACATGTGAGGACCGCGCCCACGATTCTGCATCTGGACATGGATGCCTTCTTCGCGTCGGCGGAGCAGGCGTCCAAGCCCAGCCTGCGCGGGAAGGCCGTCGTCGTCGGCGGGCTCGGGCCGCGCGGCGTGGTGGCCACCGCGTCGTACGAGGCGCGGGTCTTCGGGGTCCATTCGGCGATGCCCACGGCCCAGGCGCGCCGGCTGGCGCCGAACGCCGCGTACCTCACGCCCCGCTTCACCTTCTACCGGGCGATCAGCGAGCAGGTGATAGGGCTGCTGCGGGCGCTCTCGCCGCTGGTGGAGCCGCTCAGTCTGGACGAGGCGTTCGTGGACCTGGAGGCCGGGGGAGTCGCCTGGGACAGCGAGTCGGCCGAGCGGGCGGGGCTGAAGCTGCGCGCGGACATCCTGGCGGTCACCGGGCTGACCGGTTCGGTGGGACTCGCCGCGTCCAAGATGATCGCGAAGATCGCCTCCGAGCGGGCCAAGCCGGACGGGCTGGAGCTGATCGAGCCGGGCACCGAGCGGGCTCTGCTCGGGCCGCTGTCGGTGCGGACCCTGCCGGGAGTGGGGCCGGCGACCGGCGACCATCTGCGGCGGGCCGGGATCAGCACGGTCGACGAGATCGTGGAGGCCGGTGAGGACGAGCTGGTCCGGCTGCTCGGCAAGGCCCATGGCCACGGTCTGTACGCCATGGCGCTGGCGCACGACGAGCGTCCCGTGGTGGCGGAGCGGGAGGCGAAGTCGGTCTCCGTCGAGGACACCTACGACGTGGACATCCACGACCGGCTGCGGATCGGGCTGGAGGTGCAGCGGCTGGCCGAGCGCTGTGTGCGGCGGCTGCGCTCCGCCGGGCTGTCCGGGCGGACCATCGTGCTGAAGGTGCGGCGCTACGACTTCTCGACGTTGACCCGGTCGGAGACGCTGCGCGGGCCGACGGACGATCCCGCGGTGGTCCGGGAGGCGGCGCTGAGGCTGCTGGACGCGGTGGACACGACGGGCGGGGTGCGGCTGCTCGGAGTCGGCGTCACCGGGCTCGCCGACTACACCCAGGAGGACCTGTTCGCGCAGGCGGCCGGGGAGCTGGCGCGGGCTGAGGGGCCGCAGGAGGAGGACGCCGCGCAGGCGCCGCAGCCCGTCTCCGAGGGACCTGAGCCGGAGCAGCGGCTCTGGCTGCCGGGGCACGACGTGCGGCACACGGAGTACGGGCACGGTTGGGTCCAGGGCAGCGGCCTGGGCCGGGTCACGGTCCGCTTCGAGACACCCGACTCGGCGCCGGGCCGGGTCCGGACGTTCCGGACGGACGATCCCGCGCTGGAGCCGGCGGAACCGCTGCCGCTGGTGCGGCGAAGACCGGACGCCCCGGCCGCGTACCTCGACGGAGCGGCTTCGGGGGCGGTCGGACCGGGGGCCGGGTCCGCGGCGGAGGGGCCGGCGGTCGACGGCGGCGCCGAGGCCGGCCACCCGGCGGCCAGCGGGTGGAGGGGACCGCCCTCCCCGAGCTGAAGTGCAGGGGAGGGGGTGCGCGGTCCGGTCCGCACGGACGCGCCGGTCCCGACCTGTCGCATGTGGGCGGGCCGTATGGGGGCGGGCGCCGGCGGGAAGGGGATGGGTCCGGAACTGCCCGTCAGGGCTCCTCCGTGCCGGCCACCTTGCCGAAGTCGTGGTCCTGGAGCGGGGGAGGGGCGGTGATGTCGAGGCCGTAGTGGTGGTAGAGCTGGAGTTCCTGTTCCGGGGAGAGGTGGCGGCCCACGCCGAAGTCAGGGGCGTCCTTGATCAGGGCGCGTTCGAAGGGGACGTGCAGGGCGCCCTCGATCAGTTCGCTCGGCTCCAGAGGGACGAAGGCGTCCCTGCTGAACAGACCCGTCCGTATGGCGGCCCACTCCGGCACGCCCGTCGCGTCGTCGAGGTAGACCTCGTCGACGGTGCCGATCTTGACGCCGCTGCGGTCGAACGCCTTGCGGCCGATCAGGTTGCGCGGATCGATCTCGGTCTGCACGGGCCCTCCACTCGCTCGCAAGACTGCTGTAAGCACTACGAAAGAGCACAATCGTGATGGCGGCCACTCGGGGGCCCCGGCGTTGACCTCGCTTGGTAGGCTGACAACGGCTGCTGACCCCGTGCGGGAGAGTCCTCCAGACTTCATCGGAGGCGCCGAAGGAGCAAATCCTCCCCGGAATCTCTCAGGCTCACGTACCGCACGGACGAGGTCACTCTGGAAAGCAGGGCGGGTGCCGACGGCTTCCGCTCTCACCGACGGTGAAAGCCGGGTGCCCTCGGGCGCTCCGGTGAAGCTCTCAGGTCGAGATGACAGAGGGGGAGGCCGTTCGGGTACCCGTGCCGTGGTGCCCCTCGAAGGTCGCGTCAGACCAGGAGGCCTCCGCAATGACCGCCCATCGCATTCCGCTCTCCGAGCTCGAGAAGGGGATTCCCTTCGAGCAGCGTCACATCGGTCCCGACCACGAGGCACGGGCCAAGATGCTCGCCCAGGTCGGGTACGGCTCGCTGGACGAGCTCACCGCCGCCGCGGTGCCGGATGTGATCAAGAACGCCGACGCCCTGGACCTGCCGGGCGCCCGCAGCGAGGCCGAGGTGCTCGCCGAGCTGCGCTCCCTGGCCGACCGCAACCAGGTGCTCGGCTCGATGATCGGCCTCGGCTACTACGGCACGTTCACCCCGCCGGTCATCCTGCGCAACGTCATGGAGAACCCGGCCTGGTACACGGCGTACACGCCCTACCAGCCGGAGATCTCCCAGGGCCGGCTCGAGGCGCTGCTGAACTTCCAGACCACGGTCGCCGACCTGACCGGTCTGCCCACCTCCGGCGCCTCCCTGCTCGACGAGGGCACGGCCGCCGCCGAGGCGATGGCGCTGTCCCTGCGCATGGGCAAGAACAAGAAGGGCCTCTTCCTGGTCGACGCGGACGCGCTGCCGCAGACCATCGCCGTCATCCAGACCCGCGCCGAGCCGACCGGCGTCGAGGTCGTCGTCGCCGACCTCGCCGACGGCATCCCGGCCGACCTCGCCGCCCGCGAGATCAACGGCGTGCTGCTCCAGTACCCGGGCGCCTCCGGTGCCGTACGCGACCTCAAGCCTGTCATCGACCAGGCGCACGAGCTGGGCGCGCTGGTCACCGTCGCCGCCGACCTGCTGGCGCTGACGCTGCTGAAGTCGCCGGGCGAGCTGGGCGCGGACATCGCGGTCGGCACCACGCAGCGCTTCGGCGTGCCGATGGGCTTCGGTGGTCCGCACGCCGGCTACATGGCCGTACGCGAGAAGTTCGCCCGCAGCCTGCCCGGGCGGCTCGTGGGCGTGTCCGTGGACGCGGACGGGAACAAGGCGTACCGGCTGGCGCTGCAGACGCGTGAGCAGCACATCCGCCGGGAGAAGGCCACCAGCAACATCTGTACCGCGCAGGTCCTGCTCGCGGTGATGGCCGGCATGTACGCCGTCTACCACGGTCCGGACGGCCTCAAGGGCATCGCGCGGCGCACGCACCGGTACGCCACGATCCTCGCCGAGGGGCTGAAGGCCGGCGGCGTGGAGATCGTCCACGGCGCCTACTTCGACACCGTCACCGCGCGGGTGCCCGGCCGGGCCGCCGACGTCGTCGCCGCCGCGCGGGAGGGCGGGGTCAACCTGTACCCGGTCGACGCCGACCACGTCTCCCTCGCCTGCGACGAGACCACGACCCGCGACCAGCTGGCCGCCGTGTTCGGCGCCTTCGGCGTCGCGGGCGACATCGAGGCGCTGGACGCCGCCGCCGGTGAGGCGCTGCCGCAGGACCTGCTGCGCTCGGACGCCTACCTGACCCACCCGGTCTTCCACCAGCACCGCTCCGAGACCGCGATGCTGCGCTACCTGCGCAAGCTGTCCGACCGCGACTACGCGCTCGACCGCGGCATGATCCCGCTGGGCTCCTGCACGATGAAGCTCAACGCGACCACGGAGATGGAGCCGGTCACCTGGCCCGAGTTCGGCCAGCTGCACCCCTTCGCGCCCGCCGGGCAGGCCGAGGGCTACCTCACCCTGATCCACGAGCTGGAGGACCGTCTCGCCGAGGTCACCGGCTACGACAAGGTCTCGCTGCAGCCGAACGCCGGTTCGCAGGGCGAGCTGGCCGGTCTGCTGGCCGTGCGCGGCTACCACCGCGCCAACGGCGACGAGCAGCGCACCGTCTGCCTGATCCCGTCCTCCGCGCACGGCACCAACGCCGCCAGCGCCGTGATGGCCGGGATGAAGGTCGTCGTCGTCAAGACCGCCGAGGACGGCGAGATCGACGTCGAGGACCTGCGGGCGAAGATCGAGCAGTACCGTGACCAGCTCGCGGTCCTGATGATCACCTACCCGTCGACGCACGGTGTGTTCGAGGAGCACGTCGCCGACATCTGCGCCCAGGTGCACGAGGCCGGCGGCCAGGTGTACGTCGACGGCGCCAACCTGAACGCGCTGGTCGGCCTCGCCAAGCCGGGTCACTTCGGCGGTGACGTCTCCCACCTGAACCTGCACAAGACGTTCTGCATCCCGCACGGCGGCGGCGGTCCCGGCGTCGGCCCGGTCGCGGTCCGCGAGCACCTCGCGCCGTACCTGCCGAACCACCCGCTGCAGCCCACCGCCGGCCCGGAGACGGGCGTCGGCCCGGTCTCGGCCGCGCCCTGGGGCTCCGCGGGCATCCTGCCCATCTCCTGGGCCTACGTCCGCCTCATGGGCGGTGAGGGCCTCAAGCAGGCCACCCAGGTGGCCGTGCTGTCCGCGAACTACATCGCCAAGCGCCTGGAGCCGCACTACCCGGTGCTCTACACCGGCCCCGGCGGCCTGGTCGCGCACGAGTGCATCATCGACCTGCGACCGCTGACCAAGGCGACCGGCGTGAGCGTGGACGACGTCGCCAAGCGGCTCATCGACTACGGCTTCCACGCGCCGACGATGTCCTTCCCGGTGGCCGGCACGCTGATGATCGAGCCGACCGAGTCCGAGGACCTGGCCGAGCTGGACCGGTTCTGCGACGCGATGATCGCCATCCGTGCGGAGATCGAGAAGGTCGGCTCCGGCGAGTGGCCCGCGGAGGACAACCCGCTGCGCAACGCTCCGCACACCGCCGGCGCGCTCGGTGGGGAGTGGGAGCACGCCTACAGCCGCGACGAGGCCGTCTTCCCGGCGGGCGTGTCGGCCGCGGACAAGTACTGGCCGCCGGTGCGCCGTATCGACCAGGCCTTCGGTGACCGCAACCTGGTCTGCTCGTGCCCGCCGCTGGACGCGTACGAGGACTGAGACACCCTGAGGTGAGTGAGGGCCCCCGGATTCGGGGGCCCTCGTTCCGTTTCAGGCGGTGGCCGTCAGGCGGTGGCCGTTTCAGGCGGTCGCCAGGGCCACCTCGGTGGCCTTGATCAGGGCGACGACCGAGGAGCCCGGAGACAGCGCGAGGTCGGTGGCGGCGTCGTTGGTGATGGCGGCGGTCAGTTCGGTGCCCTCGACGGCGATCCTGACCGTGGCCATCGCGCCGCCGCTGGTGACGGCCGTGACCGTGCCGGGCAGCTGGTTGCGGATCGACAGGCCCTCGACGGGGCCTGTGGCGAGAGAGACCTCCGTGGACTTGACCAGGGCGTGGACGGCGGAGCCCGGGGCGAGGCCGAGGTCCTCGGCGGCGTCGAGGGTGACGGCGGCGGTGAGTTCCCGGCCGCCCTTCAGCTGGATCCGGACGGTGGCCATGGCCTCGCCGGACCGGACGGCGGTGACGGTGCCGGAGAGCTGGTTGCGGATGCTCAGGGTCATGGCGCCCCACCGTAGCGCCGATGTCCGGTCAGGCCGGGTATGCATGGGTCTGCGTCGCCTTGACCGTCGCCCAGACCGGCGCACCCGGGTGCAGGTCCAGCTCGGCCGCGGCGACCGTGGTGAGATCGGCGGCCAGCGGCAGCTCACCGGTGAGACCCGCCCGGATCTGGTCGCCGTGGGTCTCCAGGCCGGCCACCTCGCAGCGCCACAAGTTGCGGGCGCTGGAGCCGGTGGGGCGCTCGCGGTGCAGGGTGACGGCGCTCGGCGGGAACGCGACGAAGGCATCGCCGGTGAGGTGCTCGGTGGTGGTGATCTCGGGGCCCGCCTCCAGGGTGACGGTGTGGCCGTCGGCCCGGCCGCGGTAGAGGTTCAGGCCGACCAGCTGCGCGATGTAGTCGGTGCGCGGGCGGCGGGCGATGTCGGCGGGGGTGCCCTCCTGGACGACCCGGCCGTGCTCGATCACCACCAGGCGGTCGGCGAGGACCATGGCGTCCAGCGGGTCGTGCGTGACCAGGACGGCGACGGCCTCGAACTCGGCGAGATGGCGGCGCAGCTGGGCGCGGACCTCCAGGCGGGTCCGGGCGTCCAGGGCGGCGAGCGGCTCGTCGAGCAGCAGCAGCCGGGGCCGGGTGGCGAGCGCGCGGGCGAGCGCGACGCGCTGGGCCTGGCCGCCGGACAGACGGCGCGGTTTGGCGCCGGCGTGCTCGGCGAGACCCATGCGCTCCAGCCATGCGGCCGCCTCGGCGCGGGCCTCGGCCTTGCTCGCGCCCCGGCAGCGCGGCCCGAACGCGACGTTATCCAGAGCCGTCAGATGCGGGAAGAGCAGGTAGTCCTGGAAGACGACGCCCACCGGGCGGGACTCGGGCGGGGTGCGGTCCAGACCGGCGCCGTCGAGGCACAGCCGGCCTTCGGTCAGCGGAGTGAGGCCCGCCAGGGCGCGCAGGGCGGTGGTCTTTCCGGCGCCGTTCGGACCGAGCAGGGCGACGACGTCGCCGGGCGCGGCGGTCAGAGTGACGTCGAGCCGGAAGGAGCCGCGGTCGACGACGAGACGGGCGTCCAGGCCCTCGGCGCCCCGCACGGGGGTGGCGGTCGCAGGGTTCTCGGTGTCGGTCACGGAGCGCTCTTCCCGGTGTCGGTTCCCGGGCGCCTTCCCGGGGGCGGTCATGAGGCGCTCATCCAGCGGTCCCGCAGACCCGCCAGCACGGCCACGGACACCGCGAGCAGCACCAGGCTGAGGGCGATGGCCGCCGCCGGGTCGTTCTGCAGCGCGAGGTAGACCGCGAGGGGCATGGTCTGGGTCCGGCCGGGGAAGTTGCCGGCGAAGGTGATCGTGGCGCCGAACTCGCCGAGCGCCCGCGCCCAGGCGAGCACCGCGCCCGCCGCGACGCCGGGCGCGATCAGCGGCAGGGTGACCCGGCGGAAGGCGGTGAACCGGGAGGCGCCGAGGGTCTGCGCGGCCTCCTCGTAGCGGCGGTCGGCGGCGCGCAGGGTGCCCTCGACGCTGATGACCAGGAACGGCATCGCCACGAAGGTCTCGGCGAGGACGACGCCGGTCGTGGTGAACGGCAGGGTGACGCCGAACCAGGAGTCCAGCCACTGCCCGATCACGCCGTTGCGGCCGAGGGCGAGCAGCAGGGCGACGCCGCCGACCACCGGCGGCAGGACGAGCGGCAGGGTCACCAGGGCGCGCACGAGACCGCGTCCGGGGAACTCCGTACGGGCCAGCAGCCAGGCCAGGGGTACGCCGACGACGAGGCTCAGCGCGGTCGCTGCGGTGGCGCAGATCAGGGACAGCTGGAGCGCCTGCCACACCTCGGTGCTGGTCAGCTGGTCGGGCAGGGTGCTCCAGGGGGCCCGGATCAGCAGGGCGACCAGGGGCAGAACCAGGAAGGCCAGGCCGAGCAACGCGGGCAGCAGCAGGGGGAGGGGGACGCCCGTGCGGGCACGGCGGCGCCGCGGACCGCCCTGCAGGGTGTCCGCGGCGCCGGTCCTGCCCAGAGGGGTCACGGCTTGAGGAACCCGGCCTCGGTCAGCACCTTCTGGCCCTCGGCGGACTTCACCAGGTCGATGAAGGCCTGGGCGGCCTGGGCGTTGGGCGCGTCCTTCAGCAGGGCGATCGGGTAGTCGTTGACGGCCTTGGCCGACTCGGGGAACTCCACGCCCTGCACCTTGTCACCGGCCGCCTTCACGTCCGTCTTGTACACGACGGCGGCGTCGGCCTCCTTCAGCTCGACCTTCGTCAGGGCGCTCTTGACGTCCTGCTCGTAGGAGACCGGGGTGAGCGTCAGATCGCTCGCCGTGAGGGCCTTCTGGGCGGCGGCGCCGCACGGCACCTTCTTGTCGCACAGCACGACCTTCAGGCCGGGCTTGGTGAGGTCCTTCAGGGAGGCGACCTTGTCGGGGTTGCCCGGCAGGGTGGCGATCTCCAGCTGGTTGCGCACGAACGTGCTCGGCGCCCCAGCGGTGTCCCTGGCGTCCGAGACTATCTTCATCGTCTTCGGGCTGGCGGCGGCGAACACATCGGCGGGGGCGCCGCCGGTGATGCTCGCGGCGAGGGAGTCGCTGCCGCCGAAGTTGAAGCTCACCTGCGTGCCCGGGTGGTCCTTCTCGAACTGCTGGCCGAGGGCGGTGAAGCTCTCCTTGAGGGAGGCGGCCGCGAAGACGGTGACCGTGCCGGTCAGCTTCGGCGACGACGAGGTGCTCGACGTGGCCGGCGCGCCGGAGGAGCCGGCCGAACCGGCCGTGTCGGAGGACGACGAGCAGGCGCTCAGCGCCAGCAGCGCGGCGGCCGACGCACCGGCGATCCACAGGGTCCGGTGGGCGGAACGGGTCATCACGGGTTGACTCCCTTGGTGCTCATGACGGAGGCAGCCCAGCGGACCCCTCCCAGCTGCCGATCATACTGACGCATCTGCGAGGGGGAAGTCTGCTGTCACATCGCATGAGCTATGACCGTGGAGGTCAGGGGTGGCATGTGCGTTCGTACGGTGCCGGTGTGGCATGCGTCGGCGGCGCGGACTCAGGCGCGGTCGATGTGGACGTTCGTCGACTTCACGCGGGCGGTGGCCTCCATGCCGACCTCCAGGCCCAGTTCCTCGACGGCCTCCCGGGTGAGCAGGGAGACCAGCCGGTGCGGCCCGGCCTGGATCTCCACCTGGGCGGCCACGTCGCCGAGCTTGATGGCGGTGACGATGCCGGGGAAGGCGTTGCGGGCGGAGGTGTACGGCGTCTCCTCCTCGTCGGTGCCCGCCTTGGCGAGTTCCACGGAGAACGCCGCCAGATCCCGTCCGTCGATCAGCCGCCGTCCGCTGTCGTCGCGGTGGGTGGTCACGCGGCCGGCGTCCGCCCAGCGGCGCGCGGTGTCGGGGCTGACGCCGAGGAGCCGTGCTGCCTGGCCGATTGTGTAGGACTGCATGCCGGTCACGATAAGGGCGCCTGAGGCACGCGCTCGATCCGGGGCGGGCGGTGTGTCAGCCCGTGTGGACGCGGGGGCGCCGCTCGCGGTCCGGTTCGGCCTCGCGCAGCACCTCGCGGGTCACCGGGGCGACCTCGCCGGAGCCGAAGAGGAAGAAGCGCAGGAAGTTGCGGAAGGGGTTGCCCTCGGTCCACTCGAAGTAGATGTGCGGAGTGCAGCCGGTGCTGTCACGGACGTGCAGCAGCAGCGCCGCGAGGGCGTTGGGCACGGACGGGGACTGCAGGGTGAGGACGCGGTAGCGGCCGTGCAGGATCTCGCCGCGCACGGTGAGGCCGCCCTCGAACTCGGAGGGGTCGGTGACGGTCACCTCGGCGAAGACGAAGTCGTCCTGCTCCGGCATGTCGTTGTCCTCGCGGATCTGCTCGATCTTGTCGCGGTACTCCGCCCTGTCGCGCCGGTCGGGCTCGTTGGCGATGAAGCGCATCTTCCGGCTCGCCATGTCCCGTATGAACCGCTCCGCCATCGGATCGAGCGTCACGCTGGTCACCCGCAGCTCGAAGGCGCGCAGCAGACGCGACAGCAGGGAGATCAGGATGATGCCGGCGATGAAGCAGGCACCGATCTTCACGCCGTCCGGGCGTTCGATGACGTTGACGACCGTGGTGTAGAGGAAGACCGCCGAGATCACCGCGAAGCCGATGGTCCAGCCGCGCTGGCCGGCCTTGCGGGCGGCGATGGTCACGGCGATCGCGGCGGAGCTGATCAGCACGAGCACGCCGGTGGCGTAGGCGCTGCCCTGCTTGTCGACGTTGGCGTCGAAGATCCAGGTGACCAGGAAGGCGACCAGGGTGAAGACGAGGACCATCGGACGGACCGCGCGGGCCCAGTGCGGGGCCATGCCGTAGCGCGGGAGGTAGCGCGGCATCAGGTTGAGCAGCCCGGCCATCGCGGAGGCTCCGGCGAACCACAGGATGGCGATGGTGGAGACGTCGTAGACCGTGCCGAAGGCGCCGCCGAGGTAGTGGTGCGCGAGGTAGGCCAGCGCGCGGCCGTTGGCTGCCCCGCCCGGCTTGAACTCCCGCTCCGGGATGAGCAGCGTGGTGATGAAGCTGGTCGCGATCAGGAAGCAGCTCATGATCAGGGCGGCCGTGGTCAGCAGCTTCTTGGTGCCCCGGATACGGCCCGCCGGTTTGTCCTCCGTGTCGCCCGCGTCGCCCTGGACGTGGGGCATCACCGCGACGCCGGTCTCGAAGCCGGAGAGGCCGAGCGCCAGCTTGGGGAAGACGAGCAGGGCCACGCCGACCATCGCAAAAACGTTTCCGTGCTCGGCGGTCAGTGCGCTGGTCCAGTCCGTGACCAGGTGTCCGGCGGTGACCACGTGGGCGAAGCCGACGATCACGACGACCACGTTGAGCAGGAGATACGTGCCGACCAGGGCCACGGCGACGCCGATCGCCTCAAGGAAGCCCTTGAGGAACACCGCGCCGAGCAGCGCCACCAGCAGCAGTGTGATCAGCATCTGCTTGTCGTGCAGGGCGCTGGTCAGGTGCGGGTTCTCCACGAGGTGGGTGGAGGCGTCGGCGGCCGACAGGGTGATGGTGATCAGGAAGTCGGTGGCGGCGAAGCCGAGCAGGGTGAGCACGAACAGTTTGCCCTGCCAGAACGACAGCAGCCGCTCCAGCATCGCGATCGACCCCTCGCCGTGCGGGCTCTCCTCCGCCACGCGGCGGTAGACGGGCAGGGCGCCGGCGAGGGTGACGATGACCAGCACGAGGGTCGCCACCGGCGAGAGCAGGCCGGCCGCGAGCGCGGCGATGCCCGGCTGGTAACCGAGGGTGGAGAAGTAGTCGACACCGGTCAGGCACATCACACGCCACCAGCGCTGTCCCTTGTGCGGGGGCTCCGGCGCGGCGTGCGGTCCGGTGTGCCCGCCGCCCTTGCCCATGTCGGACAGCCCCTCCAGCATCCACGTGCGCAGACGACTGGGCGGGGCGTGCTCGGTGGTGGCCATGGAGGTGCTCCTGAAGCGGCTCGGCGTGAGGATTCGGCCATCACGCGGTCGGCGGCACCAGCGTATGCGGAGCGTGACGTCCGGGCCTTCGGATCAAGGGCCGGGGAGCGTCAATCTTGCGTTAAGACTGGAGGTGCGGGTGGGGGTGGAGGGGATCGAGGCGGCGGACGGCGATTGCGCCGGACGGGGTGGACGGTTGCGCCGGGCGGGGAGGGCGGTGGCCGGCCCGGAGGGGGACTGGGGGTCCTGCGGACTGCGGGGACAAGGGCCGGGAGGTGTCCGCGCGGTGCGGGGAGGGGCGCCGGGACGGGTCCGCGGCGCCCCTCGGGCACGGAACGCGCGTCGGCGGGGAGGCCGGAGTACCCGCGAGCGCCGCGGCCGGGCCGGACCTGCGATGTCGGTCGGCCGAGGTGCCGGGCGCTGTGCCCGCCGCTCATGCAAGCGGGCCGCAGGGGTGCCGACAAGCCCCCGGGGAGCTTCTCTTACGGGGTTCTGACGTGGCCGGATGGCAGTCGGCGCCGCCGGACACAAGAGGGGGGCCGGTGCGCAGTGGTGACTGCGGCCGGCCCCGAGGTGGGTGGATCAGGCTGCGGTCATCACCCGGCCGGTGTCCAGCGGGCGGTGCGGCGCGATGATCTTGCCGTTGGGCAGGAGTTCGCCGGTGTCCTCGAAGAGGAGTACGCCGTTGCACAGCAGGCTCCAGCCCTGCTCCGGGTGGTGCGCCAGGAGACGGGCGGATTCCCGGTCGGCTGAGTCGGCTGAAGGGCACGGCGGCTGGTGCTGGCACATGGTGGGTGGGATCTCTCGCTCTGTTGTGGTCATGTCCGCCCCCGTTGGAAAGTCGGTCGGAATCCAGTGTTGCCCCACGGGCGTCAATCCGCAGGGATTTCGCAGCACCGCTCCTACACAGAATGAGTACGCATCACCCGGGCGGCTGGTTCAGCCCAACTGACCTGCACGTTCGGGTGGTTTGTGATGGCCGTGGGTGACTAGTCCGGTCGGGTGGGGCGGCCATTCGAGACTCGTCCGAGCGATGAACTGCTCGTACGAGCGAATGGGCAACGGATTGCCGCATGCGAGGGCCCCGCTTCCGGTGGGGGAGCGGGGCCCGGTGTGCCGAAGGCCGGGCGAAGCCCGGTGCCGCGCGGGTCAGACCGGCTGGCCCAGCAGCGGGCTCGGGGTGGCCCGCAGGGTGAGGACCGGCAGCAGTTCGGAGACCCGGTGCGGGCGATGGGCGGCGATCCCCGGCGGCGCCGGCGCCAGCGGCACCAGCAGATCACTGGCCTGCGGATGCCCCGTCGCCCCGTCCGCCGCACAGTCCCCGTGCAGCCACAGAGTGAGCATGTACAGCCCGGGCACGGACAGCAGGCGCGCCTGGTAGGGCTGCGCCACCGACTCGGCCTGGCGCAGCGCCCGCTCGGTGGACGCGACATAGGGCCCCTCGAAGAAGTGCGAGAAGGCCCAGCCGTCGGGTGTCAGCCGGGTCTCGGCCGCCGCCACCGCGCGCTCCCCGCTGCGGATCAGGAAACGCCAGCCGACCAGCCGCGTGGCCCGCACCCCCTCCGGGGTGATGGCTTCCAGCACATGCACGGGCAGAGGCAGATCGGGCGTCGCGGGCCCCTCGGCCTTACGGAGGGAGGGAGTGGGTGCTTGACGGACCGCGGTCGGGGAACCGAGTGCCGTGAGGACGGAGCGAAGTGCGGGCGCGGGAGCCGGGGGTACATGCAGCGGCATGGTGGGTCGCCTCTCATTCGGCAGGCACGGTGGCGTGAGGGCGGGGCGTGGGCGGACGACGCTGTCAGCTCTCGGGATCAGGGGTCGGCAAGGCAGGGTCCGGGGCCGGAGTGGAAAAGAGGTGCGCTGTGGCCCGTCGTCCGTCACCCCGACGACAAGCCTTCGACCGCGGGCGCCAACCTGCTGCCCTGTCCCGCGAGTTTATACGACACGTGTTCAGCCTGTGTTTCGTCTAGCCGCTTCCGGAGCACTCGACAAGAGACTATTCGGTCGGCGATTCGCGGGAATCATCCCGATTCCGCGAGGGCTGAACGGCGGTGACCTCGGGAAGTGCAGGTCCAGGGGTCGGCCAATTGTCGTCGGCGTTTTTTACGAGATCCATTCCCGGGGAAAATGCCAGGTGCCGCATGCCCTGCGAATGTGCCACTGGACAACCCGCCGGACAACCCGGCAAGCCTAGCCGCTGACGCTCGTGCGCGCATGCGTTATGGATCGCTTCGGCTGGGCATCATCCCCCGTGCACCGGACACCGGAGGCCCGATGGAACCGGGCCCCGCCCCACCTGAGGAAGGGACGCTTCGATGGGCGAGAAGGTCGTGGCAGGCTCGTTCGACCTGTCCGATCGCCAGCGCTATCGCGACAAGCTGCAACAGTGCCTGACGGGGCTGGAGCGGCTTCTGGCCCAGCAGCGGTTCGACCGTCCGAAGAACCTGATGGGGCTGGAGATCGAGCTGAATCTGGTGGGGGCCGACGGCCTGCCGAAAATGCTCAACGCGGAAGTACTGGAGCGGATCGCGAGCCGTGACTTCCAAACAGAGCTCGCCATGTTCAACCTGGAAGTGAACATAGCCCCCCACCGCCTCGGCGACCGGGTATTCGACCGGCTCGCCGAGGAACTTCGGATCGCGCTGGCCTACGCGGACCGCAAGGCTTCCGAGGTCGACGCCGGAATCGCGATGATCGGCATTCTGCCGACGCTGGACCGGGACGATCTGGTCTCGTCCAACCTTTCCGACGTGGACCGTTACACCCTGCTCAACGACCAGATCGTCGCCGCCCGTGGTGAGGATTTCACCCTCGACATCGAAGGCGTGGAACATCTGCGCTGCACCTCCCGGTCGATCACTCCGGAGGCGGCCTGCACATCCGTGCAACTGCACCTCCAGGTGACCCCGGGCCGCTTCGCCGACGTGTGGAACGCCGCGCAGGCCGTCGCCGCCGTACAGGTGGCCCTCGGTGCCAACTCGCCGTTCCTCTTCGGCCGTGAGCTGTGGCGCGAGTCGCGGCCGCCGCTGTTCCAGCAGTCCACCGACACCCGGCCGCCCGAGCTGAAGGCCCAGGGCGTGCGGCCGCGCACCTGGTTCGGCGAGCGGTGGATCACCTCGGCGTACGACCTGTTCGAGGAGAACCTGCGCTACTTCCCGGCGCTGCTGCCGATCTGCGACGAGGAGGACCCGCTGGCGGTCGTCGACGCCGGCGGCACGCCCAAGCTCGCCGAGCTGGTCCTGCACAACGGCACGGTCTACCGCTGGAACCGGCCCGTCTACGACGTCGCCGACGGCGTCCCGCACCTGCGGGTGGAGAACCGCGTGCTGCCGGCCGGGCCGACCGTCACCGACGTGGTCGCGAACGCGGCCTTCTACTACGGCGTCGTCCGCGCCCTCGCCGAGGACGCGCGGCCGGTGTGGACCCGGCTGCCGTTCGAGGCGGCCGCAGCCAACTTCGACGCCGCCTGCCGCTACGGCATCGACGCCCGCCTGGAGTGGCCGCGCCGCGGCCGGCTCGGCGGCACGGCGACCGTCGACGCGGTCAGCCTCGTCCGGGACGAGCTGCTGCCGCTCGCGGAGGCGGGTCTGGACGCGTGGGGCATCGAGCCGGCCGACCGCGACCTGTACCTCGGGGTGATCGACGAGCGGTGCCGGCGGCGCGCGAACGGGGCGACCTGGCAGGCGGCCACCTTCCACCGCGCGCTGGAGAAGGGACTGTCCCGCGAGGCGGCCCTGGCGGCGACGACCCGGCGCTACTGCGAGCTGATGCGCAAGGGCGACCCGGTCCACAGCTGGCCGGTGGGCCTGCCGGAACCGGTGCCGCTGGGCTGAGCTGAACGGCGGCTCGGCGGGGGCTGAGGGGGTCGCGCCCTTGGACGCGCCTCGGGGGCAACTCCGCCTCCGGACGCGTTTTGTGTCGGGGCTGACCGGCCCGCCTCCGGACGCCCTTCGTGCGGGGCCGCCGGACTCCGTCCTCCGTCGCCCTCGCCGGCGCGCGCCGACGGACTCGGCCCCCGGGGGCGCCCCGCCGGGGGCCGGCGGTCTCCGTCCCTGGACGCGCCCCCGCCGGGGCCGACGGGCTCCGTCCCGCTGTGATCGGGCATGCTGTGAGCTCCCACGGTGTGCAGGCGGAGGCGGACCAGGTGACCGAGACTTTTCCCGAACAGCGGCTCTCGCGACGGATCTTCCGTGACGAGACCCTGCTCGTCCTGGGGCTCTCGCTCGGCGCGAGCGGAGTGTCCGCGCTGATCAGCTTTGTCGGCTCGGTGACCAAACCGGGCGGCCTCAAGGAGCAGGCGGCCACGCTCAACGCCTCCGCCGCGCCGGGCCGGCCCTGGCTGGACCTCGCCTGGCAGCTGTTCGGCATCGCCACCGCGCTGGTGCCGGTGGCGCTCGTCGCCCACCTGCTGCTGAGGGAGGGCGGGAGCCTGCGCACCCTCGGCTTCGACCGCACCCGTCCCTGGCCCGACCTGGGCAGGGGCGCCGCGATCGCCGCCGTGATCGGCAGCACCGGTATCGCCTTCTACCTGGCCGCCCGGGGCCTCGGCTTCAACCTCACCGTGGTGCCCGAGGCGCTGCCCGACGTGTGGTGGAAGTACCCCGTACTGATCCTGTCGGCGATGCAGAACGCGATCCTGGAAGAGGTCATCGTCGTCGGCTATCTGCTGCGCCGGCTGCGGCAGTTGGGCTGGACGCCCGGCACGGCGCTGGTCGCCAGCTCCGTGCTGCGCGGCTCCTACCACCTCTACCAGGGCATCGGCGGCTTCATCGGGAACATGGTGATGGGCGTCGTCTTCGTCTGGCTGTACCGCCGTTGGGGCCGGGTCGGCCCTCTGGTGGTGGCGCACTCGCTGCTCGACATCGGCGCGTTCGTGGGCTACGCGCTGCTGGCCGGCAAGGTGGGCTGGCTGCCGACGGTGTGAACCGCCGGCACCCCGTCACGGCCGGGTGAGCAGGTCCCCCTCGATCACCGTGACCGCCCGGCCGCTCAGCAGCGTGCGCTCACCGCGCACCTCGGTACGCACGCGGCCGGAGCGCGGCGACGCCTGCAGCCCGGTGAGTTCCGCGCGGCCGAGGCGCTCGGCCCAGAACGGTGCCAGCGCGGTGTGGGCGCTGCCCGTGACCGGGTCCTCGTCGATGCCGACGTTGGGGAAGAAGCAGCGCGAGACGAAGTCGTAGCCGCGGGACGGGTCCTCGGCGCGGGCGGTGGCGATGATGCCCCGCTCCGAGAAGGCGGCGAGCGTCCTGTGGTCGGGGGTGAGGCCGAGCACGGTCTTCTCGTCGGCGAGTTCCAGCAGCAGGTCGCCGATGTTCGGGCCGGTGTCGAAGGCGACGCGTGGCTCGGCGCCGAGGGCCTCGGCGACCCCGGCCGGGACCTCGACGGGGGTGAGCGGGGCGGTGGGGAAGTCCAGGGTGATCGAGCCGTCCTCCCGGGGCGTGGCGATGAGCACGCCGCTGCGGGTGGCGAACCGTACCGGGCCCTCGTGGGCGCCGGTGGTGTGCAGGACGTGGGCGGTGGCGAGGGTCGCGTGGCCGCACATCGCGACCTCGGTGGCCGGGGTGAACCAGCGCAGCGCCCAGTCGGCGTCGCCGCCCTCGGGCAGACGGTGGGCGAACGCGGTCTCGGCGTGGTTGACCTCCAGCGCCACGTTCTGCAGCCATGCGTCGGGCGGGAAGGAGTCGAGCAGGAGCACACCGGCCGGGTTGCCGGCGAAGGGGCGGTCGGTGAAGGCGTCGACGATTCGAATGCGCATGGCCCGACGGTAACGGCCCCCGGAAGGCGCCGACCAAGGCCAATCGCACGCCGCTGGACCGGTCGGCGTCCCGCGCAGCAGTCATCTCGTCGACGGCCCGGCGGACGCCGGGAATCCGACGCGAACACCTGATCGGATCATCGTAGACTCCGACTGCTTTTCGACTCAGCTGTCCCAAGGGGGGGACCACTTGACCTTCGAGCACATGCGGAAACAGGGGAGAGGACCGCGCACCGGCGCGGTCTTCGCGTTGATCGCCGTCGTCGTCGCCACGGTTCTCGGACCGGTCGGCACCGCCTCGGCGGCCGCCGCACCGACACCGGAGCCGGCCCGGGCGTCCAAGTCGGCATCGGAGCCGGCCCGGACATCCCAGTCGGCACCCAAGCCGGCCCCGGCCACCGACTCGCATCTCCTCGCCGCCCGGCAGATCCGCGCAGACATCGCCGAGGGCGGCTCTTCGGACGCCTGTTCCGGGGCCATCGCGCCCGGCATCGTCCACACCTGCTCCGCCTTCCCCGCGGGCGGCGCCAGCTACACGCTCGACCTGACCCGCGCCGGCGATCTGGTGGCCGTCCAGGTCGTCGACGCGCAGGGCTATCCCACGGACGTCGCGCTGACCGCGCCCGACGGCAGTGCCGTCGCCTGCGACCAGCCCGACGACTCCTACGGGATACGGCGCTGCCCGACGAAGCAGGCCGGCGTCCATACGCTGCGCGTCACCAGCTCCTGGAGCAGCGGCGGCGGTTTCTCGGTGGCGTACAAGGCACTGTTGTCGGACGCCTCCTGCACCGCGGTGACGGAGGCCGACACGGCGCTCGGCACGCCGGCCGTGCTGGCGGGCGGCCTTGCCGCGGGTTCCGCGGGAGAGTGCTACGGCCTGCCGACGGCGGCCGGCGAGACGCTGCGCCTGCACGTGGCCCACTGGACCGCACACGCCACGGTGTACGACGGCGCCGGCACGCAGGTCTGCGACACCCGCACCGGCGCCACCACGGACCTCGACTGCGCGCTGAAGGGCGAGGCACCGTTCCGCGTCCTGGTGAACGACCGGTCCGGTGCCGCCGACGACAGCAACACGGTCGTCCTGGCCCGGCTCTCCCACCCGGCGGGCTGCCAGGCCGTTCAGCCGCAGGCGTACGGCACGGTCCCGGACACCGGCTCGGCCACCCGCTGCCGCATCCTGCGGGTGAGCACCCCCGGGCCCTACCTGTTCGGCGCGCTCAGGGCCGACGGTGACACGGAGACCGGCGCCGCCGGCCGGCTGCACCGCGTGGACGGCACACCGGTCTGCGCCCCGGAGCCCACCACGCCGTGCCCGCTGACGGCCGGCGACTACACCTGGGCCCGGGACGGCCGCAGCAGCACCGGGACCGACGCGTACGGGGTCTGGTTCTACCCGACCTCCCAGGCCCAGGGCTGTGCGACGGTACGCGACGACGGCTTCGCGTCCGGCCCGGCTACCGGCACCTTCACCGGAGCCGGACAGACGCTGTGCCTGGGGCTCCCCACCGGCACCGGCCGGGGTGTCTACCTCGTCGACCAAGGCACCGCCGCCGACGTCCACCCGGTCGTGCGGGTCTTCGACGCCGAGGGCGCCGCGCAGTGCGCCAACGAGGGCGCGCCGACGGTCTGCAAGCTGACCGGCGCCGCGCCGTTCCACGCGGTGCTGTCCGCGCCGGCGGCCGGCACGTACCGGCTGGCCGTCCAGCGCACCGGCCAGGCGACGGGCTGCACGGCGTGGGCACAGTCCGCCTACGGCGACCACTTCGGCGCCCAGGCCACTCTCGAACCCCGGCAGACCGCGTGCCTCTCCCTGGCGGCCGGCGCGCACTCCACCGCCGAACTGCTCGACTACACGAACGACAGCAACCGGGTCAACGCCGCGCTGCGCGTCCACGACAGCGCCGGCAACCAGGTGTGCGCCACCGTCGCCTCTTCCACGGCGACCTGCCGCTTCACCGACGGCGCCGCGTACACCGTCCTGCTGACCAACAACGGCTACACCACCGACACCTACAAGCTGGTCCGTCGGGACATCTCCGCCACCGCCCGCTGCGCGGCGCCGAAGTCGACGGTCGTCGGCGGGCCGTCCACCGCGTACACCTTCCGCGGCGATCTCGACAGCACCTGCCTGCGGGTGTCGGCGGCGGCCACGGACAAGCTGTGGCTGTCCGTGCGCACCCCGGACGCGGCCTACCGCACGGGAGCCTCCCTCGGCGTCGTCGACGGCTCGGGGACGGTCCTGTGCCGCACACCGGGCACCGCCGGCACCTGCCGGGTCAGCGGTTCCACGTCCTACCTCGTCTTCGCCCTGGCGAACGGATACGACACCACCCCGATCACCGCCTACCTGGACACCTGGCGGATCGGCACCGCGGCCGGCTGGGCACCGCAGTGCACGGCGAACACCCTCTCCCCGGCGGGCTTCGCGCCGCGCAGCGGGGTGCTGAGCGAGTCAGCCACGGCCTACTGCGCCGTGCTCGACATGAAGCCGAACCTGTCCTTCGACGTGTACGGCGCGGACAGCTCGCTCGGCACGGACATGCCGTCGATGAGCCTGCTGGCGCCGACCGCGTTCGCCGGGGCCCCGGACGACTCGTACCAGTGCTCCGGCAGCTACGGGGAGTTCCGGTTCCACTGCCTGACCGACAACTACGCGCCCACCGGTCGGTATGTACTCGTCCTGAGCGCCGGGAACGCCGCGGCGCCCTACGAGTACACGATGCAGGGCGTGTGCAGGACGGGCTGCGAGGGCTCCGCACCCCGGGCCGACGTGTCCCGGCTGAGCAGCACGAGCGGACCCACCGGAACCGCGCACCCGGTCGTGCTGTACGGCTCGGGCCTGACGCTCGGCACCGAGATCGAACTGCGCAACAGCGAGACCGGGAGCGGGTACCGGATGAACCCGCCGGTCTCCGTCGGGCCGGGCGGCACCTCGCTGACCGTGCTGCTCGGCACGCGTGACCTGCCGCCGGGCCACTACGACCTGGTGGCCGACAGCCCTGGTTACACCAGCGGCACCCGCTCTCCCGGCTACCTGCCGGACGCCTACACCGTGACGGAGACCGCGGCCACGACGCCCGGCCGGTTCGTCCCGATCACGCCGAAGCGGTTCCTGGACACCCGGTCCGGCACCGGGGCCCCCAAGGCCCGGGTCGGTGCGGGCGGCACGGTGAAGCTGAAGGTCGCGGGCGCGGGCGGTATCCCCGCCGGCGGGGTGACCGCGGTCGTCATGAACGTCACGGCCGTCGCCCCGACCGCCAACGGCTTCCTCACCGTTTACCCCGACGGCCGCCCCGTGCCGTCGGCTTCCAGCCTCAACTACACGGCGGGGAAGGCCCTTTCCAACCTGGTGACCGTGGCCGTGAGCAACGGCTCGGTGGACCTGCGCAACAGCGCGGGCACGGTCGACGTCGTCGCCGACGTGGCCGGCTACTACACGGCCGCGCAGGGGACGGGTTCCCAGCTGACGCCCATCGACCCGACGCGCTTCCTGGACACCCGGTCCGGCACCGGCGCGCCCAAGGCTCGCGTCGGTGCGGGCGGCACGGTGAAGCTGAGGGTCGCCGGGGCGCACGGGGTGCCCTCGACGGGGGTGACCGCCGTGGTCATGAACGTCACGGCCGTCACGCCGGCCTCGAACGGCTTCGTCACCGTCTACCCGGACGGCCAGGCCGTCCCGACCGCGTCGAACATCAACTACACGGCCGGGGAGACCCTCCCGAACCTGGTGGTCGTACCGGTGGTGAACGGCTCGGTGGTGCTGCGCAACAGCGCGGGCGCGGTCGATCTGCTCGCCGACGTCACGGGTTACTACTCCGCCACGGGCGCCGACTTCACCGCCGCCGATCCGGTACGGCTGCTCGACACCCGCAGCGGTCTCGGCGCACGCGCGGGGGCGGTCGGCCCCGGTGGTGTGGTGAGCCTGCAGGTCGGCGGTGTCGCGGGCGTTCCCGGCGAGGGCGTCACGGCCGTCGTCCTGAACGTGACGGCCGCAGCGCCGACCGCGGGCAGCTTCCTGACCGTCCACCCGCACGGCCGTCCGCTGCCCGGGGTGTCGAACCTCAACTACACGGCCGGGAAGACGATCTCCAACCTGGTGGTCGTCCCGGTCGTCGACGGCAGGATCACCTTCGTCAACCACACGGGCGGCGTGCAGGTCATCGCCGACCTGAACGGCTGGTTCGGCGGCTGACCGCCCGATCGCCGCTCGTCCGGGGGCCGGACCGCCTGCAGGCGGTCCGGCCCTTCCGCGTTTCCCGCTGAAGGGTCTTGGCGTACGAGGTCTTGTCGTAGGCCCTCTTCCGATATATCGTTGAAGCATCGCGAAGGGTCGACGATCAAACGATCGAATGATGATGGAATGGAGAGTGATCGCGATGCGTACCCACGGTTTCGAGCACGGACATCGGCACGGCGGCCCCGGGCGTGGCCCGGAGCGCGGCTTCGGCGGTTTCGGGGGCTTCGGCGGCGACGGCCGGCGTGCGGCCTTCGGTCCCTTCGGGCCGGGTGGCCCCGGCTTCGGCCCCGGCGGTCCCGGCTTCGGCGGACACGGCCCCTGGGGCGGGCGAGGGCGCGGCGGACCGCGCGGAAGGGCACGGCGCGGTGACGTACGGGCCTCGATCCTGGCCCTGCTGAAGGACCGGCCGATGCACGGCTACGAGATGATCCAGGAGATCGCCGAACGCAGCGGCGGCGCCTGGAAGCCGAGCCCCGGCTCGGTGTACCCCACCCTCCAGCTGCTGGAGGACGAGGGGCTGATCAGCAGTGAGTCCGAGGGCGGCAAGAAGCTCTTCTCGCTCACCGAGGAGGGCCGGGCGGCGGCCGAGTCGGGCGCGGACGCCCCCTGGGAGGAGGCCTCCCGCGGGATCGACTTCGAGGCGCTGGGCGAGATCCGCCAGGCGGGCTTCGGCCTGATGGAGGCCTTCGGCCAGGTCTGGAAGACCGGCACGAAGGAGCAGCGCGACAAGGCGCTGTCCGTCCTGAACGACGCCCGCAAGAAGCTGTATCTGATCCTCGCCGACGAGGACTGAGCGATACGGCGGTGAGTGATACGGGGAGTGAGTGATACGGCGGAGAGGCGCGCCCTGCGCGGTGACGCGCGGGGCGCGCCTCTCAGGGCGAAAGCGGCCTGATCTCCTCCCCGAGGAGGAGATTGGAGCCGGCTCGGTGCACTTCTCGTGGGACGCGGAAATGGTTCGCGCCGCGGATGCGCGGGCCCGCAGGGGCTGATGGGGTAGGAGGCGTGCACCCGCGTATACCCCAGCAAGCAGGCCGTGACCAGGGCGTCCGCCGTGACGACAACGATGTCCCGCTCGGCGCCGAGCTGGCCGCGGTGGTCTCCGGTGCCCGGCGCCGGGCGGTACGGGACGGGGACCGGCACATCGACACCGCCCACCTGCTGCACTCCCTGCTGGAGTCCGACCCCGGGGTGCGCGCGGTGTTCGAGGCGGCGCAGGTCGCCCGGCTGCTCGGCTATCTCGTCCAGCGCAGCATCGGCTACGGGCTGCGCTGGCAGACCGCCGTGGAGGACTCCGGCGCGCTGCCCGCGGCGGGCCCGGCCGAGGGCTACTCCCCGCTGGCCGCACTCGCCGTCACGCGGACCGAGGAGCGCGCCGCGCGGCACGGGCGCCCGGCCCGGGGCGTCGACCTGCTCGCCGCGCTCGTCGTGGACCCCGAGGCGCGCGCCGTCCAGGTGCTCGACCATGCCGGGATCGACGTCCCGGAGCTGTCATCGCGCCTCGCTCGGGAACCGTCCGGGGACGGTGCGTCGTCCAGCCGGTGAGACAGTAGCCATAGAGAGTGACGCTCCTGTCGTGCCCTGTCATCATGGGGTTGTGCATACGTCTGGAAGCATTCAGGGCAGCCGCGGCAAGGGCGTCGGGCTGTCCCTCGCGCTGGTGTCGGCCCTCGCCTTCGGCGGTTCCGGCGTCGCGGCCAAACCGCTGATCGAGGCGGGGCTCGACCCGCTGGACGTGGTGTGGCTGCGGGTGACCGGCGCGGCCCTGGTGATGCTGCCGCTCGCCGTACGTCATCGCGCGCTGCTGCGCCGCCGCCCGGTGCTGCTCGCCGGGTTCGGACTGCTCGCCGTCGCCGGCGTCCAGGCGTTCTACTTCGCCGCGCTGTCCCGGATCCCGGTCGGCGTGGCGCTGCTCGTCGAGTACCTCGCCCCGGCCCTGGTGCTCGGCTGGGTGCGGTTCGTGCAGCGGCGGCCGGTGACGCGGGCCGCCGCGCTCGGCGTGGTCCTCGCCGTCGGCGGCCTCGCCTGTGTCGTCGAGGTGTGGTCCGGGCTCAGCTTCGACGCCCTCGGCCTGCTGCTCGCGCTCGGCGCCGCCGCCTGCCAGGTCGGCTACTTCATCCTGTCCGACCAGGGCAGCGACTCCGGCGCCGACGCCCCCGACCCGCTCGGTGTCATCGCCTACGGCCTGCTCGTCGGCGCCGCCGTGCTCACCGTCGTGGCCCGCCCGTGGGGCATGGACTGGTCCGTGCTCGGACACAGCGCCCGGATGGACGGCACGCCCGTCGCGGCCTGGCTGCTGCTCGCCTGGATCGTCCTGCTCGCCACGGTCGTCGCCTACGTCACCGGCGTGGTCTCGGTGCGCCGGCTCTCCCCGCAGGTGGCCGGGGTGGTGGCCTGCCTGGAGGCGGTCGTCGCGACCGTACTGGCCTGGGTGCTGCTCGGCGAGCACCTGTCCGCACCCCAGATCGCCGGCGGCGCCGTGGTCCTGGTCGGCGCGTTCATCGCCCAGTCCGCCACACCCGCGACGAGCGCGGGGGAGCCGGTGGCGGCCGAAGGCGCGGAAAGGGAGTTGTCGGCCCGCGGAACGGCCGCATAAGGTGCCGCTCATGCCTTCGGACGCACTCGTTCTTCCGCCCCCGGCCGCCTGAGGCGGGCCACCCGGTGAAGTACGCCCGGCGCGCGTCGCCGGGCCGAACGGTGCTGCCCGCAGAAGACGTCAGCGGATCCCGCACGGACGGGATCCATCCACGACCTTCTGCCTTCTGCGGAGAGAACGCGTGTCCACTCCAGCTTCCGGCCTGCCCGTCGGGCGAGGCCTGCTCTATCTGATCGTCGCCGGCGCCGCCTGGGGCACCGCCGGCGCGGCCGCCTCCCTGGTCTACCGGACCAGTGACATGAACGCCGTCACCCTGTCCTTCTGGCGCTGCGCCGCCGGACTCGTCCTGCTGCTGGCCGCCCGCCGCTTCGGCCCCCGCCCTGCGGCGGCCCCGGCGTCCGGACCGCTGCGCCGCAGGCTGCTGCGGGCCGGTGCCATGGGCGTCGGGCTCGCGGTGTTCCAGACGGCGTACTTCGCCGCCGTGTCCGCGACCGGCCTCGCCGTGGCGACCGTCGTGACGCTCGGCGCCGGCCCCGTCCTGATCGCGCTCGGCGCCCGGCTGACCCTGGGCGAGCGGCTCGGCGGCGGCGGCCTGGCCGCGGTGGCGGGCGCGCTCGCCGGGCTCGGGGTCCTGGTCCTCGGCGGGGGAGCGGCGACGGTCCGGCCGTACGGCGTCGGCCTGGCGCTGCTGTCCGCCGCGGGCTACAGCGCGATGACGCTGCTGACCCGCCGGTGGGGGCGCGACGGCGGCGCGGACGCCGCCGGTACGTCCGTCGGGGCGTTCACGGTCACCAGCCTGTGTCTGCTGCCGTTCGCCCTGGCCGAGGGGCTTGTCCCGCACACCGCCGACCCCGTGCGGACGGTGTGGCTGCTGGTGTACATCGCCGCCGTGCCGACCGCCCTGGCCTACGCCCTGTACTTCGCGGGCGCCGCGGTGGTCCGGTCGGCGACGGTGTCCGTGATCATGCTGCTGGAGCCGGTGAGCGCGGCCGTGCTCGCCGTGGCCCTCCTCGGTGAACGGCTCACGGCAGCGACCTGCGCCGGTACGGTCCTGATGCTGGCCTCGGTCACCGGGCTGGCGCTCGCCGAGGCCCGAACGCCGGCGCCGGCCTGACCGGCTGCCCGGGCCGTACGGGAACCGGCTGACCGAGCAGGGCGGGGACCGGTCGACCGAGCCGTGCGGGGATCGGCCCGGATGGGCCGCGCGGGGACCGGTCCGGATGGGCCCTGTGGGGCCGGTCGACGCGTCCCGCCGCTCAGCCGGTGCGCCGGCGCAGCAGGTGCTCGCGGGCCGCCGCGTCGCGCGGGCCCTGCCGGCCGGCGAGTCCGGCCGCGATCCGCTCCTGGGTGTCGGCCGGGCGGTGACCGGCGTACTTGAACTTCGCGCGGACGCCGGTCACCTCCAGCCGGATGCCGCGGATCCCGGACAACAGGCGCCCGTAGGGCGCCTCGCCCACCGCCGCCGGGGCGGAGCCGCCCTCCGGCTGGAAGTGGCCGACCTGCCGGTTGAGCAGCTCCGCCTTCTGGGCCGGGTCGTCCACGACATGGGCGCGGCAGCGCAGCTGCACGCCCGCGTAGAAGCTGGTCGGCGTGCCGTGCTCGGGCGGGGTGCCGGCCGGCGCCTGCCAGGGGCCGGGGACGAACACGTAGTCGTCCACGACGCTCAGTACGACCTCCGGGTCCGCCTCCAGGGCCTCCCACAGCGGGTTGGGGCGGGCCAGGTGGGTGACCGCCTCACCGCGGTCGGCGTCATAGGCGAAATGCAGGGGCTGGACGAACGGGGGTTCGCCGGGCGGGCCGTTGACGGCGAGCTGGCCGAAGTCGTGGGCGGCGAGCCAGGTCTGCCACTCGGCGTCGCTCCGCGGTGCGTCCCAGGGATGGATCAGCATCACAGCGCCGACAGGTAGTCCGGGAGCTGCGTGCCGGGGGTGAGCTCGGGGTCGGCGACCGGGGCGTCGTAGACCTTGCGCACCGGGACCACGCCGGCCCAGTGGGGGAGGGCGAGGTCCTCCGGCTCGTCGTTGACGCCGCCGGTGCGCAGCTTCGCGGAGACCTCGTGCAGGTCGAGGCGGATCACGGCGGTGGCGGCCAGTTCCTTCTTGTTGGCCGGGCGGGAGTCGGCGGCACGGCCCGGGACGACGTGGTCCACCAGCGCGTCGAGCGCGAGGCGCTTCTCCTCGGGGTCGGTCACGTCGTGGGCGACGCCGTGCACCACGACGGAGCGGTAGTTGATCGAGTGGTGGAAGGCCGACCGGGCCAGCACCAGACCGTCGACATGCGTGACGGTCAGGCACACCGCGAGCCCCGGGTCGGCCTGGCCGGCCATCCGCAGCGGGCGCGAGCCGGTCGAACCGTGCACATACAGGCGGTCGTCGACCCGGGCGTACAGCGTCGGCAGCACCACGGGTGCGCCGTCGCGGACGAACCCGAGGTGGCAGACGTAGCCCTCGTCGAGTATCGCGTGCACCAGTTCCGCGTCGTAGCGGGCGCGCTCGGCGGAGCGGGTGGGGACGGTGCGGTCGGTCGGGGCGTAGGCGGTGGCCGCTGTGGTCGTGGTCCCCTGCATGGCGCTCTCCCTCGGGTGGCGTCGTCGTACTGGCGATTTTTATTGCACTAGTGCACAATGTGGTTTGTGCTAGGAGAATATCCGATCAGCGGGCGGCGCGCAGCAGAGATTGCCGCCGATGTCGAGCGCGCGGTGGCCGCCGGTGCGCTGACGCCGGGCGAACTCCTGCCCCCCATGCGGGAGTTGGCGGTACGACTCGGCGTGAACCCGAACACGGTCGCGGCCGCGTACCGCACCCTGCGCGAGCGCGGGGTCATCGAGACCGCCGGCCGCCGCGGCAGCCGGGTGCGGCCCCGGCCGGCCACGACGGGCCGCGAGTACATCGGTGTGGAGATCCCCGAGGGTGTGCGCGACCTGACCAACGGCAACCCCGACCCGGCGCTGCTGCCGTCGCTCGGTCCCGCCTTCGCCGCGGCCGCCGCGCAGGGCGACCGGGAGCCGGTGCTCTACGGCGCCGATCCCGTCGAGCCCGAGCTGGAGTCGGCGGCGCTCGACGCGCTGCGGGCCGACGGCGTGCCGGACGGGCCGCCGGCCGTCTGCTCCGGCTCGCTGGACGCCATCGAGCGGGTGCTGGCGGCGCATCTGAAGCCGGGGGACACGGTCGCCGTCGAGGACCCCGGCTGGGGCAGCCTCCTCGACCTCGTCCCCGCGCTGGGGCTGCGCACCGCGCCGGTCCGCGTCGACGACGAGGGGCCACTGCCGGAAGACGTGCGCGGCGTACTGGCGGCCGGCGCCCGCGCGGTGATCGTCACCGACCGCGCACAGAACCCCACCGGCGCCGCGGTGAGCGCCGCACGCGCGCGTGCCCTGCGGGCGGTCCTGCGCGAGCACCCCGAGACGCTGCTGATCGAGGACGACCACGGGCACGCGATCGTCGACCTGCCCCTGCATCCCCTCGCCGGGGTCACCCGGCACTGGGCCTTCGTCCGCTCGGCCGCCAAGGCCTACGGTCCCGACCTGCGGCTCGCCGTGCTCACCGGAGACGACGTCACCCTCGACCGGGTACGCGGGCGGCAGCGGCTCGGACCCGGCTGGGTCAGCCGGATCACGCAGCGGGCGGTGGCCCGGCTGTGGGCCGAGGGCGCGGTGGACGTGCCGGCCGTGGCGGGCGCGTACGGCCGCCGCCGGGACGCGCTCATCGGCGCGCTCGCCGAGCGGGGCGTGCGCGCGCACGGGCGCAGCGGGCTGAACGTGTGGATCCCCGTCCCCGACGAGACCGGAGCCGTCGCCCGTCTCCTCCAGGCCGGCTGGGCGGTCGCGCCCGGCGCACGGTTCCGGATGGGCGCTGCGCCGGGCATCCGGGTCACGGTCTCCACCCTGCCGGAGGCGGAGGCCCCCGCACTGGCGGCCGCGATCGCCACGGCCCTGGGGTCGGGGGGAGTGGGGCGGCCGGTGTAGGCGGGGGCGGGCGGAATCGGGGCGGAATCGGGCGGCAGGTGCGGCCGCGGGTCCCGCCGTGCCCGAGTCCCGTCCTGCCAGCGGTGGCGTGCTCGCGTGGCGTGCTTGCGGGACGGGCTCGCGTCCGGCTCGGCCCTTCGCCCGTGCCCGCGTGGCTGCTCGCGTCCGGCTCGGCGCTTCGGCCGGCCCCGTGCGATGGGCCGGCGTCCCGCTCAGCGCTTCGGTCGTGCCTGCGTCAGCGCCGCTCCCGCCAGGACGATGACCGCGCCCACCGGGGTGGACCAGTGCAGGGACTCGTGCAGCAGGGCGACGCCCGCCGCCGTGGCGATGACCGGGATGAAGTACGTGACCATCTGGGCCGTCGTCGGTCCGACCTCGGCGACCAGGCCGTACTGGATCAGGACCGCCAGGCCCGTGCCGAGGGCTCCCAGCGCGGCGATCGCGAGCAGCGGGAGGGCGGAGACATGGGTCGGCAGGGTGGTGAACAGCGGGGTGACGACGGCCAGTTGCAGCGTGGCCAGCAGCAGCTGGGCGCCGGTCAGCGAGAGGTTCGAGTGGCTGGTACCGGCCAGCGTGCGGCGGACGTAGATCCAGCCGACCGGGTAGCTGAAGGAGGCCAGCAGGGCCAGCGCCGTGCCCTTGGCGTCCAGGCCGCTGAAGCCCTGCCAGGCGCCGAGGACGGTCAGCACGCCGAGGAAGCCGATGCCGAGCCCCGCCACGCGCAGCCGCGTCGGACGGTCCTCGGACAGCGCGACCAGGGACAGCGCCATGCCCCACAGCGGTGACGTGGCGTTGCAGATGCCGGCCAGCGTGGACGGCACGGTCAGCTCCGCGTAGGCGAAGAGCGAGAAGGGCAGCGCGTTCAGCAGGAACGCGGCGACCGCCAGATGCGCCCAGGTGCGCGCTCCGCGCGGGAGGCGCTCCCGCTTCACCGCCATCGCGGCGGCCAGCACCGCCGTGCCGAACGCCAGCCGGCCCAGGGTGACCTGGAAGGGGGCGTAGCCGTGCGTGCCGACCTTGATGAGCAGGAAGCTGAAGCCCCAGATCAGCGACAGTGCGGCGAAGCGCAGCCGCCAGCCGAAGCGGGGAGTGCGGGGCGCGGGGGCGCCGCCGGTGCGCGAGCGGGGGCGGGTGACGGAGGCGGTGCTCATGCAGGCAACCATGCGGGACGACGATCTCGTAGCACAATCGAGAATTCGCACCCGGTATCTCGTAGCATTGCTAACGCGTTGTCCCTCGCCGAAGGAGCCCCGCCGTGCTGAACCTCGAGCGCCTGCGCACCCTCGACGCCGTCGCGCGGCACGGTTCGGTCAGCGGCGCCGCCGACGGGCTGCACATCACCACCTCCGCCGTGTCCCAGCAACTGGCCAAGCTGGAGCGCGAGTGCGGTCAGCAACTGCTCGCCAAGCACGGGCGCGGTGTCCGGCTCACCGATGCCGGGCGGCTGCTCGCGGAGCACGCCGCGCGCATCCTCTCCCAGGTGCAGCTGGCCCAGTCCGACCTGGAGGCGCAGCGCGGTCAGGTGGTCGGCGGGCTGCGGCTGTCGGCGTTCCCGACGGCCGCGCGCGGCCTCTTCCCCGCCGCACTCGCCGCGCTGCGCACGCGGCATCCGGCCCTTCGGGTCCGCTCCTGCGAGCTGGAACCCGAGGCCGGCATCCGGGCCGTCGTGCGCGGCGACCTCGATCTCGCCGTCGTCCTCGACTGGTACAACAAGCCGATGCCGCTGCCCGACGGGCTGGTCAAGGCGTCCATCCTCGACGACCCCGCCGACGTGGCCATGCCCGCCGGACATCCGCTCGCCGACCGCGCCGAGGTCGACCTCGGGGAGTTCGCCGAGGACGAGTGGATCACCTGGGGCGAGGGCGAGTTCTGCCACGAGTGGCTGATGTACACGCTGCGCTCGCGCGGCGTCGAGCCGATCGTCGGCCACCGCGCCGGCGAGACGCACACCCAGCTCGGCCTGGTCGCCGCCGGTCTCGGCGTCTGCATCGCGCCGCTGCTCGGACGCCGTCCGGTGCCCGAGGGCGTCGTGACGGTGCCGCTCAAGCAGCGCGTACGCCGCCATGTGTACGTCGTCTGGCGCGCCGACGCCGACCGCCGTCCCTCGATCCGGGCGGCGGTCGCGGCACTGCGGGCGGCGGCCGAGCACGTGGGGGGTGAGCCCACGGCCGCTACGGGGTGAGCTTGCGGAAGTCCCAGGAGACGACCTTCTCCGGGACGAGTTTCAGCCAGGCGTGTCGGCCGTCGTGCGGCAGTTCGTCCAGGTCGAAGTACTTGCGTGCGAACCGCGTCTCCACCGCGTCGAGTTCCGCGCACAGCTCCCCGGTGCGCGGCACCTCGCCCACCCTCCGCACGGCGCCGGACAGCTCGGCCCCGCGCAGCTCGCCGTACTCCTCGCCGGTGTCGACCGCGACCGCCACCCGCGGATCGCGGCGCAGGTCGGTCCACCGCCTGCTGCGCACCACCGAGTACAGCCACAGCGCCGTGCCGTCCCACAGGAACCACAGGGCGCTCACGTGCGGGGCGCCGTCGGCCGACACCGTGGCCACCCGGCAGGTGCGCTGTTCGGCGAGGAACGCGTCCAGCTCGCCGGGCGTCATCATGATCTTCCGGCCCCGGCGCTGTGTCGCGGTCATCCGGCCCCTCCGCTCGCCTGACGTGACGTCGGGAATCATGGGTCGTTCCCCCGGACCGCGCAACGGCGGCTCCGCTCGGCGGCCGGGCGTCATGCGAGGGTGATGTCGTTCCCCGACACGGCGATCCGCACCTCCGGCAGCGGCCGCGTCGCCGGGGACCTCTTCACGCTGCCGTCGGCGACGGAGAACTCGCTGTGGTGGCAGGGGCAGCTGATGACGCCGTCCCGCACTCCGCTCACCGCGCAGCCCTGGTGGGTGCACTTGGACGAGAACGCCTTGAACGAGCCCGCCGTCGGCTGGGTGACCACCACCTGATGCTCGGGGAAGATCTTCCCGCCGCCCTCGGGAATGTCCGAGGTCTTCGCCAGTACGGTCCCCGGCTTCGCGGCCGCGGTCCCGCCACCGCCGCCCGAGCCGCACGCGCCGAGCGCGACCGTCGCGCCGGCCGCGCCCACCACGGCGACGACCGTACGGCGGGTGGGGCCCGAGGTGGCCTGGGGCGATTCGCTGGTCATGCCGACATCCCTTCGCTGACTGCCTGGAGATCTGCCACCCAGTACGGCGCCGGGGGACCGGCGGTTCACCGCACGGCCCCAAGTAACCTGGGGCGATGCTCAAGGAAGTCACCGCGACCCGCTACATCACCCCGCTGCGGGAGGGCGGCTCGCTGCCGGGACTCGTCGAGGCCGACGACTTCGGGACCTACGTCATGAAGTTCACCGGGGCCGGGCAGGGCCGCAAGACGCTGGTCGCCGAGGTCGTGTGCGGGGAACTCGCCCGCCGGCTGGGCTTCCGCGTGCCGCGCCTGGTCGCCCTCGACCTCGACCCGGTCCTCGGGCTCGGCGAGCCGGACGCCGAGGTCCAGGGGCTGCTGCGGGCCAGCGGCGGCACCAACCTGGGCATGGACTTCCTCTCCGGCGCGCTCGGCTTCGACCCGCTCGCCTTCGCGGTCACGCCCGAGGAGGCGGGGCGGATCATCTGGTTCGACGCGCTGATCAACAACGTCGACCGTTCCTGGCGCAACCCCAACCTGCTCGTGTGGCGGGGCGAGCTGTGGCTCATCGACCACGGCGCCACCATGATCTGGCACCACAACTGGCCCGGCGCCGAGACCTCAGCGGCGCGTCCGTACGACGCCGCCGACCACGCGCTGCGCGGCTTCGCCCCCGACCTCGCGGGCGCCGCCGCCGAGCTGGCACCGCTCGTCACCGAGGATCTGCTCGCCGAGGTCACCGCCGAGGTGCCCGACGCGTGGCTGACCGGCGAGCCCGGCTTCGACCACCCCGACGAGCTGCGCCGCGCCTACGCCCGCCCGCTGCTGGCCCGGGCGGCCACCATCCACGAACGCGTCACAGGCCTCGAGGGCATCGAGGGTATCGAGGGGGAGAAGTGAGCGAGCGGCACGCGAGGGGAAGCGAGGCGGACAGGTGAGCGAGCAGCACATCCACATGGCCGGCGGGCTCGCCGAGCGCCACATCATCCGGGCCGGGCAGGGCGGCGGCCGGGACGTCTACGAGTACGCCCTGCTGCGGGTCGTGCCGCGGGTCGAGCGCGGCGAGTGCATCAACGCCGGCGTGCTCGTCTACTGCCGTGCCCAGGCGTACGTCGGTGCCCGTACGCACCTCGACGAGGCGCGGCTGCTCGCCCTGGACCCCGACGCGGACGTGGCCGGCGTGCAGGCGGCGCTGCGGGCCGTGGAGGCGGTCTGCGGCGGCGGGACCGGCGCGGGCCAGGCCGCCGGTGACGACGCCGGACGCCGCTTCCGCTGGCTGATCGCGCCGCGCTCCACGGTCGTCCAGCCGGGCCCGGTCCACACCGGCCTCACCACGGACCCGGCGGCGGAGACGGAACGCCTGCTGGCCCTGCTGGTGCGCTGACCCGGCGGGGCGCCTCCGGGCACGGGAGCCGGCGTCAGGCCCGGCGGGGCGCCTCCGGGCACGGGAGCCGGCGTCAGGCCCGGCGGGGCGCCTCCGGGCAGGGACCCGGGCGTCAGGCCCGGTGGCGACGCCGCCTCACCACATAACCGGTGGCCAGGACCGCGCCGGTGACGAAGGTCAGGCCGATCGCGATGTCCCAGTCCGTGGGCCCGGCGGTGGACCCGCCGCCCAGGCCGCCCTGCACGCCCCGGGTCGGGACGACCGGAGCGGGGGTGACGGGTGCCGGTGTGACGGGTGCGGGGGTGAGCGGTCTGGAGGTCGAGGACGTCAGGCCCTCGGACCGCCGTGGCAGGTCCTCGCAGGCGATGCCGTCGTTGTCCTCGTCGAGCCGGTTGGGATCACTGCGGCCGGCGTCCAGGACGGCCTGGGCGTCCTCCTGGAAACGGAAGTCGCGGCAGTCCAGGTCCTGCGCATGAGCGGGGTCGGCCAGCGGCATGAGCGCGGCTATCGCGATCAGGGTGCCGACGGCTCCGGTGCTGCGGCGCATGAAGCGCCTCCTTTCCGGGCACGGTTGGCTCGCGCTTCGACGCTAGAGGCGTGGTGCGCCGGTGGCGCGCGGCCGTCGGCCGATCGGGTGTTCCGGCGCGTCGGCAGCGGCGCGGGACCAGGTAATGGATCACACCGCGCCGGTGTGCCGTTGACACCGGGTGCCAACGCTTCTAGCGTCAGCCGTGGTGAAGGTACTAAGCGGTCGCTCACCTGACGGGCGTACTGTGACAGCCACACCGAGCCGGCAGGCGTTCAAGAGCTTTCTCGAGGGCGAGGAGAAACATCAATGTCCACCACCCAGCGGGTTGCCGTAGTCACCGGTGCCGCGCGCGGCATCGGCGCCGCCACCGCCGTACGACTGGCCGCCGAAGGCCGTGCGGTCGCGGTGATCGACCTCGACGAGGCCGCCTGCAAGGACACCGTCGAGAAGATCACCGCGGCGGGCGGCAAGGCCATCGCCGTCGGCGCGGACGTCTCGGACGAGGCCCAGGTCGAGGCGGCGATCGCGCGCGTCGTCGAGGAGCTCGGCGCGCCGACGATCCTGGTCAACAACGCGGGCGTGCTGCGCGACAACCTGCTGTTCAAGATGAGCGTCGCCGACTGGGACACCGTCATGAACGTGCACCTGCGCGGCTCCTTCCTGATGTCCCGCGCGGTGCAGAAGCACATGGTCGACGCGGGCTTCGGCCGGATCGTGAACCTGTCCTCGTCCTCCGCTCTCGGCAACCGCGGCCAGGTCAACTACTCCGCCGCCAAGGCGGGCCTGCAGGGCTTCACCAAGACCCTGGCCAAGGAGCTCGGCAAGTTCGGCATCACCGCCAACGCCGTCGCCCCCGGTTTCATCGCCACCGAGATGACCAAGGCCACCGCCGACCGTGTCGGCATGGGCTTCGAGGACTTCAAGGCGGCGGCCGCCACCCAGATCCCGGTGGCGCGCGTCGGCGAGCCCGAGGACATCGCCAACGCCGTCGCCTTCTTCACGGGCGACGCGGCCGGCTTCGTCTCCGGCCAGGTCCTGTACGTCGCCGGCGGACCGCTCAACTAAGGGACATTGCACATGACTTCCGTGGAACTCTCGGGCAAGGTCGCCCTCGTCACCGGCGCCAGCCGCGGCATCGGCTACGGCATCGCCGAGGCGCTCGTCGCCCGCGGTGACCGGGTCTGCATCACCGGCCGCAACGAGGACGCCCTGAAGGAGGCCGTCGAGCGCCTCGGCGCCGACCGCGTCATCGGCGTCGCCGGCAAGGCGCACGACGAGGCCCACCAGGCCGAGGCCGTCGAGCGCACGATGGAGGCCTTCGGCCGCGTCGACCACCTGGTCAACAACGCCGGCACCAACCCGGTCTTCGGGCCGATCGCCGACCTCGACCTGAACGTGGCCCGCAAGGTGTTCGAGACCAACGTGGTCTCGGCGCTCGGTTTCGCCCAGCGCACCTGGCACGCCTGGCAGAAGGACAACGGCGGCGCGATCGTCAACATCGCTTCCGTCGCGGGCCTCGCCCCCTCGCCGTTCATCGGCGCGTACGGCATCAGCAAGGCCGCGATGGTCAACCTGACCATCCAGCTCGCGCACGAGTTCGCGCCGAGGGTGCGGGTCAACGCGATCGCCCCGGCCGTGGTGAAGACCAAGTTCGCCCAGGCCCTGTACGAGGGCCGCGAGGAGGAGGCCGCCGCGGTCTACCCGCTGAAGCGGCTCGGCGTGCCCTCCGACATCGGCGGCGCGGCCGAGTTCCTCACCTCCGCGCAGTCCGACTGGATCACCGGCCAGACCCTCGTCGTCGACGGCGGACTGTTCCTGAACGCCGGCGTCGCCTGACGCCCGGCGCCGCCGACGCCGTATGACGATTCGGGCGCCGTTACCGTCCCACTCTTGACGGAAACGGCGCCCGCATACCCAAACGGGCCTGTTCCGGGCCGATGACAACGTCGTCATCAACAGAGTGTTCACAGGGCGAACGAACCAGGTTCAACAACCGTCGCACTGCGGTATGGTCTGCCGACCTTGGCATGGCAGATCGAGGAGCGTGCGCGTGTTCAACCGGAACCGATGCCTGCGGCAAGTGGCGGCGATCGCTTCCATAACGTCCCTGATGTCCGGCTGCGGCCTGCTGTCCGGGGACGATTCCAAGGACGCGGGACCCATCGTCGTGGGCACGACGAGCGCCCCCAGCACCCTCGACCCGGCGGCTTCCTGGGACGGTTCGTGGGAGCTGTTCCGGAACATCTACCAGACGCTGCTGGCCTACCCGAACGGTGCGACCACGCCCCAGCCGGACGCCGCGCAGGAGTGCTCGTTCACGGACAGCTCCAACCGGACCTACCGCTGCCGGCTGCGGTCCGGGATGAAGTTCGCCGACGGCGACGCCCTCGACGCCAAGGCGGTCGCCTACTCCATCGAGCGCATCCGGCGGATCAACGTCCCCGGCGGCCCCGCGGGACTCCTCGGCAGCCTGCAGAGCGTCGAGGCCACCGGCGCGGACGAGGTGGTCTTCCACCTCAACAAGTCCGACGCCACCTTCCCGTTCGTGCTGGCCACCCCGGCCATGTCGATCGTCGACCCGGACGACTACCCGGCCGACAAGCTCCGGGACGACGGCAAGGTCTTCGGCTCCGGCCCCTACACCCTCGCCTCCTACGACGAGGGCAAGGAAGCGCGCCTCGAACGCAACGACAACTACCAGGGGTACGCCCAGCGCAAGAACAACGCGGTGACGATCCGCTACTTCCAGGACTCCGCCGTCATGGTCAAGGCGCTGCGCGACAAGCAGATCGACGTCACCTACCGCGGTCTCGCCGCCGACGACATCGTGGCCCTCCAGCGCAAGGAGAGCGCGCCGGGTCTGCAGCTGGTCGAGAGCACCGGAGCGGACATCAACTACCTGGTGTTCAACCCCAAGGACAAGTGGGCCGGCAAGTCCGCGGTGCGCCGGGCCGTCGCCCAGGTCGTCGACCGCGGGGCCATCGCGCACAAGATCTACAAGGACACCGTCGACCCGCTGTACTCCATGGTCCCCAAGGGCCTCACCGGTCACACCACCGGCTTCTTCGACGACTTCGGCGAGCCGGACACCGCCAAGGCCCGCAAGATCCTGTCCCAGGCGAACATCTCCACGCCCGTCCCGCTCACCCTGTGGTACACCAGTGACCGCTACGGCTCCGAGACCGCCCTGGAGTTCCAGGAGATCAAGCGGCAGCTCGACGACTCCGGGCTGTTCACGATCACGCTGAAGAGCCGGCCCTGGAAGACCTACGTCGAGGGCTACCAGAAGGGCGAGTACCCGGTCTTCGGGCGCGGCTGGTTCCCCGACTTCCCGGACCCGGAGAACTTCATCGCCCCGTTCGTCGGCGACCAGAACGCCCTCGGCACGCCCTACCCGCAGCCCGAGATCACCGGCATCCTGCTGCCCCGCTCCCGCCGGGAGAGCGACCGCGCCAACGTGGTGAAGGACTTCGAGGAAGCCCAGAAGATCATGGTCGAGGACGCCCGGCTGCTGCCGCTGTGGCAGGGCAAGCAGTACGTGGCCGCCAGCGAGGACATCGCCGGCCCGGAGCGCGCGCTGGACCCCTCGACGATCATGATGATGTGGGAGCTGTCCCGCAAGACCAGCTGGTAGGACCGCGCGGGCGGCGTTGTCAGTGGGTGCCGGTAGGTTCTGAAGTCAGGAAGCGACCGCACGAGTCTTGAGGACGTTGACGTGACCGACACCGCCATGCTGCCCGAATCCTGGCGCGGGGTTCTGGGCGAGGAACTGCAGCAGCCCTACTTCAAGGAGCTGATGGAGTTCGTCGAGGAGGAGCGGGCGAACGGTCCCGTGTACCCGCCGCGCGAGCAGGTCTTCGCCGCGCTGGAGGCCACGCCGTACGACCAGGTGAAGGTCCTGATCCTCGGTCAGGACCCGTACCACGGCGAGGGGCAGGGCCACGGCCTGTGCTTCTCCGTGCGGCCGGGGGTGAAGATCCCGCCGTCGCTGCGCAACATCTACAAGGAGATGAACGCCGAGCTGGGCACGCCCGTCCCGGACAACGGCTATCTGATGCCGTGGGCGCAGCAGGGCGTGCTGCTGCTCAACGCGGTGCTGACCGTGCGCGGCGGCGAGGCCAACTCCCACAAGGGCCGCGGCTGGGAGAAGTTCACCGACGCGGTGATCCGCGCGGTGGCCGACCGCCCGGACCCGGCGGTGTTCGTCCTGTGGGGCAACTACGCGCAGAAGAAGCTCCCGCTGATCGACGAGAGCCGGCACGCGGTGGTCAAGGGCGCGCACCCCTCCCCGCTGTCGGCGAAGAAGTTCTTCGGCTCGCGCCCGTTCACGCAGATCAACGAGGCGGTGGCCCGCCAGGGCCACGCGCCGATCGACTGGACCGTGCCGAACCTGGTCTGAGGCCGTCGCTGGCCGGCGTCCCCGACGCCGGCCCCCGTGCCGTGCGTGCGGACGTCGTTCGGCGCCGTCCCGGTGGTGGTGTCGCGTGGCGCGTGAGCGGGATCGTTGCGGTGCCGCCTGAGCGGGATTGTCCGTGCCTGCGGTTAGCGTCGGGGCAAAGGAGCAGGACGGCCGAGGAGGGCGACGCGGTGGCGGAGCGACAGGAGCAGACGGCGTCGGACGCCGTGCTGACGCGGATCGGGCAGGTGGTGATGCTGCTCCACGGCGGGGACCGCGAGGAGGCCCGGCACCGCTTCCTCGACCTGTGGGCGGAGATCGGTGAGGACGGCGACCCGTTGCACCGCTGCACCCTCGCCCACTACCTGGCCGACACCCAGGACGACCCGGCCGACGAACTCGCCTGGGACCTGAGGGCGTTGACGGCCGCCGAGGAACTCACCGGCGACCGGCTCGACCGGCACGAGGGGGCGCCCGCGGCCCGGGCGCTGTACCCCTCGCTCCATCTGAACCTCGCGGCCGACTACGTCCGCCTCGGCCACCCCGACGCCGCCCGCACCCACCTCGCCCGCGCCCGCCACGCCTCCGACGCCCTCGCCGACGACGGCTACGGCGACGGGGTCCGGGCGGCGATCCGGCGGATGGAGCTGCGGCTGGGGGAATGAGGCGGACCCTGCGGCTCAGCGGCCGTACGTCTGCTTGCAGATCCGTGCCTCCGGGCTGTCCGGGCGCCAGCCGCCGTATCGCTCGCCCAGAGCGCACACGTCGGCGTTCCGGTGTGCGACGTCCGGGAGGGCGGGGACCTTCCCGCGGCGGGCCTGCGGCCGGCGGTGTCCGGGCGGGGAAGCGTGGTGCTGAGGCTGCTGGTGCCGGTGCTGCGGCCGCGCCGGTGCCGGGGGTTCGGCGTGGACGGGGCGGTGGGGTTGCGGTGGCTCCACCGGCTCCGGGCGGCGGGACGGTCCGACCATCTCCAGCGCCTCACGGGCCGGCGCCTGCACGACCCGCTGCTCAGGGACGCCGTCGGGCCGTGGGACGGACGGTGACGCGGAGCGGACGGGCGGGACCGGCGGTCCCGACGCGGGTGGACGCTGGACCGTCACACAGCCGGAGAGGACCGACACGGCCACGGTGACCAGGAGCGTTGCGGTGGTCGTCGTTCGATGCACCCGCGTCACTCTGCTGGCTGCGCGCCCCGGGCGGGCAGCGGACAGGCGCAGGATGCCCCGCACGGGTGATCTCCCGCCCCGTACGGAGGTCCCGCGCGCGTCCCGGCTGACGTCAGTGGCCGGTGGCCCCGTCGATCCGCTCGCGCAGCAGGTCGGCGTGGCCGTTGTGGCGGGCGTACTCCTCGATCATGTGGGTGTAGATCCAGCGCAGGCTCACGGGCCCTTTGTCGCCCAGTCCGCTGACGCCCTTGGACAGGTCGGACAGGCCGAAGCCGGCCGCGTGACGCCGGGCGGCGTCGATCTCCGACTGCCAGGTGGTGTACGCCTCCTGCCAGGTGTCGGCGTCGGTGAGATGGAACTCTCCGTCGGGGTCCTCGTCGCTGAACCAGATCGGCCCGGCGCCGTCGTCGGCGAGCACCTTGCGGAACCAGATCCGCTCCACCTCCGCCATGTGCCGCACCAGCCCCATCAGGGACAGTTCGGAGGGTTCCACGGCCGCGGTCCTCAGCTGGGCGTCCGTCAGGTCCTCGCACTTCACGGCGAGCGTCTGGCGGTGGTACTCCAGCCAGCCCTCCAGCATGGTGCGTTCGTCGGTGTCGGCTGCGGGGATGCGGCGCTGCGTCGTCATGCCCAGCATCCTCGTGCAGGCGGGCGGAGGCGGACCAGCGGATTTTCAGATGCCCGGCATGCCCGCCGACTGCCCGGTCTGCCCGTCAGCTGCCCAGCATGCCCGTCAGCAGCTCCCGCAGTCCCTGCCGCACCGCTTCGAGGGCGGGCGGGGCGTAGGAGCCCGCCACGCAGGAGAACATCAGGCCGTCCCCCCAGGCCGCCAGCGACAGCGCGTGGCGGTGAGGGTCCGGTGAGCCCAGGGCGGTGACCAGGGCGGTCAGCTGGTCGCGGAAGCGGGCGCCGGTGGTGTCGTAGGACGTGCGCAGCTCGGGGCGGCGGGTGGCCTCCAGTGCCAGCTCGTAGCGGGCGAGGGTGAGCTCGCGGTGGCGGGTCACGCTGCGGTGCAGGGCCAGGGCGAGGGCGTCGACGACCGCGTCGGTGCCCCCGCTCGCATCGGGCATCTCGTGCAGTGCCAGCACCCGGGCCTCGCGCTCGGCGAGGCGTCGCACGGCCAGTTCCAGCAGCGCCTGCCGGGTCCGCGCCACGTTGGACGTCGAGCCCTGCGGCAGCCCGGCCGTCTCGTCCACCGCCCGGTGGGTCAGCCCGCGCATCCCGCGCTCGGCGAGCAGGGCGAGGGCGGCGTCGGCGACGAGGTCGGCGCGGGGGGCGCCGGTGGTGCTCACGGACATGGAGATCACGGTACCGGGCGCGGCTACCCGGGTCACTACGCCTGTAGTACAGTCGAGCGCATACTACAGATGTAGTGACTCAGGAGGAGCCATGAGCCAGGCACAGCGCGCCCTCGTCATCGGCGGCGGTATCGGCGGGCTGACCGCGGCCGCCGCCCTGCACCGCCGCGGCCTGCACGTCACCGTCCTGGAGCGGGCCCGCTCCCTCGCACCGGTCGGCGCCGCGATCTCGCTCGCCCCCAACTCCCTGCGCGCGCTGGACGTCATCGGCCTCGGCGACGAGATCCGCGGCCTCGCCGCCTGGCAGGGCGACGGCGGGCTGCGCACCCCGAGCGGCCGCTGGCTGTCGCGCTCCGACGCGGACGCCGCCGCGGCACGCTTCGGCGGCCCGCTGGTCCTGCTGCACCGCGCGAGCCTTGTCGGCCTCCTCGCCGCGCAGCTCCCGCCCGGCGCCGTCCGCACCGACGCCCGGGCGGCTCTCGCCGACCCCGGTGACGCGCGCCGCCCGGCCGTCGTGCGCACCGCCGACGGTGAACTGGAGGCCGACCTGGTGGTGGCCGCCGACGGCATCCACTCCGCCGTACGCCGTGCCCTCTTCCCCTGCCACCCGGGAACCGTCTACTCGGGGTTCACCACCTGGCGGGTCGTCATCCCCCTGCCCGGCGTCGCCTTCGCCTCGCACGAGACCTGGGGCCGGGGCCGCATCTGGGGCACCCACCCGCTGGGCGACGGCCATGTCTATGCCTACGGCGCGGCCACGGCCCCCGCCGGCTCGCGCGCCGCCGACGACGAACGGTCCGAACTGCTGCGCCTCTTCGGCGACTGGCACGACCCGATCCCCGCCGTCCTCGACGCCACCCGCCCCGAGGACGTGCTGCGTCACGACGTCCACCACATCGCCGAGCCGCTGCCCGCCTGTCACCGCGGCCGCGTCGCCCTCCTCGGCGACGCCGCGCACGCCATGCCGCCCAGCCTCGGCCAGGGCGGCAACCAGGCCGTGGAGGACGCGATCGTCCTCGCCCACCACTGCGACGACCTCGCCGCCTACACCGCCGCCCGGCTGCCGCGTACGACGGCGATCGCGCGCCGGGCGGTGAAGGTCGCGGGCCTCAACCTCACCGCCAACAGGCCGCTGATCGCCGTCAGGAATGCCGTGATCGCCTCCCTTTCCAAGGCCGGACCCGCGCTGTTCCTGCGGAGTTTCGACGGGATCGCCGACTGGCGGCCCCCTCAGGACCCGTATGCTGCCGTCACGTCAGCAGCGGACACGCAGTGAGGGAGCCCGGAGTGAAGGTCGGCGTCATCGGACTCGGCGACATCGCGCAGAAGGCGTACCTGCCGGTGCTCGCCTTCCAGCCCGGTGTGGAGCTGCACCTGCAGACCCGCACCCCGGCCACGCTGGACCGGGTCGCCGGCAGCCTGCACCTGCCCGCCGGGCAACGGCACCGCGACCTGGACGCCCTGCTCGCCGAGGGGCTGGACGCCGCGTTCGTGCACGCGCCCACCTCCGCGCACCCCGAGATCGTCACCCGGCTGCTCCAGGCGGGCGTCCCGACGTACGTCGACAAGCCCCTCGCCTACGAACTCGCCGACTCCACACGGCTGGTGGAGCTGGCCGAGCAGCGCGGCGTGTCGCTGGCCGTCGGCTTCAACCGGCGTTACGCGCCCGGGTACGCGCAGTGCCTGGAGCACCCCCGTGAGCTGATCCTCATGCAGAAGAACCGGATCGGGCTGCCGGAGGAGCCGCGCAGCATGGTCCTGGACGACTTCATCCACGTCGTGGACACCCTGCGCTTCCTGGTGCCCGGGCAGGTCGACGACGTCACCGTGCGGGCCCGTGTCGAAGGCGGACTGCTGCACCACGTCGTGCTCCAGCTCGCCGGCGACGGCTTCACCGCGCTCGGCGTGATGAACCGGCTCAGCGGATCCAGCGAGGAGATCCTGGAGGTGTCCGGGCAGGACACCAAGCGCCAGGTCGTCAACCTCGCCGAGACCATCGACCACAAGGGCCAGCCGACCGTGCGCCGGCGCGGCGACTGGGTGCCGGTGGCCCGGCAGCGCGGCATCGAACAGGCCGTGCTCGCCTTCCTGGACGCCGTGCGCGCGGGCCGCCTGCTCAGCGCCCGTGACGCACTGGAGACTCACGAGCTGTGCGAGCGGGTGGTACGAGCGGTGCAGGAGAGCTCCGGCGCAGCCTGACCGAGCGCACGCCCTCCGTCAGAGCCAGCGCCACCAGCGCCAGCACCGCCACGTCCACCGGCCAGTCGCCGTAGCGGACGTAGGGGGTGACCCCGTCGGCGAGCGGCACCTCGTACACCGCGGCCCGGCTCGCGCTCGTGCCCAGCCAGGAGCCGACGCGCTCACCGCTCGGGCCGTACACCGCCGACACCCCGGTGAGCGTGGCGTGCACCATCGGCCGGCCCGTCTCCGCGGAGCGCAGCGCGGCGAGCGAGGCGTGCTGCTCCGGCGCCCAGCTGTGCTGGAACGACGACGTCGACGACTGGCCGACCAGGACGTCCACGCCGTCCTGGGTGAGCCGCCGGCTCATGTCGGGGAACGCCGTCTCGAAGCACACCAGCGGGCCCACACGCAGCCCGTGCCCGGCGTTCATCACCACCTGCTCGGTGCCGCGCCTGCGGTCCTCGCCGGCCGCCTTGCCGACGGAGGTCGCCCAGCCGAGCAGCGAACGCGCCGGGATGTACTCGCCGAACGGCACGAGGCGCATCTTGTCGTAGCGGTCCCCGGTGAGACCGTCCCGTCCCACCAGCACCGAACTCTTGTAGATCCCGGGCCGGTCCGAGCGCCGCGCGTCCACGTTGACCAGGATGTCGGCGCCCGTCTCCCGCGACAGCGCCGCGATGCGCCGGGCCAGGTCGGGCCGCGCGCCCAGGTCGACGCCGACGCTGCTCTCGCCCCAGACGACCAGGTCGACGCCCTGTCCGGCCAGTTGCCTGGTCAGCCGCTCCTCTACGGCGAACCGCCGGTCGCCGCTGTCGAGGCCGTCCACGACCCCGGGCTGGACGACGGCGATCCGTGCCCGGCCGTCCACGTGCGGGCGCGGCGACCACACCCAGGCCGCCGACGTCGCCGCCGCCGTGGCGACCAGCCCCGCCACGGCCGGCACCCTCGACTCCCGCACCGCCAGCAGGACCGCCGCCGCCACGTTGACGGCCACCACCAGGAAGCTGAGCAGCCACACCCCGCCCACCGAAGCGAGCCGCAGCGCGGGACCCACCTGCCACTGACTCGCGCCGAGCATGCCCCACGGCCCGCCCAGCCCCTGCCACGAGCGCACCAGCTCGACCATCAGCCAGGCCGACGGCAGCACCAGCAGCGCCGCCACGACCCGTCCCCGCGAGGGCACACCGGTCAGGAACCGGTGCACCAGCCACGCCCAGGGAGCCCACAGCGCCCCCAGCAGGGCGGCCAGTACGAGCGTGAACACATGCAGATCCGGCAGCAGCCAGTGGTGCATGCCCAGCATGAACCCGAACCCGCCGCACCAGCCGTCGTACGCGGCCCGCCGCTGGGTCGGGGCGCCGCGCGCGAGCAGGATCCACGGCACGAGGGCGACATACGCGAACCACCAGGCGGCGGGCGCCGGGAACGCGAGCACGGGCAGGGCACCGGCCAGCGCACCGAGGGCCGCGCGCCGCCAGGGGGAGGAGAGCCAACCGCTGAACGTCTTCATATGCCGCCCTCCTACCCGGTGGGGGCTCCAGTGTGCGCGCCCCGGGCGATCCGCGGACAGTGGATCACGGCTCAGCGGCCGGCGCGCCGCCATTTCTCCTGCACGGCCACCCGGTGCAGCCGCCAGCCGTCGTCCGTGCGGAGCACGCCGAAGGCGTACCGGCCGCCGCACACGAGGTCCGGTGCCGTGGGCGCACCCTCGGTGCCGGTCAGGCACATCGGGCTGACGTAGTCCGCCCGCATCTCGGCCGTGTCGCCCGCAGCCTGGTCCAGGACACCGAAGCGCAGCCGCCGGTTGACGATGAGGAGTTGCCGCATCACGACCGCTCGCATGCTGTCGGCGAGCCACGCGGCGACCTCGTCCACGCCCCCCTCGACACCGCCGGCCGAGCGGTAGTCGGCGCGACCGTCCGGTGCGAACAGCGCGCGGTACGCCGCCCAGTCACCGTCGTCGACCGCCGCCGCGTAGTCCGTGATCAGGGCGTCGACTGCGAGGCGGTCTCTTACCGTGGCGAATTCCACACGCTGCGTCATCGCCTCAGTGTTGGGCATGGCGCGGGCACAGCCAAGGGGGCGCGGCACTCGGGGCGGACGGCGCGGATCATTTCGGTCGCCGACGCGGACGGGTCCGTCCCCGGCGCGGATATTTCGGTGGCCGTCCCGCCCCGGGCCGGGGCAGCCTTGCGTGCGTGAACGATCAGACCGCCGCTCCCGAACCCCGTTTCCGTATCCGCGCCCGGTACACGGACACCACCGTCACCGTCTACCAGGCGTACCGGCCGCAGATCGGCCTCCCCGCGGCCCGTACCGGGCGTTTTCCGTCCAGTTGGAAGCGGGAGCGCATGACCTGGATCAAGCCGTCGTTCCTGTGGATGATGTACCGCTGCGGCTGGGCGACGAAAGAGGGCCAGGAGACCGTCCTCGCCGTGGAGATCACCCGCGAGGGGTTCGAATGGGCGCTGCGCCACGCGTGCCTGTCGCACCATGTACCCGGCCTGCACGGCGACCGGGGCGACTGGCAACGGCAGTTGAAGCAGGCGCCGACGCGCGTGCAGTGGGACCCGGAGCGCGATCTGCACCTCGCCGCGCTGCCGCACCGCTCGCTGCAACTGGGCCTCGGCGGACAGGCCGCGGCCCGGTACGCCGACGAGTGGATCGTCGGTATCGAGGACGTGACGCCGCTGGCCGCCGAGATCCACGCCCACGTGCGGGCGGGCGACCTCGACGCCGCGTCCGCGAAGCTGCCGGCCGAGCGGCCGTATCCGGTCGACGGGGATGTGCTGGCGCATCTCTGCGCCTAAGGTGATCGATGATCGATCAAGCGCACTTCCGGAGGTACTCATGGCGCTCACCGTCGTCACCGGCGGCAGCCGCGGTATCGGCGCCGCGACCTGTCTGAGGCTCGCCTCGGACGGCCACGACGTGGCGGTGGGGTACCTCAGGGACGCCGATGCCGCCGAGCGGGTCGTGCAGGCCGTCCGGGCCCTCGGGCGGCGCGCCGTCGCGGTGCGGGCCGACACGTCCGCGGAGGCGGACGTCGACCGGCTCTTCGCCGTCGTGGAGGAGGAGTTGGGACAGGTGACCGGGCTGGTGAACAACGCCGGGGTCACCGGGCCGCTCGGCCGGCTCGCCGACATCGGCACCGCCGATCTGCGGAGGGTCGTCGAGGTGAACCTGCTGGGCGTGCTGCTGTGCGCGCGGCGCGCGGCCCAGCTGATGACGGAGCGGGGCAGCGGGGCGATCGTGAACGTGTCGTCGGCCGCCGCGACGCTCGGCAGCCCCGGCGACTACGTCCACTACGCCGCCACCAAGGCAGCCGTGGACGCCCTCACCCTGGGCCTGGCCAAGGAGCTGGGCCCGGACGGCGTCCGGGTCAACGCGGTCGCGCCCGGCATGATCGACACGGAGATGCACGCCGCGATGGGCGACCCGGGACGGGCGCAACGCGCGGCGGCGGCGATCCCGCTGCGCCGCCCAGGCCGCGCGGAGGAGGTCGCCGCGGCCGTCGCCTGGCTGCTGTCCTCGGACGCCGCGTACACGACGGGCGCGGTACTGCGGGTGTCGGGCGGGCGGTGATGCGGACGGCCTCGGCTCTCGATCAGGCGGCGGTGGTCCTCACGCCGCCTCGACGACCTCGCCCCGTACCGCAGCGGCCCACTGCACCACCAGCAGCTCGTACTCCTCGCGCTCCTGCGCCGACAGCGAGCCGCCCGCGCGCAGCCACAGCGCGCGGATCTCCTCGTTCACCTCGGCGGCGGAGCGCGCGGAACCAGAGAGCATGGAATCGGGGGACATGGGCCTCAGCCTAGGGGCAGGAACTGACACTGCGCTACCGATTGGCTACGCATCCCCTGGGGAGTCGGTCAAGGACCGGTCCGCAACGGACGCACCCCCGGGTCAGTCGATCCAGACCACGAGGCACAGCGCCCGGCGCGCGGCACCGTCGTAGAACTCCCGCAGCGCGACGAACTGTTCGCCGAGATGAGCGCGTACGTCCCCGCTGAAGCTCTCCAGATGACCGCACAGCGCCGCGGCCTCGGCGGCGTCGCCCGGCACTCCGGTGAGCACCGCGTCCACGTCGGCCTCCCGCAGTTCCCGGGCGATCTTCTCCACCTCGGCGGGGTCGAGCACGCGGGGCGGGTCGGTGAAGCCGTCGTACACCTCGTCGTGGTCCAGATAGCCGGCGGTCTGCCCGAAGGTGGCCGAAACCGCGCGGTCGAGCAGATCGGCCAGGGACGGATCGGCGCCGGTGGAACGGCAGTACGCGGCGAGCCCCCAGCTCGCCCAGCCGGTGTCCAGCCGGTCCGACGCGGGCGGGTCCCAGCCGGGCGCGGCGCCCGGGGAGTCGAGCGCGGACTGACGGCAGCGTTCCAGATATTCGGGGGTCACACGGGCGAACTGCTGGGTGAGAGCCATGGACTCATTCCTCCCCGCTGTGCCGGTTGGCGATTCAGCCGGCCGACTCCGCCGCGTGCGGGCTGAGAACGCCCGCCGTGACCAGGGCGATGATGACGATGCCGAGGATCACGCGGTACCAGACGAACGGCATGAAGGACTTGCTGGAGATGTACTTCATGAACCAGGCGATCACGGCATAACCGGACCCGAACGCGATCAGCGTCGCGAAGATCGTCGGCCCCCACGAGACGTGATCGCTCCCCACCGCGTCCTTCAGCTCGAACAGCCCGGAGGCGAGCACCGCGGGGACGGCGAGGAGGAAGGAGTAGCGGGCGGCGGCCTCGCGCCTGTATCCCATGAACAGGCCGCCGCTGATGGTCGCGCCGGAGCGGGAGACACCCGGGACGAGTGCGCACGCCTGGCACAGGCCGAAGATCAGGCCGTCCTTCACGCCCAGGTCCTTCAGCGTCTTGCGCTGCTTCGGGGCCCGGTGCCGGCCGCCCGTCTCGTCGCGGGCCGCCAGCCGGTCGGCTATGCCGATGACGACACCGACGACGACGAGCATCGTCGCGGTGATCCGCAGATCGCGGAACGGCCCCTCGATCTGGTCCTTGAGCGTCACACCCAGCACACCGATCGGGATCGAGCCGACGATGACCAGCCAGCCCATCTGGGCGTCGTGGTCGCGCCGCATGCCCTTGTCGAACAGCGAGCGGAACCACGCGGACAGGATGACCGCGATGTCCTTGCGGAAGTAGATCAGCACCGCCGCCTCCGTGCCGATCTGGGTGATCGCCGTGAAGGCCGCGCCCGGGTCGTGCCAGCCGGAGAAGGCCGCGGTCAGCCGCAGATGCGCGCTGGAGGAGACGGGAAGGAACTCGGTCAGCCCCTGGACGAGTCCGAGGACGAGCGATTCAAACCAAGACATGAAGTTACGTCAGTCCAAGTGCCGGTCGTGGAAGGGGCGACGGGGCACTGGGCCGCCGTACGCGATGATCACGTGTGTCGAGGGCAGCGTAGCGTCCCTGGATGACCTTCTCTTGGCGGGGGCTGCGGGCCCGGATCCGTCAACCGCGGCGCAGATGGTGCCGTTTGCGCCAGGCCATCACCGCCCCCGCCACGGCCGGCAGCGTGATGCCGGCCATCGCGACCAGGAAGGCGGGAGAGGTCGGGGAGCCGGCACGGGCGCCGGCGAGGGCGTAGGCGGCGGTGTTCGGGACCGAGCCGATCCCGGTCGCGAGCAGGAACGGCAGACAGCGCATCCGGGAGACGGCGGCGCAGTAGTTCGCGGCCCAGAACGGCACCCCGGGGAAGAGGCGGGCCATCAGCATCGACCGGAAACCGTGCCGGCTGAGCTGGCCGTCCGCCGCCTTCAGCAACCGGCCCCGCAGCAGCGGGCGCAGCGCGTCCTGGCCGAGGGCCCGGCCCAGGCCGAAGGCGATCCCGGCGCCCAGCACGGTGCCGGCCAGCGAGGTGGCGAGCCCAATGGAGGTGCCGAACACCGCGCCGGCCGCCAGGTTCAGCAGCGGCCGCGGCACGAACGCCACCGTGCACAGCCCGTACGCCAGCGTGAACACCACGGCCGCCGCCGCACCGCCCAGCTGGGGTGGCCAGCCGTGCGCCAGCAGCCGCTGCGGCTCGAACAGCAGCACCGAGCAGCCGGCCGCCGCGAGCAGCGCGATCAGCAGGGAGAAGCGGGACCAGGGTGAGCGCAGGACACGGGCGCAGCGCGCGCCGAGCGCGCCGAGCGTGCCGGGCACGGGCGGCGCGGGGATCGCGAGCTCCATGGCGGGGGCCGGGGGAGAGGCCACTGCGGTGCCCCCAGAGCGGTTGGGTGCAACGGGCATCCGGCGACAGTAACCGACGCGGGTGTCTGATCGCCGTATGGTCTGTCTCATGACCGTCACACGTACGGGCCCGGCCGCCGTGCCCCGCAGCGCGCTCGCCGATGCCGTGCTGCCACGGCTGACCGAGGTGTACGGCGGCGCGGCCGATGCCGGACGGGCCGCATCCATGCGGGCGTACATGAAGGACGTCGCCCCCTTCCTCGGCATCCCCACCCCCGAGCGGCGCGCCCTGTCACGCAGCGTCCTCGCGGGCACCGCACGCCCCGGCGAGGACGACTGCGCGGCGATCGCCCTGCGCTGCTGGGCGCTGCCCGAGCGCGAGTACCACTACTTCGCCGTCGACTACCTGCGCCGCCACGTCGGCCGCTGCTCCTCCGCGTTCCTGCCGGTGGTCCGGCGTCTGATCACCACGGTCCCCTGGTGGGACACCGTCGACCTGCTCGCCGTCCATGTCGTCGGCCCGCTCGTCGCGGCCGACCCGGCCCTCGCGGCCACCATGGACGCCTGGATCGCCGACGACGATCCGTGGGTGGCCCGCGCCGCCCTGCTGCACCAGCTGCGGTTCAAGCAGGACACCGACACCGAGCGGCTGTTCGGCTACTGCCTCCGGCGCAGCGGACACCCCGACTTCTTCATCCGCAAGGCCATCGGCTGGGCCCTGCGCGAGTACGCCAAGACCGACCCGGACGCCGTGCGCGGCTTCCTCGCCCGCGAGCGGGGCCGGTTCGCGGCGCTGACCGTGCGCGAGGCGCTGAAGAACATCGGCGCCTGACACGACGTAAGGGGCGCACGTCACCGGTCGTACAGCGATAAATCGTTCGACGGCGGGACGCGGCTCGGCGATGATCGACGTCATGTTCCGGTACGCCTTCCTCCTCGCAGCATCCGCGGTCGCGGATGCGCCGAAGGCTGCCGTTCCCGTCATCCTGGCCGCTGTCGACGGCGCCCGAAGCTGACCCTCCCCGGATCGTCCGCGGACCCCGCAGGGGGAGGGTCGGCGGTTCCTTGGGGTCCCCCTTTTCTCCTCTCCCACGAGGCTTCGAGGTACAGCCATGCCCAAGACGGCGTACACACGCACCAAACCGCATCTCAACATCGGCACCATGGGTCATGTCGACCACGGCAAGACGACGCTGACCGCCGCCATCACCAAGGTGCTGGCCGAGCGCGGCACCGGCACCTTCGTGCCGTTCGACCGCATCGACCGCGCCCCGGAGGAGGCCGCCCGCGGCATCACCATCAACATCGCGCACGTCGAGTACGAGACGGACACCCGGCACTACGCCCACGTGGACATGCCGGGCCACGCCGACTACGTCAAGAACATGGTCACCGGCGCCGCCCAGCTCGACGGGGCGATCCTCGTCGTCTCCGCGCTCGACGGGATCATGCCGCAGACCGCCGAACACGTCCTGCTGGCCCGTCAGGTCGGCGTCGACCACATCGTCGTCGCGCTGAACAAGGCCGACGCCGGCGACGAGGAGCTGACCGACCTGGTCGAGCTGGAGGTCCGCGACCTGCTCACCGCGCACGGCTACGGCGGCGACGCCGCGCCCGTCGTACGGGTCTCCGGGCTGAAGGCGCTGCAGGGCGACCCGCGCTGGACGGCGTCCATCGAAGCACTGCTCGACGCGGTGGACACCTATGTGCCCATGCCGGAGCGGTACCTGGACGCGCCGTTCCTGCTGCCGGTGGAGAACGTGCTCACCATCAGCGGCCGCGGGACCGTCGTCACCGGTGCCGTCGAGCGCGGCACGGTGCGGATCGGCGACCGGGTCGAGGTCCTCGGCGCGGGCGTCGAGACGGTCGTGACCGGGCTGGAGACCTTCGGCAAGCCGATGGAGGAGGCGCAGGCCGGGGACAACGTCGCACTGCTGCTGCGCGGGGTGCCCCGGGACGCCGTGCGGCGGGGGCACGTGGTCGCCGCGCCGGGCAGCGTCGCGCCGAGCCGGCGGTTCACGGCCCGGCTGTACGTCCTGTCGGCGCGCGAGGGCGGCCGTACGACACCGGTCGCCACCGGCTACCGGCCGCAGTTCTACGTCCGTACCGCCGACGTCGTCGGCTGCCTCGACTTCGGTGAGGCGGCCCTCGCGCGGCCCGGGGAGACGGTCGAGGTGACCGTCGACCTGGGGCGCGAGGTGCCGCTGGAGCCGGGGCTCGGGTTCGCCGTCCGCGAGGGCGGGCGGACGGTGGGCGCGGGGACGGTCACCTCGGTCGGCTGAGGTGACAATGGTGGCGTGAGCGATGCCATACCCGTCACCCGGACCACCGACCACGGAACCGCCAAGCTGATGCCCGACGTCGACCGTGAGCGTGCCTGGCTGCTCACGGTCGACGGCGCGCCCCAGTCGTACGTCGACCTCGACGACCCGGCGTACCTGGAGTTCGAGTACGCGCGGCGGCTCGGGCACGTGCTGGACACCGTCGCGGAGCCGGGGCGCCCGCTGGACGTGCTGCACCTCGGCGGGGGCGCGCTCACCCTGCCGCGGTACGTGGCCGCGACCCGCCCCGGTTCCCGGCAGGACGTCGTCGAGGCCGACCGGGGGCTGCTGGAGTTGGTCGTGGAGCACCTACCGCTGCCCGCCGGCTGCGGCGTCGCGCTGCACACGGCGGACGCCCGGGCGTGGCTGGAGGCGGCGCCGGCGGACAGCGCCGACGTGCTCGTCGCCGACGTCTTCGGCGGCTCGCGCATCCCCGCGCACCTGACGACCCTCGCCTACGCCCGCGAGGCCGACCGCGTGCTGCGTGCCGACGGCGTCTACGTCGCCAACCTGGCCGACGCGGCGCCGTTCCCCTTCCTGCGCTCCCAACTGGCCACTTTCGGCGCGCTCTTCGAGGAGCTGGCGCTGATCGCCGAGCCGGGCGTGCTGCGCGGGCGGCGCTTCGGCAACGCGATCCTCGTCGCCGCCCACCACCCCGTCGACACCGCCGCGCTGGCCCGGCGGGCCGCAGCGGACGCCTTCCCGGCGCGGGTGGAGCACGGGCCGGCGCTGCGCGACTTCACCGGGAACGCCCGCCCGGTCACGGACGAGGACGCGGTGCCCTCACCCGTGCCGCCCGACGGGGCTTTCGGCATCGGCTGAGGCGGCGCCCAGCGCCACGGGCCTGGTACGGCGGCGCAGGGTGCGTACGTCCTTGACGCACAGCACGGCCGCGGTGACCGCCACGACCAGGGCCGCGCACCCCCACAGGGACGCGGTCCGCCCGAAGGCGCCCTCCGCGGGGCCCGCCATCGCCATGGCGAGCGGGACCAGCGCGACGGATCCGAACCAGTCGTAGGCCGACACCCGCGACAGCTTCTCCTCCGGGATCTCCTGGTGCAGCGCCGTCATCCAGGACACGCCGAACACCTCGAGCGTGACCCCGGTGGTGAACATCACCGCGCACAGAACGCCCAGCGGCACCGGAACGGCGAGGGCGGCCGACGGCAGGGCCAGCGGGAAGACGCACAAGGTGCCGGCGAGCAGCAGCCGGCGGGGTTTCCAGCGGGTCATCAGCAGGGCGCCGGCGACCGTGCCCGCGCCGAAGAAGCCGAGCGCCAGGCCCCAGGGGCCCGGCCCCCCGAGGTGGTCGCGGGCGACGAGGGGGCCGTAGACGGCGTCGGCGGCGCCGACGACGGCGTTGGCGACGGAGAACTGCGCGACGACGCCCCACAGCCAGGGGCGGCCGGTGAACTCCCGCCAGCCGTCCTTCAGATCGGCGAGGAGTCCGCCGCCGGCGGCGCGCGGCGGGATGTGCCGTACGTCGAGGAAGGAGCGCAGGGCACCGGCGAGCGCGAAGGCGGCCGCGTCCGCGGCGAGGACCCAGCCGGGGCCGACGGCGGCGACCAGCGCGCCGCCCGCCGCCGCGCCGCCCAGGGCCGCGCCCTGCATCGCCATCCGGAACACGGCGAACGCCCGCCCCGCGTGCTCGCCCTGTACGGACGACAGCAGCATGCCCTCGGCGGCGGGACTGAAGAACGCCTGCCCGGCACCGCCGAGCGCGGTCAGCAGCATCATCTGCCACAGCCGGGGCTCGCCGGTCAGCACCAGGACGGCGAAGGCGCCCTGGGACAGGCAGTTGACGGCGTTGGCGGCGACCATCACCCGGTGCCGCGGCAGCCGGTCCGCCACCGCGCCGCCGATCAGCAGGAACGCCACCAGCGGCACGGTCCGCGCGGCCGCCACCAGGCCCACGTCGCCCCCGTCCCCGCCCGCGCCGAGCACGGCGAACGCGGAGGCGATGAGAGCGGCCTGACTGCCGCCGTTGGTGAGGAAGGCGGCAGCGGTCAGCAGCCGGTAGTTCCGCCCGGCCCAGACGGGCCGGCGCGCAGGACGGGGGCTGTCGGAGGCGGTGGTCACCGGCTGACTATGACCGACCGCCTCCACACACGCCAATCCGATCCCGGCCGCCCTCGCGCCAGTCGACTCGCGCGAGGGTCGGCTCGCGACTGGTCGACTCGCGCGCGGGACGGCTCGCGACCGGATCAGCTCGCGATCGGGTCGCCGTGCAGGCGCACGGTGCTGAGGATCTGCTGGATGGTGGCGTCGGGCACCTCGCCCTTGACGCCCTTGGCGCCGTACATGCTCCAGGAGACGAAGTTGCCGAGGGAGTTCTTGAACGCGAACGTGATCGCCTTGCCGTCGCTGTCGCAGGTGCCGTGCTTGGGCACGCCCTGCGTGTAGGAGACGGCCACGCTGCCCTGCACGCCGGACTTCGTCTTGTAGGGCTTGGCCTGGCCGATCTTCAGGTACTTGCGGGAGGTCTTCTCGTTCTGGTCGGTGTAGCCGCCGAACGCGAACGCGGCCGCGTCACCGCGGGCGGTGCTCGCGGTGTCCTTGGCGCCGTTCTCGCCCTTGGTGCCGGCGGCCGCCAGCTTCGTCGAATCCTTGCGGCCGTCCTTGTCGTCGTCGGACACACACCAGTCCGGCTTGAGGACGGCGGGCGCGGAGAACCCGATGTACGGGGAGCCGTCGCCCTTCTGCGTGTCCTCGAAGCCCATGAAGGTGCCGGGGTCCTCCACATGCCAGTCCGCGGGGACGTCGAAGGCCGTGCCGTACTTGGGGTTCACGACGACCTTCCAGCCCGGGACGGTCGCCTTCTCCGCCTCGCCGCCGCGCGGGTTGTCGCCCCCGCCGGACGCCGTCGGCTGCGTCGACGGCGTCGGCGACGAGGACACCGACTGCGCGGTGGTCGGCTTGTCCGAGCCGCCCTTCGCCGTGTCCTCCTCGTCACCGCCGAGCACCAGGAACCCGGTGACGGCGGCCGTCAGCACCACGGCGCCGGCCGCGATGATCGCCACGAGCTTGGTCCGGTTCCCGCCACCCCCGTTGCCGCTGCCGAGGTTCCCGGGCGGCGGCGTCACCGGCTGTGGAACACCGGCCGGCGTGGGCGTCCCCCACTGCTGCTGCGCATAGGGGTTGGGCTGCTGGTAACCGGTCTGCTGATACGGATTCGGCTGCTGGTACCCCGGCTGACTCGGCTGCTGGTACGGGTTGTTCTGCGCGTTCGGGTTCGGCTCGCCCCCGGGCGGCTGCTGCTGTCCTGGCCACATGGCGCCCCACCCTAGTGCCGCCCCGGACACGAATCGGTCACCGGGCCTTGTCAGGGACGTACCGAAAACCGTTGTCGCGGGACGACCGGGGGAGACCGGTTCCGGGGCCGGTTGCCCTGGCCCTCCAGGCTACTCGTGGGTAACATGCCCCCATGAGCGCAGATCAGATGTCGATCGGCGAGATGCTCGCCGCTACCGTGCCGATGGCCCGGACCTTGAAGCTCGACTTCGTCGAGGCCACGCCGGAGCGGGCTGTGGTGGCCCTGCCGGATCAGGGGGAGTTCCACAACCACGTGGGCGGGCCGCACGCCGGTGCGATGTTCACGCTCGGGGAGTCGGCCAGCGGGGCGATCGTGCTCGCCGCGTTCGGGGATCAGCTCGCGCGGGCCGTGCCGCTGGCCGTGCGGGCCGAGATCGCCTACAGGAAGCTGGCCATGGGGGCCGTCACCGCGACCGCGACGCTGGGCCGGCCGGCCGCCGAGGTCGTCGCGGAACTGGACGCCGGGCAGCGGCCCGAGTTCCCGGTCGCCATCGAGATCCGGCGTGAGGACGGAGCCGTCACCGGGGAGATGACGGTGGTGTGGACCCTGCGGCCCAACGGCTGAGCGGGCGTTCCCCCGAGTGTGGCCGAGGCCCCGCGTGCGTGCGGGGCCTCGGCCTTTGTCGTGCCCAACAGGCACTGGGGGAACGCCTTTCGAGCCGTCCTTCACCCATTGCAGGCGAATTCGGAAAGTGATACCGGCGGTAACAGGGGGGAAATGTGGGGCTGCTGAGAGGACGTCACTCTGACGCCTTGTTTCCTGAGAGCCGCATGTGCGAAAGTGAGCCCCCCGCGGGAACGCAGTGCCACCCTTCAGCTCGGAAGGAAATGGTTCCGTGCAGTCCCCACACCCCCCACGCCCCCCATATCCGCCCCGCCCGGGAGGGACGCCCGGAGAGTCGGACCGCGACCTCGTCGCCCGCTTGGCCACCCCGGACGGGCACGGCCGCGCCGTCGCCCTGCTGCTCGCCCGGCACTGGTCCGCCGCCCGCGACTACGCCGCCGTCTGCCTCGCCTCGCCCGGCGAAACCGCCCAGCTCGTGGCCACCGCGGCGGTCCACCAGGTGCTCGACCGGCTCGCCGCCGGCCGGGCCGGTGGCGCCCTGCGGCCACAGATCCTCGTCACCGTGCGCGACACCGTGCGCAGCTGGGCCGCCGACCGCGGTATTTCCGTACTCCTGCCGGAATTGAGCAAAACCACCGGCGGCCGCGGACTGCGCGCGACCGGAGGCCGAACCCCGGAAAAGCGACAACTCGCCGAACGCGCATTCCGTGCCCTTCCCGGCGCCGCCCAATGCCTCTTGTGGCACGCCGAGGTGGAAGCCGACCCGATATCCATACCCGCTGGTCTGCTGGCCATCCATCCCGGCACCGCAGCCACCGCTCTGCAACAGGCCCGCGAACAATTCCGCGCCGGTTGCGTCCGCGCCCACCGCGAACTCGCCCCCACCGACGAGTGCCGCTTCCACACCCGCCTCCTCGACGTCCCCCTGCGCCGCGGCGGACATCTGCTCCCCGACGTCCGCCGGCACCTCGCGGAGTGCCGCTACTGCCGTCATGCCGCCGAACAGCTCAGCCACTTCGACGGCGCCCTCGACGTCCTGCTCGCCGAGACCGTGCTCGGCTGGGGCGCCCGGCGTTACCTCGAGACCCGGCCAGGGCGTAGCGCGAGCTCCGGCGTCGCGCCCACCCGTCCCGGCGGGCGCCACCGCGGGACACCTCCGCCGGGCCGCCCCACCGCCCCCGCGCGGCACACCAAGGCGGTCCTCGCCGGCGTCGGACTGGCCGCTCTGGCCCTGCTCGTCACGGTGCTCGCCACCCAGAGCCGCTCCGCCGACAACGCTGTCCCCGGTTCCGGACCCGGCCGCCGGTCCGCGCGCACCTGGGGCCCGCCCGTCGCCGCGACCGGGACCTCCAGCCGCTCGCTCGGCCCCGTCGCCACCCCGCCGTCACCCGGCTCGACCTCCGGCACCTCCGCCACGGGGCCGGACCCGGCCCCGCTCCTGAAGGGGCGGCTGCGCAGCGCCGCCACCGGCCGCTGCCTCGACGCCCACGCCGGCCGGGTACGCCCCGAAGCCACCGTCGAGCTCGCCGACTGCTCGCCTGCCGCCTCCCAGCGCTGGACGTACGGCACCGACGGCCGGTTGCGCAGCACCGCCGACCCCGCCCTCTGCCTGCGCGCCGACCCGCTCGACCGCCGCGTCACACTCACCGGCTGCGCGGAGGCGACCGCTTACGACCTCACGGGCCGCGGCGAGTTGCTGCTGCACGGAGGGACCGGGCTCGGTCTCGCGTCCCCGCGGGGTTCCGCCACCACGGTCACCGTCGCCCCGCGGGACGCGTCGGCGCGCGGGCGGTGGGTGTTCGACACCGGGACCGCGCAGGGCGGTGACCCGCCTCAGCCGCGATCGGGCCCCGCCGCCGTCCCACCCGGCCCGCCGAGCGGGCGACCCCGTCCGTCCCACGCCCCCGTCGAGCAGCCCGCCGCGCCGCGATTCGCCCCGGTCGGCCGCCGCGCCGAGCCGTCACCGGCCGAGCCTTCACCGCCCCAGCCGTCCGTAAGCCAACTCTCCGCGAGCCATCCCTCCGCGACCCAGCACTCCGAGACTCAGCCCCCTGCGGCCGAGCGCTCAGCACCCGTGCCGCCGGCCGCGCCAGGACGGCCGCCCGTCGTCGCGGTGGCCTCCGTCCTCTCCGGTGCGACCACCGCCGTATCCCTCACTGCGCCCCACGTCGCGCCGACTGCCGCGCCCCTCGCCCCGCTCCCTCTCACCCCGGCACCCTGACCTGACCACCCCCGCGGGGGCCACCCGTCCGGCGGCCCCCGCGCCTCCTTTCGCCCGCCCCACCGCCCACACCACCGCCCGCATCCGGCGCCTTCCCGCCTCGCCTCGTTGACTCGCTCTGCCCCGAGTCGTACGTTGCCGACGCGCACGGCGTTTCTGACGGTTCGTCAATACCGCTCCGGACGCCCTCGTCGTGCCCGTGCACCGAAGGAGCGACGGCCCATGTCCGACACGGTCCCCCGGCGATCCGCCCTGACCCTGCTGAGCGGCACGATCGCGGTCGTCGCGGCCGCCGCGGGATCCCTGTCCCTCGCCCCCCGCGCCTCCGCACGAAGCAGATCCGGCGTCCGCGGCCAGGGCAGCCCGGCCGGCCGCCGCGTCGACCACCTCCTCGGTGCGCTCACCCTCGACGAGAAGGTCAGCCTGCTGCACGGCGCCACCGACCCGGACACGCTGGGCGAGGCCGGTTACGTCCCCGGTGTCCCCCGCCTCGGCATCCCGCCGCTGCGCCTGGCCGACGGCCCGGCAGGCGTCCGGGTCACCCGGCACGCCACCGCGCTGCCCGCCCCCGTCCTCCTCGCCTCCGCGTTCGACCCCGAGCTGGCCCGCCGCTACGGCCAGGTCATCGGCCGGGAGGGCCGCGCCCTCGGCCAGGACGTCCTGCTCTCCCCGATGGTCAACCTCATCCGCACCCCGTACGCCGGGCGCAACTTCGAGACGTTCAGCGAGGACCCGCTGCTCTCCTCCGACCTGGTCGCCGCCGAGATCGAGGGCATCCAGCGCGAGGGGCTCATCGCCACGGTCAAGCACCTCGCGCTGAACAACCAGGAGAAGGACCGCATGTCCGTCGACGTACGCGTCGACGAACGCACCCTGCACGAGGTCGAGCTGCGCGGCTTCGAAGCCGCCGTACGGGCGGGCGCCGGAGCCGTGATGGGCGCCTACAACAAGGTCGCCGGGACCTACGCCTGCGAGAACAAGGCCCTGCTCACCGACATCCTGCGCGAGAGGTGGGGCTTCGACGGCTGGGTGATGACCGACTGGTACGCCGCGCACAGCACGGAGAAGGCCCTCACCGCGGGGCTCGACATGGAGATGCCGAACGGCGCGTACTTCGGTGCGGCGCTGCGCACAGCGGTACGCGACGGCCGTGTCGCCGAGGCGTACGTCGACCGCGCCGTACGCCGCGTCCTGACCGTCATGGACCGCTTCGGGCTGCTCGACGGCAGCGCGCCGCCCCGCCCCGAGCGCGACGCGCCGGCCGGCGCCGCGCTCGCCCTGGAGGTCGCCAAGGCCGGGGCCACGCTGCTGCACAACCCGCACGGCGTCCTCCCGCTCACCGTCGGCAGCATCGCGGTGATCGGTCCGACCGGCGCCCTGCCCTTCGTCAGCGGAGGCGGCAGCGCCCACGTCTCCCCGGACCACGCCGAGAGCCCGCTGGCCGCCCTGCGCTCCCGGGCCGACGGCGAGGTCACCTACGCCCTCGGCGAGGACGTGTTCGGCAAGCCGATCCCGGCGGACGCGCTCACCCCCGGCTTCGCCGGCGAGGGCACGACGGTCGACGCCGGGACGGCCTGGACGTACGACGGGACTCTCACCGTCGCCGAGGCCGACGAGTGGACGTTCGTGCTCCACTTCACCGGTGCCCCCACCGGCCGGCCGAAGGTGCAGCTCGACGGCGCCGAGCTGTTCCCGATCGCGTCCGGCTGGGGCGAGGCCTTCGTGGGCGGCCTGCTCGGCACCGCCCCGGACGGCCTCGCCGTCCGCCGCGCGACCGTCCGCCTCACCGCCGGCACCCACCGGCTGCACATCACCGCGCAGGGCGGAACGGCCGGCCTGCGGTTCCGGCTGCGGCGCAGCACCGGCGCCACCCGCGCCGCGGACGTCGCCGAGGCGGTACGCGCCGCACGCGCCGCCCACCAGGTCGTCCTGTTCGCCTACGAGGACGCCACCGAGGGCCAGGACCGGACCGGCATCTCCCTGCCGGGCCGGCAGAACCGGCTGATCGAGGCGGTGACCGCCGCCAACCCGCGCACCACCGTCGTCCTCAACACCTCCTGCGCCACCGCGATGCCCTGGCTGGAGCGCACCGGCGCGGTGCTCCAGATGTACTACCCGGGTCAGGAGGGCGCGGCCGCCACCACCGCCGTCCTCTTCGGCGACTGCGACCCCGGCGGCCGGCTCACCCAGTCCTTCCCGGTCGACGACGATCACCACCCCGTCGCCGGCGACCCGCGCCGCTACCCGGGCACGGGCGGCGTCGAGGAGTACTCCGAGGGCGTTCACGTCGGCTACCGCTGGTACGACGCCGAGGACGTGCGCCCGCTCTTCCCGTTCGGCCACGGGCTGTCCTACACGACCTTCGCCTACGGCGATCCGTCCGCGCGCTGGACCGAGGACGGGCTGCAGGTGGACTTCACCGTCCGCAACACCGGCCGGCGCTCCGGCGTCGACGTGCCGCAGGTCTACGTCGGACCCTCCCCGGACCTGCCGCTCGACCAGCCGGTGCGGCTGCTCGGCGGCTACCGGCGGCTCACCCTGGCGCCGGGGGAGCGGCGCCGGGTCACCGTGCGTGTCGCCCCGCGGACCCTGTCCTGCTGGGACACCGGCCGCCACGACTGGGTGCTCGGCACCGGTCGCCGCACCGTGTGGATCGGCGCGTCCTCGCGCGATCTGCGGCTGAGGACCGCGGCCGAGGTGGGCGGCCGGGAACGCGAGGCGGGTCTCGGCCGTTCCTGAACCGGGGGGCGATCTCGCGCACAGTGCCGTGATGCGCCGACCCGGTAGGCTTCCCGAAGTGCGCCTTCGCGGCGCGCACGGGGACAGGCAGGGCAGAAAACGGGAGGGACCGGCAGTGCACGTCCAGGAATGGCTCGACACGGTACCGGCCGGCGCCGTCTACGCGATGGTCGCCCTCGTCATCGGCCTCGAGAGTCTGGGCATCCCGCTGCCCGGCGAGATCGTCCTGGTCTCGGCGGCGTTGCTGTCCTCGCAGAGCGGCGGCATCAACCCCGTCGTGCTCGGCGCGTGCGCCAGCGCCGGCGCCGTGATCGGCGACTCCATCGGCTACGCGATCGGCCGCAAGGGCGGACGGCCGCTGCTGGCCTGGCTCGGCGGGAAATTCCCCAAGCACTTCAGCGAGGGGCACATCGCGACCGCCGAGCGGTCCTTCGAGAAGTGGGGCATGTGGGCGGTCTTCTTCGGCCGCTTCGTCGCCCTGCTGCGCATCTTCGCCGGGCCCCTCGCGGGTGTGCTGCACATGCCGTACTGGAAGTTCCTCACGGCGAACTTCCTCGGCGGTGTGGTCTGGGCGGGCGGCACCACCGCCGTCATCTACTACGTCGGTGTCGTCGCCGAGTCCTGGCTGAAGAAGTTCTCCTGGCTGGGCCTGGTCCTGGCGGTCCTGATCGGCCTGGGCTCGATGCTGATCCTCAAGCGCAAGGCGCGGGTCACTGCGCGGGACGCCGAGGCGGAGAAGGCCGTGGTCACGGTCGACTGATGCGCGGTCGACTGATGCGCGGTCTGCTGATGCAGGGTCGGCTGATGCCGGGTGCGGGCCGCCCGTGGCTGGTCGCGCAGTTCCCCGCGCCCCCAGGTGTCCTGAGCTAGCCGTGCACTTCCCCGTGCGCCCTTGCCAGCTCGGCGTACATCGTGCCGTTGAGCGTCACGCCCTGCCGCTCTTCCTCGCTCAGCTCCCGCCGCACCTTCGCCGGGACGCCCGCCACCAGGGAACCCGGCGGTACGACCATCCCCTGCGGTACGAGGGCCTGCGCCGCGACCAGCGAGCCCGCGCCGATCACCGCGCCGTTCAGGACCGTCGCGCCCATGCCGATCAGGCAGTCGTCCTCGACGGTCGCGCCGTGCACGACGGCGTTGTGCCCCACCGAGACGCGCTCCCCGACCGTCACCGGGAAACCGGGGTCGGCGTGCAGGGTGCAGTTGTCCTGGATGTTGCTCTGCGCGCCGACGCTGATCCGTTCGACGTCGCCGCGCAGCACCGCGCCGTACCAGACGCTCGCGCCCGCCCGCAGCGTCACATCGCCGATCACCGACGCCGTCGGCGCCACGAACGCCTCGTCGTCGATCTTCGGTTCCTTGCCTCCGATGCCGGTGATCAGCGCCTTGTGCGTCATGGGTGCCTCCTCGATCGTCGTTCGGGAGCACCGTACGCCACCCGGTGGGGTGAAGATCACAGGGTTCGGGCGTGAGGGGTGCCGCGGACGAGGATTACGGTGAGCGGGTGCTTATGCGCAAGAACACGTTCTCGTCCTGGCGGCGCCGCCTCGCGCAGCGCGCCGTCCATGCCGGCTGGGCCTGGGTGCAGCGCAGCGGCTCGGTGACGGCGGAGCACCCGGGGCGCTTCCGCTTCGGCGCGATGGGAACAGGTACCAGGCTCGCCTTCCCGCTCGGCACGGTCTTCGGCGAGCCCTGGATCCACCTGGGCTCCCACTGCATCGTCGGTGAGCAGGTCACCCTCACCGCCGGTCTGATGCCCGACCTCGACCTCGGCCCCGAGCCGATCCTGCGCCTCGGGGACGGCGTGGTGCTGGGCCGCGGCAGCCATGTCATCGCCGACACCACGGTCACGATCGGCAGCGACTGCTACTTCGGGCCGTACGTCTACGTCACGTCCACGAACCACTCCTACGACGACCCCCACGAGCCCATCGGGCGGCAGTGGCCGCGGATGGAGCCGGTGGAGATCGGGCCGGGCTGCTGGATCGGCACAGGCGCGGTGATCCTCCCGGGTGCGCGGATCGGCCGCAACGTCGTGGTCGCGGCCGGCGCCGTGGTGCGCGGCACGGTGCCCGACCACGCGGTGGTGGCGGGCGCGCCCGCCCGGGTCGTACGGCGCTGGACGCCCGAGGACGGCTGGCAGCCCCCGCTGCGCACCCCGGCGCCGGTGCCGATCCCGGACGGTGTCACCCCGGAGCAGCTGCTGGCACTGGCCGGGCTGGACGAGGAGACGGCGGCACGCCTCGCCGAGCTGGACGAGGAACAGGAGGCGGGGCTGGCCCGCCTGGAGACGGAAGCCTGAGGCCGGGCGGGGCGGGCCCGCATGGCGGCGGACGTCTGCCGCCGGGCGGCGCCGGCCCGCCGCAAGGAAGCCTGACGCCGGGTGAAGCCTGCCGCCTCAACGCGGAGGCGTGGCGCGGGGTGAGGCCGGCCCGCCACGAGGCTGAGGCTTGGCGCCGGGCGGCGTCGGCCCGCCGCAAGGAAGCCTGACGCCGGGTGAAGCCTGCCGCCTCAAGGCGGAGGCGTGGCGCGGGGTGAGGCCGGCCCGTCTCAAGCCCGAGGGTTGGCGCCGGGCGGCGTCGGCCCGCCTCGCGGCGGAGGGCTGATGCCGGGGAGGAGCCCGGCTCAGCCCGTGGCCAGCAGCAGGCTGCCCAGCACGGCGAGTCCCGCTCCCGCCGCCTGTACGCCCCGCAGACGTTCACGCAGGAAGCCGCGGGCGGCGAGCGCGGTCACCACCGGGTAGAGCGAGGCGAGCACCGCGGCCACGGTGACCGGTCCATGGTGGGCGGCGACCCCGTACGTGCCGTTGGCGGAGACGTCCGCCAGTCCGACGAAGGCCAGCGCCGGCAGCGCGCCCCACGGGAAGCGGCCCCCGGGCAGCGCGGGCGCGCCCCGCTTGACCGAGACGTAGAGGGCGGCGCCGCCCGCGGCCACATTGGTCAGCCGCTGGACGAACAGCGCGAGGAACAGGCCGGTGACGGTGGTCGACGCCTCCGCGATCAGCGCGAACACCGCGCCGAAGCCGAGCGCCGCGACCAGCGTGAGCACGATGGTCTGCCGCTGCACCGGCGCGCCCTTGCGCTGCGGCCCGCCCGCCAGGACGACACCGGCGACGGCGACGGCGGCACCCCCGGCCTGCATCAGGCCGGGCCGCTCGCCGAGGGCCAGCCCGACGCCGATCGGCACGGCGACACTCAGCGACGCGAGCGGGGAGACGACCCCCATCGGGCCGCGGGCGAGCGCCCGGTAGAAGCAGATCATCGCCACCGGGCCCACCAGCCCGGCCGCGAAGGCGAACCACAGTCGCGGTCCCGCCTCGCTCCAGCCGCCCGTGGCCACCACGATCGCGCCGAGAACGGCTGTCGCGACGGTCTGCGAGATCACCACGACGGTCAGGGCGGGTGCGCGTCGCGTCAGCACCCCGCCGCCGAAGTCGGCCAGGCCCCACAGCAGGCTGGTGGCCAGGGCGAAGAATGCTGTCACGGTTCGCCTCGCAGTACAGTTCGGTGGACGATCGAGTACAGCTCACCGTAGTTCAGTGCAATGAACTCTGTCATCCAGAATATTTGACTTCCCGGATATTGGACGGAATGTGTCAGACCTCGACCTGCTGACCCAGTCCCTGGCGCGCAACGTCAAGCGCTGGCGCACCGAGCGCGGATTCACCCTCGACGCGCTCGCCGCACGGGCCGGCGTCAGCCGCGGCATGCTCATCCAGATCGAGCAGGCCCGCACCAACCCGAGCATCGGCACGGTCGTCAAGATCGGCGACGCGCTGGGCATCAGCATCACCACCCTGCTCGACTACGAGCAGGGCCCGAAGGTGCGTATCGTCCCCGAGGCCCAGGCCGTACGGCTGTGGCACACCGACGCGGGCAGCTACAACCGCCTCCTCGCGGGCGCCGAGGCCCCCGGCCCGCTGGAGATGTGGGACTGGCGGCTGATGCCGGGCGAGTCCAGCCCGTCCGATCCGCACCCGGCCGGCACGGTCGAGCTGGTGCACGTCACCGCCGGCGAGCTGACTCTCACCGTGGACGGTGTGGCCCACCGCATCCCGGCCGGCGCCAGCGCCTCCTTCGAGGCCAACACCCCGCACACCTACGGCAACGAGGGCGAGCAGCCAATGGAGATGATCATGGCCGTCTCGGTGCCGCCCGTGCGCTGAGACGCCCCCGCGTCCCGCCCGCCGCACTTGCTAGCGTGCGGAGCATGCAGGCACCCATCGGACACTTCGACCAGGCCGCCCCCGCCCCCGACTGCCTCGACGAACTGACCCGCCCCGTCGCCGACGCCGTACGGCACTGGCGCGGCAGCGTCCCCGCCGAGCAGATCGTCTACGTCGACACCGACCCACAGTGGGCCGACACCGCCGTCTTCGTCGAGCACTACGGCCGTGAACTGCTGGAGCAGAGCGCGAACTGTGTCGTCGTGGCCGGCAAGCGCGGCGGCGAGACCACGCTCGCCGCCTGTCTCGTCCTGTCGACCACCCGGGTCGACGTCAACGGCGTGGTACGCCGCCACCTGGGCGCGCGTAAGGCGTCCTTCGCACCGATGGAGACGGCGACAGGGGAGACCGGCATGGAGTACGGCGGCGTCACCCCCATCGGTCTGCCCGAGAGCTGGCCGCTGCTGGTGGACGCGGCCGTCGTCGACCTGCCGTACGTGCTGGTCGGCAGCGGACGGCGGCGCGGCAAGCTGCTGGTGCCGGGCAAGGCGTTCGCCGAGCTGCCGGGCGCGGTGGTGCTGGAGGGGCTGGGCGTCGCCTGAGCCGGCCGTAGAGCCGGTGTCAGGCGGCCCGCGGGTGGTGGGCCAGCGCCAGGTGCGGGTCCGCCTCGCCCGGCACCGGCGCCGGATCCGCGTGCACCAGGGCCGCCGTCAGCCGGGGCACCGCGTGCAGCAGCGCGTGTTCGGCGTCCACGGCGATCGCGTGCGCCCGGCGCACCGACACCTCACCGTCCACCACCACCGCGACCTCGGCCCGCAACCGGTGCCCGATCCAGCGCAGCCGCAGCTCACCCACCCCGCACACACCGGGCACCGTGCGCAGCGCCGCCTCCGCCCGGTCCACCAGGGCCGGGTCGACGGCGTCCATCACCCGCCGGAACACCTCACGGCCGGCGTCGCGCAGTACCAGCGCGATCGCCGCCGTGATCGCCAGTCCCACCAGCGGGTCGGCCAGGTCCCAGCCCAGTGCCGAGCCGCCCGCGCCCGCGAGTACCGCCAGCGACGTGAAGCCGTCGGTGCGGGCGTGCAGGCCGTCGGCGACCAGCGCGGCCGAGCCGATCTCCCGGCCGACCCGGATCCGGTACCGGGCCACCCACTCGTTGCCCGCGAACCCGGCGAGCGCGGCCACCGCGACGGCGCCGACGTGTTCCACCGGCCGCGGATCGAGCAGCCGCTCGAGCGCCGTCCACCCGGCGAACGCCGCCGACGCCGCGATCGTCAGCACGATCACCAGTCCGGCCAGGTCCTCGGCGCGCCCGAAGCCGTAGGTGAAGCGCCGGGTGGCCGCGCGGCGGCCGAGCACGAACGCGATCCCGAGCGGTACGGCCGTCAGCGCGTCCGCCGCGTTGTGCACCGTGTCGCCGAGCAGCGCCACCGACCCGGACACCGCCACCACCAGTGCCTGTACGAGCGCCGTCACGCCGAGCACCGCCAGCGAGACCCACAGCGCGCGCATGCCGCGGGCGGAGGACTCCAAGGCGGCGTCCACCTTGTCGGCGCTTTCGTGCGAGTGGGGTGTGAGGAGGTGGGCGAGGCGGTGGCGGAAGCGGGAGTGCGGGTGCCGGTGGGGGGCGTGCCCCTCCTGCGGGCGGCTGGCGTGCTCACCGTGGCCGTGGCCGTGGCCGTGGCCGTGGCCGTGGCCGTGACCGTGATCGTAATCGTGGCCGTGGTCGTGGTGCGGGTGCTCGCCGTGCCGCTCGTGCCGGTGTTCGTGGTGGTGCCGGTCGCTCACGCCCGTCCCCTTCCGGTGTCCGGAGGTGGACGTACCCCGCCCACGGCGCCATTATGTGCGTATGAGCGCACGCATGCACCTCTCATCTGCGGACGATGCGCACCCGCGCACCCCGGGCGAGGAACAGTTCGCGCTCGCGGCCGAGCTGCTCGCGCTGCTCGGGGACCGGACCCGGCTGGCGCTGCTGCACGCGCTGGCCGCCGAGGAGGCCGACGTCACCACGCTCACCGAGGCGTGCGGGGCGGCCCGCCCGGCGGTCAGCCAGCACCTGGCCCGGCTGCGCCTGGCCGGACTCGTGACCACCCGCAAGGAGGGGCGCCGGGTGATCTACGCCCTGCGCGACGGCCATGTGCGCCGTCTGGTCGACGAGGCGCTCAGCGTCGCCGACCACCGGCTCACCGACCGGCCTCCGCACGACTGACCCCTTGAGTCAGTGGCGCTCCGCGCTGCCCAGGTACTGCTCGGCGAACGCGGCGGCCGCCACCGGCGAGCTGAACAGCCGCCGCAGCCGGGCCAGCGAGGTGCCCGCACGGAACGCGTCGTCCGCCGCCGGCCCGTGGTACACCTCCGACAGCCAGTGCGAGAACTCCTGGTAGTCCCACACCCGGCGCAGACACGCCTCGGAGTAGCCCGCGAGTCCGCTGTCGTCGCCCCTCGTCAGCCGCGCGACCAGCGCGTCGCCGAGCAGGAACGCGTCGTGCAGCGCGAGGTTCATGCCCTTCGCGGCGATCGGCGCGACGAGATGCGCGGAGTCCCCGGCCAGGAACAGCCGGCCGGACGCCATCGGCTCCACGACATAGTCGTGCATGTCCAGCACGCGCTTCTCGATCAGCGGCCCCTCGACCGGCTCCGGCGCCCCCTCGGCCGCGAGCCGCACCCGCAGCGCGTTCCACACGCGCGCGTGCGACCAGTTCTCCGGGTCGTCGCCCGGCGGGCACTGCAGGTAGTAGCGGGTCATCTCGGGGCTGCGCGGCATCTGCCCGGCGAACCCGTGCGGATGGACGCCGAACAGCACGCAGTCCGTGGAGGGCGGCGCCTCGGCGAGCAGTGCCAGCCAGCCGATGCCGTAGTCGTGCCGGGCGATGCGCGCCCGGCCGCCGGCCAGGGCCGCCCGCGTCACCCCCCGCGCCCCGTCGCACCCGGCGACGAAGTCACAGCGCAGCACCCGCCGTTCCCCCGTGCCGGGACAGGTGTACGACACCGACGGCCGGTCGGAGTCCACGTCGTGGACGGCCACGTCCCGCACCGCGAACCGGACGTCCCCGCCGCGCTCGTCGGCGTAGGCGCGCAGCAGGTCGCTCACCAGCAAGGGCTGTGGATACACCCAGTGGTGACTTCCGGTCAGCTCGCCGTAGGCGAAGCGGTAGCGGCCGCCGTCGAAGCGGAACTCGCACGCGGTGTGCCGCTGGGCCCCGGCCAGCAGCCTCCCGGCGAGGCCCCGCTTCTCCAGCTCGTGGACGGCCCACTCCTCCAGCACCCCCGCTCTGGGCCGCTGTTCGACGAACTGCCGGGTCTCGGTCTCCAGCACCACGCAGCGCACACCGGCGGCGGAGAGGAGGTTGGCGACCGTCAGGCCGGCGGGTCCGGCGCCCACGACGACGACCGGAACATGCTGTATGTGGGGGGAGTTGGGGATCACGCCGTCATTATGGCGGCGGCCCCGCCGCTCAGCGCAGCCTGGGGATCTCGATGGCGGGGCAGCGGTCCATCACCATCTCCAGGCCGGCGTCGCGCACGCGCGCGCAGGCGGCCTCGTCGATCACCCCCAGCTGGAACCAGACCGCCCGGGCGCCCTTGGCGACGGCCTCGTCCGCGACGGCCCCGGCCAGGTGGCTGTTGACGAAGACGTCGACGACGTCCACGTCGAAGGGGATGTCCGCGAGGGTGGCGTACCCCTGCTCGCCGTGCACCGTCTCCGCCTTCGGGTGCACGGGCACGATCCGCTTGCCGAACCGCTGCAGCACCTGCGCCACGCCGTACGCGGCGCGGTCGCGGTTCGCGGACAGGCCGACCACGGCCCAGGTGTCGCCCAGCTCGGTGAGGATCTTGCGGATGGTTGCCTCGTCGCCGTACACCGGCGGCCTCCCTCGGCCTCGGAAGTGGAAGTGAAACGGTTCTGCGAACCACAACCGACGAGGGGCGGCCGGGATTCCACCTGCGCGCGGGCGGCGACGGGCCTAGGCTCGCTGCGTGCTGCGCATCACCGACGCCCGAACCGGCAAGTCCCTCGAGGCCGCGCCCGTGCGCCGCGGCCTGACCCGCATCGAGGCGCACGCGCCCGCGCCCGACTCCGTGTCCCTGCGGGTCCTGCTCGTCACCGACCTGCTCGTGCGCGCCCTGGAACTGGGCGGCACGCCCGTGTGGGCGCTGCTGGCCGGCCGCAGCGGGCAGGCGGAGCTGCGTGCGAGCGCGGCGGCCCTCGGCATCCGTCCGCTGGAGGACAGCCACGACGTGGGGGCCGGCCTGGGCGAGGCCCAGGTCATCCATGTCGTGGCCGACGGCGGTGACACTCCCGACGGCGTCCGGCTCGCCGTCGGGCCCGTGACCCCGGCGGACGGCCTCCCCGCGGACTGGCTGCGGGCCGACGCCGACCCCGCCGCCGTACGCCTCGCGCTGCTGTCCGAGCCTCGCACCGCTCCGGCCCTGCTGGACCCGGACACCCTGGCCGCCGCCCGCGGCACCCTCGCCCGGTGGCGCCGCGCCGTCGCCGACTGGGCGCGCCACCCCTCGCGGCCCATCCCCGAGGACGTGCGCGGCGACCTGCGCAGCGCCTGGGAGGACGACCTGGACATGCCCGCCGTGCTGGACGTGCTGCGCCGGGTCGAGGCGGCCGGGCCCGAGCTGGCGGAGGGCGCACGCTTCGAGACGTACGCCTACGCCGACCGGCTGCTCGGCCTCGACCTCGCCCGTGACCTGGGGGCGGCGTGAGAGCGAGGTGGCCGGGGTGACGGCCGCGCGATCCGGTGCCGGGCCACTGCGCCGGCTGGTCGTCCTGCGGCACGCCAAGTCGGCGTGGCCCGAGGACGTCCCCGATCACGCCCGTCCCCTCGGCAAGCGCGGCCGCCGCGACGCCCCGGCCGCCGGACGCGCGCTCGCCGAGGCGGACCTGCTGCCCGACCTCGCCGTGTGCTCCACCGCGCTGCGCGCCCGGCAGACCTGGGAGCTGGCGGCCGCGCAGTGGGGCACCCCGCCGCCGGTGCGCTTCGAGGGGCGCCTGTACGCGGCCGGCGCGGGCGACCTGCTGACGGTCGCCCGTGAGACCCCGCCCGAGGTGGGGACGCTGCTGCTCGTCGGGCACAACCCGGGCCTGGAGGACCTCGTCCTGACGCTGGCCGGTGACGGCATCGGCGACACCCTGGAGCGGGTCCGGGTGAAGTTCCCCACGTCGGCGATCGCGGTCCTGACCTGGTACGGCCGCCAGTGGTCCGCCCTCGCCCCGTGCGCCGCCCTGCTGACCTCGCTCACCGTCCCCCGGGGCGACGGGAAGTAGCCCGGCCGGACGCGTCCCGCGGTGCGCATAGGCTGGCCGGATGCAGGACGAGTACCGCACGATCGGCCGCGCCGGGGTGCACGAGACCGAGGTCAACCGCTCCCGCTTCCTGTGCGCGCTGGCCCCGGCGGCCACCGAGCAGGAGGCGCAGGCCTTCATCGCCGCGGTCCGCAAGGAGCACGCCGACGCCACCCACAACTGCTGGGCGTACGTCATCGGCGCCGACGCCTCGACCCAGAAGGCGAGCGACGACGGGGAGCCCGGCGGCACCGCGGGCGTGCCGATGCTCCAGATGCTGCTGCGCCGTGACATGCGCTATGTCGTCGCCGTCGTCACCCGGTACTACGGCGGCGTCAAGCTGGGCGCCGGCGGACTGATCCGCGCCTACGGCGGCGCGGTCGGCGAGGCCCTGGACGCGCTGGGGACGATCACCCGCCGGCGGTTCCGCCTGGCCACCGTGACCGTCGACCACCAGCGGGCCGGCAAGGTGCAGAACGACCTGCGGGCCACCGGCCGCGAGGTGCGGGACGTGCGCTACGGCGAGGAGGTCACGATCGAGATCGGGCTGCCGGACGCGGACGTGGACACCTTCCGCGCCTGGCTGGCGGACGTGACGGCGGGCAGAGCCGGATTCGAACTGGGCGGAGAAGCCTACGGAGACGCCTGACAATTCGGGCAAAAAGGATGTAACTGGCCTGCTGGGGAACGGGCATGGCGGGCCGTTACGGGAGTAACCGCCCGTGATGTCAGACCCGGCCGTTAGTCTCGGGGATCATGAGGCTGCTCCACACTTCCGACTGGCATCTCGGCCGGGCGTTCCACCGGGCGAACATGCTCGACGCCCAGGCCGCCTTCGTCGGTCACCTCGTCGCCACCGTGCGCGAGCGCGGCGTCGACGCGGTCGTCGTGTCGGGAGACGTGTACGACCGCGCGGTGCCGCCGCTCGCCGCGGTCGAGCTGTTCGACGACGCCCTGCACCGCCTGGCCGCCCTCGGCGTGCCCACGGTGATGATCTCGGGCAACCACGACTCCGCCCGCCGCCTCGGGGTGGGCGCCGGCCTCATCGACCGCGCCGGCATACACCTGCGCACCGATCCCGCGAGCTGTGCCACCCCGGTGGTGCTGCGGGACGCGTTCGGCGACGTCGCCTTCTACGGGCTGCCCTACCTCGAACCGGCCCTGGTCAAGGACGAGTTCGGCGTCGAGAAGCCGGGCCACGAGGCGGTGCTCGCCGCCGCGATGGACCGCGTCCGCGCCGACCTCGCCGGCCGCCCGCCCGGCACCCGCTCCGTCGTCCTCGCGCACGCCTTCGTCACCGGCGGGCAGGCCAGCGACAGCGAGCGGGACATCACCGTCGGCGGCGTGGCCGCGGTGCCCGCCGCCGTCTTCGACGGGGTGGACTACGCGGCCCTCGGTCATCTGCACGGCTGCCAGACCATCACCGAGCGCGTGCGCTACTCCGGCTCACCGCTGGCGTACTCCTTCTCCGAGGCCGGCCACCGCAAGAGCATGTGGCTGATCGACCTGGGCGAGGGCGGCGCGCTCACCGCCGAGCGGATCGACTGCCCGGTGCCGCGTCCGCTCGCCCGGCTGCGCGGCACCCTGGAGGAGCTGCTCGCCGACCCCGGTCTCGACCGGCACGAGGAGGCATGGGTCGAGGCCACCCTGACCGACGCCGTCCGCCCCGCCGACCCCATGGCCCGGCTCACCGAGCGCTTCCCGCACACCCTCAGCCTCGTCTTCGCACCCGAGCGGGCGTCCGAGGACCCCGAGGTGACCTACGCCCGCCGGCTCGCCGGGCGCAGCGACCAGCAGATCGCCGAGGACTTCGTCGCCCATGTGCGCGGCGGCGCGGGGCCGGACGCCGACGAACAGGCCGTCCTGCGCGAGGCGTTCGACGCCATGCGCGCCGACGTGACGGCGCGGGAGGTCGCACGGTGAGGGCCGGTTCGCGTGTGGTGGGGGCGGGCTCGTTTGTGGCGCGGGCTGGCTCGCGTGCGGCCAGGGCGACTTCGCATGCGGCGGCAGTGGGCTCGGGCACGGCGACGGTGGGCTCGGGCGTGGCGATCGTGGGGGAGGGGGCCCGGTGAGGCTGCACCGGCTGGACATCACGGCCTTCGGGCCGTTCGGCGGCGAGCAGAGCGTCGACTTCGACGCCCTCTCCGCGGCCGGTCTCTTCCTGCTGCACGGGCCGACGGGCGCCGGCAAGACATCGGTGCTCGACGCCGTCTGCTACGCCCTGTACGGCTCCGTGCCGGGCGCCCGCCAGGGCATGACCCTGCGCAGCGACCACGCCGACCCGCGCACCCGCACCCAGGTCACCCTCGATCTGACCGTCGCGGGCCGGCGGCTGGAGATCACCCGGCAGCCGGCGTGGGAGCGCCCGAAGCTGCGGGGCAAGGGCAGCACGGTCGACAAGGCCCAGACCTGGCTGCGCGCATACGACCCGGTGGCCGGCGCCTGGAAGGACCTCAGCCGCTCCCACCAGGAGATCGGCGAGGAGATCACCCAGCTGCTCGGCATGAGCCGCGAGCAGTTCTGCCAGGTCGTCCTGTTGCCCCAGGGCGACTTCGCCCGCTTTCTGCGCGCCGACGCCGAGGCCCGCGGCCGTCTGCTCGGCCGGCTCTTCGACACCCAGCGCTTCGCCGACGTCGAGAAACGGCTCGCCGAGCGCCGCCGTACGACCGAGACGCGGGTGCGCGACGGCGACGCGGCGCTGCTCGCCGACGCCCACCGCATGCAGCAGGCCGCCGGTGACGCCATGGAGCTGCCCGAGCTGACACCGGGCGAGCCGGGCCTGGCCGACGCCGTGCTGGGCGCCGCCGCGGTCGCCCGCTCCACCGCCCGCGAGCAGCTCGCCGTGGCCCGCTGCCGTCTCGCGGCCGCCGAGTCCGCGCAGGCCGCCGCGGACCGCGCGCTGGAGGACACCCGGGAACTGGCCCGGCTCCAGGCCCGCTTCGCGCAGGCCCGGGAGCGGGCCCGGGCGCTGGAGGAGCGCTCCGAGGCGTACCAGGCGGCACAGGCGCGCATGCAGCGCTCCCGCAAGGCGGAGGCCGTGGCGCCCGCGCTGCGGCTGCGGGACGACGCCGAGGCCGAACACGAGCGCGCCGCCCGGCAGGAAACACGCACGCGTGCCCTGCTGCCCGACACGTACGCGGAGGCCGGGGCGGCCGGGCTCGCCGCCGCCGCGCGCCGGGCCGCCGAGGAGCTGGGCGGCCTGGAATCCGCCCGCCGCGCCGAACAGCGCCTCGCCGCCCTCCTCGCCGAACGCGCCGGCCTGGACCGCCAGGAACGTGCCGACGACGACGTCCTCGCCGACGCCGAGCAATGGCTCGCCGGGTGGCAGGAGACCCGCGCCGGCCTGCAGAGCCGTATCGACACCGCCCAGGAGGCCGCGACCCGGGCCGAGCAGCTCGCCGAGCGGCGCGAGCCCGCCCAGCGCCGGCTGCGCGCCGCCCGCGAGCGCGACCGGCTCACCGAGGAGACGGCGGCGGCCGCCGACCTCGCCCGCCGGGCCGGCGAGGCCGTGTCGGCGGCCAGGGAGCACTGGCTGGACGTCAAGGAACAGCGGCTCGACGGCATCGCCGCCGAACTCGCCGCCCGCCTCGCCGACGGCGAACCCTGCGCGGTGTGCGGCGCCACCGAGCACCCCGCGCCCGCCCGCAAGGACGCCGGGCACATCGACCGCGAGGCCGAGGACGCGGCGCTGGCCGCCTACCAGCAGGCACAGCAGCGGCAGAGCGACGCCGAGCGGCGCCTTGCCGCCGTACGCGAGGCGCTGGCCGCCGCCACCGCCGAGGCCGGCGACGACCCGGCCGACCGGCTCGCCCGGGAGGCGGACGAGGTGGAGCGCCTCTTCGCCGCGGCCCGGCGGGACGCCTCCGCGCTGCACGCCGCCCAGGAGGACCTGCGCCGGGCGGAACAGGAACGCGAGCGGCGCGGCGCCGAACGCCAGGAAGCGGCCGTGCGCGCCGCCGCCCGCGTCGGCCACCGCGAGCGCCTGGAGCGTGAACGGGCGCTGCTGGAGGAGGAACTGGCGCAGGCCCGCGGCGCCGCCGGCAGTGTGGCCGCGCGCGCCGCGCAGCTGGAGCGCCGGGCCGCCCTGCTCACCGACGCCGCCGAGGCCGTGCGCGCCGCCGAGGACGCCGCCCAGCGGCTCAAGGACGCCGACGCGCGACTCGCGGACGCCGCGTTCCGCGCCGGGTTCGACACCCCGCAGGCAGCCGCCGAGGCGCTGCTCACCGACGTCGAGCACCGCGAGCTGCAACGGCGACTGGACGCCTGGCAGACCGAGGAGGCCGCCGTCCGCGCGACGCTCGCCGAGACCGACGCCGCGGCCGCCGACCGGCAGCCGCCCGCCGACCTCGGCGCCGCCGAGCGGGCCGCCGCCGCGGCCGCCGACCGGCTGCGCGCCGCCGCCTCCGCGTGCGACGCCGCCGCCCGCCGCTGCACCGAACTGGACGGTCTCTCCGCGCGTGCCGAGCAGGGCGTGCGCCGGCTCGCCCCGCTGCGCGAGGAGTACGACCGGGTGGCCCGGCTCGCCGCCCTCGCGGCCGGCACGTCCGCCGACAACGAGCGCCGGATGCGCCTGGAGTCCTACGTGCTGGCGGCCCGGCTGGAACAGGTCGCCGCCGCGGCGACCGCCCGGCTGCGGCGCATGTCGTCCGGCCGCTACACCCTGGTCCACTCCGACGACCGCACCGGGCGCGGCCGCAGCGGTCTCGGCCTGCACGTGGTCGACGCCTGGACCGGCCGTGAACGCGACACCGCGACCCTGTCCGGGGGCGAGACCTTCTTCGCCTCCCTCGCGCTCGCGCTCGGCCTCGCCGACGTCGTCACCGACGAGGCCGGCGGGGTGCGGCTGGACACGCTCTTCATCGACGAGGGCTTCGGCAGTCTCGACGACCAGACCCTCGACGAGGTCCTGGACGTGCTCGACTCACTGCGCGAGCGGGACCGCAGCGTCGGCATCGTCAGTCATGTCCCCGACCTGCGCCGCCGCATCCACGCCCAGCTCGAGGTGGTCAAGGGCAGATCCGGGTCGGTGCTGCGGCGGCGCGGTCACTGACCCGGCGAGCGGCGGGGCGCGTCTACTGACCGAGCGCCCGGCGGGCGAGCGGCGACGAGTAGACCACGCTCGTCGTCACCGAGCCGAGCGCGCCGATCCGGCCCGACACCTCCTCCAGGTGCCGCATGGACCGGGCGGCGACCTTGATGACGAAACAGTCGTCGCCCGTCACGTGATGCGCCTCCAGGATCTCCGGCGTGGCGGCGACCAGGTCGTGGAACGGCTTGTAGTTGCCGTTGGGGTAGCGCAGGCGCACGAACGCCAGGATCCCGAGCCCCAGCCGCTCGGGGTCCACGACCGCGGCGTACCCCTTGATCACCCCGGCCTCCTCCAGCCGGCGCACCCGTTCGGTGACCGCGCTCGCGGACATGGAGACGGCTCGGGCCAGCTCGGCGAAGCTGGCGCGTCCGTCGCGCTGGAGGACGTCGAGGATGCGCCAGTCGGTGGCGTCCGGGGAAAACGCGGTCATCCCCGAGGGATAGCAGGGGAATCGACGGCCGCACAAGGTTCACGCCGGGGAACACCCCTTCAGGAAGATGATCAACGGGCCGTAGATTTCAGGACATCGACGACAGCCTCCGTCACCTCGACGACAGCCCGCGTCGCCTCGACGACAGCCTGCGTCGCCTCGACGACCGCGCTCGTCGCATCGGACACCACTGAAAGGCCGGCCCATGACCACCACGACGACCGCCAACCCCGTCCTGCGCGTCGCGCCCGCCGCCCCCGCCGAGGCGGCCGCCTACTTCCGCGCCTCGCTCACCTTCCACGCCGACGTCTCCGACGTCGCCGCCGCCCTCGCGGCGGGCGGCGACCCCGGCTTCGTCGTCCTGGACTCCCGCTCCACCGCCTCCTGGGACCAGGGCCACGTCCCCGGCGCGGTCCACCTGCCCACGGCGCTGATCCCCGAGCAGGCCGAGCAGCTCCTCGACAGGAACACCCCGGTCGTGACGTACTGCTGGGGTCCCGGCTGCAACGGCGCGACCCGCGCCGCGCTCGCCCTCGCCGAACTCGGCTACCAGGTCAAGGAGATGCTCGGCGGCTTCGAGTACTGGGTGCGCGAGGGGTTCGCGTACGAGACCTGGCAGGGCGACGAGCAGCGCGCCGCCGACCCGCTCACCGCACCGGTGGACGCCGAGGACTGCGGCTGCTGACCCGGAAACGGAAAGCGGGGGTGACGGTACGGACCGCCACCCCCGCCCCCGGTCACAGCCGGGACAGCTCCTCCACCAGGTCGTCCAGGCCCAGCGAGCCCTGGGAGAGCGCGGCCATGTGCCACGCCTTCAGGTCGAAGGCGTCGCCGTGCCGTGCACGGGCGTTCTCCCGGCCGGTGAGCCAGGCACGCTCGCCCAGCTTGTAACCGATGGCCTGGCCCGGCATCGTCAGATAGCGGGTCAGCTCGCTCTCCACGAAGTCCGCGGGCCGGCTGCTGTGCGAACCGAAGAACTCCTGCGCCAGCTCCGGCGTCCAGCGCTCACCCGGGTGGAACGGCGAGTCCGCCGGGATGTCCAGCTCCAGGTGCATGCCGATGTCCACGATGACCCGCAGGGCGCGCATCATCTGGGCGTCCAGGTAGCCGATGCGCTCCTCGGCGTCCTTGAGGAAGCCCAGCTCGTCCATCAGGCGCTCCGCGTACAGGGCCCAGCCCTCGGCGTTGGCGCTGACCATGCCCACCGAGGACTGGTAGCGGGACAGGTCTCCGGCCACGTGCGTCCACTGGGCGAGCTGCAGATGGTGGCCGGGCACGCCCTCGTGGTACCAGGTCGACACCAGGTCGTACACCGGGAAGCGGGTCTGGCCCATCGTGGGCAGCCAGGTGCGCCCGGGGCGGGAGAAGTCCTCCGACGGGGACGTGTAGTAGGGCGCCGCCGCGCCGCCGGGCGGCGCGATGCGGGACTCCACCCGCCGCACCCGCTCGGCGAGTTCGAAGTGGGTGCCGTCCAGCGCGTCGATGGCCTCGTCCATCAGGCCCTGCAGCCAGGCACGGACCTCCTCGACGCCCTCGATGTGCCGGCCGTTCTCGTCGAGGTGCGCGAGCGCCACCCACGGGGTCGCGGCGCCGGGCAGGATCTTCTCCGCCTCCTGCCGCATCTCGCCGAGCAGCCGGTGGTACTCGGCCCAGCCGTAGGCGTACGCCTCGTCCAGATCGATGTCGGTGCCGTTGAAGAAGCGGGACAGGACGGCGTAGCGCTCGCGGCCCACCGTGTTCGGGGCGCCCTCGACGGCGGGGGCGTACACGTCGCGCATCCAGTCGCGCAGTTCGGCGACGGCGGCGGTCGCCGCGCGCGCCGCGCCGTCCAGCTCCGCGCGCAGCGCGTCCGGGCCGGCGGCCGCGAAGTCCTCGAACCAGCCCCGGCCCTGCCCGGTGTCCGCCCACTCGGTGAGCTGCCCCACGAAGGTGGCGGTCGGGCGGGGCGCGGCGTACAGCTTGCGCTCCAGGCCGAGCGTCAGGGACTCGCGGTACCCGGCCAGGGCCCGCGGCACCGCGCGCAGCCGCTCGGCGATCGCCGCCCAGTCCTCCTCGGTCTCCTGCGGGGTCACCGTGAACACCTCGCGCACCTGGTGCGGCATGGTGTGCAGGTTGCCCACGGCACGCAGGTGCTCGTCGGCCTCGTGCACGGCGAGTTCGGCGGTGAGCCGCTCGCGCAGCAGCCGCGCGCAGCGCCGCTCGATGTCGCTGTCCGCGCCGGGCCGGCGCTCGGCCTCGTCCAGCTTCGCCAGGGTGGCCCGCGCCAGAGCGGCCAGCGCGTCGGCGCCCGCCGGGGACGTGTCGGGCATCCGGCGTGAGCTCTCCGGTACGCCGAGGTAGGTGCCGGTGATCGGGTCGAGGGCGATGAGGTCGTCGACGTAGGCGTCGGCGACCTCGCGGGGCAGCGGGCTCTTGGTCTCTGACATGCGGACATCCTCGTACGCGCGCCGCCACCGCGTCTGCCGGGTTTCCCCTACGGCTGCCCGAGGCGGCCGGATTCCGCCCGACGGCACACCGGAACCGGCGCCTCCCCGGCGTCACGTCACGGCGTCCCCGGGCGCTCCGGCGGCAACAGGGGCCCGCAGTCCCACTGCTGGAAGATCAGCCGGGTCTCCACGCGGGCCACCTCACGGTGGGCGGTGAAGTCGTCCAGGACCAGGCGCTGCAGATCCGCCATGTCCGCGACCGCGACGTGCACGAGGTAGTCGTCGGGGCCGGTGAGATGGAAGACGGTCCGGGACTCCGGCAGCGCCCGGATGCGCTCGACGAACGGTCCCACCAGCTCCCGCCGGTGCGGTCTGACCTGCACGGACAGCAGCGCCTCCAGGCCGCGCCCCAGCTTGGCCGGGTTCAGCCGCAGCTGGTGGCCGAGGATCACGCCGGAGCGGCGCAGCCGCGTCACCCGGTCCAGACAGGTCGACGGGGCGACCCCGACCTGCGCGGCGAGGTCCCGATAGGTGGTCCGGGCGTCGTTCTGCAGCAGCCGTAGCAGATGCAGATCGACCGGATCCAGTACGACGGATTCGGCCATACGCCGAACGTAGCACGGGTTTCGGCCACAACATCCCGGCCGGTGTTCACCCTTCCGGTCAGGGTCGAGCTGATCTCCAGCCGCCCCGCCCGGGGGACCCCTGGAACGGCCAGGGGTGCCCGCGTGGACCCCGAGGAGACCCCTGTGGAGGCGCCCGTGGACACCGCCCGTACGACCCGCAGAGCACTGGCCACGGAGGCCGTGCACGCCGGCCGCGACGACCTCGCCCGCCAGGGCCTGCACGCCCCGCCCATCGACCTGTCGACCACGTACCCGTCGTACGACAGCCGCGGTGAGGCCGCCCGGATCGACGCCTTCGCGACGACCGGCGCCGACCTGGACGGCCCGCCCGTCTACGCCCGGCTCGGCAACCCGACCGTCGCCCGTTTCGAGACCGCGCTGGCGAAGCTGGAGGGCACCGAGTCCGCGGTCGCGTTCGCCAGCGGCATGGCCGCGCTGAGCGCCGTCCTGCTGGTGCGCGCCTCGCTGGGCCTGCGGCACGTCGTCGCCGTACGGCCGCTGTACGGCTGCAGCGACCACCTGCTCACGGCCGGACTGCTCGGCACCGAGGTGACCTGGACCGACCCGGCCGGCATAGCCGACGCGCTGCGCCCGGACACCGGCCTGGTCATGGTCGAGACCCCGGCGAACCCCACCCTCGCGGAGATCGACCTGCGGGCCGTCGCCCACTCCTGCGGCTCGGTGCCGCTGCTCGCCGACAACACCTTCGCCACGCCGGTGCTCCAGCGGCCCGCCGAGCGGGGCGCGCGCCTCGTACTGCACAGCGCCACCAAGTACCTCGGCGGCCACGGCGATGTGATGGCGGGCGTGGTGGCCTGCGACGAGGAGTTCGCCGGGCGGCTGCGCCAGGTGCGGTTCGCCACCGGCGGCGTCCTGCACCCGCTGGCCGGCTATCTGCTGCTGCGCGGCCTGTCCACCCTGCCGGTCCGGGTGGGCGCCGCCTCCGCGAACGCCGCCGAACTCGCCCGCCGGCTCGCCGCCGACCCGCGTGTGGCCCGCGTCCACTACCCGCGCATCGGCGGCGCGATGGTCGCCTTCGAGGTGAACGGCGACCCGCACGAGGTCATCGCGGGGGTACGGCTGATCACCCCGGCGGTCAGCCTCGGCAGCGTCGACACGCTGATCCAGCACCCGGCGTCCATCAGCCACCGCATCGTGGACGCCGACGACCGCCGCGGGGCCGGCGTGAGCGACCGGCTGCTGCGGATGTCGGTGGGCCTGGAGGACGTGGACGACCTGTGGGCCGACCTGGACGGGGCGCTCGCCGGGGCGGCGGACAGGACCACGACGAGCGCGGCCGCCGCGCGCTGACCCAGGGGCAGAGCATGATCACGCCGCCCTGACCGCCACGGCCGGGGGAGCCTTCGGCGGATCGCCGCGAAGGCCGACGGGGGGTGTCCCGGGGATCGCCGCGAAGGCCGGCGGGGGGCGTCCCGGGGATCGCCGCGAAGGCCGGCGGGGAGGCTGTCCGGCGGAGCAGCGCCAAGGGCGACGGGGGAGGCGGCCCGGCGGAACACCGTCGGGCCGCCCCCCCGGGGCGCCTCAGTCCCGCGGCACGCTGCTGTCGTACTGCGCCGCACTGCCGTCGTACCGCTCCGCACCCGGACGCTGCCGGTCGTACGGGAGCCGGGAGCCGACCGGGGTCGCGTCCAGGCGGGCGGTGATGACCAGCGTGCCCTCCTCGATCTGGTAGTCGAGGGGCAGCCCGAGGCCGCGCATCGCGGCGACCATCCCGGTGTTGGAGGCCTGCGTGACCGCGTACACGCTCTCGCAGCCCGCCTCGACCGCCATCGCGACCAGCCGGCCGAGCAGTTCGCCGCCGATACCGCGCCGCTGCCACTCGTCCTCGACGAGCAGGGCGACCTCGGTCTCGTCGCCGTCCCAGAGCAGATGGCCGAGGCCGACGATGCGGCCGGAGGCGGTCCGCACGGCGAGGGTGCGTCCGAAGCGCGGGCTGAGCAGGTGGTTCAGATAGCGGTCCGCGTCCCTGACCGGGCCGTGGTAACGCAGGGACAGCGTGCGCGCCGAGCACCGCTCGTGCATCGCCTTCGCGGCCTCGAGGTCCCCGGTGTCGGCCCGCCGCACGGAGATCGGGTTGCCCTCCGGCAGTGTCAGCACGTCCGCGCCGACCGGGACCCGCGGCCCGAGGCGTGCGTCCAGCTCCACCAGCGCACGGGCCCGCGCGAACTCGGTCGGCGTGAACGGCAGATACGGCCGCTCCACGGTGAGGACGCCGCCCTCGGGCGCCCGCAGCCGCAGCACGGTGTCCTCCAGCACACCCTCCTCCGGGACGTCGTCGGCGCCGCCGGAGGAGGACGCGGGCAGCGACCGGATGGTGCAGCGGCCGAGCAGCTGGCGCAGCGCCAGCGGCAGCTCCGCGGTGTCCAGGGCGGTACGGGTGGCCAGGCCCAGGACCCGGGTCGGGGCGTCCACCAGATCGTGGGCGTCGGCGCGCTCGGTCCAGGTGCCGGTGCCGCCGGCCAGGGCCACCACCCGCATGAGCTCGGCGGCCGTCAGGGTGCCGGGGGAGCGCAGCAGGAACTCGTCCACGGCGGTGTCGCCCAGCGGATGCGCCTGCAGGCTCAGGATGTCGACCTGGTGGTCGGCCAGGGCCGTGCACAGCGCGGCCAGCGAGCCTGGCTGGTCCCGCACGGTCGTACGCATCCGCCACAGGGTGCTCTCGCCGCCCACCGCGTCCGCGGACCGCGGCGCCGGGGCGTCCTGCCCGGCCGGCGGCTCGGCGGAGCCCGGCCGGGCGCCGGTATCACCGGTCGGCGGGGCGTGTCCGTGCCTGCGTGACCACCATGTGTGGAAGCCGGCCGTGGCCGTCAGCACCACCGCCGACGCCACCAGCAGCACCGGTCCGTCGGGGCCGTGCCCGATCAGGTTGGCCACGCCGTCGGCGACCGCCACGGCCGTGAACATCGCGGCCAGCTCCACCACGTCGCGCCGCCAGTGGTGGACGGGCCGACCGTGCCGGGCACGCTTCACATCGGGAATCTCTCTCCTCATGCACCCACTGTGGAGGAACGGTGTTGCGTGATCACGAACGTCTTGTGACCGATGGGTAAAGCGTGCTTCCAGAGTTTTTGCCCGTTACGTCACAGTCGCGTTGCGAGGGAGTCGACGGCCGCGCACCGGCGGGGAGTTGACCCGCGCCGCGCTCCGGGGGATGACGCCGGGGCGCGGCACGGACACCGAGGGTACGCGAACCCTCACACCCCTCTCACTGGCCGACGCGGCCCGGCTGGAGCACCTGCGTGAACAGCACCGTGCCGTCCTGCTCGCGCAGCCGGACCGTCAGCTCACCGCTGTCCCCGTCGATGTCGACCTCGCCGAAGAACTGGTAGCCCTCGGCCGGCGAGACGTTCCCCCTGGCCGGCGCCTTCACGAACACCCGGTCGGGGCCGAAGGTGCCGTCGAGCGCGCTGGCCGGGAAGGCGCCCGCGTTGAGCGGTCCGGAGACGAACTCCCAGAACGGCTCGAAGTCCTTGAACGCGGCCCGCGAGGGGTCGTAGTGCTGGGCCGAGGTGTGGTGCACGTCGGCGGTCAGCCACACCGTGCCCGTGATCCGCCGGTGCTTGACGAACCGCAGCAGCTCGGCGATCTGCAGCTCACGGCCGAGCGGGACGCCCGGATCGCCCTGCGCCACCGCCTCGAAGTTCGCTCTGCCCTCCACCCCGTCCGGCACCACCAGTCCGAGCGGCATGTCCGCGGCGATCACCTTCCACACCGCGCGCGAGCGGGCCAGCTCCCGCTTGAGCCACTCCAGCTGCTCACGGCTGAGGATGCCCTGCGGGTCGGTGGTCTGGTCGTCGGGGGAGTTGGCGTTGCGGTAGGTCCGCATGTCGAGCACGAAGACGTCCAGCAACGGGCCGTGGTGGACGACGCGGTAGATGCGGCCGTCACCGCGCGCGCCCAGGCTGGAGACGGGGAAGTACTCGGCGAAGGCACGCCGGGCGCGCGCCGCCAGGTCGTCCAGCCGGGTGCCGGCCGGGTAGGGGGTGCCGGAGGCGATGACCTCGCCCGGGTACCAGTTGTTGCGGACCTCGTGGTCGTCCCACTGGACGATGTTCGGCACCTGCGCGTTGAACCGGCGCAGCGCCGCATCGAGCAGGTTGTAGCGGAAGTTGCCGCGGTAGTCGGCCAGCGTCACGGCGACGTGCGACTTCTCCTCGCTGGTCACCGACCGGTACACCGAGCCGTCCGGCAGCGCGGCCGTGGCCGCGACGGGGCCGTCGGCGTAGACGGTGTCGCCGCTGCACAGGAAGAAGTCCGGGTCCAGCTTCGCCATCGCGTCGAAGATGCGGTAGCCGCCGATGGACTCGTTGATGCCCCAGCCCTGGCCGGCCAGATCGCCGGACCACACGAACCGCACGCCCTGCCGGCGCCGTACGGGCGCCGTGCGGAAGGTTCCGGTCACGGCTTCGCCGGTACGGCGCGGGTCGTCGGGGTCGGCGAGCCGTACCCGGTAGTGGATCTGCTCGCCGGGCGGCAGGCCGTGCAGCCGGGTCGTCCCGGTGAAGTCGGTGTCCGGGCCGAGCAGAGGGCCCAGCCGGCGGTGCGGGTTGCGGAACGACTCGGTCGCCGACGTCTCGACGATCATGCGGGCGGCGCGGTCCGACCGCACCCAGATCAGACCGGACTCCGAGGTCACGTCCCCCGCCTGCACGCCCCAGCCCGCCTCGGGGCGCCCGAAGAGCGCGAACGCCGGTGCGGCGCCGAGCCCGGCCGGCAGGGACAGGGCCGCCGACGCGGCCAGCGAGCCGCGCAGCACGCTGCGGCGGCCGGGATGCGGACGGTGCGACATGAAGGGCCTCCAGGGGCGGGAATCAGCCGATGTGCATCCCACACCTACTGGCGCTCCCCGGCGCACACGGAAACCACAAGTGAACAACTGCCTGTGTTCCGGCCGCCGCAGGCGGCGCCGAGCCCCGGCCGATCACCCTGATGCCGACCTGTCCCGGTGTACGGCAAAGGGGCTGACGAAGCGTCAGCCCTTTGCCGGTGCGAGTGTGACGTCAGTCTCGGCTGCCGTCCAGGATGACCCGCGCGACCAGGGCCGGGTCGTCGTTCATCGGGCAGTGCCCGCAGCCGGGCAGCCGCACCAGCCGGGCCCGCGGCATGACCTGCTTGGCGCGCACGCCCTGACGGGGCACCAGCAGGCGGTCCCGGCTGCCCCAGGCCACGGTGACCGGGATGCCGGGAAGGTCGTCGTCGAACCGGACGGCGGCGCCGGCCGCGAGCGTCGCCGCGAACCCCGTCGCCTCGGCCAGCGCCCGGGTCTCGGCGACCACGGCCTGCGGGGCGCGGCGCCCGGGACGGGCGTAGATGGTGCTGGTCAGCACCGTGCGGCCGGCCGTCGAGCGGGACAGCTGCTCGACCAGCGGCAGGGGCAGCCGGCGGGAGATGCCGCGCATGGCCAGCAGGACGCCGAACGCGTACCGCCGTTCGGCCTCGGACCAGAAGCCGGCCGGGGACAGGGCGGTGACCGACCGCACCAGCCGCTCGCGGCCGAGTTCCAGGGCGATCAGCCCGCCCAGGGAATTGCCCGCCACATGCGGGCGGTCGAGTTCCAGTGCCTCGCACAGCGCACCGAACACGGCGGTCGTCGTGGGCAGGTCGTACGCCAGTGCCTGCGGCAGCGCGGGGGAGGCGCCGAATCCCGGCAGGTCCACGGCGATCACGTCACGGTCGGCGGCGAGGATGTCCACCACGGGGTCCCAGGCCTGCCGGTGATGGCCGATGCCGTGCAGCAGGAGCAGCGGGGCGCCGCGGCCCGCGCGCGCGTAGGAGACGGTCACCGGCTGCGGACCGTGCGGGGAGGGGACCTTGAAGGAGAGCGTGGCGGACATGCGGGGCTCCTCGGGGACTCACGGACGGACGCCGAGTAGACAGCTTGTCAGTAATTGCTACTGGCGGGTAGCCCCCAAGCGCGGCTCGGCCGCGCGCCGGTGAACCCGACGGGAGACCGAGGATTGGTCTTGACCAAGGGTGTGGGCCGTCTTATGGTCACAGACAAGTGCAACAACCTTTAATAAACAAGGGCGCTAAACGCCGCCGGATCAGGCATCGCGGAGGACAGGGTGGGGACCACGCAGCTGGAGACGGTGCCGGAACCCAAGTACTGGCACCTCAAGACCGTTCTCACCGAGGCGCTCGACTCCGAGTTCGCGGTCGGTGAGATCCTGCCCAACGAGCGTGAGCTGGCCGCCCGCTTCGGCGTCGCCCGCGCCACCCTCCGACAGGCCCTGGAACAGCTCGAGCTGGAAGGCCGCCTGCAGCGCCGCCGCGGCGTGGGCACCACCGTCGCGCCGCCCCGCATGGGCGTGGCCGTCGGCACCGAGGAACACACCTGGCCGAGCGCAGGCGGCGACGCCTGGCAGCCGGTCGACTGCGACCTGGCCGTGCCGCCCGCCGCGGTCGCCGACGCCCTGGAGACCGGCCGCGACGAGGCGGTGCACATCGTGCGCCGCACCCGCGTCAACAACGGCCAGACGGTCGCCGCGGAGCTGCTCTACATCCCGCGGGCCTCCGTGCCCGAGCTGACCGGCATCGACGCACCCTCCGGTCCGGCCCGCGCCCGCGCCGTGCTGCGCGAACTGCAGCGCCGGGAGGCGGCAGGCCAGGACCGCGCCGTCGAGCTGGGCTCGGCCGGGGCCGACGACGCCAAGGCGCTGGACCGGCTCCCCGGGGCGCCCGTCCTCGTCGTCACCACCCGCTACTTCGCCGGTGGCCACACCGCCGCACTGTCCGTCGCCACCTATCGCGCCGACACCTGCCGGCTCACCTTCGGCGACTCCGGCGGCGTGGAGATCCACCACGACCCGGAGCGCCGCGCGTCCTGAGCTGTCCCCAACTCGGAGCGCCGGGTGTCCTGACCTGTCCCCAACTCGGAGCGCGGCGCGTCCTGACCGCGCCCGAGCCGGGGCGCCAGCCGTCCTGACCCGCCTCCGAGTCGGAGCGCCGCGCGTCCTGCCCCGATCCGGAGCAGCGGCCGTCCTGACCCCTCGTCACCTCAGCCGCGCCCGTGGGCCGGCCAGGTGCGACGGACCGGCCGGAGAGGGGTACGGCCGGTCGCGGGACCGACCCGGGAGGGGTACGGGCCAATGGCGCGAGGCCGGCTTCGAAGGCGCGCTGTCTGTCACGGCCCGGACCGGCCGCAGGCCCGCACAGGCCGCTCAGGGCACCGGACGAGGCGTTCCCGGTGTCCCGCGTCACGCGGCGGGCACGTGCAACGCGGCCAGCACCGGCAGGTGATCCGTGGCCGCCCTCAGGTCCCGCTCCGCGATCCCGGGAAGCCCCATCGGCACCCCGCAGCCCAGCACCCGGATCCCCGCCGTCGCGAAGACCGCGTCGATCCGCTGGAGCGGGTCGCCCAGCCGCGTGGTGTGCTCGCGTCCCCACGGCTTCGTCGCCCAGCAGTCCTGCAGGGCGTCCGCGAGCAGCCCGAAGGTGCGCCCGTCGGGCCGGTCGTTGATGTCTCCCGCGGCGACGGCGTGCGGCACGCCCAAGGCGGACAGCCGCTCCAGGAGCAGCCGGCCCTGCTCGTAGCGCTCCTCGTCCTGGATGCTCAGGTGACAGCTGAGCACGCCCAGCCGGGACCGGCCGAACCGCAGGACGGCGGTCGCGAAGCCGCGCTGGTGCAGGCCGGGGGTGCGGGGCAGCAGGACGTCCTCGGTGTGCTCCACATGGGCGCGGAGCGAGGAGAGGATCATGGGGCCGGAGGCGGTGGCACCGCCCGAGACGTACACCAGCCCGGAGGAGTGGGCGAGGCGGGCCGCGGCCTTGCGCCAGCGGAAGAACCGCGGTGCCTCCTGCACGCAGACCACGTCGGGCCGGCAGGCCCGGATCACCCGGGCGAGGGCCGTGACGTCGTCGCGCATGGAACGGACGTTGTAACTGAGCACACGCACGACCACGGAGCCGTCCGGCTCCGTCGCCGACTCGGGCAGATCCCGCACGGCTTTCCCTTTCGCCTCGTACCCCGACGTCCTCGGCCATGACGCGTCGCCTTCCCCAAGGGATCATCGGCGGGCGGTCACCGTGCCGTCCACGGCGAACAGCTGCTCCTCCACATGGTCCAGTGCCAACCGCAGGGCGCCCGTCGCCACCGCCGCCTCGCCCAGCAGCGACAGGGTCACCTTCGGCGGCCGCAGACAGTAGCGGGACAGCTCCTTGCTCAGCGGGGCGAGCACCCCGTCCAGACCGGCCGCCCAGCCGCCGATCACGACCAGCTCCGGGTCCAGCGCCAGCACCAGCGCGGCCACGTCGTGCACGAGGCGCTGGATGAAACGGTCCACCGCCGCACGGGCCCGCAGGTCGCCCTCGCGGGCCTGGGTGAACACCGCGGCCACGGCCTGTTCGTCCAGCGGGTGCAGCGGCTCGTCGGTCGTCGACAGCAGGGTCTCCGGTGTCGCCTCGCGCCCCAGCAGGTGCAGTGCGCCGATCTCGCCGGCCGCGCCGCCGTAGCCCCGGTGCAGGCGCCCGCCGATCAGCGCCCCCGCGCCCGGGCTCAGCCCCGCCAGGACGAACACGACGTCGTCGGACTCGGTGGCGGCGCCCTTCCAGTGCTCCGCCACGGCCGCCGCGTTGGCGTCGTTCTCCACCAGCACCGGGCACTTGAAGGAACGGCTCAGCCGCTCGCCCAGCCGCAGTCCCGTCCAGCCGGGCAGCGCGGTGCCCAGCCGTACCGTCCCGTCGGCCTCCACGATCCCCGGCGTGGCCACGCCGACCGCGCGCAGCGAGCTGCGCGGCACCCCGGCGCGGCGCAGCAGCTCCGCCACCGCGGTCCGCACCCGCTCCAGCCGCTCGTCCGCCCCGGCCGCCTCCTCGACGTCCTTGGCCTGCGCGCCCACCACCCGCCCGTCGAGGTCCGCGAGCAGCGCGGCCACCCGGTGCGCGCCGATCTCCACGCCCAGCAGATGCCCCGCCTCCGCGCGGAACCGGAACCTCCGCGCCGGGCGGCCCTGACGTCGTGCCGTGCCCTCCTCGGCCGCCTTCTCGACCACCAGGCCGGCCTGGATGAGATCGTCCACGACGCCCTCGACGGTCGGCCGGGACAGCCCGGTGACCCGGGTGACCTCCGTCAGCGTCGCGCAGTCCGTGGCCCGCAGCGCGTGCAGCACCACCGCGGAATTGATCCTTCGCAGCAGCGAGGGATCCCCGCCGGTCAGCCGCCCCACCGTCCGTCCTCCCAGCTCGTGCGCGTGTTGGCGGGATCGTACTCGGCACGCCGGGCACCGGCGAGACGCGGGCCGTACCGGACCGGCCCCGGCGTGCCGCGGCCGGCTCAGCCCGGGGTGACGAAGCCCGACTCGTAGGCGACGATCACCGCCTGCGTGCGGTCCCGTGCCCCCAGCTTCGCGAGGACACCGCTCACATGCGACTTCACCGTCTCCGTGCCGACGACGAGCCGTGCGGCGATCTCCGCGTTCGACAGCCCGCGGGCCATCAACCGGAGCACCTCGCCCTCCCGCTCGGTCAGCCGCGCCCGCTCCAGCAGGTCACGGGCCGCTCGATTGCCGCCGCTGTCCCCGTACTCGGCGGCCATGCGCCGTACCGAGGCCGGGAAGAGCAGTGACTCGCCCTCCGCCACGAGCCGGACGGCATGCACGATCTCCGCCGGGCGGGCCCGCTTCAGCAGAAACCCGTCCGCGCCCGCGCGCAGCGCCCCGTACACGTACTCGTCGTTCTCGAACGTCGTCACCACGAGGATCTTCGGCGGATCGGGCACGGTGCGCAGCACCGCGCGCGTGGCCTCGATGCCGTCCAGCAGAGGCATCCGTACGTCCATGGCGACCACGTCGGGCCGCAACTGCCGCACCAGCGGGATCACCGCGGCCCCGTCGGCCGCCTCCCCGACGACCTCGATGTCGGACTGGGCCTCCAGCACGGCCCGCAGACCCGCGCGGACCAGGGGTTCGTCGTCGACGAGGAGAACGCTGACCGGCATCCGGCCAGCCTAGATCACCCCACCGGCAGCTCGACGTGCACCTGCCAGTCGGTCCCGTCGGGGCCCGTGTGCGCCCGGCCGCCGAGCAGGGCCGCCCGCTCGCGGATACCGCGCAGCCCGCTGCCCCGGCCGGGCCCTGGTATCTCGCCGGGCAGCGGATTGCGCACCTCCAGCAGGAGCCGGGCCTCGTCCGCGGCGACCCGCACCCGCACCGGCACCGAGCCCGCGTGGCGCAGCACGTTGGTCAGGGACTCCTGCAACATGCGGTACCCCTCACGGGAGACCGGCCCCGGCACCGTCTCCAGCGGGCCGCTCAGCTCGGCGTCGACCTCGGCGCCCGACGCCCGCGCGGACTCCAGCAGCCGCCCGGCCTCCGCGAGCGTCGGCCGGCTGCTCACCGGCCGCTCCGCCTCCCGCAGGACGCCCAGCACCCGCTCCAGGTCCTCCAGCGCCGCCCGGCCCGTGTCCTCGATGGCCGCCAGCGCCCGGTCCGTGAACTCCGGATCGCCCGCCGCGCGGGCCGCGCCCGCCTGGACGACCGCCACCGTCAGCGCGTGCCCGATGGAGTCGTGCAGCTCGCGGGCGATGCGGTTGCGTTCCAGCAGTTGTTCGGTGCGCTCCTCCAGCGCGGCGAGCCGCTCCGCCGGTGAGGGCCCGAGCAGACGCAGGGCGACACGGGTGATCAGCTCGCCGCCGGCCAGGACGACGACCGGCAGCAGGAGCAGCGGCAGCGGCGCGAGGACCGCGTATCCCCAGTGATGGCCGGGCAGGCGCAGCCCTCCGCCGCTGTCCCCCCGGCCGCCCACCGCCGCCCGGACCAGATCAGCTGTCATCAGGGGCAGTTGGAAGGTCAGCTGGGAGACCAGGGCGCCCAGCAGCAGCCGGACCTCCAGCCAGAGCACGAGCCGCCCGCGGTCGCCCCACGTCTTCGCCGGGTCGGTGACGATCAGCGGCGCCTGGCCGTCCCGGCGGCGGCCGAGAAGCAACAGCCGGGCCTGGAAGCCCTCCACGGTCCGCATCGCCGGGATCAGACCGGACAGGCCGAGCACCACGGCCGCGGTGGCCGGCGCCCACCAGGCCTCGTCGATGAACAGCCACATCGCCGGCCACACGACGGCCACGAACAGATGCAGCCACCGTGTGTACGTGACGGCCCGAGCGAACGGGCGCAACCAGCGGATCATGACGTCATCGTGCCAGCCGCCACTGACAACGGACCTCCCTCGCACGGGGGAGACGATCTCCACCGGCGGGGGAGGAGCCGGACCCCGACGGCCCGTCAGGGTGAGGGCCATGACCCGCATCGACGTCCACGACCTCACCAAGGAGTACGGCTCCCGGCGCGCCGTCGACCACCTCACCTTCCGCGTCGAACCCGGCCGCGTGACCGGCTTCCTCGGCCCCAACGGCGCCGGGAAGTCCACCACCATGCGGCTCGTCCTCGGCCTGGACCGGCCGACCGCCGGCACCGCGACCGTCGGCGGCCGTCCCTACGCCACCCTGGGCGAACCGCTCCGCGAGGTCGGCGCCCTGCTGGACGCGCAGTCCGCGCACGGCTCCCGCACCGCCCGCGCCCATCTGCTCGCCCTCGCCGCGAGCAACCGCATCGCGCCGCGCCGGGTCGAGCAGGTGCTGGAGGAGACCGGGCTCGCCCCTGCCGCGCACCGCAGGGTGAAGACGTACTCCCTGGGCATGCGCCAGCGCCTCGGCATCGCCGCCGCCCTGCTCGGCGACCCGCGGGTGGTGATGCTCGACGAGCCCGCCAACGGCCTCGACCCCGAAGGGATCGTCTGGATCCGTCATCTGCTGCGCCGGCTCGCCGACGAGGGCCGCACAGTCCTGGTCTCCAGCCACCTGATGAACGAGACGGCGTCCTTCGCCGACCACCTCCTGGTGCTCGGCCGAGGGCGGCTGCTCGCCGACATGCCGATGCGCGCCTTCATCGACGCACGCGTACAGCCTCGCGTCCGGGTGCGCACCACGGACGGCGTCGCACTGAAGGAGGCGCTCGCCCGGCACGGCCACGACGCCACCGAGGCGGACGACGGGGCATGGAGCGTGCCCCACGCGCGCGTGGAGGACATCGGCCGGATCGCGTCCGCGGCCGGCGTACCCCTCCTCGAACTGGCCGCCGAGGAGGGCACGCTGGAGCAGGCCTATCTCGATCTCACCGCGGCGGAAGCCGAGTTCACCGCAGCCGAGTCCACCGCAGCCCGTCAGGAGGCCTGACCATGGGATTCACCCCCGCCCTGCACGCCGAGTGGATCAAGATCAGGACACTGCGCTCGCAGCTCATGAGCCTCGGCGTGGTCCTGGCCGCCACCGCCGCCTTCTCCGCGCTCGCAGCCCTGGACACCGGCGGCACCGACTTCGACCCCCTCTTCTCGGCCTTCTTCGGCGTCAGCTTCGGCCAGATCGCCGCCATCGCCTTCGGTACGACGGCCATGGCGGCGGAGTTCCAGGGCGGCGCGCTGCGCGTCTCCCTGGCCGCCGTACCCCACCGGGGCCGCTGGTTCGCCGCGAAGGCGACGGCGGTGGCCCTGCCAGCCCTGGCCGCCGGCCTGGTCACGGGCGTCGTCACCCTGGCGATCGGCCGGGCGGTGCTCGGGGAGAAGGCTGCGGGACTGTCGGCGGGCGAGGAACTGCGGGGAGCCGCGGGCTGCGGCATCTACCTGATGCTCATGGCCCTGTTCGCGGTCGGACTCACGGCCGTGCTGCGCAGCGGCGTCGCGACCCTGAGCGTGCTCATCCCCTTGCTGCTCATCGTGTCCTTCGTCATCGGTGACGTGTCCGCCGGTGTCGCCGACCTGCTGCCCGACCGGGCCGGCCAGGCCGTGATGCACCAGCACCCGCAGGGCGCGCTCGGACCCTGGACGGGGCTCGCGGTGACCGCGCTGTGGACGGCGGCCGCCCTGGGGGCAGGGATGTGGAGCGTGCGGCGCAGGGACGCCTGAGCCGGAGCGGGGGTTGACGCCCCGCCAATTGTCAGTGGGGGCCGCTTTACTGGATCACATGGACATCGCGACGTACCTGGCCGTGATCGACCGGCTGTGCGACCGGGAGTTCCCCGAGGAGGAATGCCGGTGGGACCTCGGCACGGGCGGACCCGGTTACTACACGGCGGGTCTGGAGACGAGCCACGGGATGCGCGCGGCGGACGCCCAGGTGCGGGAGCGGACGACGAGGGACTTCCACGCCGGCCGGGACGGGCTCGCCCGGCGCCTGGACGAGCGCTGGGGCGAGCAGCCCCCGTGGGGCCAGCTGACCGTGCGGGAACGCTGGGCGAGGGGCGAGGAGATCCCCGAGCCCTGGGCCGGCCTCAGCCTGCGTACTGACGAGTTGAATGTGTGGCGGACGGGCCACGACGGCCGCTGGGTCGCGCTCGGCGTCGCGGACCGGGACCCGGCCGACGAGATACAACTGGTCGCCGCCGTCACGGAGATAGACCCGCCCTGACCGGCCCTGGTCTCGGCGACCCGACCGCGGCCACGCGGCCTGATCCTCGGCGGCCCGCCACACCCGGGCGACCTGCCGTACCCCGGGCGGCAGGCCGCAGCCGGGGCGGCTTGGTGCTCGACCGCCCGCCGCAGCCTCGCGCCGCTCAGTCCTCGGCGGCCCGCCGCAGCCTCGCGTCGCTCAGTCCTCGGCTGCCCGCCGCAGCCGAGCGAACTCCTCGGCCATGGTCGTGACGGTCCAGTGCGCGTTCAGCCCGCTCGGATTGGGCAGCACCCACACACGGGTGTCCCCGATCGTGCGCTCCTGCGGCCCGACCTGCGCTGTGCGGTCCGCGAAGGCGGCCCGGTAGGCGGTGATGCCGACGACGGCGAGCCAGCGCGGCCGCAGCCGCTCGACCTTGGCGGTCAGCAGCCGGCCGCCCTCCCGGTACTCCTCGGCGCTCAGTTCGTCGGCGCGGGCCGTCGGCCGGGCGACGACGTTGGTGATGCCGAGCCCGTACGCCGGCAGTTCGTGCTGCTCGGCGGGGGTCAGCAGACGGGGTGTGAAGCCGGACAGGTGCAGGACCGGCCAGAAGCGGTTGCCGGGGCGGGCGAAGTGATGGCCCGTCGCGGCGCTCATCAACCCGGGGTTGATGCCGCAGAACAGCACGCGGAGGCCGTCCGCGACCACGTCCGGTACGGGACGCTCGCGGGCGGCCTCCAGCTCCGCCTGGGTGAAACGGGGCATCGTGCGGGGCAGGTCAGAGGATCGCGCCGGGCGTGTAGCCCGCGGCCTCGGGGTGCTGCTTGACGATCTCCTCGACGCGGCCGACCACCGTGGCGACCTGGTCGGCGGCGGCGCCCGTGAAGGACAGCTTGTCGGCCATCAGCGCCGCGAGCTGCTCGCGGTCGAGCGGCAGGCGCTCGTCGGCGGCGAGCTTGTCCAGCAGGTCGTTGCGCTCGGCGCCCTGCTCGCGCATCGCCAGGGCGGTGGCGACGGCGTTCTCCTTGATCGCCTCGTGCGCGACCTCACGGCCGACGCCCCCGCGCACCGCGCCCATGAGCACCTTGGTGGTGGCCAGGAACGGCAGGTAGCGGTCCAGCTCGCGGGCCACGACCGCCGGGAAGGCGCCGAACTCGTCGAGGACGGTCAGGAACGTCTCCAGCAGGCCGTCCAGCGCGAAGAACGCGTCCGGCAGCGCGACGCGGCGGACCACGGAGCAGGACACGTCGCCCTCGTTCCACTGGTCGCCGGCCAGCTCGCCGGTCATCGAGGCATAGCCGCGCAGGATGACCATGAGGCCGTTGACGCGCTCGCAGGAGCGGGTGTTCATCTTGTGCGGCATCGCGGAGGAGCCGACCTGGCCCGGCTTGAAGCCCTCGGTGACCAGCTCGTGCCCGGCCATCAGGCGGATCGTCTTGGCCAGCGACGAGGGCGCGGCCGCCAGCTGCACCAGCGCGGTGACGACCTCGTAGTCCAGCGAGCGCGGGTAGACCTGGCCGACGGAGGTGAAGGCCTGCGCGAAGCCCAGGTGGCCCGCGATCCGGTTCTCCAGGTCGGCCAGCTTGGCGGCGTCACCGCCGAGCAGGTCCAGCATGTCCTGCGCGGTGCCGACCGGGCCCTTGATGCCGCGCAGCGGGTAGCGGCCGAGCAGCTCCTCGAGGCGGCCGTAGGCGACGAGCAGCTCGTCGGCGGCGGTCGCGAAGCGCTTGCCGAGGGTGGTGGCCTGGGCGGCGACGTTGTGGGAGCGGCCGGCCATGACCAGCTCGCCGTACTCGCCCGCGAGCTTGCCGAGGCGCGCCAGCACCGCCACCGTGCGGTCGCGCATCAGCTCCAGCGAGAGCCGGATCTGCAGCTGCTCGACGTTCTCGGTGAGGTCGCGGGAGGTCATGCCCTTGTGCACGTGCTCGTGCCCGGCGAGGTCGTTGAACTCCTCGATACGGGCCTTCACGTCGTGCCGCGTGACCTTCTCGCGCTCGGCGATGGAGGCCAGGTCGACGGTGTCGAGGACGCGCTCGTAGTCGGCGATCGCCTCGTCCGGAACCTCGATCCCGAGGTCCTTCTGGGCACGCAGCACGGCGAGCCAGAGCTGACGCTCCAGCTTCACCTTCTGCTCGGGCGACCAGAGCGTGGCGAGCTCGGCGGAGGCGTAGCGTCCGGCGAGGACGTTGGGGATGCGGGGCTTGGCGGGCGCAGAAGTCACGTGTCCAGATTCTACTGGCGATTCCTGCAGGCCAGCGCCGCGGCCCCGCTGGGCGGAACCTACGAGACCTCGGTCACGTCCTCGGAGCACGCCGCTCTCTCCGGCACCGGGCGCGATCACCCACCCTGAACAGGGCCGCAGGGAGCAACGCGACGGACGCCGGGCTCGGTGACCGACCCCGCAAGGGGCGCGGGGAACTGCGCGACCAGCCCCCACCGGCCGGCACCCGAAAGGCACCCCCCGCGGCAGCAGCGCAGCACCGCAGCACCGGCCCGGCGGAGCCTCACGTCCCCGACGCGTCGTAGGGCAGCAGCTCCGGACGCTTCGGCGGGCGGCCGTCGCCCGAGGAGCGGCCGGTCAGGCGGCGGCCTATCCACGGAAGCAGATGCTGCCGGGTGAAGCGGGCATCGGCGACGCGGCGGGCGATCCAGTTCGGGGGGAGCGCCGCGGGCAGCGCGGCGTGCCAGTCGGGGTCCTCCGCCGCGTGACCGAGGCTCTGCCACACCGCCTCCGCCACCCGCCGGTGCCCCTCGGCGGTGAGGTGCAGACGGTCGACGTCCCACATCCGCGGGTCGGCCAGCCCGGGCGCCCCGTACAGGTCGACCACCAGCGCCCCGTGCCGTGCGGCCAGGTCGTCGACGCAGGCGAAGAGCTCCTCCATGCGCGGCCGGAAACGTTCCAGCACCGGACCCTGGCGGCCGGGGCTGCGCATGAGCACGAGCTGCTTGCAGGACGGCGCCAGGCGCTCCACCGCCTCCGTCAGCAGCCCTTTGACCCGTCCCATGTCGCACTTGGGCCGCAGCGTGTCGTTGAGGCCGCCGACCAGGGTGATCACATCGGCGTCCATCGCGGCCGCCACGGGCACCTGCTCCTCGACGATCTGCCCGATGAGCTTGCCGCGCACGGCCAGGTTGGCGTACCGGAAGCCGGGCGTGCGGGCGGCCATCCGGGCCGCGAGGAGGTCGGCCCAGCCGCGGTAGGTACCGTCCGGCAGCAGGTCCGACATGCCCTCGGTGAAGGAGTCGCCGACGGCGACCAGGCTGGTGTGGGCGGGGTTCGTGTCCATGGCGTCAGCGATGGTAACCCGCCCGGCATACCCAGCGGTCGGTCGGCCTCCCTCCCCGCGTCCGACACGCGGTCGGCCTGCCTCCCTCCCCGCGTCCGAGGCGCAGTCGGCCCACCTCTCTTCCCGCGTTCCACACGCGCAGGCGGGCCTCCCTCCCCGCGCCCCCGCCCTCACGCCCGCTGGCCGAACAGTTCCCGCAGGACGTCCTCCATCGTCACCAGTCCTGCCAGCCGGCCGTCCGCGCCCAGGACCGCCGCCAGGTGGGTCCGGCTGCCGCGCATCGCGGTGAGCACGTCGTCCAGCGGCGTCGTCTCCCGTACCCGAGCGATCGGCCGCATGTCCCGCAGCCGGAACGGCAGGTCCCGCGGCGAGGCGTCCAGCGCGTCCTTCACATGCAGATAGCCGACGATCCGCCGCCCCTCGTCCACCACCGGGAAGCGGGAGAACCCGGACTCGGCCGACAGTCCCTCCAGCTGCTCCGGCGTGACGCCCACGCGCGCGTAGACGACCCGCTCCAGCGGCATCACCACGTCGCGCACCGGGCGGCTGCCCAGTTCCAGCGCGTCGTGCAGCCGTTCCGTGGCGCGGTCGTCGAGCAGACCGGCCTCACCGGCGTCCTTGACGATCTGCGCCAGCTCGGCGTCCGAGAAGGTCGCCGTCACCTCGTCCTTGGTCTCGATCCGCATCAGCTTCAGCAGCGCGTTCGCGAAGGCGTTGATCGCGAAGATCACCGGCTTCAGCGCCCGCGCGAGCGTGACCAGCGGCGGCCCGAGCACCAGCGCGCTGCGCACCGGCTCGGCGAGCGCGATGTTCTTCGGCACCATCTCACCGAGCAGCATGTGCAGATACGTCGCGAGGGCCAGCGCGATCACGAAGGACACCGCGTGCCCGGCGCTCTCGGGTACGCCCACCGCGTGGAACACCGGCTCCAGCAGATGCGCGATCGCCGGCTCGGCGACCACACCGAGCACCAGCGTGCACAGCGTGATGCCGAGCTGCGCGGCGGCCATCAGCGCCGACACGTGCTGCAGCCCCCACAGCACGCTGCGCGCCCGCCGGTCGCCGGCCTCCGCGTGCGGTTCGACCTGCGAGCGCCGCACCGAGATCAGGGCGAACTCGGCGCCGACGAAGAAGGCGTTGACGACCAGCGTCGCCAGACCGATCAGCAACTGCACCGCGGTCACCGCGGCACCTCCTTCTCGCCGTGCGGCTTCTCGTCGTCCAGCGGCGCGTGCAGCAGCACCCGCGCCGCCCGGCGCCCGGAGGCGTCCACCACGTCCATCCGCCACCCGGCGACCTGCAGGACGTCACCGACGGCCGGTATGCGGCCCAGCTCGGCGGCGACGAGCCCGGCCAGGGTCTCGTACGGCCCGTCCGGCGCCCTCAGGCCCACCCGCGCCAGCTGGTCGATGCGGGCGGCGCCGTCGGCGGAGAACACCGCGCGGCCGTCCTCGTCGGTGCCGGCCGGGGCCAGGTCGGGCGTCTCGTGCGGGTCGTGCTCGTCGCGGACCTCGCCGACGACCTCCTCGACGATGTCCTCCAGCGTCGCCACACCCGCCGTACCGCCGTACTCGTCGATGACCACGGCCATCGTCCGCTTGCCGGACAACCGGTCCAGCAGGCGGTCCACGGTGAGGGACTCGGGGACGAGCAGCGGCTCGCGCATCAGCTCCGACACGGGCACCCGGTGGCGCCGGTCGGCCGGCACGGCGAGCACGTCCTTGACGTGGGCGGTGCCGACGACCGTGTCGAGGCTGCCGCGGTAGACCGGGAAGCGGGACAGGCCCGTCGCCCGGGTCGCGTTCGCCACGTCCTGGCAGGTCGCCTGCGCGTCCAGGGCGATGACCTGCACGCGCGGGGTCATCACGTTCTCCGCGGTGAGGTCGGCGAGGTTGAGTGTGCGGACGAACAACTCGGCGGTGTCCGGCTCCAGGGCGCCCGCCTTGGCGGAGTGCCGGGCCAGCGCGGCCAGCTCCTGCGGGCCGCGCGCGGAGGCCAGTTCCTCGGCCGGCTCGATGCCGAAGCGGCGCACCACGCGGTTGGCGGTGTTGTTCAGGTGGGTGATGAAGGGGCGGAACGCGGCGCTGAACAGGCGCTGCGGGGTCCCCACCCGCCGGGCCACGGCCAGCGGCGCCGAGATCGCCCAGTTCTTGGGGACCAGCTCGCCGACGATCATCAGGAACACCGTGGACAGGGCCGTGCCCAGCACGAGGGCGAACGAGCTCGCCGCCGTCCGGGACAGGCCGAGCGCCTGCATCGGACCGGCCAGCAGCTTGGCGATCGAGGGCTCGGCGAGCATGCCGACGACCAGGTTCGTGACCGTGATGCCGAGCTGCGCGCCGGACAGCTGGAAGGTGAGGTTCCGTACGGCCTTCAGCGCGCCCGCGGCACCCCGCTCGCCGCGCTCCACGGCCCGCTCCAGTTCGCTGCGTTCGACCGTGGTCAGCGAGAACTCGGCCGCGACGAAGGCACCGCAGGCGAGCGACAGCAGCACGGCGACGAGCAGCAGAAGCACTTCGATCATCGGGTCACCTCCGTCCCATGGTCGGACAGGGCAGGAAGGATCGCGCGATGTCGGCTACTGGGGGGCTCGCCCATGGGCGGACGCTCACAACCTTTCATGGAGGACCGAGTGGTCCACCAATAGTAAAGGATGGGCAAAAATGCTCAGGAGGGGAGCGGCTTGACCCAGCGCCGCCACTGTTCCTGCGGCCCGTAACCGGCCGCGCCCCACGCCACATGGGCGGTCTCGTTGCGCACCAGGACCATCGCGTCCGCGCGCCGCCCGCCGAGCGCCGCGAACCGTTCCTCGGCCGCCGCCAGCAGCGCCGAGCCGATGCCCCGGCGCCGCCGCTCCGGGTGGACCGCGAGCCGGTACAGATGGCAGCGCCAGCCGTCGAAGCCCGCGATGACCGTGCCGACCAGCTCGCCGTCCTGCTCGGCCAGGATCAGCGCCTCGGGGTCGCGGGCGACGAGCCGCTCCACGCCGTCCCGGTCGTCGCTGATGCTCGTGCCCTCGGCGGCGGTCTTCCAGAAGGCCAGCACGGTGTCCAGGTCGCCGGGCGCCGCGGCCCGTATCCGAAGATCAGACATACGACGATCACATCAGACGGGCCGCCCGCCGACCCGGAATTCCACGATCCGGACAGCAGCCGCCGCCCGCGCGACGTCTTGCCCCCTCACTCGTGCGCGATCGCCGCCAGCACGTTCATACGGGAGGCGCGCAACGCCGGGAGCAGCGCCGCGACGACCCCGACGACCGCCGATCCGATCACCACCGCGACGATCGTGGACCACGGCACCGCAAGCGCCTTCATGCCCTGCAGGGCCAGCACCCGCTGCATGCACAGCCCCCACACCAGCCCGAGCCCCAGCCCCAGCACCGCGCCGAACACCGCGATGACCACCGACTCCAACCGGATCATCCGCCGCAGCTGACGCCGGCTCAGTCCGATCGCCCGCAGCAGCCCGATCTCCCGGGTGCGCTCGACCACCGACAGCGCCAGCGTGTTGACCACACCGAGCACCGCGATGACGATCGCCAGCCCGAGCAGCGCGTAGACCAGGTACAGCAGCACCGCGATCTGGTCGTGCACCAGCTTCTTGTAGTCGGCCTGGTTGCGCACCTGCACCTGCGGATACGGCGTCAGCGCCCGCTCCAGCCGGGAGCGCAGCACGTCGGCGCTCGTGCCGGGGGCGGCGTTGACGTACAGCGCGGCGTCCTGTCCGCCGGGCACGTACCGCTCCACGGTGCCGAGGCCGAGGAACAGCCCGCCGTTCATGCCGAAGCCCTCGGCGGCCTCCTGTTCGGTGAGCGCGCCCACCCGCAGCTGCGTGCGCCGCCCGCCCGGGAACTCCACCGGCAGCACACTGCCCAGCCGGACGCCGTGGTCGCGGGCGAACCCCGCGTCCATGCCGATGCCGCCCGGGGCCAGCGCGCCCGGCGTACCACCCGCGGCGTAACTCAGGTGCGCCACGTCGTCGAGCCGTGGGCCGTAGCCCGACGCGGTCGACACGACGCGCCGCCCGTCCGGCAGCCGCACGGCGACCGGCGTGAGCCGCTGACGCACCACCAGGCCGACGCCCTTCGTGGCGCGCACCTGGGCGGTGACGTCCTTGGAGAACGCCGTGTACCGCCCGCTCTGCACCACGAAGTCGGCGCCGAGCGTCTTGTCGATCCGCTGGTCGAACGAGCGGGAGATCGAGGCGCTCGCCACCGACAGCCCGCCGACGAGGGCGAGACCGACCATCAGGGCGGCCGCGGTCGCCCCCGTCCGGCGCGGGTTGCGCAGGGCGTTGCGCTGGCTCATCCGGCCGACCGAACCGAACACGGCCGGGAAGGCAGCGCCCAGCACCCGGATCACCGGGCGCACCAGCAGCGGTCCCGCGACGACGGTCGCGATCAGGGTGAGGACCACACCGAGCCCGAGCAGCGAGGCCGACGTAGCCGTCCGGGACGACGCCGCACAGCCCGCGAGCGCCGCCGCGCCCAGCGCGCCCACCACCGCCCCGGCGATGGCCCGCGCCTTCAGCGGGCGGCCCACCCCGGCGACCTCGGCGTCCTGCAGCGCCGCCATCGGGGAGACGGCGGAGGCCCGCCGCGCCGGGAGATACGCGGCGACGAAGGTGACGCCGACCCCGACGGCGTAAGCCGTCACCGGGGTCACCCAGCCGATGGCCATCTCGGCCGTCGTCAGGTTCATCCCGAACGTGGCCATGAGGTGGATCAGCCCCGACGCGAGCCCGATCCCGGCCGCCAGTCCCAGGGTGGAGCCGATCAGGCCGAGCAGCACGGCCTCGGTGAGCACGGAACGGCGCACCTGCCGCCGGTCGGCGCCCAGCGCGCGCAGCAGCCCCAGTTCCCGGGTGCGCTGGGCGATCAGCATCGAGAAGGTGTTGACGATCAGGAACACGCCGACCAGCACGGCGATCCCGGCGAAGCCCACCATGACGTACTTGATGACCTTCAGGAAGGTGCCGAGCTGCTGCGCCGCCGACTTCGCCTGCTCACCGGCCGTCTTCAGGGTGTACGGCCCCGGCCCGAGCGCCGCCGTGACCTGCCGCTTGAGCGTGGCGTCCCGCACGCCCGGGGCCGCCGTGACGGAGATGGCGGTGGCGCGGTCGGCGGACCCCAGCAGCAGCCGGGCCGCGTGGGCCGGGTCGAGGTACAGCAGGGCCGAGCCCGGGTTGGTCGTGGTGAACGTGGCGATCCCGACCACGCGGACCGTGAAGGTGCCCGGCTGGGCCAGCACGGTCAGCGTGTCGCCGATCCGCACGTGCTTCTTGCGGGCGGTGTCGGCGTCCAGCAGCGCCTCGTGCACTCCGTGCGGGGCGTGCCCCGAGGTGAGCTCCACCGGGCTGCGGTCGGTCAGGTGCCAGTCCCGCGCGAGGGTGGGCGCGCCGGTGGTCGGGCTCACGGACTCATGCCGGCTGTCGACGACGGTGATGTTCTGCACGCTCACGTCCGCGTGCGCCGAAGCGGCACCGGGCGCCTTCGCCGCGCGGGCGGCGAGCGAGGCCGGCAGAGTCTGCACGGCGCCGCTCGGCCCCGAACTGCGCAGGTCCTCCTTCGGCGCCACGGTGACATCGGCGGCGGTGGAGGCGAAGAGCCGGTCGAAGGTGCGGGTGACCGTGTCGGAGAAGATCAGGCTGCCCGCCACGAACGCGACGGACAGCACGACCGCCAGCGCCGACAGCAGCAGACGGCCCTTGTGGGCGAGGAAGCTGCGCAGGGTCGCGCGGAGCACGCGTCAGCCCTCCTCGACCGGAAGGGGGGCGCCCTCGGCGGGACGCAGAGTGCCTTCGGCCGGACGGGGTGCGTCCGGGGCGGCAGGAGGCGCGCCCGGCGCGGTGCCGGTCTGGGCACGCAGCACGTCGAACCGCTTCATGCGTTCGAGCACCGCCTCCGCCGTCGGATGCTCCATCCGGTCCACGATCCGTCCGTCGGCGAGGAAGAGCACCGCGTCGGAGTGGGCGGCGGCGCCCGGGTCGTGGGTGACCATGACGACCGTCTGGCCGAGGGAGTCGACGGCCTCGCGCAGGAACCCCAGCACCTCCAGGCCCGCCCGTGAGTCGAGATTCCCGGTCGGCTCGTCCGCGAAGATCAGCTCCGGCCGCGAGACCAGTGCCCGCGCGCATGCGACGCGCTGCTGCTGGCCACCGGAGAGCTGCGCCGGACGGTGGCCCAGCCGGTCGCGCAGGCCGAGGGTGTCCACGACCCGGTCCAGCCACTGCGGGTCCGGCCGGCGGCCCGCGATGTCCATCGGCAGGGTGATGTTCTCCAGCGCGTTCAGGGTCGGGATCAGGTTGAACGACTGGAACATGAAACCGATCCGGTCCCGCCGCAGCCGGGTCAGCTCCCGCTCCCGCAGGCCCGTGATCTCGGTGTCGCCGAGCCACACCTGACCGGCCGAGACGGTGTCGAGCCCCGCCAGGCAGTGCATCAGCGTGGACTTGCCGGAACCCGAGGGGCCCATCACCGCGGTGAAGCGGCCCCGGGCGATGTCCACGTCCACCCCGTCCAGCGCGAGCACGGCCGCCTCGCCCTGGCCGTACGCCTTGGTGAGCCCGCGGGCACGGGCCGCGACGGCGGCCGGGGCGGAGCCGGGCGGATGCTCCGCAGCAGTACTGGACACGCTGCCTCCTCATGGCGGCCCGGAGCGGCGGTACGGCCGGGGGGGTCGTCCCCGGCCGAGCGTAATGTGACCGTGCGCACACGCGGTACACGTGCGGCCTTCCGCGCGCCCTCGCCGCTGCCGGCGCATCCGCGCCGGCGTCGAGGCATGGCGAAGACCCAGCTGAACGTGCGGGTGGACGAGGACACCGCCCCCGCCGTCCGGGAGCGCGCGCCGGCCCACGGGATGAGCGTCAACCGCTCCACCGAGGAACCGGTCCGACAGGACGCCGGTGAGGCGGTGCGCACGTTCGTGGAGGCCGCCGCCGACTTCAAGATGAGCTACGAGTCGGTGTCCGCGACGTACCCGTCTACGACAGCCCGTACGACAGTCACTCCACCGGCCGCCACGCGGTGCCCAGCACGCAGTAGGACATGGGCAGCCGCGGGCCGTCCTGCGGCATCAGCGTCCGCCGGTACGGCCCGAGTTCGAACCCGGCCGCGCGCAGGGCGGCCACCGGGTCGCGGGCGAGATGACAGCCGCCGTTGAGCCGCGGCCACACCGTGCGGTCCAGGGCCCGCTGGGTGAACCGCATCGCCGTACCGCCGCCCGCGCCGTGCTCGAAGAAGCGCACCACCCCGCCCGGGCGCAGCACCCGCCGCACCTCGGCCAGCGCGCGCGGCACGTCCCGCACGCTGCACAGCACCAGCGAGACCACCGCCGCGTCGAAGGCCTCGCTCTTGACCGGCAGCGCCTCCGCCGCGCCCGGCGCCACGTCGACCGGCACCTCGGCGCGCAGCGCCGCCTGCCGCGCCAACTGCCGCAGCCTGCGCTCCGGTTCGATGGCGACGACCTCAGCGACGGCCGAGGGGTAGTGGGCGAAGTTCAGCCCGTTGCCCGCGCCGACCTCGATCACCCGCCCGGACAGCCCGGCCAGCAGCCGCCCGCGGACACCGGCCATGCCGGCCCGGGACTCCATGGCGACGCTCACCCGGGCGTAGTAGCGGGCGAACAGCGGATGGTGGACGGCGTCCGGTGGCACCTTGCCGGAGCCGGCGGCTCGCAACGGCATGGGCAACCTCCTCGGCGGGACGGGCCTCACGCCGATTCTCCCCCGCCCGGCGCGCCCCCACCCCTCCCGCGCCCCTACGGCACCGGCGGCGCGCCGGGATGCGGCGTACCCGGGGGCCCCGCGCCGTCGGCGGGAATCCCCCGTGCGCGCGGCCCCGGCGCCGAGACGGACGCCGACACGCCGACACGGGGGCCGGCAGCATGAGGCCGCGGCGTCGGCCGTCCGGGGGCCGGTGTGCCCCGAGCCGTCCCGGCGCCGCGAGGCCGCCCCGGTTCAGGGCAGCGGGCGCGGCGCGCGTCCGTGTCCGCGCCGGGCCCCCGCGCCCCAGGCCCACCGGGCCCCGAGCCGCCCCGTACGACCCCTCAGGGCGCCTCGCGTACGCGGAAGGCCTCCGCGTCCCATGTGCCGTCCAGGCGTGGGGCCAGCCAGGCGGGGGACGTCGTGCGGAAGTCGGCCGGGGACAGGCCGCCCGCGCCGTCCGGCAGGGCGCCCAGGAGGGGGGCGCCGGCCACGACCGGCAAGTCCTCCAGGTTGCAGCGCATGGCCAGGTCGGGGGTGCGCGGCCAGCTGCCGATCACCACACCGAGCAGCTCCACGTCCCGTCGCCGCAGTTCCCGCGCGCTCAGCTCGGTGATGTTCAGCGTGCCGAGCGCCGGCGAGGCCACGAGCAGCACCGGCGCGCGCAGCAGCGCCGCCGCGTCCGCGAGCGTGCCGCCCGCGGCGTCGAACCGCACGAGCAGCCCGCCCGCGCCCTCCACGAGCACGAGATCGTGGTCGGTGGCCAGCTTGGCGGCCGCCTCGGCGATCTCCTGCGGATGCACCGGCGGCCGCCCGGCCCGCCGCGCGGCGGTGGCCGGCGCCAGCGGCTCCGGGTAGCGGGCGACTTCGGCCACCGTCACCGCGCCCGCGAGGCGCGCCACCTCGTCGGCGTCACCGCGCTCGTCGGGGCCCACCCCGGTCTGCGCCGCCTTCAGCACCGCCACCGAGCGGCCGGCCGCGAGCGCCGCGGTCGCCACCGCGGCGGTCACGACCGTCTTGCCGACGTCGGTGTTCGTGCCCGAGATCATCAGTACCGGCATGTCATCCCTCCTCGGCCGCCGTGCGCACCGCACGACAGATGCGTGCCACGTCCGCGTCCGACGTGACGTACGGCGGCATGGTGTAGATCAGGTCGCGGAACGGCCGCAGCCACACGCCTTCCCGCACGGCGGCGCGGGTCGCCGCGGCCATGTCCACCGGGTGGTCCAGCTGGACGACGCCGATCGCGCCGAGGACCCGTACGTCCCGCACGCCGGGCAGGTCCGAGGCAGGCGCGAGCCCCTCGCGCAGTCCCGACTCGATCCGCTTGACCTCGGCGAGCCAGTCCTGCCCGAGCAGCAGCTCGATCGAGGCGCAGGCCACGGACGCGGCGAGCGGGTTGCCCATGAACGTCGGGCCGTGCGCCAGCACCGGCACCTCGCCCCGCGAGATGCCGTCGGCCACGCGCGCGGTGCACAGCGTCGCCGCCATGGTCAGATAGCCGCCGGTCAGCGCCTTGCCCACGCACATCACGTCCGGCGACACCGCCGCGTGGTCGGCGGCGAACAGCGCGCCCGTGCGGCCGAACCCGGTCGCGATCTCGTCGAACACGAGCAGGACGTCGTGCGCGTCGCACGCCTCGCGCAGCACCCGCAGATAAGCGGGGGAGTGGAACCGCATCCCGCCCGCGCCCTGCACCACCGGCTCGACGATGACGGCGGCGAGTTCACGGGCGTGGCGCTCCACCGTCGCGCGCAGGTGCTCGGCGTAGGCCTCGTCGTAGCCGGCGGGCGGCGCGTCGGCGAAGACCTGGTGCGGGAGCACCCCGGTCCACAGCTCGTGCATGCCGCCCTCTGGGTCGCACACCGACATCGGCGTCCAGGTGTCGCCGTGGTAGCCGCCCCGCCAGGTCATGAGCCGCTGCTTCTCCGGGCGGCCGAGCGACCGCCAGTACTGCAGGCACATCTTGGCGGCGACCTCGACCGACACCGAACCGGAGTCGGCGAGAAAGACGTGCTCCAGGCCGTCGGGCGACATGTCGACAAGGAGCTTCGCCAGCCGCACGGCGGGCTCGTGCGTGAGCCCGCCGAACATCACATGGCTCATCCGGCCCAGCTGTTCGGTCGCGGCATCGTTGAGCACCGGGTGGTTGTAGCCGTGGATGGCCGACCACCACGACGACATGCCGTCGACCAGTTCGCCCGAGCCGTCCGCGAGCTTCAGCCGCACCCCGCTCGCCGCTTCCACGACGAGCGGTTCGGCCTGCCCGGGCATCGGGCCGTACGGGTGCCACACATGCCGCCGGTCCAGGTCCAGCAGCTCGGGCACGCTCAGGTCAGGCATTGGGCGCGAGGTCCGTTCCCGCGCCGCGCCGGCGCACGGCGACCAGATCGGTACGCGGCTCGCCCGCCGCGGGCGCCGGCGCGGGGGCGGCCGTACCGCAGATCCCGGCGCCCTCGTGCGAACCGCAGCCGCCGGCCGAGGCGTGCCCGCCACAGCCCTCCGCGCTCTCGTGGCCGCCGCAGCCGCCCGCGGACTCCTGCGAGCCGCACCCACCGGCCGCCCCGTGCGAGCCGCAGCCGCCCGCCGCGCCCGCCCGGTGCTCCGGCAGGGTCACCTCGCCGGCGCCCTCGACCTTGAACCCGGCGTCGGCGATCATCTCCAGGTCGGCCCTGCCGGCCTGGCCCTCGCTGGTCAGATAGTCGCCGAGGAAGATCGAGTTGGCCAGGTGCAGGGCGAGGGGCTGCATGGTGCGCAGGTGGACCTCGCGGCCGCCGGCGATACGGACCTCGACGTCCGGGCAGACGAAACGGACCATCGCCAGGATGCGCAGGCAGCGCTGCGGGGTGAGGTTCCACTCCTTGGCCAGCGGGGTGCCCTCGAAGGGGATCAGGAAGTTCACCGGAACGGAGTCCGGGTCGAGCTCGCGCAGCGAGAAGACCACGTCGATCAGGTCCTCGTCGCTCTCGCCCATGCCGGCGATCAGACCGGAGCACGCCGACAGGCCGGCCGCGTGCGCCTTCGTCACCGTGTCGACCCGGTCGGCGTAGGTGTGCGTGGTCGTGATGTCCGCGTACGTGCCCTCGGACGTGTTCAGGTTGTGGTTGTAGGCGTCCGCGCCGGCCTCGCGCAGCCGCTCGGCCTGGCCGTCGGAGAGCAGTCCGAGGCAGGCGCACACCTCGACGCCCTCGTTCTGCTCCTTGATCGTCTTGATCGTCTCGGAGACCCGGTCCACGTCCCGGTCGGTCGGGCCGCGCCCGCTGGCCACCAGGCAGACCCGCTTGGCGCCGCCGGCCAGGCCCGCGGCGGCCGCCTGGGAGGCCTCGTCGGGCTTGAGCCAGGTGTACTTCAGGATGTCGGCCTTGGACCCCAGGCGCTGCGAACAGTACGAGCAGTCCTCGGGGCACAGGCCGGACTTGAGGTTGACCAGGTAGTTGAGTTTCACCCGTCGGCCGAACCAGTGCCGGCGCACCTTGCCGGCCGCGGCCACCACATCGAGCAGTTCGTCGTCGGTCGTGGCGAGGACGGCCAGGGCTTCCTCGCGGGTCGGCAGCTCGCGCCGCAGTCCCTTGTCCACCAGCGTGTTCAGCAGGTCCATGGGAGCTGATCCTGTCCTACGGGGGCAGGCCAGGCCAAGGAGACTTCGTACAAACAAGGCCGTTCGAGGTGTGGGTATTGCCACATCCTGAGCTGCGGCGTGTCCCGCTAGTGTCTGTGCACTGCCTACAAAATCCCCGGAGGACCCATGGCGTTCGGCTGGATCGACGAACAGGCGGACGCACGCCGCCGCGCGGGACTCGTGCGCACGCTGCGTCCCCGCCCCGCCGACACGCCGCTGCTGGACCTGGCGAGCAACGACTACCTGGGTCTGGCCCGCCATCCGGAGGTCACCGAGGGCGCGGCACGGGCCGCGCGGACCTGGGGCGGCGGCGCGACGGGGTCCCGCCTGGTCACCGGTACGACCGAGCTGCACACCGAGCTGGAACGCGAGCTCGCCGCCTTCTGCGGCTTCGAGGCCGCCCTCGTCTTCTCCTCCGGCTACGCCGCCAACCTCGCCGCCGTCACCGCGCTCGCCCCGCACGGCTCGCTGATCGTCTCCGACGCGGGCAACCACGCCTCCCTCATCGACGGCTGCCGGCTGGCCCGGGGTACCACGCAGGTCGTCGAGCACGCCGAACCGGACGCCGTGCGCAAGGCGCTCGGCACCCACGAGGGCACCGCGATCGCCGTGTCCGACACCGTGTTCTCGGTGGACGGTGACGCCGCCCCCCTGGCCGAACTCGCCACCGCCTGCCGGGAGTCCGGCGCGGGCCTGGTGGTCGATGACGCCCATGGGCTGGGCGTCCTGGGGGACGGCGGACGCGGCGCGCCGTACGCGGCGGGGCTCGCCGGCGCGGACGACGTGGTCGTGACCGTGACTTTGTCGAAGTCGCTCGGCAGCCAGGGCGGCGCGGTGCTCGGTCCCGCGCGGGTGATCGACCACCTGGTCAACGCGGCCCGGACCTTCATCTTCGACACCGGACTCGCCCCGGCCGCGGCGGGCGCCGCCCTCGCGGCCCTGCGCCTGCTGCGCCGTGAGCCGCAGCGGGCGGCGCGGGCGCGTGCGGTGGCCGCCGAGCTGCACGCCCGGCTGACCGCCGCGGGTCATCAGGCGGTACGACCGGACGCCGCAGTGGTCTCGGTGCGTGCTCCGTCCCCGGAGCAGGCGGTGCGCTGGGCGGCCGACTGCCGGACGGCCGGCCTGGCCGTGGGCTGCTTCCGGCCTCCTTCCGTGCCCGACGGCATCTCACGGCTCAGGCTGACCGCCCGTGCCGACCTGACCGGGGACCAGATCGAACGCGCTGTACGGGTGATCGGCGAGACGCGGCCATGAGTCGGCGTGCACGGCCGTGCCCTCACCGGGTGGGTGCCGTGCTCAGTCGCGGCGCACGGCGGCCGTGAACGCCGCCCAGCTCCCGGGGGAGAAGAGCAGCGCGGGCCCGTCCGGGGCCTTGGAGTCGCGTACGGCGAGCAGCCCGGCCCATGGCCCGCGGGCCGGGCGGGCCGTCTCGACGCAGTTGTTCGCTCCGGTGCTGTAGCTGCTGCGCAGCCAGCGCACGCCGCGCAGTTCCGTACTGAAAGGGATGGTCCGAGGCAGTGCGGTCATGGTGCCTCCTTACGCGCCGTCACCTAGTGAGGCGATGAAATCCAACGAGTCCTCGGGGGAAAGGGCGTGGATCCGAAGGGAGTTGAAGGCCTCCGCGTAGGCCCGGAGGTCTTCTTTCCGTTCGAGGTAGAGGCTACTCGTCATGTGGTCGAGAACAACCACGTCCAGATCAGAAGTGCTCGGAAATGAGAAAATAACGAAAGGCCCGGTGATGCCGACATGCGCCCCCGCGGAGAACGGCAGCACCTGCAACCGCACCTGGGGCAGCCGCGCCGCCTGGAGCAGCCGCCGCAGCTGCTGTGCCATCACCTCGGGACCGCCCACCTCCCGGCGCAGCACCGCCTCGTCCAGTACCGCGCTCAGCTTCAGCGGGTGCGGCGCGTGCAGCACGTCCTGGCGGGCCAGACGCACCTCCACCAGCGCGTCCAGCCGTTCCTCGTCCACCGTGCCGACGGCCGCCCGGGTCACCGCGCGGGCGTAGGCGGGCGTCTGCAGCAGCCCCGGCACGACCGAGGTCTCCAGCGTGCGCATCGCGCTCGCCTGCGACTCCAGGCTGATGAAGTCGCGGTACGTGGGCGGCAGCACCCCGCGGTAGGCGTGCCACCAGTGCTCCCTGCCGCCGACCTGGGAGCCGGCCAACACCAGCAGCAGGTCACGCAGTTCGTCGTCCTCGACGCCGTACGCGTTCAGCAGTAACCGCACATCGGACGGTTTCGCGCCACTCGAGCCGGTCTCGATCCGGCTGACTTTCGACTGATGCCAGCCCACCAGCCGGGCGGCCTCCCCGCTGGTGAGTCCCGCCCGGGCGCGCAGTGCGCGCAATTCGGCGCCCAGCTTCCGGCGGCGCACCGCGGGACCGTGCTGCATGCGCCCCTCCTTACTCCGTCCGAGCCGCGCGGATACGGTCTGCCGTGGCAGAGTTCACCGCTTCGAGCGACAGATATATGCATATCTTGGTGGATCGCCTCCGTGACCGGCGTGGTGATGGCAGTCTGGCGGCGAAGCACCAGTCCGGGACCGTACTCGAACCACCGGCTCCGTGCCGGACTGCGGTCCCGTGGGAAAGGGACGACGTCGCCATGGCAGACCACCTGGAAGCATCCGTCACTCTGCCGAGCGATCCAGCCTCGGTGTCCGCGGCCCGCGGCTTCGTGGCCGGCACCCTGACGGAATGGGGTCTGCCGTCGGACGCGGAGCTGGCGGACAGCATCCGGTTGATCGTCTCCGAACTGGCCACCAACTCCGTGCAGCACACGTTCGGGCAGTCCCCGACGTTCCGGGTGGACGTCTCCCTGGACCGCGACGAGCTGCTGCGCATCGGCGTCACGGACAGCCACCCGCGCTTTCCCAAGCGGCTGCCCGCGGCCGTCCAGCAGGACAACGGTCGCGGCATGGTCATCATCCGCTGGCTGGCCGCCGAGTGCGGCGGCAGGCTCCGCGTCCGCCCCACCCGCGAGGGAGGCAAGACGGTCGCCATCGAACTGCCCTGGGCGCTCCCGCCCGAGCCGGTCCCCTCGACGCAACAGCCGGAACCGAAAGCGCAGCCCTGCTGAACGGCTCGGCCGGCGCCCGCTCCTGATCATTCGTCATGCCGGCCAGGGCCGGCGGGGGCAGCGTGATCGTCCTCGGGCGGTCGTCACCCCCGTGCGGGGCCCGTTCACCCGTACGGTGGAGCCGTCGGCTCGCGCCACCCGGTCCCGCTCCCCGGCGGCGGCCGCTGGAGCCCGCCGACGGGGCTCTCCTCGGCCGGAACGGGGCGCTGGGCCCCCGGGGCGGGCCAGGGGCCCGTTGACCGCCCTCCTCGCCCCGGAGGGGCCGCCGAGGGCCGGTACCGGTCGGCGCACGGTCCGCTGAGGGGCCGTGCGCCGAGGAGGGCCGACTGGTCAGCTCACCCGGCCGTACCAGACGCTCTTGGTCCAGATCTTCTGCAGGCGCACCACGTCACCCGTCTTCGGGGCGTGCCAGATCTTGTTCTTCCCGGCGTAGATCCCGACGTGGTACACGTTCGACCCCGAGTGGAAGAACACCAGGTCACCGGCCTTACGGCTGCCGGCCGGGATGTGGCGCGTCTTGTTGTACTGCTGGGCTGCCGTACGCGGCAGCTTCTTGCCCGCCTTCTTGAACGAGTACAGCGTGAGTCCCGAGCAGTCGAACCGGCGCGGCCCGGTGGCGCCCCACTGGTAGGGCGCGCCCTTCTTGGACGCGGCGATCTGCAGCGCCTTGGTCGCCGGCGTCGCGGCGGCGGCCTCCGAGGCGAGGCCCGGGACCACGATCGAGCCGCCCACCGCGGCGATGGTCAGGGCGGAAGCCGTACCGGCCCGGGCCATGAGCGACGGGACACGATTGAGCGCAGTCATGCGCAACCCTTCGTCAGCCGCCTGTGAAGGATGACCTGTCGGATTCGGGCTGGCGAAGTAGCCCGGCCGCTGACGCGGCTTCACCCCAAGGGCTGCTCGGCCCGGTCGTGGCATGACCGTTCCGGCGACCCGTCGTGCTTGGGTCCTCCACTCCTGCCGATCCACTCCTGTCGACCGGTCATCCGGGCGGCGGCAGGACTCGGCGTCCGCCCGGATCGCCCCGCCGCTGTGGCGGGGGCTTGTCGTCAGTCAGGGATCTTGGCCCACAACTGTCCGAAAATCCCAACGGAAACGGGTATTTGTGGGGTTCCTCACCACTCACCCGTTCGGGTGGACAGCCCTGTGTTCGATGGGGTGTTCACCGATCCGGCGAGCCCCGGACCAGCGACGGAACACGTCGTTCCGTCCGTTCGTCCCCCTGGTCGCGCAACTCGGACCCCCCGAAAAAAGGGCGTCGGGATAGGCCGATGGAGGGTCCGCCGTTCGGTCCGTTTGAACGCGTTCGGCCCTTCCCTCAACTCCCGGCGCGCGGCGGCCGGGTGACGCGCAGCGCCACCGCCTTGGTCACCGGAGTCCGCGCGGCCCGCAGCAGCCGGCAGGTGTCGCCGGGGCGGCCCGGTTGATCCGGACGGGCAAACCCACGACCTCCAGACAACGGGCCATCAACTCACTGTCGGTCCGGGTGAGTGCACGCAGCGGCGGAAGGTCCGGCAGTCGGACGGCTCACCTCCCGCCCGGCTGCACGCGGGCGGTGACGATCTCGTCCACCGTCCCGTACGCCGGCGCTCCGGCGGCGACGAGGACGTGACGGCGCTCGATGTCCGAAGGGGCGCTCCGCGCGAACGGCAGCGCCTCGGCGTCGCGGCGGAGCACCGGCGGCCGGACACGCCCTGACCAGGCGGTCCTCGAACGGGTATGGGGGAGGTCAGCCACCGGTCATGTGATGATCAAAGGCTGGTTAACGTCCTTGAAACTCCGGCGGGCTACCCTCCCGACCCACGCCACCAGGGGCTTTTCTGCCCGCAATTGAGCGCGGTCGGGAAAATTGTCTGTGTGTTACACCTGTCCCCGTCGCGGTGGCTGCGGCAGCCGGACCCCGCACGGTCCGGAGCAAGGACTGTGAGGTGGCACGTGCAACTGACCCCGCACGAGCAAGAGAGACTGCTCATCCATGTCGCGGCCGATGTGGCCGAGAAGCGTCGCGCGCGCGGACTCAAGCTCAACCACCCCGAGGCGGTCGCCCTCATCACCTCGCACATCCTCGAGGGCGCGCGCGACGGCCGCACCGTCGCCGAACTGATGGCCACCGGACGCAAGCTGCTCACCCGGGCCGACGTCATGGACGGCGTCGCCGAGATGATCCACGACGTGCAGGTCGAGGCCACCTTCCCGGACGGCACCAAGCTCGTCACCGTCCACGAGCCGATCATCTGACGGGGGGTACGCCATGATTCCCGGAGAGATCCTCTTCGCCGAGGACCCCGTCGTGTGCAACGAAGGGCTCGAGGTCACCCGGCTGACCGTCCTCAACGCCGCCGACCGCCCCGTGCAGGTCGGCTCCCACTACCACTTCGCCGAGGCCAACCCGGGCCTGGACTTCGACCGCGCCGCCGCCCACGGCAAGCGGCTGAACGTCGCCGCCGGCACCGCCGTACGCTTCGAGCCGGGGCTGCCGGTCGACGTCGAACTCGTCCCCCTCGCCGGCACCCGTGTGGTGTCCGGCCTGCGCGGCCAGGTCGGAGGTGCCCTCGATGCCTGAGATCTCCCGCGGCGCCTACGCCGACCTGTTCGGCCCGACCGCCGGCGACCGCATCCGGCTCGCCGACACCGACCTGCTGATCGAGATCGAGGAGGACCGCTCCGGCGGCCCCGGACGCTCCGGCGACGAGGCCGTCTTCGGTGGCGGCAAGGTCATCCGCGAGTCCATGGGCCAGTCCCGGGCGACCCGCGCGGACGGCACCCCCGACACGGTCATCACCGGCGTCGTCATCGTCGACCACTGGGGCGTGGTCAAGGCCGACGTCGGCATCCGCGACGGCCGTATCACCGGCATCGGCAAGGCCGGCAACCCCGAGACCATGGACGGTGTCCACCCCGACCTCGTGCTCGGCCCCGAGACCGAGGTCATCGCCGGCAACGGGCGCATCCTGACCGCCGGCGCCATCGACGCGCACGTGCACTTCATCTGCCCACAGGTCGCCGACGAGGCCCTCGCCTCCGGCATCACCACCCTCGTCGGCGGCGGCACCGGCCCCGCCGAGGGCTCCAAGGCGACCACCGTGACGCCCGGACCCTGGCACCTCGCCCGCATGTTCGAGGCGATGGAGGCCTACCCGGTCAACGTCGGCTTCCTCGGCAAGGGCAACACCGTCTCGCACGAGGCGATGCTGTCCCAGATCCGCGGCGGCGCCGCCGGCCTGAAGATCCACGAGGACTGGGGCGCGACCCCGGCCGCCATCGACGCCGCGCTGACCGTGGCCGACATGACCGGCGTGCAGGTCGCCATCCACACCGACACCCTGAACGAGGCCGGTTTCGTCGGCGACACGCTCGCCGCGATCGCCGGGCGCGGCATCCACTCGTACCACACCGAGGGTGCGGGCGGCGGGCACGCGCCGGACATCATGACGGTCGTCGCCGAGCCGCACGTGCTGCCCAGCTCGACCAACCCCACCCGGCCGTTCACCGTCAACACCGTCGAGGAGCACCTCGACATGCTGATGGTCTGTCACCACCTCAACCCGGCCGTCCCGGAGGACCTGGCGTTCGCCGAGTCCCGCATCCGGCCCTCCACCATCGGTGCCGAGGACGTCCTGCACGACCTGGGCGCGATCTCGATCATCTCCTCCGACTCGCAGGCCATGGGCCGGGTCGGCGAGGTGATCATGCGCACCTGGCAGACCGCGCACGTGATGAAGCGCCGCCGCGGCGCCCTGCCCGGCGACGGCCGCGCCGACAACCAGCGGGTCCGCCGCTATGTCGCCAAGTACACGATCAACCCGGCGCTCGCCCAGGGCATGGCCCACGAGATCGGGTCCGTGGAGACCGGCAAGCTCGCCGACCTGGTGCTGTGGGAGCCGGCGTTCTTCGGCGTCAAGCCGCTGCTCGTCATCAAGGGCGGCCAGATCGCCTACGCGCAGATGGGCGACGCCAACGCCTCCATCCCCACCCCGCAGCCCATCCTGCCCCGCCCGATGTACGGGGCGATCGGCCGGGCGCCCGCGGCGAACTCGGTCAACTTCGTCGCCCCGCTCGCCCTCGAGGACGGGCTGCCGGAGCGGCTCGGGGTCGGCAAGCGGTTCACCGCCATCGAGTCGACCCGCGGCGTGACCAAGGCGGACATGCGCAACAACGACGCCCGCCCGCGCGTGGACATCGACCCCGACAGCTTCGCCGTACGCGTCGACGGCGAGCTGGTGGAGTCCACGCCCGCCACCGAACTGCCCATGGCCCAGCGGTACTTCCTCTTCTGAGGGCCGGGCGATGACACGAGCAGCACTACTCGTCCTGGCCGACGGCCGGTTTCCCGCCGGAGGGCACGCGCACTCCGGCGGGGCCGAGGAAGCCGTCCGCGCGGGGCGCATCACCGACGCGGCCGGCCTGGAGCGGTTCTGCCGCGGCCGGCTGCACACCACGGGCCTGGTGTCCGCCGCGCTCGCCGCGGCGGCCGCCCTCGGCGCCGACCCCGCGGCACTGGACGCGGCCGCCGACGCGCGCACCCCGTCACCGGCGCTGCGCACGGCCGCGCGCAAGCTCGGCCGGCAGCTCATGCGGGCCGCGCGGGCGACCTGGCCGTCCGCCGACCTCGACGCCCTCGCGGCGCGCTTCCCCAAGGGCGCGCACCAGCCGGTCGTGCTCGGCCTGGCGGCGCGCACGGCCGGCTGCGGACCGGAGGACGCCGCGTACTGCGCGGCCTACGAGAGCGTCGGCGGACCGGCGACGGCGACCGTGCGGCTGCTCAGCCTGGACCCCTTCGACGCGTCGGCCGTGCTCGCACGGCTGGCGCCGGAACTGGACCAAGTGGTCGAGCGGGCCGTCCGCGCCGCCCACCGGGTCGCCGAAGAGGGCGTCGACGCCCTCCCGGCGGCCTCCGCCCCGCTGCTGGAGATCGGCGCCGAGGCCCACGCCGGCCGGCCGGTCCGCCTGTTCGCGTCCTAGGCGGTGTCCCGCCGGCCGCGCCAGGCGTCACGACCCGGCGTGAACGGCGAGACACCTTCTGACGCCGCGCACCACAGCACTGCGCGCCGGGCCACCCCCACCGTCCCGGCGCACCCCGAACCACAGGAGTCGTACATGCACCTCGACCACTCCCACGACGGCCCGGCCGCCGTCAGCGCCGACGCCCGCCGCCCCGACGGCAGCCGCCGCGCGCTGCGCGTCGGACTCGGCGGCCCCGTCGGCTCCGGCAAGACCGCCACCGTCGCCGCGCTGTGCCGCGCCCTGCGCGAGGAGCTGTCCCTGGCCGTCGTCACCAACGACATCTACACGCGGGAGGACGCCGAGTTCCTGCTGCGCGAGGCCGTCCTGCCGCCGGAGCGGATCGCCGCCGTCGAGACCGGCGCCTGCCCCCACACCGCGATCCGCGACGACATCTCCGCGAACCTGGAGGCCGTCGAGGACCTCGAGGACGAGGTCGGCCCGCTGGACCTGATCCTCGTGGAGTCCGGCGGCGACAACCTGACCGCGACCTTCTCCAAGGGCCTGGTCGACGCGCAGATCTTCGTCATCGACGTGGCCGGCGGCGACGACATCCCGCGCAAGGGCGGCCCCGGCGTCACCACCGCCGACCTGCTCATCGTCAACAAGACCGACCTGGCGCCGTACGTGGGCTCCGACCTCGCCCGGATGGCGGCCGACGCCAAGGCGCAGCGCGGTGACCTGCCCGTGGTCTTCCAGTCCCTGCGCGGCGAGAAGGGCGTCGGTGACGTCGCCGCCTGGGTGCGCGGCCGGCTCACCGCGTGGACGGCGTGACGACCACGCGGGCCGCGGTGGCCACGCGCGTGCCGGACGCGCCCGGCGCGACCACCGGCCCGGACGGCGCCACCGCGCCCGTGTCCGGCGGGGCAGCCCGGCCCGACGGCCTCACCGTGCCCGGATCAGGTCCAAAGGGCGCGGCGCTGCCCGGCGCGGGTACCGCCGCCGGCGCCGGCCACGGCAGCGCCTACCGGGTCCGGGCCGTCGCCCGGGTGCACGCCCGGCCCGACGGACGGGGCGGTACCGCGCTGCCCGTGCTGGAGGGCGAGGGCCCGCTGGCCCTGCGCCGCATCCGCGGCGCCGCCGACGAGGCGCGCGTCCTGCTGGTCGGCGCGATGAGCGCCCCGCTCGGCGGCGACCACCTCACCGTCGCCGCCGACGTGGCCGCCGGGGCCCGGCTGAGCGTCGGCTCGGCCGCCGCCACCATCGCGCTGCCCGGCGCCGCCGGCGGCGAAGCCCGCTACGACGTGCGGCTGCGCGTGGCCGACGGCGGCGAGCTGGTGTGGCTGCCGGAGCCGCTGATCTCGGCCGCCGGCAGCGAACTGGCGCTCACCACCCGCCTCGACCTCGCCCCTGACGCCCGGCTGGTCTTCCGGGAGGAACAGATCCTCGGCCGGACCGCCGAGCAACCCGGGCGGCTCTCCAGCCGTCTCACCCTGCGGATCGGCGGGCGGACCGTCCTCGACCAGGAACTGGCCTGCGGCCCCGGCGCCCCCGGCGGCTGGGACGGGCCGGCCGTACTGGCCGGGCAGCGGGCCGTCGGGCAGCTCCTGGTGGTGCGCCCGGAGTTCGCCGACACCCCGGTCCCCGCGACGACCACGGGGGAGGGGTGCGCGATCGTCCCGCTGCCGGGACCGGCCGCACTCGTCACGGCGGTCGCCCCCGACGGGCTGCTGCTGCGCCGCGCCCTGGACGCGGCACTGGCACGCGTCGAACGGCCCACACCCTCGGTCCGCTGAGCGGTACACGATTTTCCGGTTATCGGATTGGCAAAGAAGGTCAACCAACCCTGTTCTCAGGGGCCTCACAGCAGCAAGGATCCCCGTACCTGTCGTCACGAGGTACTCACAAGGTACGGGGAGAGCCCACTTGAGGGACATCAGACCGAAGAAGCGGACCACCGCAATAGGTTCGGCGAGCGTCGTCGCCGCAGCCACCCTGATAGCAGGCGCGGTCGCCGCGCCCACGGCGAACGCCAGCGCCGGGCACGGACAGGACCGCGAGGCCCGGGGCGCAGCGATCGCCGCCGCGCGGGCCGCACAGGCCGGCATCGACTGGCAGGACTGTCCGGCCGACTGGGGCCTGGAGAAGCCGATCCAGTGCGGCTGGGTCAGCGTGCCGCTCGACTACGCGCACCCCTTCGGCAAGCAGATCAAGCTCGCCGTCGACCGCATCGGCAACACCGGGACCAAGCAGGAGCGCCAGGGCGCTCTCGTCTACAACCCCGGCGGCCCCGGCGGCTCGGGCCTGAAGTTCCCGCGCCGCGTCGTCACCAAGAACGCGATCTGGGCCAACGTGGCCAAGGCGTACGACTTCGTGGGCTTCGACCCGCGCGGCGTCGGCCACTCCGCGCCCATCTCCTGCGTCGACCCGCAGGAGTTCGTCAAGGCACCCAAGATGGACCCGGTGCCCGACTCGGAGGCCGACAAGCTCGCCCAGCGCAAGCTGGCCCGCGAGTACGCCGACGGCTGCTACGAGCGCAGCGGCGAGATGCTGCCGTACATGACCACGCCGAACACCGTGCGTGACCTGGACGTCATCCGTGCCGCGCTCGGTGAGAAGAAGCTCAACTACCTGGGCGTCTCCTACGGCACCTACATCGGCGCCGTCTACGGCACCCTCTTCCCGGGCCACCTGCGCCGGATGGTCGTGGACAGCGTGGTCAACCCCGCGCGCCAGAACATCTGGTACCAGGCCAACCTGGACCAGGACGTCGCCTTCGAAGGCCGCTGGAAGGACTGGGAGGACTGGGTCGCCAAGAACGACGCCACCTTCCACCTCGGCACCACCCGCGACGCCGTGCAGGCCAAGTACCTTCAGCTGCGCGCCACCGCGAAGAAGAGCCCCATCGGCGGGGTCGTCGGCCCGGCCGAACTGATCTCCTTCTTCCAGAGCGCCCCGTACTACGACTCGTCGTGGGTGCCGGTCGCCACGGTGTTCAGCAAGTACGTCGCGGGTGACACCCAGGCCCTGGTCGACGCCGCCGCCCCCGACATGTCGGACACCGCGGGCAACATCTCCGCGGAGAACGGCAACGCCGTCTACACGGCCGTCGAGTGCGCCGACGCCAAGTGGCCCACCAGCTGGCGCAAGTGGGACCGCGACAACACGCGGCTCAACAAGGACTACCCGTTCATGACCTGGGCGAACGCCTGGATGAACCTGCCGTGCGCCACCTGGCACACCAAGCAGCAGACCCCGGTGAACGTCAAGACCGGCAAGGATCTGCCGCAGGTGATGATCGTGCAGTCCACCAATGACGCCGCCACCCCGTACGCCGGCGCCGTCGAGCTGCACAAGCGGTTCCAGGGCTCCCGCCTGATCACCGAGAAGGACGCCGGCTCGCACGGTGTGACCGGCCTGGTCAACTCCTGCATCAACACCCGGGTCGACGCCTACCTCCTCGAGGGCAAGCTGGACGCGGCCGACGTGACGTGCGGCCCGCACGCCACGCCCAAGCCGTAACCGTCTTCGCACACGGCACAGGGGCGGCCTCTCGCGGAGGAGCCGCCCCTTCGTCATGCCTGCTCGAACCAGGCGTCCTCCGCCGCGTAGTCGAACAGCTCGGGGTAGGCCTGGGCGAGCAGCGGGAACTCCTCCCGCCAGTCCCCACCCGTCAGCCGCTCCACCAGCCAGTCCACCGACGCGCGCACGCTCTCGGCGTACGGGACGCCGCCGCCGTACCCCAACTCCCGTGCGGCCGCGGACATGTCGCACACCACCGGCCACTCGGTCGACCACGGGGTGCGGCCCACGGACGGCGACGGCGGCGGACCGTCGAGGAGCACCGTCTCGGTCTCCGCCCCCATCGCCGCGTCCACCGCCGCACCGATCTCGGCGACGGTGGGCGCCCCGGGATCGCAGGCGTTGAGCACCCGAGAGCCCGGCCGGGCCGCCGCGAGCCGCACCAGCTCGGCGATCGTGCCCGCGCCCGACGGATGGAACCGGCTCTCGCCGCGGTGGGCCAGCACCCGGCGACGCCGCCCGTCCAGGTTCCGCTTCACGAAGTACAGCTCGCGCGGGAGCGGACTGTACGGCCCGTGCACCGCGGCCGGGCGCAGCACGGTCGTCGGCAACTTCTCGCCGGCGCCCAGCAGTTCGCGTTCCAGTGCCACCTTCCCGGTGCTGTAGGAGGCCTCGCCCGGGGCCACCGTCGGCTGGTCCTCGGTCAGCGGCACCGGGAAGCGCGGGAAGCCGTCCGGGCTGTCCTGCGTGTCGAACGAGCGGCCCCGGCCGTCCTCGTACACCGCGACGCTGGAGACCACCACCGCCGAGCCGACCCGGCCGGTCAGCGCGGTCAACTGCCGTGCGTGCCGCGCCCCGTAGGCCACCAGGTCGACCACCAGCTCGCAGCCGTCGCCGACCGCCGACGCCAGTGCCGCGTCGTCCTCCCTGTCCAGCCGCAGCGGCCGCACCCCCTCGGGCCACCCGGCGTCCCGGCCGCCGCCGCGCGAGGCGGCCAGCACCTCCCAGCCGTCCTCGGCCAACACCCTTGCCGTGGGCCGTCCGATCTGGCCCGTCGCTCCGATCACCAGCGCACGTTTCATGATCCGACCGTACGGGCCCGGGCCCGCCCCGGCACCCGTGTTCTGCCCACGGCAGAGCTCAGCTCAGCGGCATCCACGGGAAGCGGCGCTCGCCGCCCTCGGCCTGCCGCGCCTTCACCACGGCCGCGTACTCGTCGACGTACTCCTGCTCCGACAGCGACAGGATCGCGTACATGATCTCGTCGGTCACGGCCCGCAGGATCGCCTTCTCGTTCTCCATGCCGGCGTACCGGGAGAAGTCCAGCGGCTCGCCGAAGCGGATCACCACCGGGTGCAGCCGCGGCACCTTCCGGCCGGGCGGCTGCGCCTCGAACGTGCCGATCATCGCGCACGGCACGACCGGCACCCCGGCCCGCAGCGCCATCACCGCCACGCCCACCTTGCCCTTGTACAGCCGGCCGTCGTGCGAGCGGGTGCCCTCCGGGTAGATGCCGAGCAGCTCGCCCTTGCTCAGCACGCCGAGCCCCTCCCGGATGGCGGCCTGCCCGGCCTCCTTGCCGGAGCGGTCGACCGGGATCTGCCCGGCGCTGCGGAAGAAGCCCGCGGTGAGCCGCCCCTTGAGCCCCGAGCCGGTGAAGTACTCGGCCTTCGCGAGGAACGTGATGCGGCGCTTGAGCACCGCCGGCATCAGGAAATGGTCCGAGAACGACAGATGGTTGCCGGCGACGATCGCCGCACCGGAGTCCGGGACATGCTCCAGCCCCTCGATACGCGGCCGGAACAGCATCCTCAGCAACGGACCCAGCAGCACGTACTTGAGCAGGAAGTAGAACACGTCGTGCTCCTTAACGCCGGCGGCTCCGCTGCTGAACGGGATTTCGGCCGATCGGCGCCGGGCTCACGGCGACCGACCGGTGCGCACATGTTGTCATCTGTAACCATGTCCGGCAGGACTCATGCCGACCCTTCGCCGGCCGAGCTGATCCATCGTCAGCACCCCCACGCGGTCACCGGGCCGACCCGCCGGAGCCTCGCCGGTGAGGCCGCGCGGGTGGTCCGGGCGGCCGCCGGACATCACCTGGCGCGGCGGGGGTAGAGGTGAACCGGCCGGAAAAGGAAGCCCGGCCGGTTCATGGGGGGAGCGCGTGGTCGTGGGTGACGCCGAAGACCTCAGGCACGGGTGGTGGGCGGCGCTTCGCCGCACCCCGGTGGCCATCTGGAACGACGACGTCACGGACTGGGCCGCCGCTCTGACCTACTACGCGGTCCTCGCCCTGTTCCCCGTGCTGCTGGTGATCCTCTCGGTGCTCGGGCTGACCATGCCCACGTCGACCCCGGAGGTGATCGACCGGGTGACGGGAGTCGTCCCGGCCGCTTCTCGTGAACTGTTGCACAGCGCTCTGCAGCAGATGGCAGCGCAGTCGTCCGCTGCGTGGCTGCTGCTCTCCGTCGGTGTCGTCGGGGCGTTGTGGTCGGGGTGCAGCTACCTGAGCGTCTTCCGCCGGGCCCTGCACGCGATGCACCGGGCGAGCGCGCACCGGCCGGTGTGGCGCACCGCCCCCCGCATCCTCGTCACCGCGCTCGTGCTGATCAGCCTGCTGGTCACCACGACGCTGACCTTGCTGCTGAGCGGCGGCCTGGCCAGACGCCTGGGCCGGGTGCTCGACCTGGGTACCGTGCCCCAGACCGCCTGGGACACGCTGCGCTGGCCCGTTCTGGCCGCGATGGCGGTCGCCCTGGTCCTCGTGCTCTACCGCTCGGGTCCCGCCTCCTCACGACCCCTGCGGAGAATGGCACCGGGCGGCGGTCTCGCCATCGTCCTCCTGCTGACCGTCTCCCTGGGGTTCACCGTCTACGCCTCGCACGTGAGCACCTACTACCGCCTGTACGGCTCGCTGGCGGGCGTGGTCGTCTTCCTCATCTGGCTGTGGCTGTCCAACCTGGCCCTGCTGTTCGGCGCCCAGTTCAACGTGGAGCTGGCGAAACCCGTCACACGCCGGTCCACAGCCCACACGGCCTCCGCACCCACGACCGCACAACCTCCCGCCTGACCGCCGCCACCGGCCGGGCGGGACCCGTGGCCTCAGCTGCGTCAGGGGCCCGGTCCTGGTCAACGGCCCTGCCGCCCGGAAGAGGCGCCGGAGCACCCCCTTCCGGGCCGAGAGACTGTGGGGAATGGACATCGCCCGCAGGAACCACGTGACCGTCACCGGCAACCCGCAGGGACCCGCGGTGGTGCTGGCGCACGGCTTCGGCTGCGATCAGGACATCACGCCCAGGCCGCGCGGGCGGACGTCGCCCTCGCCGCCGTACCCGCGCACACGCTGCGCGTGCTCAAGATCGTCGGTCTCGACCAGATCTTCCCCATCCATCCCGACCGGGCGACCGCCGTGGGCGCCTGACGCCGCCCGCCGCCCACACGCCGGGCGGCACCGCACCGGGACGGGCCCTCACAGCCGCACGATGACCAGGGCCGTGTCGTCGGTGGCGCCGCCCGGGGGCAGGAGTTCCAGCAGGACGGAGTCGGCGAGCTTCTCGGGGTCGTCCGTGCGATGGCGGCACAGGGAGTCGGCGAGGCGGCCCAGGCCCCTGTCGATGTCCTCCCCGCGGCGCTCGATCAGCCCGTCGGTGTACAGGACGAGCGTGGCGCCGGGCGTGTACGCCGTGGCCGCCTGCACGCGCGGCAGCGGGTCGGGCCGGGCGTCCAGCGGCGGATCGGTGGCCCGGTCCAGGAACTCCACCCGCCCGTCGGCGTGCACCAGGACCGGCGGGGGATGGCCGGCGCTGCTGTAGGTGATGGTGCGGGCGGCGAAGTCGACGAACGTCGCGACCGCCGTCGCCGACTCCGCCCCGTCCACGACCCCCGCGTACCGGCCCAGCACGTCCAGCGCCTGCGCCGGCCCAGCGGCGACCCGGGAGGCGGCGCTCAGCGCGCTGCGCAGCTGGCCCATCACCCCGGCCGCCTCCAGCCCGTGGCCGACCACGTCGCCCACCGAGACGCCCAGGCGATGACCGCCGACCAGATCCACGAGGTCGTACCAGTCCCCGCACACGTTCAGCGCGCCGACCGCCGGCCGGTAGCGCACCGCCGTGCCCTGGTGGCGGATCTGACGCGGCGCCGGGAGCATCGCCTTCTGGAGCGCGAGCGCCACCTCACGCTCCCTGGCGTGTGCGTCCCGCAACCGCTCGTTGAGCGCCTGCAGTTCCCGGGCGCGGCCGTACAGCTCCGCCTCCAGCACCTGGGCCCGGCTGCCCGAGTTCCTGCCGCGCGCCCGGATCAGCTCGGTGACCTCCTCCACCCGGTGCACGATCATCGACACCTGCCCGTCCGGGCCGAACACCGGCACATTGACCGGGCTCCAGTAGCGCTCCTCCCACTCGCCGTCGGGGCCTTGCACGTCGTAGCGCTGAAGCGCCATCGCGTCGCGCTCCCCGGTGGTGAGCACCCGCTGCAGCGAGGCGGCCAGATTGCGCTGCCCGGTCGCCGACGGGTCGCCGGGGTTGTCCGGGAAGACCTCGAACAGGTGCCGTCCGACGACCTCTTCGCGGGTGCGGCCGGCCCCGCGCAGATACTGGCGGTTGGCGTCGGCGAACACCAGCTCGGGCGTCAGGATCGAGACCGCGCCCGGCAGGGACTGGAAGACCGCCATGTAGTCGATCGCGTCCGGCACCTCACGCCTCCGCTCCCGCCAGGGGCTGCTCCGCCCAGATGATCTTTCCGTTGGGCACGAACCGGGTCCCCCAGCGCTGCGCGAGCTGCGAGACCAGGAGCAGCCCCCGGCCGCCCTCGTCCGTGGTGCGCGGATGGCGCAGATGCGGCGCCGTGGCACCCCCGTCGAAGACCTCGCAGACCAGCGCCCGCTCCCGGATCAGCCGCAGCCGGATCGGACCCCCGGCGTACCGGATGGCGTTGGTGACCAGCTCGCTGACGACCAGTTCCGTGGTGAACGCCAGCTCGTCCAGGCCCCAGTCCGACAGCTGCCGGCACGCCGTGCGGCGCGCGTCGGCGACCGCCGCCGGATCGCGGGGCAGGTCCCAGCCGGCGACCTGCCGTCCGCTCAGCCGTTTGGTGCGGGCGAGCAGCAGCGCCACGTCGTCGTGCGGGCGGGCCGGCACCAGCGCGTCGACGAGGGCCCGGCAGCGCACGTCGAGCGAGGGGGCCGCCGCGCGCAGGGCGTGCCGCAGCCGGGTGCGGTCGGCCTGGCCACCTTGCCGGCCGTCGGCCAGCAGGCCGTCCGTGTGCAGCGCCAGGGTGCTGCCCTCGGGGAGCACCATCTCCAGCGACTCGAACGGCGGACCGCCCGCGCCCAGCGGCGGCCCCTGCGGCAGATCGACGAAGTACACGGTGCCGTCGGGCAGCACCACGGCCGGCGCGGGGTGCCCCGCGGCGGCCATCACGCACCGCCCGTCCACCGGGTCGTACACCACATAGACGCAGCCGGAGCCCACCCACTGCCTGCCGTCCCCGCTCTCGCTGCCGTTCTCGCGGGCCGGGCGCGGCGCCACCAGGTCGTCCAGATGGGCCAGCACCTCCTCGGGCGGCAGGTCGAGCGCGGCCAGGGTCCGTACGGCGGTACGCAGCCGGCCCATCGCGGCGGCCGCGTCGATGCCGTGGCCGGGGACCTCACCCACCACCAGGGCCACTCGGGCGCCGGACAGCGGGATCAGGTCGTACCAGTCGCCGCCGAGCCCCGTCAGCTCGTCCGCCGGACGGTAGCAGGCGGACACGTCCACCGCGTCCTGCTCGGGCAGCCGGTGCGGGAGCAGGCTGCGCTGGAGGACGAGTGCCGCCTGGCGTTCGCGGGTGTAGCGGCGGGCGTTGTCGAGGCACACCGCGGCCCGGGAGACGAAGTCCTCCGCGAGACTGAGGTCGTCGGTGTCGAAGGACTCGGGGCGGTGACGCCGGTAGAAGGTCGTGATGCCGAGGGTGACGCCCCGGGCGCGCAGCGGCACCACCATCCCGCTGTGCAGGCCCAGCTCGCCGAAGGTGGTCTCCCGGCCGCCGGGCGCCTCCGCGGCCCACGGGCGGCCGGCCGGGTCGAGCCGCGCCTCCCGCCACGAGCGGCCCGTGGCGAGACACCGCACGGGCGCGGAACCGGGCCGGTAGGCGGCGACGTGTCCGATCTCCACGACCGCTTCGGGGGTGTCGGGGGTGACCGAGCGGTGCGCGGCCCGGCGCAGCGGCACCGATTCCTGACCGGGCTCCGGCGCGCCCGCGGGCTCACCGCCGTGCAGCACGTCCTCCAGCAGGTCCACGGCGACGAAGTCGGCCAGCGCCGGCACCGCCACGTCGGCGAGTTCCTGCGCGGTGCGCATGAGGTCCAGGCTGCGGCCGATCTGCTCGCCCGCCCGGTCCAGCAGCGCGAGCCGCTGCTGGGCGCGGCGCCGCTCACTGATGTCGACGACCGTGTAGTACACGCCCATCGCACGGCCCTGCTCGTCCTCCAGCCGGGTGAACGACATCATGTGCGCGGTCTCGCGCAGCGGGGTGGCGCGGACCCGGCCGACGTGCTCGTAACCGGTCACCGGTTCGCCCGTGGCCAGCACGCGTCGCATCTGCTCCTCGATCGCCGCCGCGTCCAGGCCCGGCTGCGCATCGCCCAGGCGCAGCCCGAGGCGCTGTTCGGCGGGCAGGCCGCCGTACCGGGCCAGCGCCTCGTTCGACCACACGAACCGCAGGTCGGTGTCCACGATGGCGATGCCGATGGGGGAGCCCTTGACCATCTGCTCCAGCACCGTGCGGCTCATGTCCCAGCCGGGGCCGCCGGACACCTCGGACAGCAGGGCCAGCCAGCGGGAGGGGCCGCGGGACTCCTCGGCGGCGGTGACGCGCACCATGAGCCGGGCCGTGGGGCCGCCCTTGCGGCGGGCGGTGAGCAGCCCGGCCCAGCCGCCGTCCACCCGGCAGTGCTCCAGCACCTCGGGTGCGCGCTCGGCGTCCGCGCCGGTCAGCAGGTCGGCGAGCTGCTTGCCGACCACCTCCGGGGCGGGGTAGCCGAGCAGGCGCTCGGCGGCGCGGGTCCACCCGGTCACGAGGCCCTGGGCGTCGAGCAGCACGGGCGCGGCATCCGCCACGTCGAACCGCCGGCCGGCCACGTCCGGCTCCTCGTCAGCACCCACGGGCGACCTCTCCGTCGCTGACAGTGCTCCACCGCCTCACGCCCCCGTTCCCCTTCACCCTGCCTGAAAGGGGGTGCGGGGGCCACCGCGGGAGGGACGGGGAGGCCGCCCGCCGCGGGCCGCATCACAGGAGGGCCGCCCGCAGCGAGCGACCCTCCGGTGACCGGGCGGACCGGGCGGACCGGGCGGACCCGGTGGACCCGGTGGACCCGGTGGACCCGGCGGACCCGGTGGAGTCGGTGGACCCGGGCGGACCGGGCTGACCCGGGCATCCCGCGGCGGGCGGAGGCGGATCACCGCCCGTGCCGCGTCAGCTCACTGCGCGAGGACCTTCTCCAGCGCGCCGAGCGCCGAGTCCAGCTCCTCGCGGGTGATCGTCAGCGGCGGCGCCAGCCGGATCGTGGAGCCGTGGGTGTCCTTGACCAGGAACCCTTCCCGCATCAGCCGCTCGCTGATCTCGCGCCCGGTGCCGATCGCCGGGTCCACGTCGACCCCGGCCCACAGTCCGCGTGCGCGGAAGCCGACCACGCCGCGCCCGACCAGCGCGGACAGGCCCGCGCGCAGCACCTCGCCCAGCTCGGCGGCCCGGCGCTGGAACTCGCCGGACTCCAGCAGCCCGATCACGGCCGTGCCGACCGCCGCAGCGAGCGGGTTGCCGCCGAAGGTCGAACCGTGCTCACCCGGGTGCAGCACCCCGAGCACGTCACGGGTCGCCACCACCGCCGACACCGGGACGATCCCGCCGCCGAGGGCCTTGCCGAGCAGCAGCACGTCGGGCATGACGTCCTCGTGCTCCACGGCGAGCGTGCGGCCCGTGCGGCCCAGCCCCGACTGGATCTCGTCCGCGACGAACAGGGTGTTCCTACGCCGGGTCAGCTCCCGCACGCCCGTCAGGTAGCCGTCGTCCGGGATGATCACCCCGGCCTCGCCCTGGATCGGCTCGATCAGCACCGCCGCCGTCGTCTCGTCGACGGCGGCCTCGATCGCGGCGAGGTCGTTGTACGGCACGATCCGGAAGCCCGGCGCGAAGGGGCCGAAACCGTCACGGGCGGTCTCGTCCGTGGAGAACCCGACGATCGTCGTCGTCCGCCCGTGGAAGTTCTCCGCCGCGACCACGATCGTCGCCCGGTCCGCCGGCACGCCCTTGACGTCGTACGCCCACTTGCGGGCCACCTTGATGCCGCTCTCCACGGCCTCGGCGCCGGTGTTCATCGGCAGCACCATGTCCAGGCCCGTCAGCGCGGTGAGCCGCTCGGCGAACTCCGCCAGCTGATCGTTGTGGAACGCCCGGGAGGTCAGTGTCAGCCGGTCCAGCTGCCGGTGCGCCGCCTCGACCAGCGCCGGGTGGCGGTGGCCGAAGTTGAGCGCCGAGTAACCGGCCAGCATGTCCAGATAGCGGCGCCCCTCGACGTCCTCCACCCAGGCGCCCTCGGCGCGGGCGACGACCACGGGCAGCGGGTGGTAGTTGTGCGCGAGGACGGGCTCCTCGGCGCCGATCAGCTCGGCGGAGGTACGGACGCGGGCGGGTGCGCTCATGAGCGGATCTCCTGGGTGCAGCACTTGATGCCGCCGCCTGCCTTGCGGAACTCCGACAGGTCGACGGGAACGGGGACGTAGCCGTGCTCGTTCAGACGGGCGGCGAGCGTCTCGGCCTGTGGGGCGATGAAGACGTGACGGCCGTCGGACACGGAGTTCAGACCGAAGGCGAGGGCGTCCTGCTCGGTGGCGAGCACCGCGTCCGGGTACAGCCGCTGCAGCACCTCACGGCTGCCCGGCGAGAACGCCTCCGGGTAGTAGGCGATGTTGTCCTCGGGGCCGTCGTCCAGCACGAACAACGCCGTGTCCAGGTGGTAGAAGCGCGGGTCCACGAGCGTCAGGCTGATCACCGGGTGCCCGAAGAACTCCTGCACCTCGCGGTGCGCCTCCCGGGTCGTACGGAACCCGGTGCCGGCCAGCACGTAGCGGCCGGTCCAGACGAGGTCGCCCTCGCCCTCGCAGACGTTCTCGGGCCGGTAGACGTCGTAGCCGGCCGTCTTGAACCAGGTGTCGTAGTGGGTGGACTCCGGGCGGCGCTCGGCCGCGTGGAAGAGCGAGCCGAAGACGCGGCCGCCGACGACGACCGCGGAGTTCGCGGCGAAGACCATGTCGGGCAGGCCCGGGACGGGAGCGACCGCCTCCACGCTGTGCCCGTGGGCGAGGTAGGCGCCGATCAGGTCCTGCCACTGCCGCTGGGCGAGGTCGACGTCGACGGGTGTGTCGGGATGCATCCAGGGGTTGATCGCGTACTGCACGGCGAAGTGTCTGGGTTCGCAGACGAGAAAGCGCCGCCGGCGCGGCACACGGCTGTCGGTCACAGAGGGGTCCCTCCGCTTCCTGGGTGTCTACTGAGGGTTGACACCAAGGTAGAAACTGACGCGGACGGCCGACAAGCAACGACAGCTGCGTGTTCGCGCAGGATCACTGCGTTGTGAAGCCGCTCAACGCACGTCTGCTGCGCCGTCCGGGGCGACCTGGCTGGCGCCCGCTTCGGGAGACTCCGGGATGAGATGGGACAGCACCATCACGCTGATCGTCTTGCGGATGAACGGCTCCGTACGGATGCGCTCCAGCACCTCCTCGAAGTGCTCCACGTCCCGCGCCCGCACGTGCAGCAGCGCGTCCGCACCGCCCGTCACCGTCATGGCCGCCGTGATCTCCGGGTGGTTGCGCACCACCTCCGCCAGCCGCCGCGGCGGGGCCGCGCCCTCGCAGTACACCTCGACGTACGCCTCTGTGCGCCAGCCCAGCGCGGACGGCTTCACCGTCGCCGTGAACCCGGTGATCACCCCGGTCTCGCGCAGCCGGTCCACGCGCCGTTTCACCGCCGTCGCCGACAACCCGACGGCAGCGCCGATCTCGGCGAAGCTCGTGCGCGCGTTGTCCATCAGCGCGGTGATGATCTTCCGGTCGAGGTCGTCGAACGGGGTGGGCCTGCTGTTCATGTCCGCACTGTACTCAGCGGGTGAGGGGTCGCCGGGCGCTCGCCGCCGGGCGCGGTCAGGTGGTGCGGGTGGCGGCCATGCCCAGGGTGATCAAGCCCAGCACGACCCAGCCGAACCACAGCCAGCCGTTGCTCCCGAGGGCCACCGTGTACGCGGTCACGACGACCAGCCCGCCGAGGGTGACGGCCCCCATGGCCTTGGTGGAACCGGGCGTGGAACCGGGAACGGAACCGGGCATCGCGACACCCTCCTCGAGGTCGGCTCCCCTCCATGGTGCCCCCGATCGGCGCAACGGTGCCCGGTGCTGCACCGGTCATTCGGTGCGGGCGGGCTCGGCCCGCGTCAGTCGGTGCGCGTGTTGAGCGACGCCAGATAGGCGTTGTACGCCTCCAGCTCCTTGTCCCCGTCGCGGTCGGCGGCGCGGTCCGTGCGGCGGGCCTGGCGCTGCTCGGAGCCGTACCACTGGAACAGCAGCGCGATCAGCACCAGCACGGAGGGGATCTCGCTGAACGCCCAGGCGATGCCTCCGGCCGCGTTCTGGTCGGACAGCGCCTCGATGCCGAGCGAGGCCGGCGGGTTCTTGAAGGTCTCCACCATCGGCTCCGACGCCATCATCAGCGCGATGCCGAAGAACGCGTGGAACGGCATGCCCGCGAACAGCTCCAGCATCCGCATCAGGTGGCCCGGCCGGTGCGGGCCGGGGTCCACGCCGATGATCGGCCAGAAGAACACCACGCCGACCGCGAGGAAGTGCACCATCATCGCGACGTGCCCGGTCCTGGAGCCCATCAGGAAGTCGAACAGGGGCGAGAAGTACAGCGCGTACAGGCTGGCGATGAACAGCGGGATCGTGAACGCCGGGTGCGTGATGATCCGCATGTACCGGCTGTGCAGCAGCATCAGCAGCAGCTCACGGGGTCCCTTGCGGCCCCGGCCGGCCGTCGGCAGCGCCCGCAGGGCCAGGGTGATCGGGGCGCCGAGCAGGATGAGGATCGGCGACAGCATGCTGATCACCATGTGCTGCACCATGTGCACCGAGAACATGACCATGCCGTAGTCGTTCAGCTTGGTGCACATCATCAGGGCGACCGTGAGCACACCGACCACGTAGGACACGGTGCGGGCCATGGGCCAGGCGTCGCCGCGCCGCCTCAGCCGCAGGACCCCCCAGCCGTACAGCGCCAGCCCGAGCAGGCAGGCCACGAGGAAGAAGGGGTCCGCCGACCACTGAAGACCACGTCCCAGCGTGAACGGCGGCAGATCCATGACCATGCCGTGCCCGCTGTGCTCCATCCGCCGGCTCCTGTTTCGTGGGGGGTTGTGCGCTTTGAGTCGGCTCTCAGGGTACGGCGGACCCCGGCCACGCCCGTGACCGGGGTCGGGAAAGCCGCTGTCCTACAGAACGCACTCCGCCTCGGCGTACCGGCCCTCCGGCACCGTCTTCAGCGTCTCCACGGCCTCGGCCAGCGGCACCATCACGATGTCGGTGCCACGCAGCGCCGTCATCTGCCCGAAGCGGCCCGCGTGCACCGCCTCCACCGCATGCCACCCGAAGCGCGTCGCCAACACCCGGTCGTACGCCGTCGGCGTCCCGCCGCGCTGCACGTGCCCGAGGATCACCGGCCGCGCCTCCTTGCCGAGCCGCCGCTCCAGCTCGACCGACAGCTGACGGGCGATGCCGGCGAACCGCTCGTGCCCGTAGATGTCCTTGCCGCCCTCGTCGAAGTCCATGGAGCCGGCCTTGGGCTTGGCCCCCTCCGCCGCGACGACGATCGCGAACCGCTTGCCCGCGTCGAACCGCTCGCCGACCCGCGCCGTCAATTCCTCGATGTCGAAGGGCCGCTCCGGGACGACGATCGCGTGCGCACCGGCCGCCATGCCGGAGTGCAGGGCGATCCACCCCGTGTGACGGCCCATGACCTCCACGACCAGCACCCGCTGGTGGGACTCGGCGGTGGTCTTCAGCCGGTCCAGGGCCTCCGTCGCCACGCCGACCGCCGTGTCGAAGCCGAACGTGACGTCCGTGACAGCGATGTCGTTGTCGATGGTCTTCGGCACGCCGACGATGGGCAGTCCGCTGTCGGACATCAGCCGCGCCGCCTTGAGCGTGCCCTCGCCGCCGATCGGGATGATCGCGTCGAGGCCCAGCTCGGCGACATGCCCCTTCGCCCGCTCCACACCGTCGCGCAGATGCGAGGGCTGGACCCGGGAGGAGCCGAGGATGGTGCCGCCGCGGGCGAGGATGCCGCCCACCGCGTCAAGATCCAGCTTGAGGTAGTCGCACTCCAGGAGGCCCTTCCAGCCGTCCCGGAAGCCGATGACCTCGTCGCCGTGGTCGGCGACGGCGCGGTGTACGACGGACCGGATGACGGCGTTCAGACCGGGGCAGTCACCGCCGGACGTGAGGACACCAATGCGCATAGCCCGAAACAACCTTCTCCACCAGGGCTGGACCGGACCGCGCTGTCCGGCTCGATCCCCGCCACCCTAGCGGCTCAGGGGGGCGGGGGAGCACACCGCGTCCGCCTGCTGGAACGCCCCGCTCACCTGTGCGGACGAGGCGTCAGACGGGCTGGTGAACCCCGGCCGAAACCGGGGTGTCGGGCAGACCTACGCGGGCTGCTGCGCCGCCGCGATGCGCTCCCCGCGCAGCGCCTCGTACCAGCGGTCGTCGACCGGCGGCAGCGCGTTGACGTCCAGCGCCAGCTTCAGCAGCAGGTCCGCGATCAGCGGGTTGCGGGCCAGCACGGGGCCGTGCATGTACGTACCGAAGACCGTGCCGTTGTACGCGCCCTCCGTGCCGTCGCCCGTGCCGTTGCCGTTGCCGAAGCGCACCTTCGCCAGGGCGCGGGCCGTGGGGCCGAGGTGGGTGACGCCCTGGTGGTTCTCGAAGCCCGTCAGCTGCGGCAGGCCGAGTTGCGGGTCGATGTCCCCGAGCACGTCGCCGACGCACCGCGCGCCCTCGCCGCGCACCGAGACCACGTCGAGCAGGCCGAGGCCGGGCTCGCGCTGGCCGAGGTCGTTGATGAACTCGTGGCCGAGGATCTGGTAGCCGGCGCAGACCGAGAACACGATCGCGCCGTTGTCCACCGCCCGGGTCAGCCCGCCGTCGCGGCGCAGCCGCTCGGCCGCGAGCCGCTGCGGGCGGTCCTCGCCACCGCCGACCAGGTAGATGTCGCCGGACGTCGGGATCGGCTGGTCGCTGCGCACGTCGAGCCGGGCCACGTCCAGGCCGCGCTGACGCGCCCGGCGCTCCACGACGAGAACGTTGCCCTGGTCGCCGTAGGTGGAGAGCAGGTCGGGGTAGACCCACACGACCCGCAGGCTGTTGTCGCTCACAAAAGTCCCCTGAAGTGTCAGTTGCCGACGCGGCGGCGCAGGTCCTGGAAGGCGGTGTAGTTGGCGATGACCTCGATCCGGCCCGGCGGGCACAGCTGCACGGCCTGGTCGAGGTTGTCGCAGACCTGGAACTGCTGGTTGGCCACCTCCAGGCGCACCGCGAGGTCCAGACGCCGGTCACCGATCACGACGATCGGGTGGCCCGTCAGCCGTGTGTAGTCGACGTCCCACAGCCAGGAGGTGTCGGTGCCGTCGGCGCCGCGGGCGTTCACCGACAGGATCACCGGGGTCGGCGGCGGGTCGATCAGCGAGAACGTCTCCAGCCAGCCGGCCGGGTTCTTCGCCAGCAGCAGCCGCAGGTCACGCCCTTCGAACTGGACGACGTCGTAGCGCCCTGCGACCGCCTGCACCTGGTACATGCGCTCCAGCGCCACCTGCGGCGGCACCCCGAAGACGGCGGCGACGGCCGCGGAGGACGCGGCGTTGGCCTTGTTGGCGCGGCCCGGCAGCTGAAGGTGGATCGGCCAGGCGGAGCCGTGCGGGTCGAGTACGTGCTCGCCGTGCAGGGCCCAGCTGGGCGCGGGGCGGCGGAAACCGCACTCGCCGCAGAACCAGTCGTCGCCGGGGCGCTGCATCACACCGCCGCAGGACGGGCAGGACCAGGCGTCGTCCTTCCACATCTGCCCGGCCGCGACCCAGATCACATTGGGGGAGGAGGACGCGGCCCACACCACCAGCGGGTCGTCGCAGTTCGCGACGACGACGGCCTTGGTGCCGGCCAGCCCCTCGCGCCAGTTCTCCGCGAGCATCCGGGTCTCGGCCGCGCGGTCCAGCTGGTCGCGGGAGAGGTTGAGCAGCGCGATGCACTTGGGCTCGGTGTCCCGGGCGACGCCCGCGAGGTACTTCTCGTCGACCTCGATCACGGCGTACCGGGCGTCCGAACCGCCCGCCAGGGCGGAGGTGATGCCGGCCGGCATGTTCGCGCCGAGCGCGTTGGAGACGACCGGGCCCGCCGCGCGCAGCGCCTCCGCGATCAGCCGGGTGGTCGTGGTCTTGCCGTTGGTCGCCGAGACAAGGATCACGTCCAGGTTCTGGGCGAGCTTGGCGAGCAGGTCGGGGTCGAGCCTGAGAGCGACCCGGCCGCCGATCACCGAACCGCTGCCGCGCCCCGCTGCGCGCGATGCCGCCGCGACCGCCTTGCCCGCGGTCACGGCCAGCTTGGCCCGCGGCGTGAGCGGGTCCGAGTTGCCTGCCATCAGTTCTCGATCCTCCTTGCGTACGCGCCGCGCCTCGAAGCCTTTGAAGCCTGACGGCCACGTGGTGTGGGCATCAGCCTATCGAGATCCATTCGCACTCCCGAACCACGGCCCACACCTGCGCGGCGGGCGGGGGCTACCGGTGACCGTACCCTTTCCGCCATGCGACACGGCTCGATCCCGGGCGCCCGCGGGCGCGTCCGGCCCCTCACCCTGCTCGGCGACCCGGTCCTGCGGGAGCCGAGCCGGGAGGCAACCGACTTCGGCCCGGAACTGGCCGCCCTGGTGGAGGACTTGTTCGCCACGATGTACGCGGCGCGGGGGGTGGGGCTGGCCGCGAACCAGATCGGGGTGGATCTGAGGGTCTTCGTCTACGACTGCCCGGACGACGACGATGTCCGGCATCTCGGTCATGTGGTGAACCCGCGGCTGGCCGAGGCCGACGGGATCTCGCTGCGCGGGCCGGAGGGGTGTCTGTCGCTGCCGGGTCTCGAGGCGGGGGTGGAGCGGTACGACCACGCGGTGGTCGAGGGGTTCACGGTGACCGGTGAGCCGGTCACCGTGCACGGGACGGGGTTCTTCGCCCGGTGTCTGCAGCACGAGGTGGACCACCTGGAGGGGACGCTGTACGCCGACCATGTGACAGGGTGGCGCAAGCGCAGGCTCATGCGCCAGGTGGCCCGAGCCCCCTGGCACCGCTGAAGGGCGTTTCCCCCGGCCGCCGTCAGAACCCCGGTCCGCCCACCTTGTCCCCGGCCGCGGCCAGGCGGCCCCACAGCAGGTCGGCCAGGGAGCGGACCAACTGCCGCCGGTCGCAGGGGCGTTCGCCGAGCCACCAGTCGCCGGCCGCGTGCATCATGCCGACGATGCCGTGGCCCCAGACCCGGGCGAGCTGCCGGCTGTCGGGACCGAGGTCGACGCGCTCCTCGATGACCTGGGCGAGCTCCTCGCCCATCCGGCGCAGCAGCGGCGCCGAGTGCTTGCCGACGTCGAAGCCCTGGTCGCCCTGGGCGCCGCCGCCCTCGGCCGGATGCATCAGGAACCGGTACACCTGCGGGCGTGCCTCGATCGCCGCCAGATAGGTGTCGAGGGTGGACTCCACGCGCTCCCGGCGCTCGGCCGGGGCGTCCAGCGCCGCGCGCAGCGAGTCGAGGAGTGCGTCCGTGTGCCGCTTGGCCAGTGCCGCGTACAGCCCGCCCTTGTCGCCGAAGTGCCGGTAGAGGATGGGCTTGGTGATCCCGGCCTCGGCGGCGATGGCGTTCATCGAGGCCTGGGGGCCGTCGCGCAGCACCACCCGGTCGGCTGCCTCCAGCAGCTCCCGCCGCCGGCGGTCCGCGGACCGCTGCTGCTCGGTCCGCTGCGTGGTGTCCATGAGCTCTCCCCACCCGTCCTGAATCGGTGACGCCAGCGCAAACTAACACTGTCCGCGCCCTTCCCCTCGAACGGGCTGCCGAGGGGTCATCGGGAGTTGACTTTTCCTACCCGCCGGTAACAGACTGCGGTTACCGCAAGTAACACGCACGTGCGCCGCCGCTGGAGGGGACATGGCCGAGTTCACCATGGAGCTCAACGACGAACAGAAAGAGGTCCGGGACTGGCTCCATGGCTTCGCCGCCGACGTGATCCGCCCCGCGGCCGCGGAATGGGACGAGCGCGAGGAGACCCCCTGGCCGGTCATCCAGGAGGCCGCCAAGGTCGGCATCTACTCCCTCGACTTCTACGCCCAGCAGTACTTCGACCCCACCGGCCTCGGCATCCCCATGGCCATGGAGGAGCTGTTCTGGGGCGACGCGGGCATCGCCCTGTCGATCGTCGGCACCGGCCTCGCCGCCGTGGGCGTCCTCGCCAACGGCACCGAGGAGCAGATCGGCACCTGGATCCCGCAGATGTACGGCGACGCGAGCGACGTCAAGGTCGCCGCGTTCTGCTCCTCCGAGCCCGACGCCGGCTCCGACGTCGCCTCCCTGCGCACCCGGGCCGTCTACGACGAGGCCAAGGACGAGTGGGTGATCAACGGCACGAAGACCTGGGCGACCAACGGCGGCATCGCCAACGTCCACGTCGTCGTCGCCGTCGTCGACCCGGAGCTCGGCTCCAAGGGCCACGCCTCCTTCATCGTCCCGCCGGGCACCCCGGGCCTCGCCCAGGGCCAGAAGTTCAAGAAGCACGGCATCCGCGCCTCGCACACCGCCGAGGTCATCCTCGACAACGTGCGGGTGCCCGGCTCCTGCCTGCTCGGCGGCAAGGAGAAGCTGGACGAGCGCCTGGCCCGCGCCCGTGAGAAGGCCAAGGCGGGCGGGGAGCGCGTGAAGAACGCGGCGATGGCCACCTTCGAGGCGTCCCGCCCCGCCGTCGGCGCCATGGCGGTCGGCACCGCGCGTGCCGCGTACGAGGTCGCCCTCGACTACGCCAAGACCCGCGAGCAGTTCGGCCGGCCGATCATCGACAACCAGGGCGTCGCCTTCCAGCTCGCCGACATGCGCACCCAGATCGACGCCGCCCGCCTGCTGGTGTGGCGCGCCTCCTGGATGGCGGTCAACGGCAAGCAGTTCACCGCCGCCGAGGGCTCCATGTCCAAGCTGTTCGCCAGCGAGACCGCCAAGAAGGTCACCGCCCAGGCCATCCAGATCCTCGGCGGCAACGGCTACACCCGCGAGTACCCGGTGGAGCGCATGCACCGCGACAGCGCGATCTACACGATCTTCGAGGGCACGAGCGAGATCCAGCGCCTGGTCATCGCCCGCACCCTCGCCGGGATGCCCATCCGCTGACCGCCCGTCGGCGCACCCCCTCCGAAGCCCCCCGGCATCGCCGGGGGGCTTTCGCCGCGCCTGCGCACCGTCGCATCGCTGGAACGGGTGCAGTTGCCGGTTCATGACGATCAGTCAGCGATCTCCGCCGGTAGGGTCGGGCCTCCCGAAAGGAGGTCAGGCGTGCCCGCTCGTGTCCGCGCCATCCTGGCCACGGTCATCCTCGCCGCCGCCGCGCTCCTCGGCGCCGGCTCCCCGGCGCTCGCCGGTGCAGCGGCCCCCCGCCCCTTCGTGATCGAGGGCCTCGACCTGCACGACGCCACCGTCAAACGCTTCGGCAACCGGTACTACATGTACGGCTCGATGTACGCCTGCGGCTTCGAGTGGTACGTGAACAACACGCCCTGGTGCGGTTTCGGCGTCTCCACGGCGAGCCGCCCGCAGGGCCCGTGGAGCACGCCCGAACCGCTGTTCGCCCCCGACTCCGAGGACCCGTACGCCAAGCGGAGCTGGCAGGCGACGTGCGGCGGGACCGGGCAGGGCTGCTTCAACCCGCGCATGATCCAGCGCACCGGCTGGGGCCTGAACGACGGCGCCTTCCTGCTGTGGTTCAACGCGCCGCGTCACCACACCCAGTACAAGGTCAACGCCTACAACGTCATGACCTGCGCCGGCCCGGCCGGCCCCTGCGGACCGAGCGCCGCGAACGGCACCTACACCAAGCCGGTGCTCGACGTCTGCGCGGGCAACGGGGACTTCGGCATCATCGAACGCTCCGGCACCCGCCCGGCGATCGTGTGCACCATGCCGGGCGAAACCGCCCTCAACATCGAGGAACTCAACACCCGCGGCGACGGCGGCACCGGCGTCGGCGTCCAGGGCGTCGCCGGCCTCACCCACATCGAGGGCCCCGGCGGCTTCTGGAGCGCCCGGCACCGCACGTACGTGCTCACCTACTCCGACCAGGGCTGCGGCTACTGCGCCGGCACCCCTACCAGTTACGCCACCGCGCCCACCCTGTACTCCGGATGGACCGCGCCCGGCAACGTCGGCTGGGGCGCCCCCGTCTACGGCCGGCGCGTCATCAACGGCACGTCCTGCGGCGGCCAGCCCCGTACCGTCACGGTCCTCGACGGGCAGCCCTGGCAGATCGTCGACCTGTGGCGCGGCACCCGCAACGAGGCCCAGGCCGGAACGCTGCTGGCCCCCCTCTCCTACCACCCCACCCAGGGCACACCCGGCGACGGCAAGCGCTGGATCCCGCCCGTCGCCTACTCGTGCAGCTGAGCGGCTCCCCTCGGAAGCCCTCGGGGAAGGACGTCATGACCGGCACCGCGCGGGACCTGCTGGAATCGACCACGCGCGCGCTCGCCCCCGACCCGGCGGCCAACCCGCTGGTGCCGCTGATCGCCCGCGGCGAGGCGAGCCGTGACACCCTCGCCGCCCTCGCCCTCGAGCAGCACCTGGTGATCCCCGCCGACCGCCGCGCCTTCGGCCACCTGGCCGAACGCGCCGCGGATGATCCCGAGTCCGCCGCGTTCTTCCGGCTGCTCGCCGACGGCGAGGCCCTGGCCGAGGAGCGGCTCGCGGCGTTCGCCGAGGCATGCGGCGTGGACGCGGCCCGGTCGGCCACGTACCGGCCGCGGCCCGGCTGCCAGGCCTATCCCGCCTACGTCGCCTGGCTCGCGCTCAACGCCGAACCGGCCGACGCGGTGCTGGCGCTGAGCGCCAACTTCTCGGCGTGGGGCGGCTACTGCGCGGCCATCGCCGGCGCCCTGCGGCGCCACTACGGCCTCGGGGACGAGGCGTGCGGCTTCTTCGACTTCTTCGCGGCGCCGGCCCCCGACCTGGACCGGCAGGCGGAGGCCGCCGTACGGGCCGGGCTGGCGGCGGGCCGTCTGGACCCGGACCGGGCGCACCGCCACGGCAGGCTGCTCCAGGCGTACGAGGCGATGTTCTGGACGGCGCTCGGACAGCCGGCCTGAAGAAGCCCTACGGCGCGCCGCTGCTGTGCGCGATGCACGCCACGTCGATGCGATCGGCGAGTTTCGCCAGCTCGATCGTCAGCGCGGCCACCGTGTCCTCGTCGAGCCCGCTCTCCCCGGCCTCCACGAGCCGCACCCACCGCGTGCCGACCGTGCGGAGCAGTTTGCTCACGTCGGCGGCGGTCACCTGGAGGTTCCCGCGGTCGTCGACGATCAGAGGCAGAGTCACTTCGCGGTTCACATCCGGGATCGTAGCCTCACGCCCCCTGCCACACCGTGGTGATGTTGCAGAACTCGCGGATTCCGTGCCCGGACAGCTCACGCCCGTACCCCGATCGTTTGATCCCGCCGAACGGGAACGCCGGGTGCGAGGCCGTCATGCCGTTGACGAACACGCTGCCCGCCTCCAGGTCCCGGACGAACCGGTCGACCTCGGACTCGTCGCGCGTCCACACGTTCGAACTCAGCCCGAACGGAGAGTCGTTGGCGATCAGCACGGCCTCGTCCAGATCGCTCACCCGGTACAGGGTGGCGACCGGCCCGAACGCCTCCTCGCGATGGATGCGCATCTCCCGCGTCACCCCGGCGAGCACGGTCGGCGGGTAGTACCAGCCGGGCAGTTCCGGCCGGCGCAGCCGGTGGCCGCCGCACAGCGCGGTCGCCCCGCTGCGGGTGGCGTCGTCGACCAGTTCCTCCAGGTCGGTGCGGCCCTGCTCGCTGGCCAGCGGCCCGACGTCGGTGTCCTCCTCCATCGGGTCGCCGACCTTCAGCGCCTGCATCCCGGCGACGAACTTCTCCGCGAACGCGTCGTAGACGTCCGTGTGCACGATGAACCGTTTCGCGGCGATGCAGGACTGGCCGTTGTTCTGCACGCGCGCGGTGACGGCGACCTCGGCCGCCCGGTCCAGATCGGCGGACGGCATCACGACGTACGGGTCGCTGCCGCCCAGCTCCAGCACCGTCTTCTTGATCATCTCCCCGGCGGTGGAGGCGACAGCCCGGCCCGCCGGCTCACTCCCGGTCAGCGTCGCCGCCCTGACCCGCTCGTCCCGCAGGACGTCGTCGACCTGCGCGGAACCGATCAGCAGCGTCTGGAAGCAGCCCTCGGGGAAGCCCGCCCGGTGGAACAGGTCCTCCAGGTACAGCGCCGTCTGCGGCACGTTGGAGGAGTGCTTGAGCAGCCCGACGTTGCCCGCCATCAGCGCCGGGGCGGCGAACCGCACCACCTGCCACAGCGGGAAGTTCCACGGCATCACCGCCAGCACCGGTCCGAGCGGCCGGTAACGCACCCGCACCCGCGTCGCCCCGGAGTCCTTCACATCCGTCTCCCCGGGCTCCTCATCGGCGAGGAGGGCCTCCGCGTGCTCGGCGTACCAGCGCATCGCCTTGGCGCACTTGGCGGCCTCCGCCCGGGCCTGCTTGATCGGCTTGCCCATCTCCGTGGTCAGCATGCGGCCGACGTCCTGCTGATCGTCGTCCAGCAGATCGGCGGCCTTGGTCAGCAGACGGGCGCGGTCGGCGAAAGAGGTGGTGCGATAGGTGCGGAAGGTGGCCTCGGCGAGCTGGAGCCGGCGCTCGATCTCCTCCTCGTCCATGGCCTCGTACGTCTTGAGCGTCTCACCGTTCGCAGGGTTCACCGTTGCGATGGGCATGACCGACCTCCCTCGGAGCGGGTGTGCTTCGACCTTCGCGCGCGGCCGGGGCGACCGCAACGCGTACGCATCTGCTCAGGGCGAGTGCTCCGCCAAGCGGTCGAGAAACGCCGCCTGGGCCCGCACGATCACCGCTCGCGCCGCCTCCACGGTGAACCAGGCCACCCGGTCCAGCTCCGGGAACTCCCGCATCCGCCCCGAGCGCGGCGGCCACTCCATGACGAACGTGCCGGGCGTGACGGCGGCCGGATCGAGGTCCCCCTCGACGGCCCACGCCGTGACCACCTTCCCGCCGCTCTGCCGCACCTCCCCGAGCGGTACGGCCTCCCCGTCGGGCGGGGCGACGCCCAGCTCCTCCCGGAACTCGCGGCGCGCGGCCTCCCAGGCGGGCTCGTCGGGGTCGTACTCGCCCTTGACGACGCTCCACGCGCCGGCGTCCTTCTTCGCGAAGAACGGGCCGCCCATGTGCCCGAGCAGCACCTGAAGCCCTTCGGGCGTACGCCGGAACAGCAGCAGGCCCGCACTCCGCTTCCCCGTCACGGGCGCACCTGCGGATGCGCGGCGAGCAGGGTCTCCACGGTGTCGGCGTCCTCGGGCCGCTTGTCCTCGCGGTAGCGGATCACGCGGGCGAAGCGGAGGGTGACACCGGCCGGGTAGCGCGTGGAGCGCTGCAGGCCGTCGTAGGCGATCTCGACGACGAGTTCGGGGCGTACGGTCACGCCCCAGCCCTTGTGCTCCACGGCCAGCTCCGTCAGCCGCCCGGTCTGCCAGGCGAGCATCGCGTCGGTCATGCCCTTGAAGGTCTTGCCGAGCATCGCGAAACCGCCGTCGGCGGTGCGGGCGCCGAGATGCAGGTTGGACAGCTTGCCGGTGCGGCGGCCATGACCCCACTCGGCGGCCAGTACCACCAGGTCCAGGGTGTGCACGGGCTTGACCTTCAGCCAGGAGGCGCCGCGCCGCCCCGCACTGTACGGCGCGTCGAGGGCCTTGACGACGACGCCCTCGTGGCCGCGCTCCAGCGTCTCGGCGAGGAAGGCTTCCGCTTCCGGGACGTCCGCGTCCCCCTGCGCCAGGGTCCGCCGCACGCGCATCGGCTCGGGCACCAGCCGCGCCAGCTCCGCGTGCCGTTCGGCGAACGGCAGGTCGAGCAGGTCGCGGCCGTCGACCGCCAGCACGTCGAAGAAGACGGGGGAGACGGGCACCTCACGGGCGGCCGTCGCCACGTCCACCCGCGAGCCGACGCGCCCGGCGGTCTCCTGGAAGGAACGCGGACGGCCGTCCTCGTCGAAGGCGATGACCTCCCCGTCGAGCACGAACCGCTCGCCGCGCAGCTCCCGCGCCGCCCGCGTCAGCTCCGGCAGCCGGTCGGTGATGTCGTCGAGCGTGCGCGTGTACAGCCGTACCTCGTCGCCGTCGCGGTGCAGCTGCACCCGGATGCCGTCCAGCTTCTCCTCGACCGCGCAGGCGCCCAGCTTGCCCACGGCCTCGGCGACCGAGGAGGCGCTGTGCGCGAGCATCGGCAGCACCGGCCGGCCGACGGTCAGCCGGAACCGCTCCAGCGCCTGCGGCCCGTCCGCCAGCAGCGCCTCGGCGACCGCCTGCAACGACCCGGCGAGCATCACGGCCCGCCGCACGTCCGCCGCCGGCGCCCCCGTCGCCTCCGCCAGCCCCTCCACGGCGAGCGCGTCCAGGGCACCCTGGCGGACCTCACCGGTGAGCAGCCCGACCAGGAACCGCTGCTCCTCCTCGGTGGCCGCACCCATCAGCTCCCCGACCAGCCGCGCCCGCTCGGCCTGCGACCCGGCTCCGGCAACCTTGCCCAGCTCGCCGAGCCGAGCGTCGACCTCGCGCACGGTCAGCGTCGGCTCCGCGGCCGGCTCGACGGCCCGGCTCAGCACCTTCCAGCCGATCCCGAGCCGCCCCTGCGGCAACCGCCCGGCGAGATACGGGATGACGATCGGCACGTCCTCCGCCTCCGCGTCCCGGAACAACCCGGCCAGCAGCGCGGTCTTCCGCGACCGCGCGGACGTGGCGGCAACCTCCTGAGACACCCGGGCAAGCCGCTGCAACAACATGCAGTCATGGTGCACCGCGACGCCAGCCGTGACACCTGGACAGCGGAAACGAACGACACCCGATACTCGCGTACGGCGGTGAGGGGACGGGGTGGGGGGTGTCCGCCCGCAGCGTCCGGCACCGTGACGCGGCACCCGTGTCGGACACGGCCGGCCGGACCGAGGACGGACACCCCCCACCGCGGCCCCGCCTTGACCACCGCCCGTAGGCGGCGACGCACGCCACGACGGACCGCAACGGGCCGCCGCAGGCAAAAAAGGGGCGCGGGGAACGGCGCGACCAGCCACAACGAACCCCGCAGCCGAAACACGACCAGGCGCCGCAGACACCCGCGACCAGCCACAACGCACCCGCAGACGAACAACGACCCAGCGCCGCAGGCACCCGCAGGCGCAGGCCCCCACCTCACCCCCGAACCGGCACCGCCCCCGCATCCAGGTCCGCGAAAAGGATCTCCCCGTTGATCGCCGCACCCGCCCGATACCCACGGCTCGCCGCGTTGATCACCTGCTCGGCGAAGCCGGACGCGTTCCCGGCCGCCCACAGACCCGCAACCGTCGTCAGACCGCGCTCGTCGATCACCGGATAGGATCCGAACGGCGTCTCCCGCAGCTCGGCCCCCAGCCGCCGCAGCAGATCCGTGCGCGGCACCGCGCGCGGGGCCACGAAGACCACGGACCGGTCGTGCACCGCGCCGTCCACGAGCCGTACCCCGGTCAGCCGGTCCTCCTCGACCACCAGGCCCGCGACCTCGCCCGGCACCACCCTCACCCCTGCCGCCGCCAGCCGGCGCACGTCCTCGCCGGACAGTTCCTCCTCGGCCACCCGGTGCAGGAAGAACGTCACGTCCTTGGACCACTGGGACACCATCAACGCCTGGTGCGCACTCAGCGCGCTCGTCGCCAGCACGCCGAACGGCTGGTCGCGCACCTCCCAGCCGTGGCAGTACGGGCAGTGCAGCACGTCCCGCCCCCAGCGCTCGGCGACACCGGGAACGTCCGGCAGCTCGTCGCGCAGACCCGTGGCCACCACCAGGTGCCGGGCGCGCACGCCGCGTCCACCGGCCAGCCGTACCACGAACCCGCCGTCCTCGCGCGCGGCGTCCACCGCCCGGCCCCGGACCAGTTCGACGCCGTACCGGGTGATCTCCTCGCGGCCGATGGCGAGGAACTGAGCGGGCGGCATCCCGTCGCGGGACAGGAAGCCCTGCATGTGCGCGGCGGGCGCGTTGCGCGGCTCGCCCGCGTCGACGACGAGCGTGCGGCGCCGGGCCCGGCCCAGTACCAGCGCGGCGGACAGCCCGGCCGCGCCGCCCCCGACGACGACCACGTCGTACGTCCCGGTCATGGAGACCGTCTCGGTCATGGTGACCACCTCCGCCCCCGACGGTGACCCGGACCGTCCGGAAACGACAAACGCCTTTGCCGGTTCGGCAAGTCACAATGGAGGCATGACGACGGACGAGGTTCTCGCGGGCGTCGGCCCGAGACTGCGCAGGATCCGCAAGGAGCGGGAGGTGACGCTGGCGGCGCTCTCGGAGGCGACCGGCATCTCCGTCTCCACGCTCTCCCGGCTGGAGTCGGGCCTGCGCAGGCCCAGCCTGGAGCTGCTGCTGCCGATCGCGCAGGCGCACCAGGTCCCGCTGGACGAACTGGTCGGCGCGCCCCCGGTCGGCGATCCCCGGGTGCGCGCGAAGCCGATCACCCGCGGCGGCCGGACGCTGTATCCGCTGAGCCGGCAGCCGGGCGGCCTCCAGGCCTACAAGATGGTCGAGCCGCAGCGCACGGAGCGGCCCGATCCGCGCACGCACGAGGGCTACGAGTGGCTGTTCGTGCTCTCCGGGAAGCTGCGCCTGGTGCTGGGCGAGCACGACGTCGTACTCACGCCGGGGGAGGCCGCCGAGTTCGACACCCGGGTGCCGCACTGGTTCGGTTCGACCGGCGAGGGGCCGGTGGAGTTCCTCAGTCTCTTCGGCCCGCAGGGCGAGCGCATGCACGTCCGGGCGCGGCCGAAGCGCGGGTGACGCACGAGACTGTTCCCTGATGGGCAAGCGACCGCTTAGTATGCGAGGGAACCGACGGACGACGCAGTCTTGTGGAGGCCCCGCATGCAGGCATGGCAGGTGCACGAGAACGGTGAGCCGAGCGAGGTGATGCGCCTTGAGGACGTCGAGCGCCCCACGCCCGGCGACGGCCAGGTCCTGCTCAGGGTGCGCGCCGCGAACATCAACTTCCCCGACGCCCTGCTGTGCCGGGGCCAGTACCAGATCCGGCCCCCGCTGCCGTTCACGCCGGGCGTGGAGATCTGCGGCGAGACCGAGGACGGCCGCCGCGTCATCGCCAACCCGGCCCTGCCGTACGGCGGTTTCGCCGAGTACGCCGTCGCGGACGCCGCCGCCCTGCTGCCCGCGCCCGGCGCGCTGGACGACGCCGAGGCGGCCGCCCTGCACATCGGCTACCAGACCGGCTGGTTCGGCCTGCACCGCCGGGCCGGAATCCAGGCCGGCGAGACCCTGCTCGTCCATGCCGCCGCGGGAGGGGTGGGCAGCGCGGCCGTGCAGCTCGGCAAGGCCGCCGGTGCCACCGTCATCGGTGTCGTGGGCGGCGCCGACAAGGCCGCCGTCGCCCGGGAACTGGGCTGCGACACGGTGATCGACCGCCGGGCCGAGGACGTCGTCGCCGCCGTCAAGGAGGCCACCGGCGGCCGCGGCGCCGACGTGATCTACGACCCGGTCGGCGGGGAGGCGTACACCCAGTCCACCAAGGTCGTCGCCTTCGAGGGCCGGATCGTCGTCGTCGGCTTCGCGAGCGGCACGATCCCCAGCCCTGGCCTCAACCACGCCCTGGTCAAGAACTACTCCATCCTCGGCCTGCACTGGGGCCTGTACAACACCAAGAATCCCAAGCTGGTGCAGCAATGCCACGAGCAGCTCACCGAGCTGGCCGCCCGGGGCGCGATCAAGCCGCTGGTGAGCGAGCGGGTGCCGCTCGCCGAGGCCGCGGCCGGGGTGCAGAAGGTGGCCGACGGCCGAAGCACCGGCCGGATCGCCGTCGTGATGGAGGGAGCGGCATGACCGACGCCGAGGAACTGCGCCGCCGCACAAGGGAATTGCTGGCCGCGCACCCGCCCGCGACCACCGGCCGCCTGGACTTCCTGCGCGCCCGCTTCGACGCCGGTCTCGCCTGGGTCCACTACCCCGAGGGCCTCGGTGGCCTCGGCGCCCCGCGCTCCCTGCAGGGCGTGGTGGACGCCGAACTGGCCGCCGCCGGCGCCCCCGACAACGAGCCGCGCCGCAACGGCATCGGCCTCGGCATGGCCGCACCGACGATCCTCAAGTACGGCACCGACGAGCAGAAGCGGCGCTTCCTGAGGCCCCTGTGGACCGGGGAGGAGGTCTGGTGCCAGCTGTTCAGCGAGCCCGGTGCCGGCTCCGACCTGGCCGCGCTCGGCACCCGCGCCGTCCGCGAGGGCGACGAGTGGGTCGTCAACGGGCAGAAGGTGTGGACGTCCGGCGCGCACAACGCCCGCTGGGCCATCCTCATCGCCCGCACCGATCCGAACGTCCCCAAGCACGCCGGCATCACCTACTTCGCCTGCGACATGACCGACCCCGGCGTCGACGTCCGGCCGCTGCGCCAGATCACCGGCGAGGCCGAGTTCAACGAGGTCTTCCTCACCGATGTCCGCATCCCCGACGCCCACCGCCTCGGCGAGGTCGGCGACGGCTGGCGGGTCGCGCAGACCACCCTCAACAACGAGCGCGTGGCCATCGGCGGCATGGCCCTGCCCCGCGAGGGAGGCATGATCGGCAAGGCCGCGACCACCTGGCGCGAACGCCCCGAGCTGCGCACCCACGACCTGCACCAGCGGCTGCTGACACTGTGGGTCGAGGCCGAGGTCTCCCGGCTCACCGCCGAACGCCTGCGCCAGCAGCTCGTCGCCGGACAGCCCGGCCCCGAGGGCGCCGGCATGAAGCTCGCCTTCGCCCGCCTCAACCAGGAGATCAGCGGCCTGGAGGTCGAACTGCGCGGTCCGGAAGGCCTGCTGTACGACGACTGGACCCTGCGCCGCCCCGAGATGGTCGACTTCACCGGCCGCGACGCCGGGTACCGCTATCTGCGCTCCAAGGGCAACAGCATCGAGGGCGGGACCAGCGAGGTCCTGCTCAACATCGTCGCCGAGCGCGTCCTCGGGCTGCCCTCCGAGCCGCGCACCGACAAGGACGTCGCCTGGAAGGACCTGTCCCGATGAGCACACAGCCCGATCTGCTGTACTCGGACGAGGAAGAGGCGCTGCGGGCCGCCGTCCGGGACCTGCTCACCGACCACTGCGCCCCGGCCGACGTCATCGCCCGCGTGGAGACCGGCGCCCCGCACGACCGCGCCCTGTGGAAGTCCCTCGCCGAGTCCATGGGCCTGGCCGGGCTGCTGGTTCCCGAGGAGCACGGCGGCCAGGGAGCCTCGCACCGCGAAGCCGCCGTCGTCCTGGAGGAGCTGGGCCGCGCGGTCGCGCCGGTGCCGTATCTGAGCAGTGCCGTGGTCGCCACCGAGGCGCTGCTGGCCTGCGGCGACACCGAGCTGCTCGCCGCCCTGGCCTCCGGCCGCACCGTCGGCGCCCTCGCCGTCGCTCTGCACCTCGCGCCCGGCGCCGCCTTCCCCGCCGCGCGTGTGGAAGACGGCCGGCTGCACGGGGAGCTGACGGGCATCGCCGACGCCTCGGCCGCGGACGTCCTGCTCGTGCCGGGCGAGGACGGCGGGCTGTACGCCGTGGACGCGGACGCCGCCACGGTCACCGCCCAGGTGTCGCTCGACCTGACCCGCCCGGTGGCGACGGTACGGCTGGACGGCGCCCCCGGCCGCCGTATCGGCGACGCCGAACCCGCCGTGCGACGGGCCCTGCGTGCCGCGGCCGGACTGCTCGCCTCCGAGCAACTGGGCGTCGCCGACTGGACGCTGACCGAGACCGTGCGCTACCTGAAGGAGCGCAAGCAGTTCAACCGGCCCGTCGGCGGCTTCCAGGCGCTCAAGCACCGGCTCGCCCAGCTGTGGCTGGAAGTGGTCAACCTCCGGGCGGCCGCCCGCGGTGCCGCCGACGCCCTCGCGACGGGCGCGGACACCGACGTGGCGGTCGCCGTCGCGCAGGCGTACGCGGCGCCGGTCGCCGTGCACGCCGCCGAGGAGGCGCTGCAGCTGCACGGCGGCATCGGCATGACCTGGGAACACCCCGTCCACCTGTACCTCAAGCGGGCGAAGGCCGACGCGATCGCCTACGGCACGGCCGGGGCGCATCGCGAGGCGCTGGCCGAGCTCGTCGACCTCCGGGCCCCCTGACGCACCACCCGAGCGAAGCCCGCCCCGCCCCGGGGCGGGCTCTTTCGTGCGCGTTTCGTGTGCGCGTCCCGTGCCCGTGTTCCGTGCGCGCGAGGGTCCTCGCCGTGGACTCGGTGACACCACCCGTTCGGGGGACACGTCAGCCACCCGGGTCAACCCTCGCCTACGCCACACTTGCCGCCGAACGCCGTGAAACGGACGGGCGTGCACGTGCGTGGCGTGGCGTCGCGTCGTGCGGCGTCGTGGCGGAGGAGGCCGACGATGGCGATTTCCATCTCAGTGGTGCTGCTGCTCCTGGTCCTGGCGGTGATCTTCATCCGCAACGGCGGACTGAAGATCACCCACGCGCTGGTCTGCCTGCTGCTGGGCTTCTACCTCGCCAGCACCAGCATGGCCCCGACCATCCAGAGCGGGCTCACCGCCACCGCCGACATCGTGGGCAGCCTGCGGCCGTGAGCACGCCGGTCCTCACCGGCCGACGAACACACCGATGCCGTTCGGAACGGGCCGTTCGGCGCCGCCGGTGGGGTGGTTGCGCACGGACACGGCCGTCTCACCCGGCGCCCGGGCCACCAGCGTGGTGGACCCGCCGCCGTCCAGGCTGAACCCGTCGCGCGCCCCCAGCCCGCGCAGCGCCTCGGCCACCTCGGCGACGGTCAGCCCCGTGCGGTACTCGGCGGCACCGTCCAGGGCGAACAGCAGCACCCGCCGCCCGTCGTCGGCAAGGCCCACGGCCGTGCGTACGGCGGCCGTGGTGCCGTCCAGCCCCGGCAGCGGCCGCCCGCCGGTGAGCAGCGGATAGCCGCCGAGCGCGAAGTGGTACGGCACTCCGCTCCCGGCGGCGACCAGCCGGTGCGTCACGCTCACCCGCTCGCCCTCGGCCAGCTTCCGCAGCCACTGCGCACCGGCCTCCCGGCCGACCAGTACGGTCGTCCCGCGGGCGACGGGCCCGGCGCCCGGTGTGTCGGACGCGGCCACGACCCGCCCCTGACGGACGGTCACCTCGTAGGTGTCGGTACTGCACGGTGCGGACCGCTCGGTGTCCGTGCCGCAGGTGGCGCGCTTTCGTGAGGCGCCGCCCCACTCGGCGGTGAAGGCGCCGACGGAACCCACCGGCAGTGCGTACTGGTTCAGCCCGCCGAGCGGCAGGGTGCCGTGGGGGGTGCGGACCGCGCCGCGCAGGCTCAGCCGCCCCATTCGCGCCCGCCGGTCGGTCCCCATGCCGAGGACCTCCTCGGTGGTGGTGCCGGGCGGCAGGGCGGGCCCGAACCGCTGCCCGTCGGGTACCGCCGCCTTCAGCACGTGCCCGGCCGCGATCGCCGGGCCCACGCTCGCCCCGGTCGCGTCCACGCCCGGGTGCTGGGTCTCGGTGATGTCGAAGAAGTCGCCGTTGACCCCCGCGACGGCCCCCTCGGTGTCCGCCAGCTGCGAGACGGGCGCCCGCGCGGCCACCGCGCCCGGGTACAGCAGCCCCAGGTGCACCTTGGCGTTGCGCAGGTCCACGCTCAGCACGTGGGCGTGCGCGGGGCCCTTGACGCCCCGGATGTCGAACTCCTCGTACACCACCCCGGGCGCGACGGTCGTGCCGCGCTCGGCGGCACCGGCCGGCGCCGCGCCCGCCAGAACCGCTCCCGTCAGCGTGCCGAGCGCCGCGAGGAGGGTCAGCACCGATCTGCCCCGAGCACAGCGTTTCTGACGTGTCGTCTGGCGTGTCGTCACCAGGCCCCCTGAAGTCGCGTCAACTGTCCCAGGACACCAGGGCAGTGCACCAGACGGCGCCGGTCCGCGCGGCATACACGGGGCGACTGCACGAGATCGGGTGAGAAAACAGGGCCTGTCCGAGGCGGCCGCTCAGCGGGTCGTGCGTTCGGTCCGGTGAGAGGTGGCGCGGCCGCTCAGCGGCGAGGCCGCGGTTTCGGTGTCACGATCCGCCGGTCACCGAGATCGTGCCCTGGGCCACCGCGCACAGCGTCTCCGTGCCGTCCTCGCCGGTCGTGGTGAGGTCGCACCGGCACACCACCCGGGTCCGCCCGGCCCGCACCACCCGGGCGTGCGCCCTCAGCACCACGCCCTGGGCCGGGCGCAGATAGTCGATGGTGAACCCGGCGGTGATCACCCCGGTGCCCACCGCGCTGCCGGCGGCGAAGGTCAGGGCGTTGTCCGCGGCGTAGCTCAGCACGCCCCCGTGCACGAAGCCGTACTGCTGGCGCAGTTCCTCGCGGATGTCCAGTTCCAGCGTCGCCTCGCCGTCGCCGAAGGCGACCAGCCGGGCGCCGAGCAGCGCGCTGAAAGGCTGCTCCGCCAGCACCTTCCGCGCCTCGTCCAGACCGGACAGATCATGCACGTCGAGGCTCCTCACTTCTGTAGTGAAGTGAGCCTGGCGGTGGGCCCGTCCCTCTGTCAAGATCAGCCCATGCCCGAGCCCGACCTGCGTCTGTTCTTCCTGCTCCAGCGGGCGGCCCACCAACTGCGCACCAGCGCCGACCGGCGCCTGCTGGAGGCCGCCGGTATCACGACCGCCCAGCTCGGTGCCCTCTTCGCCGTCCACGACCGGCCGGGCCTCACCCAGCGGGAGCTCGCCGGCACCCTCGGACTGCGCGAGTCCGCCGTGACCGGCCTGGTGGGACGGCTGACCACGGCCGGACTCGTCGACCGCCGGGCGCATCCCGGCGAACACCGCGCCGTGGTGCTGGAGCTGACGGATGCCGGACGCGAGGCGCTGCGGGCCGCCCGGCCGGAGATCGATCGCACCAACGCCGAGCTGCGGGAACTGCTCGGCGAGGAGGGCTTCGCCGGGACCGCTGCGGCGCTGGCGCGGCTGAGGGAATGGGGGCGGTGAGCCGCGGCCCGCGGGGCCGGTCCCGGAGCGTGCCGCCGAACCCGTGAGGTCCCGTCAGGCGAAGTTGACCAGGCGGATGTAACGCACCCAGTCCCAGTTCGGTCCCGGGTCCGTGTGGTCGGTGCCCGGCACCTCGTAGTGGCCGAGGATGTGCGCACGGTCCTTCGGGATGCCGTAGCGGTCGCAGACCGCCGCCGTGAGTCTCGCCGACTGCTCGTACAGGGCGTTGGTGAAGTAGGCCGGTTTGTCGACCCACCCCTCGTGCTCGATACCGATGCTGCGCGTGTTGTAGTCCCAGTTCCCCGCGTGCCAGGCGATGTCCTTCTCCCGGACGCACTGGGCCACGTGCCCGTCCACGGAGCGCACGACGTAGTGCGCGGACACCTTCTTCAGGGGATTGCCGAAGATGGACAGGGTCGTGGCGTACGTCTCCTGGGTGACGTGGATGATCACGTAGTCGAGGGGATAGGAAGTCGGACGGCTGGACGCGGTGCAGTTGGAACTGCTCGCCGGCTGCCACTCGGCGGGCGGGTAGTCGACGGCCTGCGCCTGGGCGCCGGCCCGCGCGGGTGGGAGCAGGGCGGCGGAGGCGGCGGCGAGGGCGGCGCCGGTGAGGAGCCGTCGCCTGCTGGGAAGCGGTCGTGACCGTTCCATGAGCGGATGCCTTTCGACGGTGGAGGGTGCCCGGCCGCCGTGGGGCAGACCGGGGCGGCGCTCAGGTTCCTGGATCGTTCATCAGGTCACGCTCCGTCATGCACACGGCAGGGGAGGGGAGTTCACCGCGAAAGGCGGGGCGAGGACCGACTTCACCGTACGACCGTCGTGGGGTGGGCAGAAGAGGACGGCGCCGGGTCGGTGGACGGTGCGCGCAATGGGGACAACCTGATCACCCGTTCGGGCGAACTGCCGTCGGGGGGAGAGGCGTTGGGGGCGCCTGCTGAGGCGGGGCGCCGGGGCGCCCTGGGTCAGGCGCGTTCCGCGACGCGGGCCGGGTCGTCCAGTACCGCGCGCACCACCGAGTGGGCCGCGCCCAGCAGCGGCCCCTGGGGGCCCAGTCGGGAGACCGAGACCGGGCAGGCACGTCCCGCCGTGCGCCCGTCGAGTTCCTCCCGCAGCGCGGGCAGCAGCCAGGGGGCGAGACCGGCCAGCGCGCCGCCCAGTACGACGGCCTCCGGGTCGAGCAGGTTGACCGCACCCGTCAGGGCGATGCCGAGCGCCACGCCGGCCTCCCGCAGGGCCCGCCGCACCGCCTCGTCGCCGCCCGCGGCCCGCTCGGCGAGCAGCCCCACCCGGTCCTCGCCCGCCTCGATGCCGGCCGCCCGCAGCACCGCCTCCTCGCCCGCGTACTGCTCCAGGCACCCGCGGCCGCCGCACCCGCAGGCCGGTCCGTCGGGGTGAACCGGCACATGCCCCAGCTCGCCCGCGAAGCCGCGCGCCCCGCGCAGCAGGCGCCCGTCCACGACCACCGCCGCACCGATGCCGATCTCGGCCGAGACGTGCAGGAAGTCCCGCGGTGCGCTCTCGCCGAGCCAGAGTTCGGCGAGACCGCCGAAGTTGGCCTCGTTGTCCACGACCAGCGGGACGTCGCCTGGCAGCAGGGGCCCGAGGTCGGTGTCGCGCCAGCCGAGGTTCGGGGCCCGGACGACGGTGCGCCCGTCCGGGGCGACGAGGCCGGGCACCGCCACGGCGAGTCCCGCGGGCCACAGGCCCTCGCCCTCGGCCTCGGCGACGACCTGCCGCACCAGCTCGGCCAGTTCGGCCAGGACGGGTTCGGGGGAGCGGTCCCGGTTCGTGCCGTGCCGTTCGGCCCGGGCCCGCACCTGGCCGCGCAGGTCCACCGCGCAGACCGCCAGATGGTCGACGCCGACCTCCGCGCCGATCCCGGCGGGACCGCGGTCGCTGACGGCGAGCGCCGACCCCGGCCGGCCGACCCGCCCCGGCCGTTCGGGGCCCAGCTCCTGCAGCAGCCCGGTGCGTATCAGCTCGTCGACGAGGGTGGACACGGCCGCCCGGGTCAGGCCGATGCGGGAGGCGACCGCGGCACGGGAGAGGGGGCCCTGGGCGCTGACCGTGTGCATCACCCGGGCCAGGTTGCGGCGGCGCATGCCCTGCTGGGTGTCGGGCAGCGCGCGCCCCGGGGACGCCGGGTGGGTCTCGTGCAGCGGTGCGGTCATGCCGGAAGCCGGTCCTCGGTCGATGTGGTCAGCTGGCCCCCCGCCCGAGCAGCGGGGACGCGTCGGAGAGTACCCCGGAGATGCGGCTCAGCGTCTCCTCGTCCCGCTCCACGGCCTCCAGCACCGGCCCGTCGGCGGTGCCCCAGCGACGGGCGACCGCGGCCGGGTCCTCGCCGGTGAGCAGGCCGGCCGCCTGCGCCGCCGCGCCGAGCGCGACCAGTTCCCGGGCGTCGGGCACCTGCACCGGGCGGCCCGACAGCCGTCGTACCGTCTGCTGCCAGGCGGTGCCGCGGGCGCCGCCGCCGATCAGCAGCAGCGGAGCCGACGGGTCCGCGTCCTCCTCCAGTACGAGGTCGAGCGCGCCGAGCAGGGCGTGCACGGCGCCGTCGTAGGCGGCCTGCAGCAGCTGGCCGCCGGTCGTGTCGTGGCGCAGGCCCAGCAGCAGGCCCGAGGCGTCCGGGAGGTTCGGCGTGCGCTCGCCGTCCAGGTAGGGCAGCAGGGTCACGCCGGCGGCGGGCTCGACGGCCTCGCGGTCCAGGCCCAGCAGGGCGGCGACCCGGTCGACGGCGAGCGTGCAGTTCAGGGTGCAGGCGAGCGGCAGCCAGTCGCCGCGGGCGTCGGCGAAGCCCGCGACGGTGCCGGTCGGGTCGGCGGGACGGCGCCGGGACACCGCGTACACCGTGCCGGAGGTGCCGAGGCTCATCACCGGCGTACCGGGGCGCAGGCCGAGGCCGAGCGCGGCGGCCGCGTTGTCCCCGGTGCCCGCCGCGACCAGGGTGCCCTTGGAGAACGGCAGATCGTGGTGCTCGCGGACCGTGCCGGCGACCTCCCCGGGGTGCACCACGCGGGGCAGCAGCGCCGGGTCCAGGCCCACGCGCGCGAGGATCTCCTCGTCGTACGCCTCGCTCGTGGACGCCCACCAGCCGGTACCGGAGACGTCGCCGCGGTCGGTGGTGCCCTGGCCGGTGAGCCGCTCGGTGAGGTAGTCGTGCGGCAGGCGTACCGCCCTGGTCGCGCGCGCCGCCTCCGGCTCGTGCTCGGCGAGCCAGGCCCACTTCGTCACCGTGAACGACGCGGTGGGCACGCTCCCGGTGCGCTCGGCCCAGAACTTCGCCCCGCCCAGCTCCTCGGTGAGCCGGCGTGCCTGTGGCGCCGAGCGGACGTCGTTCCACAGCAGGGCCGGGCGGACCGGCTCCCCGTGTTCGTCCAGGGTGACCAGGCCGTGCTGCTGTCCGCCGATCGAAACCGCGGCGGCCTCGTGCGCGGGCTCGCCGCACTGGCGCAGCGCCTCGCACAGGGCGTCCCACCACTGCCGGGGGTCGCTCTCGCGGCCCGCGCCGGAGGAGACCGTGTGCGGCGCCTGGCCGCTCGCGACGACCTGGCCGGTGGACGCGTCGACGACCAGCGCCTTGGTGGACTGCGTGGACGTGTCCACGCCGACGACGAGCGGACCCTCGGCTGCTGACATCGTGCTCTCCCTCTCGGTGCGGCTGGGGACGGCGTGCCCCTTGTCTTTTCCCCCTGGTGCGTGGGCATACTAATTTGTAAAGCGCCATGACGAAATAGTCGCGAGCACGAGAGAGCGCGCGACGGCAGCGCGCGACAAGAGCACGCAACGACACGCAGGCGACGACAGCAACAGCAAGGAGCCGTGGCATGAGCTACCAGCCCACCCCCGAGGACAGGTTCACGTTCGGTCTGTGGACCGTCGGCTGGCAGGGCAGGGACCCCTTCGGCGACGCCACCCGTGCCGCCCTGGACCCGGTCGAGACGGTGCAGCGCCTCGCCGAGCTCGGCGCCTACGGGGTGACCTTCCACGACGACGACCTGATCCCCTTCGGCTCCACCGACACCGAGCGCGAGGCGGTCGTCAAGCGCTTCCGGCAGGCGCTGGACGCGACCGGCATGAAGGTGCCGATGGCGACCACGAACCTCTTCACCCACCCGGTGTTCAAGGACGGCGCGTTCACCGCCAACGACCGCGATGTGCGCCGCTACGCGCTGCGCAAGACCATCCGCAACATCGACCTCGCCGTCGAGTTGGGCGCCGAGGTCTACGTCGCCTGGGGCGGGCGCGAGGGCGCCGAGTCCGGCGCGGCCAAGGACGTACGGGTGGCCCTCGAACGGATGAAGGAGGCCTTCGACCTCCTCGGCGAGTACGTCACCGAGCAGGGCTACGACCTGCGCTTCGCCATCGAGCCCAAGCCCAACGAGCCCCGCGGCGACATCCTGCTGCCCACCGTCGGGCACGCGCTCGCGTTCATCGAGCGCCTGGAGCGCCCCGAGCTGTACGGCGTGAACCCCGAGGTCGGGCACGAGCAGATGGCCGGCCTGAACTTCCCGCACGGCATCGCGCAGGCGCTGTGGGCGGGCAAGCTGTTCCATATCGACCTCAACGGCCAGTCCGGCATCAAGTACGACCAGGACCTGCGCTTCGGCGCCGGCGACCTGCGCGCGGCGTTCTGGCTGGTCGACCTGCTGGAGAGCGCCGGTTACGCCGGTCCGCGCCACTTCGACTTCAAGCCGCCGCGCACCGAGGACCTCGACGGAGTGTGGGCCTCCGCCGCGGGCTGCATGCGCAACTACCTCATCCTCAAGGAGCGCGCCGCCGCCTTCCGCGCCGACCCGGAGGTGCGCCAGGCGCTGCGCGACGCCCGTCTGGACCAGCTCGCCCAGCCCACCGCCGGCGACGGCCTTGCGGCCCTGCTCGCCGACCGCACCGCGTTCGAGGACTTCGACGTCGAGGCGGCGGCCGCCCGCGGCATGGCCTTCGAGCACCTCGACCAGCTCGCCATGGACCACCTGCTGGGGGCACGCGGCTGACCGGCGGGACGGGTGTGCGGCGGGGGCGCGGCTGACCGCCGGTGGTGCGGTGCCCGAGGCTGCGGTTGCCCCCGCCCCGGCCCCTTGCCGCCGTCGGCGACCGGAGCGCCGCCGTGGGGGCGACGTCTGCCTACGTCCCGTCCGATTGTGCCGCCGTGAGGGCTGTGGAGGGGTCCGTGGCGGGTGGGCCTGCCGGCACCCAGTGGCCTTGGGTCCGCCGGAACGGCCACCATCGGCCGTCGCGGTCCAGGCGTACCTGCGCGTCGGCGACCGTCCAGCGGTTGCCCTCGGCCTTCAGTGGGGCCGCTCGTCGTCCTCCCACGAGGTGTCCAGGGCTGCACGCGCGCGTGCGAGTGCCTCGCCCTGGGGCGTCCACTTCTCCTCCAGGGCGGACAGTCCGGCCGGCCCGCCCAGGCGCCATGCCCGCGCGGCGCGGTCGAGTGCTTGCGGTGACCTGCCCGAGGCCGCCGCCAGGCGCCGGACCACCTCCGGCGTCGGGTCGCCCGCCGCCAGCCGTACGGCGTCCTCGGCGGCCGTGAGGTCGGACGCCGGAGGCGTTGGCGGAGAGCTCAGTGCCTGTGCCAGCAGCCGAAGGGCGGCGTCGGCGGCCCGGGCCGCCAGGAACTCCAGCGCGGCCGGGTCGGGGCCCGGTGTCTCGCCGGCCAGGGAGAGCGGCTGCCCCGGCTCATCGGGGAGCCCCGGCGGGGCAGGCAACGGCGGCAGAACGGCACCGGCGGCGAACGCCTCCGCCGCGTCCACACCCTCCGGCTCCTCCGCGGGGGCCGCGTCACGGGACTGCAGCGCCTCCAGTACGGCGGTTTCGGTACGGCCGCGCATCAGCAGCAGCACGAACGGATCCTCGTCGAGCAGCCGGGCCACCTGATGGCACAGGGCCGCCGTGTGCCCGCAGTGGTCCCAGGCTCCGCACTCGCACTGCGGTTCCAGGTCACCGATCCCCGGCAGCAGATCGACACCCGCGTGCGCCGCGTCCTCGACTAGATGCGGCGGCATCTCCCGCTCCAGTAACGCCGCCACGTGCCCCGCGCGCTCGACCGCCATGCCGAGCAGCCGGTCCCACGCGTCCTCGGACAACTGCGCCAGCAGCACATCGGCCCGATAGCCGACACCGTCCCGGTCCCGTACGACGGCGGTGAGCCGGCCAGGACGTACCGACACCGCGCCGACGGCGCCCGCCCGCGCCAGCCTGCGCCCCGTCTTCACCTGCCCGGTGTCCAGGGCGGTGTCCTCCAGTGCCTTCAGCCAGGCCAGCCCCCACCAGGTCCGGGCGAACCCCCGTCCGTGCACCGGCGGCAGGGCTGTGAAGACGCGCTCGGTCGCTCGGCGGTTCATCGCTCTCCTTCCCGCAGTTCGACCAGTTCGGCCAGTTCCGCGTCCGTCAGTTCGGTCAGGGCCGTCGCCTCGCTGCCGCCGAGGACCGCCTCGGCCAGCTCCCGCTTGCGGTCCAGCAGCTGCGCGATGCGGTCCTCGATGGTCCCCTCGGCGATCAGCCGGTGCACCTGCACCGGGCGGGTCTGACCGATGCGGTGCGCCCGGTCGGTGGCCTGCGCCTCGACCGCCGGGTTCCACCAACGGTCGACGTGCACGACATGCTCGGCCCGGGTCAGGTTCAGTCCCGTGCCGGCCGCCTTCAACGACAGCAGGAACACCGGAACCTCGCCGTCCTGGAAGCGCCGCACCATCGCCTCGCGCTCGGCGACCGGGGTCCCGCCGTGCAGGAACAGCGTCGCCACGCCGCGGTCGGCCAGGTGGCGTTCGACGAGCCGCGCCATGCCCACGTACTGCGTGAAGACCAGGACGCTCGCCCCTTCCGCCAGGATGGTGTCGAGCAGCTCGTCCAGAAGTTCCAGCTTTCCCGACCGCCCGGCGATTCTCGGGTCCTGCTCCTTGAGGTACTGCGCCGGGTGGTTGCAGATCTGCTTGAGCGCCGTCATCAGCTTCACGATGAGCCCCCGGCGGGCCATGTCGTCGGCCTCGGAGATCCGCGCGAGGGTCTCGCGCACCACGGCCTCGTACAGGCCCGCCTGTTCCGGCGTGAGGGCGACCGCGCGGTCGGTCTCCGTCTTGGGCGGCAGCTCGGGGGCGATCCCCGGGTCCGACTTGCGCCGGCGCAGCAGAAACGGCCCCACCAGCCGGGCCAGCCGCTGGGCGGCGGCGGGGTCGTGACCGCCTTCGACGACCTGCGCGTAGCGAGTACGGAAGGTGCCGAGGCGGCCGAGCAGACCGGGGGTGGTCCAGTCGAGGATCGCCCACAGCTCCGACAGGTTGTTCTCCACGGGGGTGCCGGTGAGCGCCACGCGTGCGTGCCCGCCCAGGGTGCGAAGGGCGCGCGCGGTGGCGGAGTGCGGGTTCTTCACATGCTGGGCCTCGTCCGCGACGACCAGGCCCCAGGCCACCTCGGCCAGCCGCCCGGCGTCCTGCCGCAGCGTGCCGTACGTGGTGAGCACGAACTCGCCGTCCCCCACGGCTTCCAGATCGCGTCGCGGACCGTGGAAGCGGCGTACCGCCGTGCCCGGTGCGAAGCGCTCGATCTCACGCTGCCAGTTGCCCATCAGGGACGTCGGGCACACCACCAGGGTGGGGCCGGCGCTCGCCGGGTCGGTCTGCCGGTGCAGGTGCAGCGCGATCAGGGTGATCGTCTTGCCGAGCCCCATGTCGTCGGCCAGACAGCAACCGAGGCCCAGCGCGGTGGTCCGGGCCAGCCAGGTCAGCCCGCGCCGCTGGTAGCCGCGCAACGTGGCGGTCAGCGCGGCGGGCTGGCCGATGTCCTGTGCGGCGTCCGGATCGGTGAGCCGGTCGCGCAGAGCGGCGAGCCAGCCGGTGGCCCGTACCTCGACGCGGTGGCCGTCGACCTCCGTCGCGCCGGTCAGGGCGGCCCCGAGCGCGTCGATCGGGGTGACGGCGCGCTTTTGCCGCGCGCGGGCCCGCCGCACCTCCTGAGGGTCGATCAGCACCCACTGGCCGCGCAGCCGCACCAGAGGGCGGCCGGCCTCGGCGAGCCGGTCCAGCTCGTCGCGCGTGAGCTGCTGTTCGCCCAGACCGAACCACCAGGAGAACGACAGCTCCGCGCCGCCGGTGAGGAGCGACGGCACGCGCGTGGAGCTGTGTCCGGGTCCCTCCGGGGCGTCGGTCGGTCCGACGACGGCCCGGGTGGTCAGCGTGCGGGCGAGGGACCGGGGCCAGTGCACCTCCACCCCGGCCTGGGCGAGGGCACGCGCACCCGCGCCGAGCAGGTCGGTCACCTCCTCGTCGGCCAGCTCCACCACATCCGGTACGGCCGTCGACAGCAGTGGAGCGAGCGGTGGCCAGGCCCGAGTCGCGCGGCGCAGCGCGACCAGGGCGTCCATGCGGGCGCGTGGGCCGAACGCCTCGCAGGCGGCCTCCGGAGCCGCCCACAGGTCGGCGGCGTCGACCACGCGCGCGGGATCGCGCACGCTGTGCAGCTGCGGCACGGCCCGGAAGCGCAGCCCCTTCCCGTCCTGGGACGGGTCGCCCTGTGCCGCGCGGTCACGGGCTCCGTCGTCCTGGCCCGCCTCGGCCTGCCCCGGCGCGGCCGGGCGCGCTGCCTCGGGGGTGTCCTGTGTCGATCCGGTCGTCGCTTCGGTGAGCCCCGGCACCTCGACGCGCAGGGACAGCCGTAGTCCCGCGTCGTGACCGGCGGCGATGTCGGCAGCCCAGGTGCGCAGTTCGGGCAGGTGCTGCGGCTCGTGCACGGCGTAGGCCGGCCCGTCGGTCACCGCGGCGGCGGCCGGCGAGCGGGGCAGCGTGTCGGCGACCGCGTCGAGGAAGTCCCGCAGGAGCGCTTCGGGGTTGTGCAGTCGCAGCGGCCGAGCGGAGCCGAGAGGGACGGCGTGGGCCTCCGGGGGCATCGAGGCGGCGAGCCGGCGGATGTCCTCGAGGTCCTGGGCGGTGTGCGGACCCGAGCGCCAGGCGTCGTGGTCGGTGGCGGACAGGCCCGGCAGCAACAGTCCGCGCGCTGCGAAGTGCAGGGCCAGAACGGCGGCCGAACCCCAGAAGGCAGCCGTGCGATGTCCGTCCCCGACGGCACGCGCGTGGGCGAGGACAGGCAGCGCGGCGCGCACCGGCAGCAGCAGCGCGGGCACGGTCACCGGTTCCACTCCGTCTCCGCCGGGCAGTGCGACGGTCAGGTCCGTGACCGAGCCCGACGGCGAGGCGGGGAGCGCTGCACCGTCCGGCCGCCAGAAGGCGACGGCACCGGTTCGAGGCGGATCGCCGGGCACGAACAGGGCGCTGCACCGGGCCGGTTCGAACGGGTCGGGTGAGGGCGCCGGCGGGGCGGCCGAGGGAAGAAGCGGCACGACGGAAGCGTACTCCTCAAATTTGACTACTGAGACGGAGTCGCCGAGGGTACAGCAACGTCGTGCTCCACCGATGCCTCCCGGGTATGACCTGGGTCACCATGAGTGCGGTGGTCGGACCCGACCCGTAGGGGATGGGCCTCAGGGCTTTGTCAGGGTCGGCGGCCGGAACTGCGGGAGACGCGGGGCCGTTTCCACCACAGACAGCGGCAGCGGCCGCGAAGGAGGCGACGCACATGTCGAAGAACGCGAAGATCGCCGCAGGGGGTGTGGCGGTCGGGATTCTTTTGCTGATCTGGCTGCCCTGGTGGGCAGCGCTGCTGATAGTCCTCGGCGTCCCGACCGCCGCCTATCTGACCCTGGACCCCTCCCAGCGGCGCAGGCTGCGCCGGGTCACGCGCAAGGAGCTGGGCCGCTGAGGCTCTATCGGGCCGCGGTGTCCGCACCGCCCAGCGCACACGCGTCGACCACGCCACCGCTCGCGGGCCGCGCCACCGTGTGGTCGGCGGGGGGTGCGGCCCCCCGCTCCACCCAGGAGACGAGCGCGTCGAAGGCCGACCGGTAGCAGGGCAGGATCGGCCGCAGACGGTCCGGATAGCTGTCGTAGAGCCCGTCGACGTGCGTACCGCCCGCGATCGTGTAGTACCGGTGCAGCGCGCCGTGTCCGCTCCCGTCGACCATCCGTGCGTAGACGTCCGAGTCGGCCGCCTTGGGCAGCAGCGCGTCCAGGTCGCCGTGCAGCGTGATCAGCGGCCTGCCGATCCTGCCGGTCAGCGCCACGCGGGCCACCGCGCGATGCACGGCGGCGGGACGCGAGGCGTAGTCGTACGTGGCGTCCGAGGCGCACGGGGCGAGGATCTGCTCCGCGGTGGTCCCGGCCGAGGGACCGGGGCAACCGGGGTCATAGGCGGGGTCGAACTCCGCCCGGTAGATCTTCTGCGTGACACCCCAGTACGCCTTCTCGTGGTACGGCCACAGGAACTCCGAGCCCCGCGCGAAGCCCGCCGCGTACAGATCCTCGTCCCGTGCCCGGCCGAGCGTCCGCGCCACGGCCGCCGGCAGGGAGGTGAGGAGACTGGGGCCGCGGGTGGTCCACAGTGCGCCCTCCCAGTCCACGCCGCCGTCGTACAGCTCGGGATGGTTCTCGAGCTGCCAGCGGGTCAGATAGCCGCCGTTGGAGATGCCCGTGACGTAGGTGCGCCGGGGCGCGTGGCCGTACCGCTGCGCGACCACCCGGCGGGCGGCGCGGGTGAGCTGCGTGGTGCGCGTGTTCCACTCGGCGACGGCGTCGCCGGGCCGGGTGCCGTCACGGTAGAAGTCGGCGCCGTTGTTGCCCTTGTCGGTGGCGGCGTAGGCGTAGCCGAGAGCGAGGACCTGATCGGAGATCGCCTTGTCGGTCGCGTACTGCTTGCGGGTGCCCGGGGCGCCCGTGACCACGAGACCGCCGTTCCAGTGGTCGGGCAGCCGGATCACGAACTGCGCGTCGTGGCGCCAGCCGTGCGTGGTGTTGAAGTGGGAGGAGTCCGGGAAATAGCCGTCGATCTGAGCCCCCGGCACCCCGGACGGCGTCCGGGTGGCCGCGGCCGTGAGCCCGGCCTGATCGGCGGTGTCGGTGTAGGGCGTACCGGCCAGCCCCGTGGTGGTGAGATCGGGCAGACAGGCGCTGCGCTGGAGTTCGGCGCCCGGCACCCGGACCGTCTCCAGGCCTCCGCAGTGCCCGGGCGTCCGGGCGTGGGCGGCGGGCACGGGGCCGGTGACGGTGGCCGCCAGCAGGGCGGCGGCGAGTGGGATTCCTCGGGACAGACGCATCACGGCCTCCGGGGCAGCGGGACAGCGGGGACACGGCGGGCGGGAGTGGCTGTCGAGCCGGCCCGCGGCTGCCCCATCGTCGTGGCGCCGTAGGCCACAGGCCATGGTGCGGCACCCCAGGGAAAGCCTCCGCATCATGGTGCGGCCCACCATGCTTGGGCTGCGGGCGGTGTCGCCCTGCCGCGCGAAGGCTGTCAGGAAGGACGCACGGCCACCTTGTCGAGGGCCTCCAGCAGACCCGGCAGTTCCGGCCCGCGGCCCACCGGTACGACCTCGCCCGGCCGTTCGTCGAACAGCACGAACGCGATGTCGTCCGTCCGGGCCACCATCGACCATCCCGGCCCGTCGGCGCGCAGGGTCCGCGCGTCACCCGGGGCGAAGGACGACCGCACCCTGCCCAACGGCGGCGGCGTGTCCACGTAGGCCCGGACCTCGTCCAGCACACGGCGGACATCACTCGGCGAGGACCGCTCCCCGGGCACCTCCTTGGCGGGCCGCGTGTCCGGCCGGCCTTCTCCATCGCCTTCGGCAGCGACCGAGCCCGTGTCCGTCGGAGCCTGCTCGTCCGCGCTGTCCGGCGCCGCGCTGTCCTCGCCGCCGTCCTCGACCCGGTCGTCCTCGGGCCGTGCGAAGCTGCCGTCGTCGACCCGGTCCCGCCAGGCCGACCACTGCAGGGCGACCTCGTCCGCACCGAGCCGGCGCTGCGCCGGACCCCAGATCGACGTGTCCGGCGGCGCGAGCACCGGCCCGTCGCCCTCCTCGTGCTCGGGATCGTGCGGCTCGGGGAGGCCGGGCGCGGTGACGGCGACGTACAGCGGCCAGCCGGGGAGCGCGGTGACGACCGACCGCTCGTCCGGCGACAGGTCGTACTCCATGCCGCAGTCCCACGAGGCGATGGCGACGGCGACCAGCGACACGTCGTCCGTCACGACGGTCCAGCGCGCACCCGCGCCGTCCTGGCCGAGCACCAGGCCGTAGCCGTCGGCGAGGGGCGCGAGGCCGAGCGCGGCGCAGGCCTCCGGATAGTCGTCGCCGAGCACACTCGGGAACTGCGCCGGCGTCAGCAGCACCGCCGTGAGCACATAGAGCGCATCGTCCGCGGCGGCGACGGCGTCCTCGTCCGTCCCGGCCATCACAGCCTCCCCATCGGTTTCGTCCAACGGCGCGCACCCTAGTGCGCCCCGAAGGCGCTTGTCACCACTCCGCACACCGCCCGGAGCTGCAGTTTTCCGCCTGGAGGGGGGCGAATCGGCCGCCTTGGACGAGCGTCCGGGGGCCCGTCAGGACGCCGGCAGCCCCAGCAGCGCCCGCGCCACCTCCCGCGGCGACTCGCCGCGCTCCCGGGCCAGCGTGACGACCGCGCGGTACGCCAGCTCGCTCACCCCGAACGACAGCGCTTCCGGCGAGACCCAGCCGGCCGCCTCGTCCACCCGCTCCTGATCGTCCTCCGCCCTGGCCGAGACGTACACCGCGGCCGCCTCGAACAGGTTGTGCGGGCGGGTATCGCGCCCGGTGTGCGTCCGCGTCCGCACCGAACCGAGGAGTGTGGCACTGGCCTTGCGCACCCTGCCGAACATGGTGACCGTCCTTCCCTGGGAGGGCTTCCCGACCGACCGGCCGTTCCACTGATGCCCTTCATCTCCTGCTGTTGAACGTAGAGTTGGAGCCTCTGCGGCAGAAGGGGAACGGTGCGGTGAAGCGGTACGAACGACTTCGGCAGATCCGGCGCATGGACCCGTACCGGGACGCGACGGAGATCCTCCGCCTGGTGGCGGCCTACGAGTTCCCCTGGGACTACACCCGCTCCTTGGAGCTGGCCCTCTACCGCACCTACGCGGTGCCGAGCATCGGGCGGCTCCTCGCGGAAACGGCCGAACTGACGGACCGCACGCAAAAGCGCTACGACGACACCTCACTCCTGCTCGACGCGATCGTCGAGCACGGCTTCGGGAGCACGCCGGGCCGCACGGCGATCCGCCGCATCAACCAGATGCACCGCAGCTACGACATCAGCAACGACGACATGCGCTATGTGTTGTGCACCTTCGTCGTGATGCCCCGCCGCTGGATCGACGCCTACGGCTGGCGCAAGCTGTCCAGGCACGAGACCGTCGCCTTCAGCGAACACTTCCGCACGCTCGGCCGGCACATGGGCATCAAGGACATCCCCGCCGACTTCGAGGAGTTCGAAGCCTGCCTCGACGCCTACGAAGAGGCCCACTTCGGCTGGGACGAGGCCGCGCGCCGGGTGTCCGACGCCACGCTCGACCTGATGGCCTCCTGGTATCCACGTCCGCTGGCCCCCCTCCTGCGCACCGCCACGCTCGCCCTGCTCGACGAGCCCCTGCTGCACGCCTTCCGCTACACGCCGCCCGGCCCCGCCGCCCAGACGCTGGTGCGCCGCGCGGTGCGGACCCGGGGACGCCTGGTCCGACTGCTGCCGCCGCGACGCGCCCCGCACTTCGCGCGCCAGAACTGGGAGATCAAGAGCTACCCCGACGGCTACCGGTTGAACGATCTGGGCACCCAGCCGGTTCCCGGTCTGCGCGGCTGCCCGGTACGGAGCACGGGCGGCTCAGCCACCCAGTGACGGGCGGCTCAGCCCTCCAGTGACGGGTGGTTCAGCCTTCCAGTGACGCCAGCGTCTTGCGCAGCCAGGTGAGTTCGGCCTCCGAGGTGGCGCGCGCGATGGTGAGCACACCCCGCCGGAACGCGTCCGGCAGTTCCTCGGCGCTGACCGGCCGGTCACCGTCGTAGAAGAAGCTCGCCGGCTGCTGAAGGAATGTCAGTCTGCGGCGCAGCACCGCCGCCTGGGCGGTGGGGTCGTCGAGGTGCCGCAGGAAGGCGAGCACCGTGAACCAGCGGTTCTCGTCGGTGATGTCCTGCGGCCCCGGCTCGGCCAGGCGGTGGCGCAGTTCCCGCCTGCCCTCTTCCGTCAGGGTCAGCACGTGGCGGGGCGCGGCGACCGACCCCGGTTGCGTGGTGCGCGCCAGCAGTCCCGCCCTCTCCAGGCGCTTGATCGCCGGATACAGGGTGCCCTCGGCCACGGGACGGACGTGCCCGGTCAGCGCTGTGATGCGTTTGCGCAGTTCATAGCCGTGCAGCGGGGCGTCGTAGAGGAAACCGAGGATGGCGAGCTCCAGCATGCCCGCATTCTCTCCCATGCCCGCGGTACCTCGCCCTCTTCATACCTCGCTCTCTTCATACCTCCTCTTCTCTATACCTCGGCTGCGATGTATTCTCGCAGACGTGCCGAGCACCGGTGAACGAGGGAGGACTTGATGAAGCAGGCCGAGTTCGACGGCAGGGGCAGTTGCATCCGCTGGACGGAGACACCGGGTGCGGAGCCGGCGCGTGTGTATGTGCACGGGCTGGGTGCGGCGTCGTCCGTCTATCACGCGCACATCGCGGCCCGGCCCGAACTGGCGGGGCGCCGCAGCCTGTTCGTCGACCTGCCCGGGCACGGCATCAGTGATCGGCCTGAGCACTTCGGGTACACCCTCGAAGAGCACGCGAGCGCGCTCGCCGCCGCCCTGGACGCGGCGGACGTCACCGGCGCGGAGCTGATCGGGCACAGCATGGGTGGCTCGGTCGCCCTGGTGCTCGCCCACCGCCGCCCGGATCTGGTCTCCCGGCTGGTCCTCACCGAGGCCAACCTCGACCGCGACCCGCCGTCCACCGCGGGCAGCAGCGGCATCGCCTCTTACGAGGAGGACGCGTTCGCCGAAGGCGGCCACGCGCGCGTGCTGGAGCGGGTGGGGCCCGTGTGGGCCGCGACGATGCGGCTGGCCGATCCGCGTGCGCTGCACCGCAGCGCCGTCGGCCTGCGACGGGGCTCCGACCCGGTGATGCGTACGCTCCTGGAGAAGCTGCCGATGGAGCGGGTCTACCTCCAGGGCGAGTGCAGCGGAGAGCTGGCGGACGCCGCCGGGCTGGAGGCCGCGGGCGTCCGCGTGGTGACCGTGCCCGGCGCCGGCCACAACGTCATGTTCGACAATCCCGACGCCTTCGCCGCCGCGGTCGCCGGGCGGCTGTGACCGCTCAGCCCTCCTTGACCGCCACGGCGAGGAAACGGTCGTCCCGGTCGACGTAGGACGTCATCCGCCAGCCCGAACCAGCCAGGAGCGCACGCAGGTTGGGCTCGGCGCGCAGGTCGTCCGGGGTGATCTGCCGCCCGTGCCGGGCCGCCAGCGCCGCCCGGCCGATGGGATGGAACAACGCCAGCACCCCGCCGGGCCGCACCACGCGGGCCAGCTCCCGCAGATTGTCGGCCGGTCGCGGCAGGTGGGCGATGAGTCCCGCGGCGAACACCGCGTCGAGCGACGCCGAGCGCAGCGGCAGCGCGGACACGTCGGCGAGCACCAGCAGTCCGTCCCGGTCCCGCCCCGCCTGCGCCGCGGCCCGCAGCATGGCCGGCGTGAGATCGGCGCCGACGACGACGCCCGTGGGGCCCACGGCGGCCCGCAGCGGGGCCAGCGCACGCCCGGTGCCGCACCCCGCGTCCAGCACCCGGTCACCCGGCCGCAGCCCGAGATCGGCGACCGCTGCGGCGTACGCCGGACCGTCGTCGGGGAAACGGCTGTCCCAGTCGGCCGCCCGTGCGGTGAAGAACTCCTGAACACGCGTGTGGTCATCGCTCATGCACCGCATGATTCCTCATCGCCCTCACCGACACGGATGACGCAGCTGTGCGCATGTTCGAGCCTGATGCGATCGTTCCGGCACTCTTCTGCGTCATATTCCAGCAGCTTTCGAAATGCGCCCCCTTTGTGCGCCCGTGTCCCCCTAGCGTCCCGGGGCCATGGGACACCTGGACCACGCCGCCTTCGGCTGGCTTACCCCCGTGCTGTCGTACGTCATGGCCTGCCTGGGCGCGGCCCTGGGGCTGCGCTGCACCGTCCGCGCGCTCGGCGCCACCGGGCGCGCCCGGCGCAACTGGCTCGTCACCGCCGCCTCGGCCATCGGCACCGGCATCTGGACCATGCACTTCGTGGCCATGCTGGGCTTCGCCGTCAGCGGCACCGACATCCGCTACGACGTGCCGCTGACCGTGCTCAGCCTGCTCGTCGCCATGCTCGTCGTGTGCGGCGGCGTGTTCGCCGTCGGCTACAGCCGCGACCGCACCCGCGCCCTGCTGCTCGGCGGGCTCACCACCGGACTCGGCGTCGCGAGCATGCACTACCTGGGCATGGCCGCCGTCCGGCTGCACGGCGAGGTGCACTACGACCCGCTGCGCGTCGCCCTGTCCGTACTGATCGCCGTCGTCGCGGCGACCGCGGCCCTGTGGGCGGGGCTCAACATCAAGTCACCCCTCGCGGTCTCCGTCGCCTCCCTCGTCATGGGCGCGGCCGTCACGAGCATGCACTACACCGCGATGTTCGCGGTCAGCGTGCACGTCACGCCCTCCGACGCCGCGCTGCCCGGGGCCACGGCGATGCAGTTCATCTTCCCCCTCGCCGTCGGCCTCGGGTCCTACCTCTTCATCACCTCCGCCTTCGTCGCGCTGTCCCCGACAGCGGGGGAGCGCGAGGCATCCGCCTCCGCCCAGCGGCCGGTCGAGAGCGTCGCCCCCTAGAGGTGTCCCGCCGGTCACGCCGGGCTCGCGACCTGATCCGGCCCGACCGACAAGACACCTCCGCAGCCCCGACCCACTCCCGAACGAGGAGGCCATGCGTACATCCCGTAGGACCCTCACGGCCGGCGCCGACGCGCCGCCCCGGGCGCGCGGCCGCCGCGCGCACGCCGGGCCACCCGCCGACGAACGCCCCGCGCCCGCGGGCACCACGACGCCCGACGCGCCGGCGGCCGCCACGACGGTGGAGGCACCCACGCGGGGCGGGCGTCGGCTGCTGCGGCCGCGCACCGTGCGCGCCAAGATCGTCTGCCTGCTGATGGTGCCGGTGGTGTCCCTGCTCGCCCTGTGGGCCTACGCCACCGTCAGCACCGCCCAGGACGTCTCCCGGCTCCGCCAGCTGCAACGCGTCGATGCCCAGGTCCGCGCGCCCGTCACGGCGGCCGTCACCGCTCTGCAGGCCGAGCGCACCGAGGCCGTGCGCTACGCGACCGACCCCGCCGCCGGTGACGCCGCCGCCCTCAAGGACCTCGCCGCCCGCACCGATCTGGCCGTGGCGCAGCTCAGGCTCGGCGACCACCACACCATCGCGGACGGCCAGGAACTCCCCGCGGGTGTCCCCCGCCGCCTCGACGCCTTCGTCCGCGCCGCCGAAGGGCTGCGCTCACTGCGCACCGAGGTGCTCGACGGACGGGCCGGCTGGACCGACGCCTTCCAGCGGTACACCGACACCATCACCACGGCCTTCGGTGTCGGCGGCGCCCTCACCGGTTTCCAGGACGCCGATCTCGGCTCCGACGCGCGCGTGCTGCTCGAGTTCGCCCGCGCGGGCGAGGCACTGGCCCAGGAGGACGCCGTCCTCGCCGGCGTGCGGACCACGGGCCGTCTCGACGCGGAACGGCTGCGGCTCTTCACCGGCGCCGCCGCCACCCGCCGTACCCTCACCGAGTCCGCGGCGAACGACCTGCGCGGCTCCGAGGCCACCGCCTGGCGCGCCCTCGCCGGAGGAAGCGCCTACACCGCCCTTCACGCCACCGAGGAGAGGATCCTCACGGCGAAACCCGGTGCCCGGGCCGCGAGCCTGCCGCCGGCCGCCGCCTGGGACAGCGCGCACACGCGCGTGCAGGACGGCATGCAGGCCCTCGAGGTCCGGGCGGGCCGCGAGGTCGCCGACCGGGCCGACCCGTTCACCCGGGGGCTGCTCACCCCGGCCGGTGCCGCCGTGCTGCTGGGGCTGCTCGCCGTGATCGCCTCCCTGGTCATCTCGGTGCGCATCGGCCGCGGGCTCGTCGTCGAACTCGTCAGCCTCCGCAACGGCGCGTTGCGCATCGCCCGGCGCGAACTCCCCGAAGCCATGCGCCGGCTGCGGGCCGGCGAGGAGATCGACGTCCGCGCCGAGGCCCCGCCCGGACCTCCGGCCGAGGACGAGGTCGGGCAGGTCGCCGAAGCGCTCGGTACGGTGCACCGCGCCGCCCTGCGGGCCGCCGTGGAACGCGCCGAACTCGCCAGCGGTATCTCGGGCGTCTTCGTCAACCTCGCCCGCCGCAGCCAGATCCTGGTCCACCGCCAGCTGGCACTCCTCGACAGCATGGAGCGGCGCGCCGATGACCCCACCGAACTGGGCGACCTGTTCCGCCTCGACCACCTCACCACCCGGATGCGACGCCACGCGGAGAGCCTGATCATCCTCTCCGGCGCCGCACCGGGCCGGGCCTGGCGGATGCCCGTCTCGCTGACCAACGTGGTGCGGGCGGCCGTCTCCGAAGTGGAGGACTACGCACGCGTGGAGGTACGCCGCCTCCCCGAGGCGTCCGTCGCCGGGGCTGCCGTCGCCGACCTCACCCACCTGCTCGCCGAACTCATCGAGAACGCCACCCAGTTCTCACCGCCCCACACGCGCGTGCGGGTCACCGGCGAACCCGTCGGCAACGGATACGCCGTCGAGGTGGAGGACCGCGGCCTGGGCATGGGCAAGGAGACGCTCGCCGACGCCAACCGGCGCATCGCGCAGTCCGAGGCCCTCGACCTGTTCGACAGCGACCGGCTCGGCCTGTTCGTCGTCAGCCGCCTCTCCGCCCGGCACGACATCAAGGTGCACCTGCGGACCTCTCCCTACGGCGGCACCACCGCCGTGGTCCTGCTGCCGAAGCCGCTCCTGCACGAGGGCACGGCGGAACGCTTCCCCGAACAGGGCACGTACACCGAGCAGCCCGCCGCACGTGACTACGCGCGCGTGAGCGACACCGCCCCGCCCGCGCACCACGAGGCGGTCGCCCCGCCCGGCCGGCCCGCTCTGACCGTGCCCGAACCGCTCGCCGCCGTGCCCGAACCGCTCGCCACCGAGACCGCCGGCGACACCCCTCCGCTGGGAGTGACCACCTTGCGCCTGCACCGCCCACGGGACACCTCCGAGCAGTCCGGCGCGAGCGACGACCTCCCGCGCCGGGTACGGCAGGCGAGCCTCGCGCCCCAGCTGCGCGAACGACCGCGCCAGGACCCGCCGGGAGAGGAGCCGCCCCAGGACGAGCGGCGCACTCCCGAACTCGTCCGGGACCGCATGGCCGCCTACCGCGCCGGATGGGCGCGCGGCGGTGGAAGACCATCCGGCCGCCCGGCCGGCCGCACGCCGGGCACCGACAGCAACGAAGGAGACCGCGCATGATCCAGGACCCGACCACGGCGAGCGGCCGGCACTCCGGCGAACTCGACTGGCTGCTGGACGACCTCGTGATGCGCGCCGGCGACGTACGGCACGCCGTGGTGCTGTCCAACGACGGTCTGGCCGTCGGCGCCTCCAGTGGCCTCTGCCGGGAGGACGCCGAGCACCTGGCCGCCGTGTCGTCCGGCTTCCACAGCCTTGCCAAGGGCGCGGGGCGGCACTTCGGCGCCGGCGGCGTGCGGCAGACGATGGTGGAGATGGACGACGGCTTCCTGTTCGTCGCCGCCGCGGGCGACGGCTCCTGCTTGGCCGTCCTCACCGCCGTGACCGCCGACATCGGTCTGATCGCCTACGAGATGGCGCGGCTGGTCAAACGCGTCGGCGAGCACCTCTACACGGCGCCGCGCGTCGCCGCACGCCCGCCGGCCGCCAGATGAGACCGGAAAGCGACCGCCGCCCATGAGCGAGGAAAGGCACGGCGCCCCGGAAGAACCGGGCAGCCACTGGTACGACAACGAGGCCGGACCCCTCGTACGGCCGTACGCGATGACCGGCGGCCGCACCCGGCCCGGCCCCAGCGGGGTCCGCTTCGACCTGATCGCCCTCGTCACCCTGGACCCCGCGGGCCCGGGTGCCGAGGACGCCCCGCTCGGCCCCGAGCACCGTGCCCTGATCGACCTGTGCCGCGTCGAGACCCAGTCCGTCGCCGAACTCGCCGCCGGTGCCGACCTGCCCGTCGGCGTGGTCCGGGTGCTCCTCGGCGACCTGCTGGAACTCGGCTGCGTCACCGTGCACCGCCCCGTGCCGCCCGCGCAGCTGCCCGACGAACGGATTCTGCGCGAGGTCATCGCAGGGCTGCGCGCGCTGTAGCCGTCCCGCACCATCCACCCCGAACGCCGACCGTTTCCGGTTCTCCCGAGAGAAGTGATCGATGGTCACCGAACACCCCGACCTCGCCGACGATTCCGCTCTGGCGCTGAAGATCCTGGTCGCCGGCGGATTCGGCGTGGGCAAGACCACCCTGGTCGGCGCGGTCAGCGAGATCAGGCCGCTGCGCACGGAGGAACTGCTCAGCGAAGCGGGACAGTCGGTCGACGACACCGACGGAGTGGACCACAAGGTGACCACGACCGTCGCGATGGACTTCGGCCGCATCACCATCCGCTCGGGACTGTCGCTGTACCTCTTCGGTACCCCGGGCCAGAACCGGTTCTGGTTCCTGTGGGACGAACTGTCACAGGGCGCGCTCGGCGCGGTGGTCCTCGCGGACACCCGGCGACTCGAGGACTGCTTCCCGGCCGTGGACTACTTCGAGCACCGCGGGATCCCGTTCGTGGTGGCCGTCAACTGCTTCACCGGCGCGCGCAGCTACGGCTCCGACGACGTCTCGCGCGCCCTCGACCTGGACCGGGGGGTTCCCGTGGTGCTCTGCGACGCCCGGGAGCGGGACTCCGGCAAGGAGGTGCTGATCCGGCTGGTCGAGTACGCCGGGCGGATGCACACCGCCCGGCTGCTCGATTCCGTGGGCTGAGCCGCACCGCTGGGAGGCGGCTCGGCTCAGCCGGCCACGGCCTCGCGCACCGGTGCCTCGCTCAGCCGGCCACGGCCTCCTGTGCCTTCCTCACCCCGCCACGGCCTTCTGCGCCAGCACCTTGTCGACGCTGACCCGCACGAGGAGTTCCCCCGGCACGCCGTTGCGCTCCCCGAACTCCTCGGCACGGTCCTCGCCCATGTACCGGGCCGCGAGCCGGGTCGCCCACGCGCGCACCTCGGCGAGGTCCTCCGACAGCCGGGCCCGGCCCTGCAGCACCACGAAGTCGTACGGGGGACGATCGTCGTCGACACACAGCGCGACCCGGCCGTCCCTGGCCAGATTGCGTCCCTTCACGCTCTCCCGGTGCGTGTTGAACACCACCTCGTCGCCGTCCAGCAGGAACCAGATCGGCGTCACGTGCGGGCTGCCGTCGGCCCGGACGGTGGACAGTTTTCCGGTGCGCGTGCCGTGGGAGACGAACGCCCGCCACTCCTCGTCGGTCATCTTCTGTGCCATGGCCCCATCCTGCTTGCCGGGCGGCCGGTCCTGGGGAAGGCTGGCGGGCAGATCCCCCAGCCAGGGGGAGACATCACACGGGGAGAAGTGAACATGGCGCAGAACCAGGGACTGGGCTGGCTGCTGGACGACCTGACCGAGCGGGTGGGCGACGTGCGCCACGCGCTGGTGCTGTCCAACGACGGCCTGGTGACGGGGGCGAGCACGGGGCTGCGGCGGGAGGACGCGGAGCATCTGGCCGCCGTCTCATCGGCGCTGCACAGCCTCGCCAAGGGCTCGGGACGCCACTTCGGCGCGGGCGGGGTACGTCAGACGATGATCGAGTTCGATGACGCGGTGCTGTTCGTCACCGCCGCGGGCAGCGGCAGTTGTCTGTGCGTCCTCAGCGGCGCCGAGGCCGACTTCGGTCAGATCGCCTACGAGATGACCCTGCTCGTCAACCGGGTCGGCGAACATCTCGACGTCGACGCCAGGCAACCCGAACGCAAGCCCGCGACAGAGCTATGACCTGCGGGTTTGCCTGAGGCCGAGGGAGTTGTCCACAGGCTCGGCGGAGTGTCGGTCCCGGCGGCTACGGTTTTTCCCACGGCGAGCGCACCGGGCGTGAGCCACCGGCTCCACGGGGGAGACGACCATGACCGGCACCACCCTGACCACAGCGGACCGGCAGAACCTGACCATCGGCCGGGCCACACGAGAACTGGGACTCAAACGCAGCGAGTTCGACCTGGCGGTACACCTCGGCCGCATCCGGACCGTGCCCGACGAAGGAGGCGGAGGCCGACGGGTATCGGCCGAGGAGATCGAGCGGGTACGCGGCCAGGAGGGCTTTCCCGAGGCACTCACCGCGGCCGTGCGGACGGTGGGCACCATGGAGGGCGCGGCCCTCATGGGCATCGCGGCCACCCGGTTCACGCGCCTGGCGCGGGCCGGTCTGCTCGTGCCCGTACGTTTCTACCTCAACCGCTACCGGGCCGTCGTCTGGCACTACCTCGCCGACGAAGTACGGCAGTTCGCCGCGGAGCAGGGGAACGCCCCCCTGTGGGAGGGGCGCACGCTTCCGCCGGACCTGCTCGCCCGGCTCAGGGAGGGCGTCGACCTGCGCGCCCGCAACTGGCGCGGCCGGTACGGGGGTTTCCTGCGGCGTCAAGCCGGCGACGGCTCCTGGGAGCGGGCCGGCGCGGTGGCCGCCCTGCTCGATCCGGTGCAGATCGCGGAGATCGTCCCGGACCCCCAGGAGCGCGCCCACCTGTACCGCTTCCGCCCGGGGCCGCCCGTGCACGGAGCGCCGGGTTCCCCCGCCGTGGTGCTGGCGGAGCGCCTGATGACCGCTGACGATCCCCACGAGATCGGCTGGCTGCGGTACGACCTCACCGTGGCGATGGCCGAGGCCCGCGACCTTCACCCGGCCCCCCGCCCCACCACGGCACCGCCCGCCCCGGAGCCACCCGCTCCGGCGCAACGGGCCGCGACGCCGGGGGACTCGGCTCCACGGGCCGCGTTGCCGGGGGAGTCGGCAGCGGGGGCGGCGACGCCCGAGGACTCGGTGCCAAGGTCCGCGATGCCGGGAGATGCGGTGTCACGTACCGCGGCCCCACGTGCCACGGCCCCACGACACACGCCTTCACGTGCCGCGCCCCGACCGCCCGCGGCGTCACGGAACGCGGACCGGCGGCGCGTGGTGGCGGGGGAGACACAGTCGCCGTGCGTGCGGCGGCGCGGCCGCGAGGTGGCCCCAGCGCCCCGACCGCCCCGGGAGCACGGCCTGCTGGGCCGGCTGCTCCGCAGAGGGCGGTAGGTCACAGCGCGCGGAACAGACCTTCCTGCACGACCGACACCAGCAGACGGCCCCGCACGTCGTAGATCCGTCCCCGGGCGAGACCCCGCCCGCCCGTCGCGATCGGCGACTCCTGGTCGTACAGGAACCACTCGTCCGCCCGGAACGGCCGGTGGAACCACATCGCGTGGTCCAGTGAGGCCATGTCGAAGTTCCGCTCTCCCCACAGCGGTTCGACCGGCAGACGCACGGCGTCCAGGAGCGTCATGTCGCTGGCGTAGGTCAGCGCGCAGGTGTGCACCAGCGGGTCGTCGCCCAGCGGGCCCACCGCGCGCATCCACACCGCACTGCGCGGCTCGGCGTCCTTGACCTCCTGATCCGTCCAGCGCAGGCGGTCCACGTACCGGATGTCGAAGGGCTGCCGTCGCGCGAAGCGCTCCCACTGCTCGGGCAGCTCGCCCAGATGGTCCCGGATCTCCTGCGCCACGGTCGGCAGGGACTCGGGAGCGGGCACCTCACGGGCGGGCGGCAGCTGGTGCTCGAAGGGCCCTTCCTCAGGCTTGTGAAAGGAGGCGGTGAGATTGAAGATCGTGCGGCCCTGCTGCACGGCGGTGACCCGGCGGGTCGTGAAGGACCGCCCGTCCCGGACCCGCTCGACCTGGTACACGATCGGCACGCCCGGCCGGCCCGGGCGCAGGAAGTACGCGTGCAGCGAGTGCACGGGCCGGTCGCCGTCCGTGGTGCGGCCCGCGGCGACCAGCGCCTGGCCCGCCACCTGGCCGCCGAAGACCCGCTGCAGGGACTCCTGCGGGCTGCGGCCACGGAAGATGTTGACCTCGATCTGCTCCAGGTCGAGCAGGTCGACCAGTCTTTCGGCCGGGTTCGTCATCAGTGGGAGTCTCCTGTGGTCACAGCTGGCCGACGTCGGTCACGCGGACGACGGCACGGCCCTCGGCGTCGGAGGCGGTCAGGTCGACCTCCGCGCTGATGCCCCAGTCGTGGTCGTCGTTCGGGTCGTCGAAGATCTGCCGGACGCGCCACAGCCCGTTCTCCGGCTCCTCCTTGATGACGAGGAGCTTGGGTCCGCGGGCGTCGGGTCCGGTGCCGAGGTCGTCGTACTCGTCCCAGTACTTGTCCATCGCCTCGCCCCAGGCGTCGGCGTCCCAGCCGGACTCGGCGTCCATCTCACCGAGCTCCTCCACCTGGTCCAGGGCCGCCAGCTCGACCCGGCGGAACATGGCGTTGCGCACGAGCACGCGGAAGGCACGCGCGTTGGTGGTGACCGGCTTGACCTCGTCGGCCTTCTCCTGGGCCTCCTCGGCGGTCATCTCCGCCGGGTTGGCGAGCTGCTCCCACTCGTCCAGCAGGCTGGAGTCGACCTGGCGCACCATCTCGCCGAGCCACTCGATCAGGTCCTCGAGGTCCTCGGACTTCAGGTCGTCCGGGATGTTGTGGTCGAGAGCCTTGTAGGCGCTGGCGAGGTAGCGCAGCACGATGCCCTCGGTGCGGGCCAGCTCGTAGTAGGAGACCAGTTCGGTGAAGGACATCGCCCGTTCGTACATGTCGCGCACGACGGACTTCGGCGACAGCGGGTGGTCGCCGACCCAGGGGTGGCTCTTGCGGTAGGTGTTGTAGGCGTGGAAGAGCAGCTCCTCCAGCGGCTTGGGGTAGCTGATGTCCTGGAGGCGCTCCATGCGCTCCTCGTACTCGACGCCGTCCGCCTTCATGGCGGCCACGGCCTCGCCGCGCACCTTGTTCTGCTGGGCGGCGAGGATCTGGCGGGGATCGTCCAGCGTGGACTCCACGACCGACACCATGTCCAGCGCGTACGACGGCGACTCCGGGTCGAGGAGTTCGAAGGCGGCCAGGGCGAAGGTGGACAGCGGCTGGTTGAGCGCGAAGTCCTGCTGGAGGTCCACGGTGAGGCGGACGATCCTGCCCTCGGCGTCCGGCGTGTCGAGCTTCTCGACGATGCCGCCGTCCAGCAGCGAGCGGTAGATCGCGATCGCCCGGCGGATGTGCCGCAGCTGCTGCTTGCGGGGCTCGTGGTTGTCCTCCAGCAGCCGGCGCATCGCCTCGAAGGCGTTGCCGGGCCGGGCGATCACCGACAGCAGCATGGTGTGCGTGACCCGGAAGCGGGACGTCAGCGGCTCGGGCTCGGAGGCGATGAGCTTCTCGAAGGTGTTCTCCGTCCAGCCGACGAAGCCCTCGGGCGCCTTCTTGCGGACGACCTTGCGGCGCTTCTTCGGGTCGTCGCCCGCCTTGGCGAGCGCCTTCTCGTTCTCGATGACGTGTTCCGGCGCCTGGGCGACGACGAAGCCCGCCGTGTCGAAACCGGCCCGTCCCGCCCGGCCGGCGATCTGGTGGAACTCACGCGCGCGCAGTGTGCGCACCCGGTTGCCGTCGTACTTGGTCAGGGCGGTGAACAGCACCGTGCGGATGGGCACGTTGACGCCGACGCCGAGGGTGTCGGTGCCGCAGATGACCTTCAGCAGGCCCGCCTGGGCGAGTTTCTCCACCAGGCGCCGGTACTTGGGCAGCATGCCGGCGTGGTGCACGCCGATGCCGTGCCGCACGTAGCGCGAGAGGTTGCGGCCGAACTTGGTGGTGAAGCGGAAGTTGCCGATCAGCTCGGCGATCTTGTCCTTCTCCTCGCGCGAGCACATGTTGATGCTCATCAGCGCCTGCGCCCGCTCCACCGCCTGGGCCTGCGTGAAGTGCACGATGTACACCGGCGCCTGCTTGGTCTCCAGCAGGTCGGTCAGTGTCTCCGTCAGCGGGGTGTAGCAGTACTCGTAGGAGAGCGGCACGGGACGGGTCGCCGAGCGGACCACCGCCGTGGGGCGGCCGGTGCGGCGCGTCAGGTCCTTCTCGAAGAAGGACACATCGCCCAGCGTGGCCGACATCAGGATGAACTGCGCCTGTGGCAGCTCCAGCAGAGGGATCTGCCAGGCCCAGCCGCGGTCCCCTTCCGCGTAGAAGTGGAACTCGTCCATGACGACCTGGCCGATGTCGGCGTCCTTGCCGTCGCGCAGCGCGATGGAGGCGAGCACCTCGGCCGTGCAGCAGATGACGGGGGCGTCGGCGTTGACCGAGGCGTCGCCGGTCAGCATGCCGACGTTCTCGGTGCCGAAGAGCTTGCACAGCTCGAAGAACTTCTCCGAGACGAGCGCCTTGATCGGAGCGGTGTAGAAGGTGACCTCGTCGCGGGCCAGCGCCGCGAAGTGCGCGCCGGCGGCGATCATGCTCTTGCCGGAGCCGGTGGGCGTCGACACGATCACGTTCGCGCCGGAGACCGCCTCGATCAGCGCTTCCTCCTGGTGCGGATAGAGCGTGAGACCGCGCTCCTGGGCCCAGGACTCGAAGGCGTCGTACAGGGCGTCGGGGTCGGCGGTCTTCGGCAGCTGATCGATGAGGGTCACGCCCCCATCTTGCCTGGCCTCGCACCGGATGCGGGAATCGGATGTCCCACCCAAGATCACGACCGCTACGCTGTGTCGCCGACGGAACGTCATCGCGCCCGCTCAACTGGACGGCGCGAGAAGAGGAATGGGGCGGGCAACGGCCATGATGGGACCAGCACACTCACTGTCGGGCGCCGCGGCCTGGCTCGGCGTCGGTGCGGCGGCCGCCGCGGCCGGGCATCCGATGCCCTGGCCGGTGGTGCTCTCGGGTGCGCTGATCTGCGCCGGTGCCGCGCTCGCACCGGATCTGGACCACAAGGCGGCCACGATCTCCCGGGCCTTCGGTCCGATCTCGCGCGGGCTGTGCGAGATCGTCGACAAGCTGTCGTACGCGGTCTACAAGGCGACCCGCAAGCAGGGGGACGCGCGCCGCTCGGGCGGCCACCGCACGCTGACCCACACCTGGCTGTGGGCGGTCCTGATCGGTGCGGGCACCTCGGCGCTGGCGATCACGGGCGGCCGGTGGGCGGTGCTGGCGATCCTCTTCGTCCACATGGTGCTGGCGATCGAGGGGCTGCTGTGGCGGGCGGCCCGCGGGTCCAGCAGCGACGTGCTGGTGTGGCTGCTGGCCGCCGCCAGTGCCTGGATCATCGCCGGGTGGCTGGACAAGCCGGGCAACGGCTCCGACTGGCTGTTCACGGCCCCGGGCCAGCAGTACCTGTGGCTGGGGCTGCCGATCGTGCTCGGGGCGCTGGTGCACGACATCGGGGACGCGCTGACCGTCTCCGGGTGCCCGGTGCTGTGGCCGATCCCGGTGGGCCGCAAGCGCTGGTATCCGATCGGGCCGCCCAAGATGATGCGGTTCCGGGCGGGCAGCTGGGTCGAGCTGAAGGTGCTCATGCCGGCGTTCATGCTGCTCGGGGGAGTGGGCGGGGCGGCGGCCCTCAACTTCATCTGAGCCGCCCGGGCCGATCGGGCCCACGCCTTCCACCCCGTGCCGCTGGTCCACGAGCAGGCCCGGCGGGGCGCCCCCAGGATCTGCGCCGCGACGCCGGGGTGATCCGAACGGCAGGCCCTACGAGCCCTCGCCGCCGCTGTAGCGCCGTTCGAAGCGGGCGATGCGGCCCTCGGTGTCCACGGTGCGGGCCTTGCCGGTGTAGAAGGGGTGACTCTCGGAGGAGATCTCGACGTCCACCACCGGGTAGCTCTGGCCGTCGTCCCAGTCGATGGTCTCGTCGCTGGTCGCGGTGGACCGGGTCAGGAAGGCGTAGCCGGCGGCACGGTCGCGGAAGACGACCGGGTGGTAGTCGGGGTGCTTGTCCTGCTGCATGGCGGCTCCTCGGGGTGGGCGTACGAAGGTCGGGGAAGGCAGGGCGCGGCGGCGCGGGACCCGGGCGCGCTGCGGGGTCAGCCGGAGAGGGCGTCCTCGTCGACGATGTGCATCGCGGCCTCCTCGGCGGACGCGGCGGCGCCGTCGATCCCGACGTCCGAGGCGACCAGGGCGGCCTCCTCGTCCTCGTGCGCACCCTCGTCCGGGGCGACGAGCCGGCCGGAGCGGACGGCGCCGACCTCGTTGTCCAGCGGCTCACCGTCGGTACCGTCGGCGTCGCCGATGCCGTCGCCGTCGGGCACCGGCGGATCCGGCAGCTCCTCGGCCAGGCGCTGGTCCAGGGTCTCGCCGGCACGGCGCTCCGCGGCTGTCACGCCGTTGTGCTCCACCGCCCAGGGCCGCTCCGGAGGGGACCAGCCGCGGTCCAGCGGATCGTCGACGCCGTCGTACTCCAGGGTGTCCTCGGAGTCGAGCACGCCCGTGTCCTCCCGCTGGTCGGACGCGTCGGGCTGGTAGACGTCGTCTCCCCATCCATCGGCGCTGTTCACGGGTACCTCCTGGGGGTGGGGACGGGCCCGCTGTCACGGCGGCCGGTCGTGACCCGCCGGGGTGCGGGACACTGGCCGCGTACGGCACGAGCCGGACGGTCCCCGGGCCTTTCCCGAGCCGGTGCCGCTTCCAGCGTTCCACCCCGGCTTGCCACCGCGCAACGGCAGACGCCTTCCCGCCGGGCCGCGTGGCCGACCCCGGCAGGGCACGAACCCGAGGCCGCCCGGCCTGCGACGCCCCGAGCGACAGGGTCCCCGCGGATGGGCCGTCCAGGGCGCGGCCGGGCCCACCCCGGCCAGTGACACCGCAGACCGGCAGACCTCGTGCGGGTCGACCGCCCGCGGCGGACCGAGCCCTTCCTCGGGCCGTGGCACCGCCGAGCGGCAGGGCTACCCGCGGGGGCGGCTGTCCGGGGCGGACCCGGGCCCGCCCCGCCCTGGGGTGTTCTCGCCCAGCAGGGCCACCCGCGGGTCGGCCGTCCGGTTCCGGCGGCCGTGCCCCCAGGCGGCGGGGCAGCTCCCGGCGACGCGGGGCAGCCCCGGACAGCCCCCTGTCAAGCCCCCAGTGCCCCGGCGCCCCCGTCAAGCCCCCAGTGCCCCCGGCGGCCCCGCCCCCGTTCCGGTCAGCCGTGCCACGATCGCCAGAGTGCCGCGTAGGCGCCGTCGGCGGCGACGAGGGCTTCGTGGCTGCCCAGCTCGCTGATCCGGCCGTTCTCGACGACGGCGATGACGTCGGCGTCGTGCGCCGTGTGCAGCCGGTGTGCGATGGCGACGACCGTGCGCCCGTCCAGTACCCGGGCCAGGGACCGCTCGAGGTGGCGGGCCGCACGCGGGTCGAGCAGGGAGGTCGCCTCGTCCAGGACCAGCGTGTGCGGGTCGGCCAGGACCAGCCGGGCGAGCGCGATCTGCTGGGCCTGCGCCGGGGTGAGCGCGAGTCCACCGGAGCCGACCTCGGTGTCCAGGCCGTCGTCCAGGGCGCGTGCCCAGTCGTCGGCGTCGACCGCGGCGAGCGCCGCCCACAGCTCGGCGTCCTCGGCGTCGGTGCGGGCCAGCAGCAGGTTGTCGCGCAGCGAGCCGACGAACACATGGTGCTCCTGGTTGACCAGGGCCACGTGGGAGCGGATCTGCTCGGCGGGCATACGGGACAGTTCCGCGTCGCCGAGGGTGACCCGGCCGGTGCGGGGCCCGTAGATGCCGGCCAGCAGCCGGCCCAGGGTGGACTTGCCCGCGCCCGAGGGGCCGACGAGGGCCAGCCGGGTGCCGGGCGCCACCCGCAGCGACACCTCGCGCAGCACGTCCACGCCCTCCAGATAGCCGAAGTGCACCCGGTCGGCGAGCACGTCACGGCCGTCCGGGGTCAGCGACGGGTCACCGGCGTCCGGCTCGATGTCGCGGACGCCGACCAGCCGGGCCAGCGACACCTGGGCGACCTGCAGCTCGTCGTACCAGCGCAGGATCAGGTTGACCGGGTCGACGAGCATCTGGGCGAGCAGCGCTGCGGTGGTCAGCTGCCCCACGCCGATCCAGCCCCGCAGCACGAAGAGGCCGCCGACCATCAGGACCGAGCCCAGCACGGTGACGTGCACGCCGTTGATCACCGGGAAGAGGATCGAGCGCAGCCAGAGCGTGTACCGCTCCCAGGCCGTCCACTCCTTGATCCGCCGCTCCGACAGCGCGGTGCGGCGCCGGCCCAGCCGGTGCGCCTCGACGGTGTGCCCGGCGTCCACCGTCTCCGCCAGGGCGGCGGCGACGGCGGCGTACCCGGCGGCCTCCGAGCGGTAGGCGGACGGTGCGCGGCGGAAGTACCAGCGGCAGCCGGCGATCAGCAGCGGCAGGGCCAGCAGCACGGCCGGCGCGAGCGGCGGCGCCGTGACGACGAGCCCGCCGAGCAGCAGCAGCGTCCACATCACGCCGATCGCCAGCTGGGGCACGGCCTCGCGCATGGCGTTGGCCAGCCGGTCGATGTCCGTGGTGATCCGGGAGAGCAGGTCGCCGGTGCCGGCGCGTTCGAGCACGCCGGGCGGCAGGGCGACCGAACGGACGAGGAAGTCCTCACGCAGGTCCGCCAGCATCCGCTCGCCGAGCATCGCGCCGCGCAGCCGTACCTGCCGGACGAAGACGGCCTGCACGGCGAGGGCCAGGACGAACAGGACCGCCACGCGGGTGAGAGGGAGGTCCGCCGCCTTCCGCGAGACGCGCTCGACGAGGTCGCCCAGCAGCCACGGGCCCACCATGGAGGCGACGACCGCGACCGTGTTGACCCCGATGAGCAGCAGGAAGGCGCGGCGGTGCCGGCGGAACAGTTCGGCCACGTAGGCGCGGACGGTGGCGGGGGCGCCGACGGGCAAGGTGGTCGCCGTCGTCGGGGCCGCCGGGTCGTACGCCGGTGGCGCCACGCCGATCATGCGGTCTCCTCGATCTCTCGCAGTTCTTCCAGTACGCCCAGGTCACGCTCGAGCGTCGTACCGAGGGCACCGAGCGCCTCGGTCTCCTCGCCGGTCTCCCGCGTCACCACCGCCCGGTACCGCGGTTCGCTGTGCACCAGCTCCCGGTGCGCCCCGACCGCCGCGACCCGGCCCTCGTGCACCAGGACGACCTGGTCGGCACGGTCCAGCAGCAGGGGAGAGGAGGTGAACACCACCGTGGTGCGGCCGGCGCGCAGCCGGCCCACGCCCTCGGCGATCCGCGCCTCGGTGTGCGAGTCGACGGCCGAGGTCGGCTCGTCCAGGACGAGCACGTCCGGATCGGTGACCAGGGAGCGGGCGAGGGCGAGGCGCTGGCGCTGGCCGCCGGACAGGGACCGGCCGCGCTCGGTGATACGAGCGTCCATCGGGTCCGCCGCGTCGAGCGACCCCTGCACCAGCGCCTGCAGCACGTCGTCGCACTGGGCGGCCGTCAGCGCGGCCCGCGCAGAGACGGCACCGGAGGACGGCACGTCCAGCAGCTCGCGCAGGGTCCCGGACAGCAGTACCGGGTCCTTGTCCTGCACGAGGACGGCCGTACGGGCGGCGGCGAGCGGCAGTTCGTCGAGGGGGACGCCCCCCAGCCGTACCGACGGGCCCTCCTCGGTGGCGTGGCCGCCGAGCCGTTCGGCGAGCCGGCCCGCCGCGTCCGGGTCGCCGCACACGACAGCCGTGAGCCGTCCGCCGGGCGCGGTCAACCCGGTCGCCGGGTCGTGCAGATCACCGGTGGACTGGGCGCGCAGATCACCGGTGGACCGGGCGTGCCGATCACCGGTGGCCGGGCCGGGCACATGGCCGGCCGCCGCGTCGTGCGGACCACCGGTGGGTGGTCGGGGCGTGCGCGACCCGTCCGCGGCCACGGCCCGTTCCAGGGACAGCACGCGGGCGGCGCGCTTCGCCGACGGCTTGGAGAAGGAGTACGCCATGGCGATCTCCTCGAAGTGCCGCAGCGGATACGCGAGGACCATGACCGAGCTGTAGACGGTGACGAGTTCGCCGACGGTGATCCGGCCCTGCCGGGCGAGGTGGACGCCGTAGGCGACGACGCCGATGAGGAGCAGGCCGGGCAGCAGCACCTGAAGGGCCGCGATCAGCGACCACATGCGGGCGCTGCGCACGGCGGCGCGGCGGACCTCCTGCGAGGCGCGGCGGTAGCGGCGCAGGAACAGCTCCTCGCCGCCGATGCCGCGCAGCACCCGCAGTCCGGCCACGGTGTCCGAGGCCAGTTCGGTGGCGCGCCCGGCCTTCTCGCGTTGCTCGTCCGCGCGCCGGGTGGCCGCGGGCAGCAGGGGGAGCACGGCCAGCGTGAGCACCGGCAGGCCGACCGCGACGGCCACACCGAGGGCGGGCTGGTAGACGGCCAGGCCGACGCAGACCGCCACGACGGTCAGCGCCGCCGCGGTGAACCGGGACACGGCCTCCACGAACCAGCCGATCTTCTCCACGTCCGCGGTGGACACGGTGACGATCTCACCGGCGGCGACCCGCCGGGTCAGGGCCGCGCCGAGCTCGGCGGCCTTGCGGGCCAGCAGTTGCTGGACGCGGGCGGCGGCCGTGATCCAGTTGGTGACCGCGGCCCGGTGCAGGAAGGTGTCGCCGAGCGCGGTGGCCGCGCCGCACAGGGCGAGCACCCCGCCGGCCAGCGCCAGCCGGGCACCGGAGCGGTCCACGACGGCCTGGACGGCGAACCCGACGCAGAAGGGCAGCGCGGAGACGGCCACGAAGTGCACCAGCCCCCAGGCCAGCGCCTTCAGCTGACCGCCCAGCTGGTTCCGGCCGAGCCACCACAGGAATCGGGGCCCCGAGCGTGCGTCGGGCACGCCCGGGTCGGAATACGGAAGGTCGTGAATCTGCATGACGTCCCAGTGGCTCGTGTCAGGGGGCGGATGGTCGCGGGATGGACGGTGACCGGCTGCGCGGCAGGCCGAGCGGCGGCCGGCGGACGGCGCAGCAAACCGTGACAGGTTGACGCCGCAGCGTGGTCGGAATCAAACGGTTTTCCACGCGGCCGGACACCCCCGGCCACTGGGCCCGCGCAACGGCGGTGCCATCATGGACCGATGCGAGACAGCGCCAATGGAGTGATACGGCGGACGACGGCGGCGACCGCCGCGATGTGCGCCCTGACCCTGGGAACGCTGACCGCGTGCGGCGGTTCGGGAGCAGGCGGCGGTCCTGACGGGGAGTCAGGCCCATCGGCCGCCGGGCCCAGCGCGGACCCGACCCGCATCCCCGGGGTCGGTGACCGGCTGCGGCGCCGCATCCCGGCCGAATCCCGCCAGGTGGTCGCGGTCTACGGCGACGGCAAGGACGCGCCCGGCGCCACGGTGGTCCTCTACGACCGGCGTGGTTCCGTCTGGGAGCGGGTGCGCAGCTGGCCGGCGCACAACGGCAAGAGGGGCTGGACCCTCGACCACCACGAGGGCGACAACCGCACCCCGGTGGGTGTGTTCACGCTGAGCGACGCGGGCGGGGTGCTGCCCGACCCCGGGGCCAAGCTGCCGTACAGCCGCTCCGCCTCGTTCGCCGCGCCGCACACCTGGGGCAAGAGCGCCTGGCACGACTTCGACTACGTCATCGCCATCGACTACAACCGCGTCAAGGGCACCTCGCCGAACGACCCGACCCGGCCGCAGGGGGAGAACAAGGGCGGCAGCATCTGGCTGCACATGGACCACGGCAGCGGTACGTCGGCGTGCGTCACGCTGTCCCAGGAGGCCATGGAGTACCTGCTGCGCACCATCGACCCGGCGCGTCATCCGGTGGTGGTGATGGGGGACAAGGAGGACCTGCTCGCCTAGGCGGCGTCTGCAGGGCCCGCCGGGGCCCCAGTCGGCGTCTCCCCGGCCCGCCGGGGCCCCGGGCGGCGTCTCGCCGGCCCGCCGAGGTCCCGGGCGGCGTCTCGCCGGCCCGCCGGGGCGCCGACGCCCCATTGCGGGGTGGGCGCGGACCCCGTAGAAAGACCGGCCATGAGACGTCGGATCATCATGTCCATGCTCACCGGAGCGACCCTCCTGGCGAGCACCCTCCTCTCGGCGGCCACCCCGGCGGACGCGGCGCAACCCACCGTGCGTCCCGCGCGGAGCGCCGCCGCGGTGCCGGGCGCAGACGTGCCCGCCGAGTTCGGCACCGACTGGCACGACCCGGTCACCGCCGCCCCGCCCGTCACCCGGCCGCACTCCCGGTCCTGCCAGGTCACCCTCGCCGAGACGCAGTTCCGCGACTTCACGCCCTACCGGGGCCGGTACACCCCGCCCGCCGGGTGCGGACAGCGCTGGAGCAAGGTCGTGCTGAAGCTCGACGGCAAGGTGAAGGGCCGGCAGTTCGACCGGCTGGGGTATCTGCACGTCGGCGGCGTGGAGGTCCTGCGCACCTCGACGCCGGAGCCGTCGCCCGACGGCATCACCTGGTCGGTCGAGAAGGACGTCACGCGCTACAGCGACACCTTCCGCAGCGCACAGGACGTCGAGATGCTCATCGGCAACGTCGTCGACGACACCTACACCGGCGTCATCGACGTCAAGGTCACCCTCACCTTCTCCACCGGTGTCCCCGCCGAGCGCGCCCCCGACCGCGTCCTGACCCTCACGGACGGCGCCACACTCACCACCCCGCGCAACAGCGAGCGCGTCCTCGCCGAGGTGTACGCCACCGGATCGGGCGGCGGCTGCGAGGAGTTCTGGTATCTGACGGTCCCGGACGCGGCGCCCTACTCGTGCAAGGCGGGCGAGGGGCCGTACCGCGAGGTCCAGATCTCCGTCGACGGACAACTGGCCGGCATCGCCGCCCCGTTCCCGACGGTGTGGACCGGCGGCTGGTCCAACCCGTTCCTCTGGTACGTCGTCCCCGGCCCGCGTGCCTTCGACGTCAAGCCGATCACGTACGACCTGACCCCGTTCGCCGGTCTGCTCGACGACGGGCGTCCGCACCGCGTGGAGGTCTCCGTCGCCGGGGTGCCCGCGGGGCAGGCCGGCTGGAGCACGCCGGTCAACGTCCTTGTCTGGCAGGACGCCGGGAAGGCGCAGCTCAGCGGGGGACTCACCGTGCACCGCGCGGGTGATCTCGCCGATTCCTCGGTGTACACGCCCGGTTCGGAGCACCGGGTGGACACCCGCGGCGGGCACCGCCTCACCGTCACCGGTTACCTGGACACCTCGCACGGCCGGGTGACGACCACCGTCGACCGCGTCCTCGCGAACACCTCCGCGCACCGCTGGAACGACGGCGAGACCGTCGACGGCCTGGACGCGACCTGGACGGACGACGAGACGGTGACCGCGGACGGGCGCGGTCCTGCCCGCACCACGCACACCCGCCGGACGTACACGATGGACGGCACCATCACCATCGGCGCGGACGACCGGCTGCGCACCGTGCTCACGATGGGCGACCGTGCCGCCGCCGACGAGACCCGCGGCGGACGGCACACGGCGTGGTCCCGGTTCGACGACACCTGGACCGGGGACGCCGCGTACACGATGAACGTGCCGCGCGACCAGCGTCACGCGGTCGGGACGAGCCGCGAACGCTACCGGCTGTACGGCTCGGACGGCTGCTACGACAAGACCCTCATGACCCGTCAGGGGGTGCTCGTGGAGGACCGCGACGGCTGCTGAGCCGCGGGGCCGCTCGTCAGCAGCGCTCCGCCGGGCCCCCGTCGATCAACGCGTCCAGCAGCTCCCCGAACACCTCCCGCTGCTCCTTGGTCAGCGGGGCCAGGATCTCCTCGGCCGCCGAGCGGCGGGCCGTGTGGAGTTCGCGGAGCGTCGCGCGGCCCGCATCCGTCAGTTCGATGCGGGTCACGCGGCGATTGGCCGGATCCGGGGCCCGGCGCACCCGGCCGCTCGTCTCCAGGGCGTCCACCAGCGTCGTGACCGCGCGCGGCACGACCTCGAGACGTTCGGCGAGGTCGGCCATGCGCGGCGGCGTGCTGTAGTGCGCGAGGGTGCGCAGCAGGCGGGACTGGGCCGGGGTGATGCCCAGGTCGCGCGCGTGCAGATGGCGCTTCTGGATGCGGTGCACCCGGCGGGTGAGCCGCAGCAACTGCTCGGCGAGCAGGCCGTCGGGGTCGGGCGAGGTCATGCCGGGAACAATATCAGGACGTAGTTCATTGTGAGTCTAGGTAACAATGAGCTATGGTCCGTCCGGCCGGGTTCCGTGCGCCGCGCCGCAGGGCACCCGCCCGCCCGGCAGCCTCGTCCACCCCGCCGGCCCACCCGTCCCACCCTCCGTAGGAGCCCATGCACCCCGATCACGCCCCCTCCTGGACCCCACCCGCCGACGCGGCGTCGCAGCCCCGGCAGGTCCGCCGGATCCTGCGCCTCTTCCGCCCGTACCGCGGGCGGCTCGCGGTCGTCGGCCTCCTCGTCGGCGCCTCCTCGCTCGTCTCGGTCGCCACGCCGTTCCTGCTGAAGGAGACCCTGGACGTCGCGATCCCCCAGGGACGCACCGGGCTGCTCAGCCTGCTCGCCCTCGGCATGATCGTCAGCGCCGTCCTCACCAGCGTCTTCGGCGTGCTGCAGACCCTGATCTCCACCACCGTCGGCCAGCGCGTCATGCACGACCTGCGCACCGCCGTCTACGGCCGCCTGCAGCGCATGTCGCTCGCGTTCTTCACCCGCACCCGCACCGGCGAGGTGCAGTCCCGCATCGCCAACGACATCGGCGGCATGCAGGCGACCGTGACCTCCACCGCCACCTCCCTGGTCTCCAACTTCACCAGCGTCGTCGCCACCGTCGTCGCGATGATCGCGCTCGACTGGCGGCTCACCGTCGTCTCGCTGCTCCTGCTGCCGGTGTTCGTGTGGATCAGCCGCCGCGTCGGCAAGGAGCGCCGGAAGATCACCACCCAGCGCCAGAAGCAGATGGCCGCCATGGCCGCCACGGTCACCGAGTCCCTGTCGGTCAGCGGCATCCTGCTCGGCCGCACCATGGGCCGCTCCGACTCGCTGACCGCGTCCTTCGCCGAGGAGTCCGAGGCTCTGGTCGGCCTGGAGGTGCGGTCCAACATGGCCGGCCGCTGGCGCATGGCCGTCATCACGATCGTCATGGCGGCCATGCCCGCCGTCATCTACTGGACCGCCGGTCTCGCCCTCCGGGCGGGCGGTCCCGACGTCTCCATCGGCACGATCGTCGCCTTCGTCTCCCTCCAGCAGGGGCTGTTCCGGCCGACCGTCAGCCTGCTGTCGACGGGCGTGCAGATCCAGACCTCCCTCGCGCTCTTCCAGCGCATCTTCGAATACCTGGACCTGCCCGTCGACATCACCGAGCGCGCCGACCCGGTCCACCTCGACCAGGTCAAGGGCGAGGTCCGCTTCGAGGACGTCACCTTCCGCTACGACCCCCAGGACGACCAGACCCGTCCGGTCCTCGACGGCGTCGACCTCACCGTCCCGGCCGGCGGCAGCCTCGCCGTCGTCGGACCGACCGGCGCCGGCAAGTCCACCCTCGGCTACCTGGTGCCCCGGCTGTACGACGTGACCGGCGGCCGGGTCACCCTCGACGGTGTCGACGTGCGCGACCTCGACTTCGACACCCTCGCCCGGGCGGTCGGCGTCGTCTCGCAGGAGACGTACCTCTTCCACGCCTCCGTCGCCGACAACCTGCGCTTCGCCAAGCCGGACGCCACCGACGACGAACTGCACGCCGCCGCCCGCGCGGCCCAGATCCACGACCACATCATGTCCCTGCCCGACGGCTACGACACGGTCGTCGGTGAGCGCGGCCACCGCTTCTCGGGCGGCGAGAAGCAGCGCCTGGCCATCGCCCGCACCATCCTGCGCGATCCTCCGGTGCTCATCCTCGACGAGGCCACCAGCGCCCTGGACACCCGCACCGAGGCCGCCGTGCAGCAGGCCATCGACGCCCTGTCCGCCGACCGCACCACGCTCACCATCGCCCACCGGCTCTCCACGATCCGCGGCGCCGACCAGATCGTCGTCCTCGACTCGGGCCGTGTGGCCGAGCGCGGCACGCACGACGAACTGCTGGAACTGGAGGGCCGGTACGCGGCCCTGGTCCGCCGGGACGCCCGTCTGGAGCCGACGAGCTGACCTCCGGGAGGTTTTGCCGGGTTTGCGGTGATATGCGGGTTACCGTGCCCGCATGCAGATGAACACTCGGCGACGCAGGACGGGGAGCGCGACGGCGGCGAGCGGCTCGGGGAGCGCCGGGGGCAGGACGGGTGCGGCGCGGACGGGCGCGGCACGGACGGGCAGGGGGCACACCGGCGGAGCGATCCGGCTGACCCGTCGCGGCCGTCTCGTCCTCATCGCCGCCGGAGCCGTCGTCGCCGCCACGGTCGTGGCGGTACCGCTGCTGATCCTGAGCGGCGGCACGGGCCCGACCGCCACCCTGGTCGTCCCCGAGGGCTGGCGCGCCGCCCAGGTCTACGACGCCGTCGACAAGGCCCTCGCCCTGCCGCCGGGCAGCACGCGCAAATCCCTGGCCAAGGCCCGGCTGAAGCTGCCGAGCGATGCCGGCGGCAACCCGGAGGGCTACCTCTACCCGGCGACGTACCCGCTGGGGGACAAGGGGACGACGACGCCGGAGCAGGTGCTCGCGACGATGGTCGACACCGCGAACCGGAAGTTCAACGGCGCCCCCGTCGCCGCGGGCGCGCAGCGCAACGCGATGAACGCCTACCAGGCGGTCACCATCGCCAGCATCGTGCAGGCCGAGGCCGCGACCAAGGAGGACATGGGCAAGGTGGCCCGGGTCGTCCTCAACCGGCTGGAGCGGGGCATGCCGCTGCAGATGGACTCCACCCTCAACTACGCACTGGGCCGCTCCACCCTGCGCACGACGACCGCCGACACCCGGCTGGACAGCCCCTACAACTCCTACCAGCGCATGGGTCTGCCGCCCACGCCGATCGACAACCCCGGCGCGGACGCCATGCGGGCGGCGATCAACCCCCCGGCGGGCGACTGGCTGTACTTCGTCACGGTCAAGCCCGGGGACACCCGCTTCACCGCCGACTACGCCGAACACCAGCGCAACGTGGCCGAGTTCAACCGCGCACAGCGGGCCGGCGGACACTGAGCGAGCGGGGCAGGGCCCTCCGGCGCGTCAGGCCGCCACCGGCTGCGCGTCCCGCTCGGCCAGCAGCCGTCGGATGTCCCGTACGGCCGCGCGTCCGGCCCGGTTCGCGCCGATCGTGCTGGCCGACGGGCCGTAGCCGACGAGATGGACCCGGGGATCGGCGACGGCGCGCGTGCCCTCGACGCGGAGGCCGCCGCCCGGCTCGCGCAGCCGCAGCGGCGTGAGGTGGTCGATCGCCGGCCGGAACCCGGTCGCCCACAGAATGACGTCTGCCTCCACCCGCCGTCCGTCCTGCCACTCCACACCCTGCGGAGTGATCCGGTCGAACATCGGCTGACGGTTCAGGACGCCGTCGGCGATGCCCTGCCGTATCGCGTCGTTCAGTGGCAGGCCGGTGACCGACACGACGCTGCGCGGCGGCAGCCCCTGCCGCACCCGCTCCTCCACCAGCGCGACCGCCGCGCGGCCCGCCTCCTGGTCGAAGGGGCCGTCGCGGAAGACCGGCGGCCGCCGGGTGACCCAGGTGGTGGCCGCCGCGTAGGGGGCCAGCTCCAGCAGGTGCTGGGTGCCGGAGGCGCCCCCGCCGACCACCACGACGCGCCGCCCCGCGAACCACTCGGGCCCCGGATACCGCGCCGTGTGGAGCTGCTGCCCGAGGAAGGTCTCCTGGCCGGGGTAGCGCGGCCAGAACGGCCGGTCCCAGGTGCCGGTGGCGTTGATCAGCGCACGCGTCGCCCACATGCCGCCGGAGGTCTCGACGAGCAGCCGCCCGTCCGTCCCCTCCCGTACGGCCGTCACATCGACCGGGCGCCGCACCCGCAGATCGAAGGCGCGCTCGTACGCCGTGAAGTACTCGCCGATCACCTGCGACGACGGCCGCGCGGGATCCGCGCCGGTCAGTTCCATGCCCGGCAGCGCGTGCATCCCGTGCACCTTGCCGTACGTCAGCGACGGCCAGCGGAACTGCCACGCGCCGCCCGGGGCGGGGGAGTGGTCCAGCACCACGAAGTCCCGCTCCGGTGAAAAGCCGGTGCGGCGCAGGTGGTAGGCGCCGGACAGGCCCGCCTGCCCGGCGCCCACGACGACGACCTCGACCTCGCGCAGTTCGTTCACGTTTCTACTAACGTTCGCGCGGTCGTGGATCTTCCCCTGCGGCAGCCCCCGTGCCGCCGGCCACCCCACGGGCAGGTACCCACCCGTCGGCGCCGGCAGGCCGTCGTCTCAGGACTCCTTCGAGGGCCGGGGCGCCGACGTCGACGGCGGCAGGGTGCCGTTGAACCGGGTGTCGGTGAAGTCGCCGAAGTTCACCGCGTGCGGGATCAGCTTCAGGCCGGCGAAGGTGTCCACGATCTGCTGCTCGGAGGCGATCAGCGGCTTGTCGACGGCGACCGGCACCCGGGTGCCGTAGGTGCGCTTCACGGCTGCCAGCGCCACCTCGTAGGGCAGCCCGGTGTCCTTCGCCCACTCCTTCGCCCACTCCTCGGGGTGCGCGTACACCCAGTCCTGGGCGCGCCGCAGCCGCTCGAGGAAGTCCTTGATCGCCGCCGCCTTCTTCGGGTCCTTCAGGGCGTCCGGCGCGGCCACCTGGAAGGTCAGCCCGTTGGTGATGCCGTCCCCGGTGGTCAGCACCCGCCCTCGCTTGCCCTGCAGCACCTGCGAGGAGTACGGGTCCCACACCGCCCATGCGTCGACCTTGCCGGAGGTGAAGGCGGCCAGCGCGTCGGCGGGCTGGAGGTACTTGACCTTCACGTCGCCGAGAGTGAGTCCGGCCTTCTTCAGGGACGCGACCAGTTGGTAGTGCGCGGAGGAGCCCTGCGCCACGGCCACCGAGCGCCCCTTCAGCTGCCGCGGGCTGCTCAGCTTCGAGTCGTTCGGTACGAGGATGGTGTCGCCCTTGGACGTGCCGTGCCAGGCGGCCACCACCGTGATCTTCGAGCCCGCACCGGCCGCGAAGACCGGCGGGGTGTTGCCGACGCCCCCGATGTCCACGGCCCGGGCGTTCACGGCCTCCAGCAGCGGCGGGCCGGAGGTGAAGGTGGACCACTTGATCTTGTAGTCGAGGTCCTTGAGCTCTCCGGCGGCGCGCAGGACGGCCTCGGAACCGCCCTTCTGGTCGCCGACGTTCAGCGTGAGGGAGCCCTTGCCGTCGGTGCCGCCACCGCCCGCCTGCGCGGCGGAGGTGCCGCCGCAGGCGGAGAGCAGGAGTGCGAGGGGCAGGAGCAGCGCGGCGGGGACGAGACGTCGTCGCATCAGGGTTCCGTTCTTGTCTGTTCATGAAGGCGCGGGCAGGTCTGCGCGCCTTCGAAGGGGATGGGTCAGGCGGCTTCGGCTGCGGTGTCGACGCCGAGGCGTTCCAGGAGCGCGGCGCGCAGTTCGGCGAAGCGCGGGTCGGTGATGTCACGCGGACGGTCGAGGCCGATGCGGTGCTCGTGCGCGATGACACCGTCGTCCATGACCAGGACGCGGTCGGCCAGCAGGACGGCCTCCTCGACGTCGTGCGTGACGAGCAGCACCGCGCAGCCGCGCCGCTGCCACAACTCGCCCACCAGGCGCTGTGCCGTGATCCGGGTGAGCGCGTCGAGTGCGCCGAACGGCTCGTCCAGCAGCAGCAGATCGGGCTCGCGCACCAGGGCGCGGGCGAGTGAGGCGCGCTGGGCCTCGCCTCCGGAGAGCGTCTTGGGCCAGGCGTCCGAGCGGTGCCCGAGACCGACCTCCTCCAACGCCCGCTGTGCCACGGCTCGTTCGGGCTTGCCCGGCAGTCCGAGCAGGACGTTGCGCCACACCTTCTTCCAGGGCATCAGCCGGGGCGCCTGGAAGGCGACGGCCTTGCGGCGCGGGACCAGTACGGTGCCCTCGATGTCGCGGTCGAGGCCGGCGAGGATGCGCAGCAGGGTGGACTTGCCGCAGCCGCTGCGGCCGAGCAGGGCGACGAACTCGCCGGGCGCCACGTCGAGACGCAGATCGTCGATGACCTTGCGGCCGTCGAAGGAGCGGGTGAGCCCCTCGACGCGGATCGCCGAGCGCGCGGTCAGCGGCCCGTGAACGTCGGTCGCCATTGCAGCAGCAGCCTTTCGAGGGAACGGACGACGAAGTCGGCGAGCAGGCCGAGGAAGGCGTAGACGATGAGGCAGACCACGATCACGTCGGTGCGCAGGAAGTCGCGCGCCTGCACCATCAGGAACCCGATGCCGGAGTCGGCGTTGACCTGTTCGGCGAAGACCAGCGCGAGCCAGGCGATGCCCAGGGAGTAGCGCAGTCCGGTCATGGCCCCGGGCAGCGCGCCCGGCAGTACCACGTGCCGCACGAGGCCCCGCCGCGACAGGCCCAGCGACTCGCCGGCCTCGATCAACTGGGCGTCCACACCGCGGATTCCGGCGTACACGTTGAGGTACAGCGGGAAGGTCACGCCGAGCGTGATGATGGCGATCTTCGGTGCCTCGCCGATGCCGAACCAGATGATGAACAGCGGGATGAGGCCGACGAACGGCACGGTCCGCAGCATCTGCACCGGCGCGTCCACCAGGTCCTCGCCGATCCGGAACAGCCCGGAGACCAGGGCGAGTCCGGTGCCGACGACCGCCCCGAGCAGCAGTCCGGCGGCCACGCGCTGCAGGGACGTGCCCATGGCCGAGGGCAGCGATCCGTCGGCGATCAGATCCCGGCCGACCTGCGCGATGCGCCCCGGAGAGGCGAGCACATCGGCGGGCAGTGCGCCGGTGGAGCTGAGGAGTTGCCAGAGCGCCAGCAGCAGGAGCGGTCCGGCGGTGCGACGCAGCCAGCGGGGGACACGGGTGCGCCGGGAGGAGGACGGGACGAGGGGGACGAGGTCGAGCGAGGCGTTGCTGACGGATATACCGGAAATATCCGTCTGTGGAGAGTCCGGTGGGGCATGGCTGATGCTCATGGATGCTCCAGGGCAGGCAGCGGTGAGACCGCAGAGAGGTGTGCGCGGATGCGCCTGACTCGGCGATCCGCTTCAGCGGAGCGTCAGGCGGGGGTGAGGAGGTGAGAAGGCGTCAGCAGCCGCGGTGACACGCGGCGGAGGCCACCCGCAGCAGGTCGATGTGACCGCGCGTGGTGAGCAGGGCTGTACGCAACATGCGCACGAAGGTAGCCAGCAGGCATGCCGAGGTCAACGGGCGTCTCGCCGACTGGACGGCGGTTTCACCAGTCGGGCGGTTCATTCGGCATGAAAGCGGACCGATGGGTGAGGATGACTCCATGTCCGATGCCTTCACCACCCGAGTGCTGAACGTGTCCTCCGGCTCCCGGGAGGCCGTCGTCGACCTCACCGGCGACTGCGAGGCCTTCCTGCGCGAGGCGGCCGCCGGGCGCGACGGTCTGCTCAATGTCTTCGTGCCGCACGCGACGGCCGGGATCGCCGTGCTCGAGACGGGCTCCGGCAGCGACGACGACCTCCTCGCCGCGCTGCACACGCTCCTGCCCGCCGACGACCGCTGGCAGCACCGTCACGGCAGCCCCGGCCACGGCCGCGACCACGTCCTGCCGGCCCTCGTCCCGCCCCACGCCACGCTTCCGGTCATCGACGGCCGGCTGGAGCTGGGCACCTGGCAGTCGGTGTGCCTGGTCGACACCAACAAGGACAACCCGCACCGGCAGGTGCGGTTGTCCTTCCTCGGCTAGCCGTCCGCCGGGGGGCGAACGCATCCCCCGCAGCGTACGGTGTGACGGAGGCAGCAAGCCGGGCTCGCCGTGACGGAAGCGGCTGCGCGGCCCCGGCCGGAGGCGGCGGCGGCACGCGGCCGGAGGCGGCCCGGGCCCGCCCATCCCGGGAGACGAAACATGACACTACGCGTCCGGCAGCGGCCCACGGGCCGCCGCGGCACAGCCCTGCGCACCGGAGTTTCGCTGGTCACCCTGGCACTCGCCGTCACGGGCTGTGGTGCGTCGTCCACGTCAGGGGCACAGGCCGACTCCCCCCGGCCCGTCAGCTCCGGCCAGGGCACCCAAGCCCCGACCGGCGTCAGTCCGGCGCCCGGCCGGAGCAGTACCGGTGCCGGCACCCGCAGTGCCACACCCGCGGCCACGGCCCGGGCGGCGCCGTCCGCTTCCGCCCCCACCTGCACCGACCGTTACCTGGCCGGGATGACCGCGGCCCAGCGGGCCGGGCAACTCCTCATGGGGGGCGTCTCCGCCTCCGGCCCCGACCCGGCCCAACTGGCCACTCTGCGGGCCAACCACGTGGGGTCCGTCATGCTGACCGGCCGGAGCACCGCCGGTACGGCGGCCACCAGAAAGCTCGTCGACGGTTTCCGGGGCCAGGCGGACCGGGTCGCCGGCCGGCAGGTCGGCCTTCTGGTCTCGACCGACCAGGAGGGCGGCCGCGTCCAGGTCCTCAAGGGCCCCGGCTTCTCGGCGATGCCCAGTGGCCTGACGCAGGGCGGCTGGTCGACCGCGACGCTGCGCAGCCAGGCCGCCGCGTGGGCCAAGGAGCTCAAGGCCGCCGGTGTGAACCTGAATCTGGCGCCGGTCGCCGACGTGGTCCCGGCTTCCCTGGGCACCCGTAACATCCCCATCGGATCCTTCCAGCGGGAGTACGGCCACACCGCGGACACGGTCACCACGCACACGGCCGCTTTCGCCGCCGGCTTCGCGCAGTCGGGCGTCATGACGACGTTCAAGCACTTCCCCGGGCTGGGCCACGTGATCGGCAACACCGACACCACGGCGAACGTGGTGGACTCCGTGACGACCGCCAACAGTTCCAGCCTCACGCCCTTCCGTGCCGGGATCCGCGCCGGGGCGCCGTTCGTGATGATCTCGTCGGCCATCTACACCAGGATCGACCGCAACCACCTGGCGGCCTTCTCGCCGACGGTCATCGAGCACCTGCTGCGCGGCCAGCTGGGCTTCAAGGGCGTGGTCATCTCGGACGACCTCGGCAACGCGGTCGCGGTCCACTCCTTCACCCCGGCTCAGCGGGCCGTGAACTTCGTCGCGGCCGGGGGAGACATGGTCCTCACCGTGCGGCCGAGCACCGTGCCCCCGATGGCACAGGCGCTGCAGGCCCGGATGCACAAGGACGCGTCGTTCCGGGCCAAGGTGGACGCCGCGGTGCGCCGGGTGCTCGACGCCAAGCGCAAGGCGGGCCTGCTCGACTGCCGCTGAGGGGCGCGAGGTGTCCGCGGGGCGGAAGGTGTCCGAGGGCACCCTCCGCCCCGGCCGCCGTCAGGAGTTGATCATGTCCCGGGTCTGGGCGTAGACCGTGGCGTCCGAGAGCAGGCCGGTGTGGCTCAGGCAGGCCGTCCTGGTGTTGGCCGCTCCGGTGAGGGCGACGGAGCTGTCGGGGTTGATCACGGCGTCGCAGGGCGACCACCAGGTCGCGTACCGGGGGGAGCCCGGTGTCTCGTCGCCGGAGTTCAGGGCCGTGAGGAAGTCGGAACCGATGCGCATCTCGGTGCAGGACGGGTCGAGGCAGCTGTTCGCGGTGTCGGTGCCGTGGTTGGGGCCGCCCAGGGAGACCCAGGCGTCGACCTTGGCCGTCCCGCCGAGGTTCTTCAGATAGGAGCGGGAGGACAGCCCGCCCATGGAGTGGCTGACGATGTCCACCTTGGTGGCGCCGGTGGCCGCGAGCAGCCGGTCGACCTCGGCGGACAGCTGCTGGGCGGTCGTGGTGTTCGACTGGTGCCAGTCGTAGGTCCACTGGTCGAGGTAGGAGGACGGCCAGCCGTCGGCGCGGAAGCGGCCGGCCATGGTGCTCCAGTTGCTGCCGTCGCCGCTGTAGCCGTGCACGAAGAGAACGGGGTTGCTGGCGGAGGTGAAGGTGGAGGTGCTCGACGCCTGGGCGGGGACGGCTGTCGTCACGGCGAGCAGGGCGACGACGGCGGCGAGGGCAGCGGTCACGAACGGTCTGTTCACTGGGGGGCCTCACAGGAGCGGTATGGGGAGGGACACCGGTGTGAGGGGGTGGCGGCGTGAGACTACTGGCCGGTAACCGCTCCGGGTCAAGAGCCGTGCACCAGGTTTCGTCCCGGTACGCCGAAGGGCCCGCACCCGGAACGGGTGCGGGCCCTTCAAAGGCGTGGGCGTCAGGCGGGGAGGATGTTCTCCGCCTGCGGGCCCTTCTGGCCCTGCGTGACCTCGAAGGTCACGCGCTGGCCTTCCTGGAGCTCACGGAAGCCCTGGGTGGCGATGTTCGAGTAGTGCGCGAACACGTCCGGGCCGCCGCCGTCCTGCTGGATGAAGCCGAAGCCCTTTTCCGAGTTGAACCACTTCACGGTGCCGCTGGCCATGTTTTTCTCCTCTGCATGGGGTAGTGACGGGCACTCCGCACCGTGCGGAGAACCCGGTCGCCGCAATGACCCCATCCGGAGAGATCCGGACACCGGAGAAACCCCGGCAACACAACGCGCCTGAAGGTCACAGACCGTCAGGCGCGCACAAAGTCATGGGTACCAAAACTGCAACGCGTTCAGCCTAGCACAGGTGCCCCGGGCGCCCCGGAGCGCAGTCCGTCCATGACGAGGTCCAGCAGGCGGGACGCGCGGGCCCGGCCGTCCTCGTGCGGGCCCACCTGCCACAGCCCGGCGATGGCGAGGAGGAAGTCGTCCGCGCCGATGCCGGGGCGGATGGTGCCGGCCCGCTCGTTGGCGCGCAGCAGGCGCTCGGCCGCCTCGGCCACGGCGGTGGGGGCCGGCTTCTGCGGGGCGCCCGGCGCGCTGGTGGCCTGGCGCAGCGCGTCCGCGAGACCCGCCTTGGTCATCGCGAACCCGGCCAGATGATCCATCCAGGCGCGCAGCGCCCGCTCCGGGGCGTGGTCGCGCAGCAGCTCGTCGGCGCTGTCGGCGACCTGCTGCATCTCGTGCCGGTAGACCTCCAGGACGAGCGCCTCCCGGCTCGGGAAGTTGCGGTAGAAGGTGCCCTGTCCGACGCCCGCCTTCTTGGCGATCCGGCTCAGCGGGGCGTCGGCGTCGCGGGTGAGCTCGGCCAGGGCGACCTCCAGGATGCGCTCGCGGTTGCGCTGGGCGTCGGAGCGGCGGGGCGCGCCGGGCGCCTCCTTCTTCGGCTGCACTGGTCCTCCTCACGGGTTCGGGGGCGCGAACCCGCCCTTGACGGGTCCGGGGCGCGAACCCGGCCTTGCTGAGCGGACAGCTGTCCGTTAGGTTCAGGTGGTCTACTGGACAGCTGTCCGGTTAGCGCCACCGTCACCATAGCGCCTGCCTGCACCGACGTCTCCTCAAGCCCGCTCCCGTCGATCGCCCCCGCCGCCGCTCGCGACCCGCTCCGACGTCATTCGCCTGCCCCGACGTTCTTCGCCTGCCCCGACGTTCTCTGCCTGCCCCGACGGAAACCGCTTCCCCGGCAAGGACACGCCCCCTTCCCGGTGAAGCCGCCGCCTGTTCTTCGCGAAAGAAGGCTGACCATGGCCACAGCCCCGTCGCCCACCCACAGCGACGTGACCCTGCACATCAACGGCGAGAAGCACACGCTGACCGTCGACCACCGCACCACCCTGCTCGACGCCCTGCGCGAGCGCCTCGATCTGACCGGCACGAAGAAGGGCTGCGACCAGGGCCAGTGCGGCGCCTGCACCGTTCTCGTCGACGGGCGGCGCACCGTGGCCTGCCTGCAACTCGCGGTGGCGGCCCAGGACCGGGAGATCACCACGATCGAGGGGCTGGCCGACGGCGAGCACCTGCACCCCGTCCAGCAGGCGTTCCTCGACCTCGACGGCTACCAGTGCGGCTACTGCACCCCCGGCCAGATCTGCTCCGCCGTCGCGATGATCGACGAGCACGCCCGCGGCTGGCCCAGCGCCGCCACCGACGACGTACGGCCCGAAGCGGGGCCGCCGCCGCTCACGCCCGAGGAGATCCGCGAGCGGATGAGCGGCAACCTGTGCCGCTGCGCCGCCTACGTCTCGATCGTCGAGGCGATCACCCGCGCCGCGCAGGAGCGGCCGGCCGGTGACAAGGAGGCGGCGGCATGAAGGAGTTCGGCTACCAGCGCGCCACGGACGTCGCCGGCGCCCTCGCCCTGCTCGGCGAGGACCCCGACGCCCGCTACCTCGGCGGCGGCACCAACCTCGTCGACCTGATGAAGACCGGCGTCGAACGGCCCGGCCGCCTCGTCGACATCCGCGAACTTCCCCTCGACGGCATCGAGTCCACGGCCGACGGCGGCCTGCGCATCGGCGCCACCGTCACCAACAGCGACCTGGCCGCCCACCCCGACGTACGCCGCCGCTACGCGGCCCTCGCCCAGGCCGTACTGGCCGGCGCCTCCGGGCAGCTGCGCAACATGGCGACGGTCGGCGGCAACCTCCTTCAGCGCACCCGCTGCGCCTACTTCACCGACGTCACCCAGCCCTGCAACAAGCGTCTGCCCGGCAGCGGCTGTCCCGCCCGCACCGGCGAGCACCGCAACCACGCCGTCCTGGGCGCCTCCGAGCACTGCGTCGCCGTCCACCCCTCGGACATGGCCGTGGCCCTGGCCGCCTTCGACGCCGTCGTCTCCTACGAGACCGCCGACGGGCCGGGCGGGATACCGCTCGCCGACCTCTATCCGCCCGTCGGCGACACCCCGCACCGCGAGACCGCGCTCCCGCCCGGCGCCCTGATCACCGCCGTCACTCTGCCGCCCGCGCCGGTCGCCGCCCATTCCCGCTACCGCAAGGTGCGCGAGCGGGCCTCGTACGCCTTCGCGATCGGCTCGGTCGCCGCCGCGCTCGACGTCCGCGACGGCGTCGTGCACGACGTACGGATCGCCCTCGGCGCCGTCGCCTCCCGGCCCTGGCGGGCGCGCACCGCCGAACGCGCGCTGACCGGCGCACCCGCCGGCCCCGAAGCCTTCGCCGCGGCCGCCGAGGCCGAACTGGCCGCGGCCACCCCGCTGCCCGACAACGGATACAAGGTGACCCTCATGCACAACCTCGTCGTGGCGGTGCTCGCCGAACTCGCCGAGGAGGCCGCCCGATGACCACGACCACCCCCGCCGCCACCACGCCGCGCTCCGTCGGCACCGCCCACACCCGCGTCGAGGGCCGCGCCAAGGTCACCGGCGCCGCCCGCTACGCAGGCGAGATCCCCTTCGCCGACCTCGCCCACGGCTGGCTGGTCACGTCGGCCGTCGCACGGGGCCGCATCACCGCGATCGACACCGGCCCCGTCCTCGCGATGCCCGGCGTGCTCACCGTCCTGCACCACGGCAACGCGCCGCGCCTGGACACCGAGTACACCGGCCTGCTCGGCACCCCGGACCGGACCTCGGCGCTCTTCCAGCACGACCGTGTGCCCCATCTGGGCTGGCCGGTCGCGCTCGTCGTCGCCGAGACCTCCGAGCAGGCCAGAGAGGCCGCGGAAGCCCTCGTCGTGAGGTACGAACAGCAGCCGCACGACGTCGACTTCGCGCAGGCGGGCGACAGCGCCTACGGCCCGGAACGGCACGAGCCCACCGAGAAGGGCGACCTCGCGGCCGAACTCGCCGCTTCCCACGCGGTCGTGGACGCCGAGTACTCCACCCCCGAAGAGCACCACGCCATGATGGAGCCGCACGCGGCCACCGCGCACTGGGACGACGGCCGGCTGGAGATCGTCGACTCCAACCAGGGCACCATGTGGGTCGCGCACGAACTCGCGCTGCTCTTCTCCCTCGACCCCGCCTCGGTGCACGTCCGCTCCGAACACGTCGGCGGCGGCTTCGGCAGCAAGGGCGTACGCGCCCACCAGGTGGCCGCTGCGCTCGCCGCCACCGCGCTCCACCGTCCGGTCCGCGTCGTCCTGACCAGGCGTCAGATGTTCTCGCTGGCCGGCTACCGCAGTCCGACCCGGCAGCGGATCCGGCTCGGCGCCGACGCCGACGGTCGGCTGCGCGCCCTGGAGCACAGCTGTCTCAGCGTCTCCTCGACGGTGCACGAGTTCGCCGAGCCGGGCGCCGGACCGTCCCGGGTGATGTACGACGCCGACGCCCACCGCACGGCCAACCGGATCGTACGGCTCGACGTGCCGACCCCGACCTGGATGCGCGCGCCCGGCGAGGCGCCCGGGTCGTTCGCGCTGGAGTCGGCGTTCGACGAGCTGGCCGAGCAACTGGGCCTCGATCCCGTGGAGTTGCGGGTGCGCAACGAACCGCAGGCCGGACCCGTCTCCGGGCTGCCGTTCGCGAGCCGCCATCTGGTCGACTGCTTCCGCGAGGGCGCCCGCCGGTTCGGCTGGGCCGGCCGCGACCCGCGCCCCGGCCTGCGCCGCGAAGGGCGCTGGCTGCTCGGCACCGGCACAGCCGCCGCCTCCTTCCCCGCCGGGTCCGCCCCCTCCACGGCGGCCGTGACCGCCGAGGCCGACGGCACCTTCACCGTGCGGGTCAACGCCGCCGACATCGGCACAGGAGCCCGTACCGCGCTGACCCTCGTCGCCGCCGACGCGCTCCAGGTGGCGCCGGAACGCGTCCGGGTGCTCATCGCCGACAGCGACTTCGGCCGGGCGTGGATCGCCGGCGGGTCCATGGGCACCCGCTCCTGGTCCTGGGCGGTCACCGCGGCCGCCGCCGAACTGCGCGAACGGCTCGCACTCGGCACCGGCGTCCCGCCGGAGGGCATCACCGTGCGCTCCGACACCACCGACGCCGTCGGCGCCCTTCCGCCGGGCGAACGGCACTCCTTCGGCGCCCAGTTCGCGGAGGTGGCCGTGGACGTCGCCACCGGCGAGGTGCGCGTGCGGCGCATGCTCGGGATCTTCTCCGCGGGCCGGATCGTCAACCCGCTCACCGCACGCAACCAGCTCGTCGGCGGCATGATCTGGGGCCTGTCCATGGCGCTGCACGAAGAGGCTGCCCGCGACCGGGCCTCCGGCGGAGTCGTCGGCGCGGACCTCGCCGGCTACCACATCGCCACCCACGCCGACGTTCCCCGGGTCGAGGCCGACTGGATCGACGACGTCGACCCGGACGACCCCATCGGCATCCGGGGCATCGGCGAGATCGGCGTCGTCGGAGCCGCGGCGGCGGTCGCCAACGCCGTCTGGCACGCGACCGGGGTGCGCCAGCGCCATCTGCCGATCCGGCCCGACCGCGTCGTCCAGGGAGTGCGGCCGCGTGCTTGACATCGCACCCGAACTGCACCGCTGGGCCGAGGAGGGCCGCGACTTCGCCGTCGCCACGGTCGTCGCCGTCGGCGGCAGCGCCCCGCGCGGCCCCGGCGCCGCGCTGGCCGTCGACGCCGACGGCACCGTGATCGGGTCGGTCTCGGGCGGCTGCGTCGAGGGCGCCGTGTACGAGCTGTGCGTGCAGGCGCTCACGGACGGCCGAAGCGTCCTGGAGCGGTTCGGCTACGACGACGAGGACGCCTTCGCCGTCGGGCTGACCTGCGGCGGAGTGATCGACGTACTGGTGACGCCGGTCCGGGCGCACGACGCGGACCGAGCGGTGCTGGGCCCGGCGCTCGGCGCCGCCGGACGCGGCGAGAGCGTCGCCCTGGCCCGGGTCGCCCGAGGGCCGGCCGAACTGCTCGGCCACGCCCTGCTGGTTCACGGCGACGGCACGGCCCGCGGCACCCTCGGCGGTCACCCGGAACTGGACCGTACGGCGGCCGCCCAGGCCCACGCCCTGCTGGAGGCCGGGCGGACCGGCACCGTCGAGCTCGCCGAGGACGGTACGCACTGCCCGGGCGGGCTCACGCTGCTGGTCGAGACGACCGGGCCGGCGCCCCGGATGATCGTGTTCGGCGCGGTCGACTTCGCCGCCGCCCTGGTGCGCGTCGGGAAGTTCCTCGGCTACCACGTCACCGTGTGCGACGCCCGCCCGGTCTTCGCCACCGCGGCCCGGTTCCCCGACGCCGACGAGGTCGTCGTGGACTGGCCGCACCGCTATCTCCAGTCCACCCGCACCGATCCGCGCACCGTGCTGTGCGTGCTCACCCACGACGCCCGGTTCGACGTACCGCTGCTGACGGCGGCGCTGCGGATGCCGGTCGCCTTCGTCGGGGCGATGGGTTCGCGCCGCACCCATGAGGACCGGACGGAGCGACTGCGGGAGGCGGGACTGGGCGAGCGGGAGCTGGCCCGGCTGCGCTCCCCGATCGGCCTCGACCTCGGCGCCCGTACGCCCGAGGAGACCGCGCTGTCCATCGCCGCGGAGATCGTCGCCGAGCGCCGTGGCGGCACGGGGGCGCCCCTGACGACGACCGACGCGCCGATCCACCGCCCGAACGGGGCGGACGGCCGACCGGTCGGCGCGAGCGCACCGGACGGCCGTACGGCGGCGGCCTGAGCGCCCCGCCGCCGTACAGCCGTGCTGTGGGGGCCGCTCCGGCCGCCGACCGGTGCGTGCGGGGCCGGTGTTCCCGGCCCGGCGGTCAGGCCCCGGTGATGCGTTCCGCCGCCGCGATCGCGCACACCCGGGCCGCGCCGTGGGTGGCGAGGTGCAGGGCGCCGCGCGGGGCGGCCTGGGCGACGCCCATCTCCACCACGATCGTGTCGGGGCGGGCGGTGAGCAGGGTGTCCAGGGCGGACCCCATCCACGCGTGCCGGTGCTCGTCGCGCACCACGGCGACCGGCCGCCGGCCCTGTGCCGCGGCGAGCGCCGCCTCGCCCGCGCCGTCACCGCTGAACACCCCGGTCGTGGTGCCCGGCAGCAGACGCACCAGCTCGGCGCCCACGCCCCACGGTGTCTCGTCGCCGACGGCGATGTTCGGCGTCGGGCTGAACGTCGCCACGTACACCGGCTCGGTCACCGGGCCCGCGTCGGCCGCACCACGGGTCACGGTCAGCGCGCGGCGGGCGGCGGTGAGACCGATCTCCGCGTCGGCTGCCTCACCCGGGTCCGCCTCGCGGGCCGCCTTCGTGGTCCACCGGGCCAGCTCCCGCACCCGGGCGGCCGCGTCGGCCAGCCGCTCCTCAGGCAGTTCGCCGGAGCGGACGGCGGCGACCAGCGCGTCCCGCAGCCGCAGCACGATGTCCTCGTCGCACAGCCCGCCGCCGACGCAGATCGCGTCCGCGCCCGCCGCGAGGGCCAGCACGGTGCCGCGCTCGATGCCGTAGGTGCCGGAGATGGCGCGCATCTCCATGCCGTCCGTGACGATCAGGCCCTGGTAGCCGAGTTCGCCGCGCAGCAGGTCGGTCAGGACGGGGCGGGACAGGGTGGCCGGGTGCTCCGGGTCGAGGGCGGGCACCAGGATGTGCGCGCTCATCACCGCGCGCGTGCCGGCCGCGATCGCCGCCCGGAACGGCGCCAGTTCGCGGGCGTGCAGCGTGGCCGTGTCCACGTCGATGCGCGGCAGGGCGAGGTGGGAGTCGACGCCGGTGTCGCCGTGGCCGGGGAAGTGCTTGGTGCAGGCGGCGATGCCGACCGACTGCAGGCCCTCGACGTAGGCGGCGGTGTGCCGGGCGACCAGACCGGGGTCGGCGCCGAAGGAGCGCACACCGATCACCGGGTTGTCGGGGTTGGCGTTGACGTCGGCGGACGGCGCCCAGTTGAGCGTGACGCCGCACGCCGCGAGCCGGCGGCCCAGCTCGCGGGCCACGCTCCGGGTCAGCCCGGTGTCGTCGACGGCGCCGAGGGCGTTGTTTCCGGGGAAGGAGGAACCGGTGTGCACCTCCAGCCGGGTGACGTCGCCGCTCTCCTCGTCGATCGCGACCAGCACGTCGTCCCGCTCCGCCCGCAGTTGCGCGGTCAGCTCCGCGACCTGCTCGGCGGTGGTGACGTTACGGCCGAACAGGCCGACGGAGACCAGCCCTTCGCCGAGCCGGCGGCGCACCCAGTCCGGCGCGGTCGTGCCGGCGAAGCCCGGCTGCAGCACGGCGAGCGCGTCACGGGTGACGGTGTCGGTGGCGCTGGTGAATGTCGTCATCGGGCGTTATCCCTTCACGGCGCCGTCGGTGAGGCCGCTGACGGCCTTGCGCTGCAGGAAGACGAAGAGGACCAGGATCGGCAGGGCGAACAGCGTCGAGGCGGCCATCGTGGCGCCCCAGTCGTCACCGAAGGCGGTACGGAACTGGGAGATCCACAGCGGGAGCGTCTGCTTCTCGATGCTCTTGTTGAGGATCAGGACCAGCGGGAACTCGTTCCAGGCGGTGATGAAGCCGAACAGCGAGGTGGCCATCAGACCGGGCGCCAGGAGAGGGAAGATCACCTTGACGAAGGCCTGGGCGCGGGTGCAGCCGTCGACCATCGCGGACTCCTCCAGCTCCTTGGGCACCGCGGCCACATAGCCGCGCAGCGTCAGGATCGTGAACGGCAGCACCATCATCATGTAGAAGACGGTCAGCGGCACGAGGCTGTCGAGCATGTCGCTGTCGCGGACCAGCATGTAGTTGGCGATGATCATGACCTCCCAGGGCGCCATCTGCGCCAGCATGAAGGTCACGACGAACACTCCGCGCCCCTTGAACCGCATCCGGGCGAGGGCGAAGGAGGCGAACAGCGCGATCACCAGCGACATCAGCACCGCGAGCACGGTCACGGTGACGGAGTTGCGCACCAGCGTCCAGAAGTGGTCGGCGTGCACCGCCTTGTCGAAATGGGCGAAGGTGATGTCCGTCGGGAACCACACCGGGTCCTCGGCGATGATGTCGCCGGTCGGCTTCAGGGCCGTGGCGAACATCCAGTAGACGGGGAACGCGAAGGCCACGAAGAGGATGACGGCGGTCGCGTTGGGCCAGATCCGGCCGAAGATCGAGCGCTTCACAGCTCGTCCTCCTCTTGCTTGAGCACCATGCGCAGGTAGTACGAGGTGAGGGCGAGCAGGACCAGGACGGTCAGGAACGAGATGGCCGCGCCCATGCCGAAGTGCTGGTTGCCGACACCCTCGACGAACGCGTACACCGGCAGCGTCTCGGTGAGCCGGTCCGGGCCGCCCTCGTTCATCGCGAAGACCTGCGGGAACGCCTTGAAGACCCAGATGACCTCGAGGAAGGTCGTGGAGTAGAGGAACGGCCGCAGGAACGGGAACGTCACCGAGGTGAAGCTCTTCCAGGAGCCGGCGCCGTCCAGGGAGGCCGCCTCGTACAGCTCGCGCGGGATGGTGGTCGTGGCGGCGTAGAGGTTGATCGCCACGAACGGGATGGACTGCCACACGATCAGCAGAGTGATCACGGAGAACGTCGAGAACTGCGTGCCGAGCCAGTTGTAGTCGGCCATCGTGTGCCAGCCGAGCTTGTCCAGGACCCAGTTGACGACGCCGAAGCGCTGGGCGAACAGCCACTGGTAGACGGTGGTCGCGGCGATGACGGGCATCGCCCAGGCGAGCACCAGGCCGAGCAGGAGCAGCAGCCGCATCTTCCTGCCGAGCCGGGCGAGCAGCAGGCCGGTCAGGGTGCCGAGCAGCATGATCAGCGCGACGTTGGCGAGCGTGAACAGCACGGACCGTTTGACGACCCGCCAGAAGTCCGAACCGGTGAGGACATCGCGGTAGTTGTCGACGCCGTTCCACTCGGTCAGGTGGAGGATCAGCTGGCGCGGGTTGAGGTTCTGGAACGACAGCATGCCGTTCTTCACCAGGGGCACGCCGAGCAGGATCAGCGTGGCGAGCAGCGCGGGCAGCAGGAGCAGGTAGGGGGCGGCCTTGCGCCGGCCGCGTGCGGGTGCGGTGGTGGTGCGTGTCCCGTCACGCGGGGGCGAGGGAGCCTGGACCTTGCGGACACCGGGCCCCCCGGCCGTGTCCGTGCCTTCGGTCTGCACTGGCATGGCTTGCCGTCTCTTCCGTGGCCGTACGAGCAACACAAGTGGTGCAGGGGGCGGCGCGGTGGCCGCCCCCGGCACCATCCGTCAGTTCTTCTGCGCCAGGCGCTTGTTGATCTCGGACTCGACGTCCTTGGCCGCGTCCGCGGGCGCCTTGCCGTTCAGGACCGCCGTCATGTAGCTCTTGATCGGGTTCGGGGTGTTCTCCACCGCGGCCCACTCCGGGATCAGCGGCGTGGTGCCGCCGACCGCGGCGGCCGGCGCGGCGGCCTCGGCGACGGCGTTGCCCTGCAGGTTGCTCTGCAGGGACTGCTTGTTCGGCACGATGCCGTTGAGCTTGGCCAGCTCGCCCTCGTACTTGTCGGACAGGGCGATCTTCAGGAACTCCTTGGCCAGCGACTGCTTCTTGCTGCCCGCCGCGACGGCGAGGTTGGAGCCGCCGAGGAAGACGCTCTCGGGCTTGTCCGCGGTGGCGCCGGGGATGGTGAAGTAGCCGAGGTCCTTCTCGATGGCCTTGTTGGCCGTGACCGCGGTGCCGGCCTCCCAGCCCATGCCGATGAACGCGCCGGTCTTGCCCTTGGCGAACACCTCCGCCTGCTGCGGGGTGGCCTCGTCCTTGTCCTTGGGGGCCTTGGAGTAGGAGGCGTACTTCTTGTAGATCTCCATGGCCGCGGAGACCTTCGGGTCGCCGAGGTTGGAGACGTACTTGTCGCCGTCCTTCTTCACCAGGTCGCCGCCCTGACCGATGATCAGGCCGTCGAGGAAGTACCAGTTCTGACCGGGCATGTAGATCGGCTCGGCGTCGGTCTTCTTGCCGATGGTCTCCAGGTCCTTGAAGAACTCGTCCCGCGTCTTGGGCGTGTCCTTGATGCCGGCCTGCGCCCAGATCTTCTTGTTGTAGATGACGACGCGGTTGGCGAAGTACCAGGGGGCGGCGTACTGCTTGCCCTCGTAGACGGAGGAGGCCGAGACGGCCGGCGTCCAGTCGGTGCCGATCTGCTGCTTCAGGTCGCCGAGTTCGGCGAGACCGCCGGTGGCGGCGTAGGCCGGGGTCTGGGTGTTGCCGACCTCGATGACGTCCGGCGGGTTGGACTCCGACAGGGCGGTGGTGATCTTCTGCTGGATCCCGTCCCACTTCTGGGTCTCGAACTTGACCTTTGCGCCGGTCTTCGCCTCGAACGCCGCCTGCACGTCCTTGGTCCACTGGGCCGGGGCCGAGCCGTCCATCGTCCACACGACCAGCGTCTGGCCCTTGGGACTGTCCTGCCCGGCATCCTTGCCGTTGTCGCTGTCGCCCCCGCACGCCGCGATCGACATCATCATGCCCGCGATACCGATCGCGGCAACCAGCTTGCGCTTCACGCCACCCCTCCTAAGGAATACCTCTCACCCACGCCCTCGGCGGTGACCTGCGGAAAACGGCGCTCCTGCACGGTGGGCTGGGGAACCTGGCCCCAATGGTGTAGACCAGCAACGCGAGCTTGGCCTAGACCTATGGGGCTGTCAAGGGGTGTTCGAGGAGGTGATGTCCGTCGTGACCGGAACGTCACCGGCCGCATCGCCGGGCGTCGCCCGGGGGTTGGACTAGACCAAGTCCGGATCCGTCGCTATAACGGAGAACCGCCGGGCGGCCCGCTGCCGTCGGCCGTATCGGGCACTTGAGCCGGGAAGGCGGGTCATGAGTACCGACGTCAGCAGTGCCCAGGGGGAGGAGCGTCGGGATGGTCCCGGACGCGTCGCACGGGTGCCCAAGTACTACCGGATCAAGAAACGGCTGCTGGAGATGACCGAGGCGCGGCCGCCCGGCGCGCCCATGCCGGCGGAGCGGCTGCTCGCCGTTGACTTCCGCACCTCCCGCACCACCGTCCGCAAGGCCCTGCAGGAACTGGTCGGCGAGGGCAGGCTGGACCGGGTCCAGGGCAAGGGCACGTTCGTCGCCCGCCCCAAGGTGTCCCGGACGCTGGACCTGACCTCCTACACCGAGGACATGGAAGCCCAGGGCATGCGCCCGGCCTCCCGGGTGCTGGACATCGGCTATGTCAGCGCCGACGCCACGCTGGCCCGACTGCTCGACGTCGCGACCGGTGAGCGCGTCCTGCGGGTGGAGCGGCTACGGCTGGCGAGCGGTGAGCCGATGGCCATCGAGGCGACCCATCTGCCGGACCGACGCTTCCCCGGTCTGCGCCGCAACCTGGCGAAGTACACCTCCCTCTACACCGCCCTCGCCGAGAGCTACGGCGTACTGCTCGCGGAGGCCGACGAGACGATCGAGACCGCCCTCGCCACCCCGCGCGAGGCCGGGCTGCTCGGCACGGACGTCGGCCTGCCGATGCTGCTGCTGTCCCGCCACTCCCGTGACGCGGACGGCAGGCCGGTGGAGTGGGTCCGCTCGGTCTACCGCGGCTCCCGCTACAAGTTCACGGCCACACTGACGCGCCCGGCGCACTGAGCGGAGGTACTCGTCACGACAGAGAAAATTGGATACCAAACCTCGGCCGCTCCTGTCCTGCCCGGTGGAAACCCTTGTGGTGCGGTCGAATTTTGGTATACAAAACGGAGACCTGTTGAACGCCCGCCCAGGTCTCAGGAGCGCGCCATGTGTCTGGAGTCCATCCCCCCGCCGCCCAGTCGGCTCACCCGGCGCGGTGTCCTCGCGGGTGCCGCGGCACTCGCCGGGACGGCCACCGTCCTCGCCGGTGCGGCCCCCGCGTCCGCCGCCCGCCCCGCGGACCGGCCGGAGCCCGACACCGCCGGTGACCTGGTGATCGAGGGCGGCACACTGCTGGACCCGGCCACCGGCGAGGTCACCGAGGACGCCGTCGTCGTGATCCGCGGCGGCAGGGTGCGGTGGGCCGGGCGACGCGGCACGGGGTCCGTGCCCGCCGGCCTCCCGCGGCTCGACGCGCACGGCCACTGGGTGCTGCCCGGCCTGGTCGACGCCCATATCCATCTGCAGACCGTCACCGAGGCGCGCGCCGCCCTCGCGCACGGCGCCACCAGCGCCCGCAGCGGCTCCACCACCTTCTTCCAGGACATCGCCGTGCGCGAACTCGCCCGCCGGCTGCCCACCCGGGCACCGCGGCTCACCGCCGCGGGCGTCTTCGTCACCCCCGACCTCGGCGAGTCGGTGCTCGCCGACGCCGAACTCGCGCCCCTGACCGCGCTCAAGGACGGCGTGCGGTCCGCCGAGGCGCTGCGGCGCGTCGTCGACGTGAACCTCGCCCGCGGCGCCGACGTGATCAAGACCCGGGTCAACGAGCGCGCCGGGCTGCCCGACCAGGACCCGCTCACCCAGGTCTACTCCTACGAGCAGCTCGCCGAGGTCGTCGCGGCCGCGCGGCGCGGCGGCAGGGGAGTGCTGTGCCACAGCTACAGCGCCCAGGGCTGCGACGACGCGGTCCGCGCCGGCATCCGCTCGCTGGAGCACGGGGTGTTCGTCGCCGAGCGCACGCTGCACGACATGGCGCGCCGCGGGACGTACTTCACACCCACCCTCACCGCCATCGCGGGCATGGTCGGCGATCCGAACCCGGTGCTCGACGGGCGGGGCCGGGCGTTCCTGCCCGTGCTGAAGGAGGCCGTGCGGACCGCGCACGCGCTCGGGGTGCCGCTGGCCGCCGGCACCGACTCCTCCGGCGGTGTGGTCGACCCCGTCGGCGGCGAGGTCGTGCTGATGCACGGCGCGGGTCTGACCCCTCTGGACGCCATCCGCACCGCGACGACGAACGCGGCCCGGCTGCTGGGTCTCGAGGGCGCCGTCGGCCGGCTGGCGCCCGGCTTCGCGGGCGACGCCGTCCTGCTGGCCGGCGACCCGCTGGCCGACCTGACGCTGCTCACCCGCCCGGCACGCGTCGTCCGCGCGGGCCGGATCGTCTGACGGCACGTCAAGACACCTCACCGCAGCGCGAATCATCCTGTGCCGGTCTTCCGTGCGGGATGGTTCGCGCTGCCCTTTTTGGCCCACTGAAAACCAGTTAGGTCAGTTCTGTCCCACCCCTTGACGGTGGTCTTCGGCGAAAACTACGTTCATTTGCGCGGAAGTTACCTTCCACTTTGTGGAAACCTCTGACAGTTCCCACCCTCCCCCTCCCGGAGTCCCGTATGACCGCGCTGGACAACCGGTCGTCCGTCAAGACCAGCAGCACTCCCAGTCCTGGTCTCTACACGTACGATCTCGCCCCCACGAAGAAGGAAGGGCGCCGCTGGGGCGCCTACAACGTCTTCACCCTGTGGGCCAACGACGTGCACAGCCTCGGCAACTACGCCTTCGCCCTCGGGCTGTTCGCGCTCGGCCTGAACGTGTGGGGCATCCTGGCCGCCTTCGCGCTCGCCTCCCTGCTGCTGTTCCTGCTGCTCACCCTGTCCGGCTTCATGGGGCACAAGACCGGCGTGCCCTTCCCGGTCATGAGCCGCATCGCCTTCGGCATCCACGGCGCGAAGATCCCGGCCGGCGTGCGCGGCCTGGTCGCCATCGCCTGGTTCGGCATCCAGACCTACCTCGCCTCATCCGTACTGAGCACCCTGCTCGTCGCGATGTTCCCCGGCCTCGGCCGGCTGGACCGCGACTCCCTGCTCGGCCAGTCCACCCTCGGCTGGATCACCTTCCTGGCGCTGTGGGGCCTGCAGGTCCTCATCGTCAGCTACGGCATGCAGATGATCCGCCGCTACATGGCGTTCGCCGCCCCCACCACCCTGATCACCATGTGCGCCCTCGCCGCCTGGATGTTCTTCCGCGCCGGCGGATCGATCTCCCTCTCCGACGGCGACCCGCTCACCGGCGGCGCGATGTGGCTCCAGGTGCTGCAGGCCGCCGCACTGTGGGTGGTCATCTACGGCACCTTCGTGCTGAACTTCTGCGACTTCACCCGCTCCGCCCGCAGCCGCGGCGCCATCGTGCGCGGCAACGTCGTCGGCATCCCGGTGAACATGCTCTTCTTCGCCGTGATCGTCTCCGTCCTCAGCGGCGCCCAGTTCAAGCTCGACGGACACGTCGTCAGCAGCCCCACGGACATCGTGCGGACCATCCCCACCATGGCCCTGCTGGCCGTCGCCTCCCTCGCGCTGATCGCCCTGACCGTGGCGGTCAACCTGCTGGCCAACTTCGTCGCACCGATCTACGCCCTGGTCAACCTCTTCCCGCGCAGCCTGAACTTCCGCAAGGCCGGCCTGGTCAGCGCCGTCCTCGGCCTGGTCATCACGCCCTGGAACCTCTACAACAGCCCGATCGTCGTCAACTACTTCCTCGGCGGACTCGGCGCACTCCTCGGCCCCCTCTTCGGCGTCGTCATGGCCGACTACTGGCTGCTGCGCCGCTCACGGGTGAACGTGCCCGACCTGTACACCGAGCACACCGGCGGCGACTACCACTACCGGCGCGGCTACAACCCGCGCGCCGTCGCCGCGTTCGTGCCGAGCGCCGCGATCGCCGTCACCGTGGCCCTGGTGCCCTTCTTCCACGCCGCGGCCGGATTCTCGTGGTTCATCGGCGCGCTCCTCGCCGCCACCGTGTACGCCGTCCTCTCCGACCGGTCCGCCCTCGTCCGGGACGTCGACGGCGAGGCCATCGCCGTCGCCGCCGAGTGAGCCCGGCCCGGCCGAGTCAGCCACGCCACCGAGAAAGCCGACCCATGCGCATCCTCGTCGTCAACGTCAACACCACCCAGTCCCTCACCGACGCCATCGGCCGGACGGCGGCCGCCGCGGCCTCACCAGGCACCGAGATCGTCCCGCTGACCCCGGCGTTCGGCGCGGAGTCCGTCGAGGGCAACTACGAGAGCTACCTCGCCGCCATCGCCGTGATGGAGACCGTGCGCGCCTACCAGGGGCCCTACGACGCCGTCATCCAGGCGGGATACGGCGAGCACGGCCGCGAGGGGCTGCAGGAACTGCTCGACGTACCCGTCGTCGACATCACGGAGGCGGCCGCGAGCACCGCCCAGTTCCTCGGGCGCAGCTACTCCGTCGTCACCACCCTCGACCGCACGGTCCCGCTGATCGAGGAGCGCCTGCACGCGGCCGGGCTGAGCGCGCGCTGCGCCTCCGTGCGGGCCAGCGGGCTCGCCGTGCTGGACCTGGAGGAGGACGAGAAGGCGGCCGTCGACGCCATCGTCGAGCAGGCCGCGTACGCCGTCGCGCACGACCGGGCGGAGGTGATCTGCCTCGGCTGCGGCGGCATGGCCGGCCTCGCCGAGCGCGTCGTCGAACGCACCGGGGTCCCCGTGGTCGACGGGGTGGCGGCGGCCGTCACCGTCGCCGAGTCACTGGTCCGTCTCGGGCTGAGCACGTCGAAGGTGCGCACCTACGCCCGCCCGCGGCCCAAGCTGATCGCCAACTGGCCGCCCCGGGCCTGCTGACCCCCGCTCGCCCCTTCCTCGTCACCGGCTAAGGTCACAGTGGCTTGGTCCCACGCCCCGCCGGCACCCGCACAGCGCCGGCGGGCCGCCGGGGACGTGACGAGAGAAGGACGGCCATGACGGGGTCAGAGGGGTTCACGCCCGAGTCGGAGCGCGTGACCGGGCAGCTGCGGGACGAGATCCTCGACGGGGTGCGCAAGCCGGGCAGCCGGCTGGTCGAGCGTGAGCTCGCCGAATCCCTGGGAGTGAGCAGGCTGCCCGTCCGCGACGCCCTCAAGACGCTCGTCGCCGAGGGCCTGGTCACGCCACGGCCGCGCAGCTGGGCGGTGGTCCGCGAGTTCACCTCGTCCGATCTGGCCGACCTGGACGAGGTGCGCGGCGCGCTGGAGACGCTGGCCTTCCGGCTGGCCGCGCAGCGCCACACCCGCGAGGGACTCCAGCGGCTGCGTGCCGACCTCGACCGTGAACTGCGGGCGGCCCGGGCCGGGGACGCCGTGGGGGCGCGCCGTGCCGCCGCCGACTTCCACCAGACGGTGATCTGGCTGGCCGCCAACGAGCTGCTGAGCGAGCTGGAGCGCGTCATGCGCAGCCGCGTGCGCTGGCTGCTCGGCCAGCACGACGACCTCCTCGGCATCGCGGAGGAACACGAGACCCTCTACCGGGCCATCGCCGACCGCGACGTCAGCCGGGTCGAGTCCCTGGTCCTGAACCACCTGGCCACGAGCCGCGCGGCGGTGCAGGGACACCGCACGGGCGACTCCGGCTGACGCCCGGCGCCGCCGTGCCGCCGTCCTCGCCCGCGCCCCGTGGTCCCGCAGCGTGACCGGTCCGCTCCGCAGTGATTGCGGGGCCGTCCGGGATGCCCGAGTCTGGGGGAGTGCGCCGGGCTCGCGGGAGGACGATGCCATGACCACCGATGTGCCGGACCCCGAACGCCGGCGGCTCGCCGAGGCCGACGCCGGCCAGGTGCCCTGGCGGCGGTGGGGGCCGTACCTGAGTGAACGGCAGTGGGGTACCGTCCGCGAGGACTACAGCGCCGACGGCGACGCCTGGTCGTACTTCACCCACGATCAGGCCCGCTCGCGCGCCTACCGGTGGGGCGAGGACGGCATCGCCGGCATCAGCGACGACAAACAGCGGCTGTGCTTCGCGCTCGCCCTGTGGAACGGCCGCGACCCCATCCTCAAGGAGCGCCTGTTCGGCCTGACCAACGCCGAGGGCAACCACGGCGAGGACGTCAAGGAGTGCTACTACCACCTCGACAACACGCCCACGCACTCCTACATGAAGTACCTCTACAAGTACCCGCAGGGCGCGTTCCCCTACAGCGAGCTCGTCGAGGTGAACCGCGCCCGCGGCCGCGACGAACCCGAGTACGAACTGCTCGACACCGGCGTCTTCGACGAGAACCGCTACTTCGACGTCGTCGTGGAGTACGCCAAGGCCGGCCCCGAGGACCTCCTCGTGGAGATCACCGCGTACAACCGGGGCCCCGACGAGGCCACCGTGCACCTGCTTCCGACGCTGTGGTTCCGCCACACCTGGTCCTGGGCGGGCGGCACGGCCGTACCGGTCCTGCGGCGGACCGGGCACGCGATCCGCGCCGACCACGACGAACTCGGCACCCGGCTGCTCCACCACGACGCCACCGCCGAGACCCTCTTCACCGGCAACGAGACGAACAACCGGCGCGTCTTCGGCAGCCCCGACACCACCCCCTACGTCAAGGACGGCATCGACCGGTACCTCGTCCACGGCGAGAGCGAGGCCGTCGATCCGCGGGGGACCGGCACCAAGGCCGCCGTCCACCACGTCCTGACGGTCCCCGCAGGCGCCGGCGCCACCGTGAGACTCCGTCTGACCGACGCCGAACTCTCCGATCCCTGGCGGGACTTCACCGAGGTCATGGACGCCCGTCGCACCGAGGCCGACGCCTTCTACGCCGCCCTCACCCCCGGCGGCATGGGGGAGGAGGAGCGGCGCGTCGTGCGCCAGGCGCTCGCCGGGATGCTGTGGAGCAAGCAGTACTACTACCTCGACGTGGAACGCTGGCTCGCCGAGCACGGTGTCGACCCGCTCGCCGTGGACCCACGCGTCCGCAACAGCGGTTGGTACCACATGGTCAACGACGCGGTCATGTCGATGCCGGACACCTGGGAGTACCCCTGGTTCGCCGCCTGGGACCTCGCCTTCCACACCCTCGCCCTGGCCATGGTCGACACCCACTTCGCCAAGGACCAGCTGGAGTTGCTGCTGCGCCGCCTGTATCTGCACCCCAACGGCCAGATCCCGGCGTACGAGTGGAACTTCGGCGACGTCAACCCGCCCGTGCACGCCTGGGCCGTCCTCTTCGTCTACGAACTCGACAAGCACCGCACCGGCCGCGGTGATCGTGCCTTCCTGGAGAACGCCTTCCAGAAGCTGATGAAGAACTTCACCTGGTGGCTCAACCGCAAGGACGCCGACGGCAACAACGTCTTCCAGGGCGGCTTCCTGGGCCTCGACAACATCGGTGTCTTCGACCGCAGCGCGCCGCTGCCGACCGGGGGCCACCTGGACCAGGCCGACGGCACCGCGTGGATGGCGCTGTACTGCCAGAACCTGCTGGAGATCGCCATCGAACTCGCCGTCGACAACCCCGTCTACGTCGAGCAGGCGCAGATGCTCTTCGAACACTTCGCGTGGATCGCCGTCGCCATGAACCGCATGGGCCGCGACAACGCCAGTCTCTGGGACGAGGAGGACGGCTTCTTCTACGACGTGCTGCGCATGCCCGACGGCCGCGCGACCCCGCTGAAGGTGCGTTCCCTGGTCGGCCTGATCCCGCTCGCCGCGACCAGTGTCATCGGCGGCCGTGCCGACCGCCGCTTCCCCGAACTCGTCCAGGGAGCCAGGGAGTTCATCGAGCGGCACCCTGCCGTCGAAGCCTTTGTCGACCGGCATGTCACCGCCGAACCCAACGCCGACGGCCGCTACCTGTTCGCCCTCTTCGGCGAGGACAGGCTGCGCCGCATCCTGGCCCGCATGCTCGACGAGGACGAGTTCCTCGGCCCGTACGGCATCCGCTCGTTGTCCCGGTACCACGCCGAACACCCCTACACCTTCGAGGTGCACGGCGTGCGGTACGGCGTCGGCTATCTGCCCGCCGAGTCCGACTCGGGCATGTTCGGCGGCAACTCCAACTGGCGCGGCCCGGTGTGGCTGCCGGTCAACGTCCTGCTCATCCGGGCGCTGCTGAACCTGCACGCCTACCACGGACCCGACTTCACCGTGGAGTGCCCGACCGGCTCCGGCAGACGGCTGAACCTGTACGAGGTCGCCCGGGAGATCTCCGACCGGCTCACCGCCGGCTTCCTGCCCGACGCCGACGGCCACCGCCCGGTCCACGGCACCCAGGCGGTCTACGCCAAGGACCCGCACTTCAAGAACCTCGTCCTCTTCTACGAGTACCTGCACGGCGACACCGGCGCCGGCCTCGGCGCCTCCCACCAGACCGGCTGGACCGGACTGGTCGCGGCCACCGCGACCCTGTTCCGCACCATCGACGCGGACGCCTGGCACCGCGGCGGCCGGGACTCGCTGGCGCCCGAGGAGCCGCTCGCATGACGGTCGTGTACGAGATCAACACCCTTGTGTGGCTGGGCGAGGTGAGCGAGCGGTACGGCCGGCCCGTCACCCTGGGCGACGTGCCCGGCGAGGCATGGGACGCCGTCGCCCGGCCCGGCGTCGACACGGTGTGGCTGATGGGCGTGTGGCAGCGCAGCCCGGCCGGACTCGGCCTCGCCCTGCGCGACGGCGGCCTGCGCCGCGCCTTCCGCGCGGCCCTGCCCGGCCTCACCGAGGAGGACATCGCCGGCTCCCCCTACTGCGTACGCGACTACACCGTGGACGCCCGCCTCGGCGGCCCGGCCGCTCTGGCCGAGGCCCGCGCTCAGCTCGCCGCGCGCGGGCTGAAGCTGCTCCTCGACCACGTCCCCAACCACGTCGCCCCCGACCACCCCTTCACGGCCGACCGCCGCGGCTGCCTGATCCAGGGCACCCCCGACGACCTGGCCGACGCCCCCGACGCCTTCCTCCAGGCCGCCGGACGCGTCTACGCCCGCGGCCGCGACCCCTACTTCCCTCCCTGGCCGGACGTCGTCCAGCTGAACGCGTTCAGCGCCGAGCTGCGGGACGCGGCCGTCGACACGCTGATCGCGATCGGCGACCAGGCGGACGGCGTGCGCTGCGACATGGCGATGCTCATGACCAACGAGGTGTTCGCCCGCACCTGGGGCGAGCGGGCCGGAGCCGTCCCGGCCGAGGACTTCTGGCCGTATGTGATCCCGCGGGTACGCGCCCGGCACCCCGAGATGCTGTTCGTCGCCGAGGCCTACTGGGACATGGAGTACCTCCTCCAGCAGCAGGGCTTCGACCTTGCCTACGACAAGCGGCTCTACGACCGCCTCGTCCACGAGGACGCCGGCGCCGTCCGCGCCCACCTGCGGGCCGGTCTCGCCTATCAGCGCGGCCTCCTGCGCTTCCTGGAGAACCACGACGAGCCCCGCGCCGCCACGGCCCTGCCCGGCGAGCGGGAACGCGCGGCGGCCGTCGCGGTCGCCACCCTGCCCGGGGCGACGCTGTGGCACGAGGGCCAGTTCGAGGGCCGCCGCACGCAGCTGCCCGTCTTCCTCGCCCGCCGCCCCGCCGAGCCGCCCGACGAGGACCTGCGCGCCTTCCACGACCGTCTCCTCCCGGTCGCGGCCACGGTACGCCGGGGCGACTGGCGCCTGCTGGAGACCATCGCCCTGCCCGGCAACGACAGCCACCACGCCCTGCTCGCCTGGAGCTGGACCGCACAGGACGCACGCCACCTGGTCGTCGTCAACCACTCCGACCACCCCGCCCAGGGACGCGTCCGCCTCCCCTGGGACGACCTGCGGGGCACCGGCCACCGGCTGACGGACCTGCTCACCGGACAGTCCTACGACCGCGACGGCGACGAACTGGCCGACGCCGGCCTGTACGTCGACCTGCCCGCCCGGCAGGCGCACGTGCTCGCCGTGCCGTTGCCCGGACCGCCGCCCGGGAACACCCTGCGTACCGCCGGCGTCACCACCTGACGCGCCGCGCCTGATCGAGTGGTGACCCCGCACCGGCGGGCGTAGCGTCGACGTCGGACCCGGCACCCTTGGGGCAGCCCTATGAGCACCAGTCCGCAACCCATCTCCGCGACGCAGCCCGCCACCGACCGGCGGGGCGGCGGCGGGAACGCGATGGCCCTGCTGGTCATCGCCTCCTGCCAGCTGATGGTGGTCCTCGACATCACCATCGTGAACATCGCCCTGCCGCACATCCAGAGCGCGCTGAACTTCTCCACCACCAGCCTCGCCTGGGTGGTCAACGCCTACACCCTCACCTTCGGCGGTCTGCTGCTGCTCGGCGGCCGCACCGGCGACATCCTCGGCAGACGGCGCGTCTTCATGTTCGGCGTCGCCCTCTTCGCCGTCGCCTCCCTGCTCGGCGGCCTCGCCCAGAACCCCGGTGAACTGCTCGCCGCCCGCGCGCTGCAGGGCGTCGGCGGGGCGATCGCCTCCCCGACCGCTCTGTCCCTGGTCAGCACCACCTTCAAGGAGGGACCCGAACGCAACCGGGCCTTCGGCGTGTTCGCCGCGGTCTCCGCGGGCGGCGGCGCGATCGGACTGCTCATGGGCGGCATCCTGGTGGAGTGGCTGAACTGGCGCTGGGTGCTGTTCGTGAACGTGCCCATCGGCGTGCTCATCGTCCTCGCCACGCCCCGCTTCATCCGGGAATCCGAACGCCACCCCGGCAACTTCGACATCGCCGGGGCGCTGACCTCCACCGCGGGCATGGTGCTCCTGGTGTACGGCTTCATCCGGGCCGCGCAGGAGGGCTGGCGGGACGCGCTGACGCTGGCCTCGTTCGCCGCCGCGGTCGTCGTCCTGGCGCTGTTCGTGCTGATCGAGCGGCGCTCCAAGCAGCCCATCACCCCGCTGCACATGTTCGCCGACCGCAACCGGGCCGGCACCTACGGCATCATGCTCTGCCTGGCCGCGGCGATCTTCGGGATGTTCTTCTTCCTCACCCTGTTCGTGCAGGACGTGCTGGGCTTCAGCCCGCTGCGGGCCGGGCTCGCCTTCCTGCCGGTCAGCGCGGTCATCGCGATCGGCGCCGGGCTGGCCTCGCGGTTCCTGCCCCGCTTCGGACCCAAGCCGTTCATGGTGACCGGCGCGGTCCTCGCCGCGGCGGGCCTGGCCTGGCTGACGCTCACCGACGTGCACTCCACCTACGCGGGCAGCATCCTCGGCCCGATGCTCGTCTTCAGCCTGGGCATGGGCATGGAGTTCGTGTCGCTGACCCTGATGGCCCTGTCCAACGTGTCGCCCCGGGAGACGGGCGCCGCCTCCGGGCTGCTGAACGCCACCCAGCAGGTGGGCGGCTCCCTCGGCCTGTCCATCCTGGTCACCACCTTCGGCACGGCCAGCACCAACGAGGCGCAGAAACAGATACCGCGCTTCCTCGCCCAGGCCACCCCGCTGGAGCGGCTGCGCTTCCAGCGCACCGGGTTCCTGCCCAAGCCCTTCTCCGACGAGGTCCTCACCTCGGGCGTGTCCGCCGCCTTCGTCGTCGCCGCGATCTTCACCGCGCTGGCCGCGCTCATCGCCGTCTTCGCCATCCAGGTCCGCGCCTCCGACCTGGAACGGCTGCAGGGCCAGACGGGCATGCCGCCGGGGTAGCCGCTGCGGGACGAACGGGCGTGCCGCCGGGGTGTCTCGCCTTTGCGCGGGATCCCGCATCCTGGGACCGTCGCCTGAATGGTGACCTGCGTCTCATGGCCAGCCGGCACGGTTACCGCGACCATGGGGGGAATCACCCGCAGGCCGAAGGGATCGGGGATGCTCCGCAAGGTACTGGTCGCCAACCGTGGCGAGATCGCGATTCGCGCCTTCCGTGCCGGATACGAGCTCGGCGCGCGCACCGTGGCCGTCTTCCCGCACGAGGACCGCAACTCCCTGCACCGGCTCAAGGCCGACGAAGCCTATGAGATCGGGGAACCCGGGCATCCGGTGCGGGCCTACCTCTCCGTCGACGAGATCATCCGCGCCGCCCGGCTGGCCGGCGCCGACGCCGTCTACCCCGGATACGGCTTCCTGTCCGAGAACCCCGAGCTGGCCCGCGCCTGCGAGGAAGCGGGCATCACCTTCGTCGGCCCCAGCGCCCGGATCCTCGAACTGACCGGCAACAAGGCCCGCGCCGTGGCCGCCGCCCGCGAGGCCGGCGTGCCCGTGCTCGGCTCCTCACAGCCCTCCGACGACGTCGACGAGCTGGTGCGCGCCGCCGAGGACATCGGCTTCCCCATCTTCGTCAAGGCCGTCGCCGGCGGCGGCGGGCGCGGCATGCGCCGCGTCGAGGACCCCGCCCAGCTGCGCGAGGCCATCGAGGCCGCCTCCCGTGAGGCCGCGTCCGCGTTCGGCGACCCGACGGTCTTCCTGGAGCAGGCGGTCGTCGAGCCACGACACATCGAGGTCCAGATCCTCGCCGACGGCGAGGGCAACGTCATCCACCTCTTCGAACGCGACTGCTCGGTGCAGCGCCGCCACCAGAAGGTCATCGAGCTGGCGCCCGCGCCCAACCTGGACCCGGCGCTGCGCGAGCGGATCTGCGACGACGCCGTGAAGTTCGCCCGGCACATCGGCTACCGCAACGCCGGCACCGTGGAGTTCCTCCTCGACCGCCAGGGCCGGCACGTCTTCATCGAGATGAACCCGCGCATCCAGGTCGAGCACACGGTCACCGAGGAGGTCACCGACGTCGACCTCGTCCAGTCCCAGCTGCGCATCGCCGCCGGCCAGACCCTCGCCGACCTCGGCCTGTCCCAGGACACGGTCACCCTGCGCGGGGCCGCCCTGCAGTGCCGTATCACCACCGAGGACCCCGCCAACGGCTTCCGTCCCGACACCGGCCGGATCAGCGCCTACCGCTCGCCCGGCGGCTCCGGCATCCGCCTCGACGGCGGCACCACCCACGCCGGCACGGAGATCAGCGCCCACTTCGACTCCATGCTGGTCAAGCTGACCTGCCGGGGCCGCGACTTCACCACCGCCGTCAACCGGGCCCGGCGCGCGGTCGCCGAGTTCCGCATCCGCGGTGTCGCCACCAACATCCCCTTCCTGCAGGCCGTCCTCGACGATCCGGACTTCCAGAACGGCAACGTCACCACGTCGTTCATCGAGCAGCGCCCGCACCTGCTCACCGCCCGCCACTCCGCCGACCGCGGCACCAAGCTGCTCACCTACCTCGCCGACGTCACCGTGAACAAGCCGCACGGCGAGCGCCCCGAGCTGATCGACCCGGTGACCAAACTGCCCGCGCTGCCCGCCGCCGAGCCGCCCGCCGGCTCCAAGCAGCAGCTCACCGAGCTGGGCCCCGAGGGCTTCGCCCGCCGGCTGCGCGAGTCGCCGACCATCGGCGTCACCGACACCACCTTCCGCGACGCCCACCAGTCCCTGCTCGCGACCCGCGTGCGCACCAAGGACCTCCTCGCCGTCGCCCCCGTCGTCGCCCGCACCCTGCCCGGGCTGCTGTCGCTGGAGTGCTGGGGCGGCGCCACCTACGACGTCGCGCTGCGCTTCCTCGCCGAGGACCCGTGGGAGCGCCTCGCCGCCCTGCGCGAGGCCGTGCCCAACATCTGCCTGCAGATGCTGCTGCGCGGCCGCAACACCGTCGGCTACACCCCGTACCCGACGGAGGTCACCGACGCGTTCGTGCAGGAGGCCGCGGCCACCGGTATCGACATCTTCCGCATCTTCGACGCCCTCAACGACGTCGGCCAGATGCGCCCCGCCATCGAGGCCGTCCGCGAGACCGGCACCGCGGTCGCCGAGGTCGCCCTGTGTTACACCGGCGACCTCGGCAACCCCGCCGAGCAGCTCTACACCCTCGACTACTACCTGCGGCTCGCCGAGCAGATCGTCGACGCCGGCGCGCACGTCCTCGCCGTCAAGGACATGGCGGGCCTGCTGCGTGCCCCGGCCGCGGCGAAGCTCGTCACCGCACTGCGCCGCGAGTTCGACCTCCCGGTCCATCTGCACACCCATGACACCGCGGGCGGACAGCTCGCCACCTACCTCGCCGCGATCCAGGCCGGCGCGGACGCGGTCGACGGGGCGGTGGCCTCCATGGCGGGCACCACCTCGCAGCCGTCGCTGTCGGCGATCGTCGCCGCCACCGACCACTCCGAGCGGCCCACCGGGCTCGACCTGAAGGCGGTCGGCGACCTGGAGCCGTACTGGGAGAGCGTCCGCAAGATCTACGCGCCCTTCGAGGCGGGCCTCGCCTCCCCGACCGGGCGCGTCTACGACCACGAGATCCCCGGCGGCCAGCTGTCCAACCTGCGCACCCAGGCCGTCGCCCTCGGCCTCGGCGACCGCTTCGAGGACATCGAGGCGATGTACGCCGCCGCCGACCGCATCCTGGGCCGCCTGGTCAAGGTCACCCCGTCCTCCAAGGTGGTCGGCGACCTCGCCCTGCACCTGGTCGGCGCCGGGGTGAACCCGAAGGACTTCGAGGAGAGCCCGGACCGCTTCGACATCCCGGACTCGGTGATCGGCTTCCTGCGCGGCGAGCTGGGCACCCCGCCCGGTGGCTGGCCGGAGCCGTTCCGCACCAAGGCCCTGAAGGGCCGCGCGGAGGCCAAGCCGGTGCCGGAGCTGAGCGCCGAGGACCGCGACGGACTGGACAAGGACCGCCGCGCCACCCTCAACCGGCTGCTGTTCCCCGCCCCGACCCGCGAGTTCGAGACGCACCGCCACTCCTACGGCGACACCAGCATCCTCGACAGCAAGGCCTTCTTCTACGGCCTGCGCCCGGGCAAGGAGTACGCCGTCGATCTGGAGCCCGGCGTGCGGCTGCTCATCGGCCTGGAGGCGATCGGCGAGGCCGACGAACGCGGCCTGCGCACCGTGATGTCCACGCTGAACGGCCAGCTGCGGCCGATCCAGGTCCGCGACGTGGCCGCCTCGGCCGACATCCCGGTCACGGAGAAGGCAGACCGTGCCGACCCGGGCCAGGTCGCGGCGCCCTTCGCGGGCGTGGTCACCCTCGCCGTCGCCGAGGGCGACCAGGTGGAGGCGGGCGCCACGGTCGCCACCATCGAGGCGATGAAGATGGAGGCCTCGATCACCGCCGCGAAGACGGGCACCGTGTCCCGGCTGGCGATCAACCGGGTCCAGCAGGTGGAGGGCGGCGACCTGCTCGTCGTGATCGGCTGAGTCCCGCGACGACAACGGCCCCCCGGCACCGCGAAGTGCCGGGGGGCCGACGTCGAGGACGGAGGAGACCGTCGCCCCGGACCGCCGCGCCGGGTCGTGCGGCTACCGCTGCTCGCGCTCCGCGTCCCGCTGCTTCAGGCGGGCCGCCTCCTTGCGCACCTCGGCCTGGGTGGCGCGCTCCTTCACCAGCCACTCGGGCATCTCCTGCCGGAGCGCCTCGATCTGCTCGGTGGTGAGGGCGTCGGTGACTCCGGCGCGGACGAGACCCGCGTTGGACACGCCGAGCTTCGCCGCGACCACGGGACGCGGGTGCGGGCCGGTGCGTCGCAGCTCGCGCAGCCACTCCGGCGGGTTGGCCTGGAGCTCGTCGAGCTCGGCGCGCGAGACGACACCCTCCTGGAACTCCTTGGGGGTGGCGGGGAGGTACACACCCAGCTTCTTCGCCGCGGTGGCCGGCTTCATCGTCTGGGTGTTCGCTTGCGACTTCATGCAGTCCAGACTATCCGCCCGCGCCGAGGCCTCCGACCACAGCCGGTAGCCTTGCGGGCGTGACAGGCTCCGAAGACTCCCCAGCGTTCCGCCTCGCCTACGTCCCGGGGGTGACGCCCGCGAAGTGGGTGCGGGTCTGGAACGAGCGCCTGCCCGACGTGCCCCTCACCCTGCTGCAGGTCACGGCCGCCGAGGCGCCGGTGGTGCTGCGCGAGCAGCGCGCCGACATCGGCCTGCTGCGGCTGCCGGTGGACCGGACGTTCTTCAGCGCGATCCCCCTCTACACGGAGACGACGGTCGTCGTGATCCCCAAGGACCACGTGGCCACCGCGGCCGACGAGGTCACCCTCGGTGATCTCGCCGACGAGGTCGTGCTGCACCCCCTCGACGACGTCCTCGGCTGGGACGGGGCGCCGCCGGGGGAGCCCGCCTTCCAGCGCCCGGAGACCACCGAGGACGCGATCGAGCTGGTCGCGGCCGGCATCGGGGTGCTGTTCGTACCGCAGTCGCTGGCCCGGCTGTACCACCGCAGGGACCTCACCTACCGGCCGGTCACCGACGCGCCGCAGTCGAGCGTCGTCCTGTCCTGGCCGGAGGAGGCCACCACCGACCTGGTCGAGGAGTTCATCGGCATCGTCCGCGGCCGCACGGTGAACAGCACCCGGGGGCGCGGCCGCACCCAGCAGACGCCCGCCAAGGGGGAGCGGGGCAAGGCTGCCGGGGGCGGTGAGCGCAAGAGCGGGGGTGCCGCCCGCAGCGGCGGCTCGCGCACGGCCGGCTCCCGAGGCGGGGCCGCCAGGAGCACCGGCCGGCGCGGCGGCGGAGGCAAGCCCCGCCGCCGCTCGTAGCGACAGCCGGCCGGCACCGCACATACGTCGCCGACCGGGCCGTTCGCAGCATCGCCTCGCCGTCGGCCCGCCGGCCCGTCGGAGCAGCTTCGCGCCGGCGCTCAGGACGTGCTCTGGCGTCCGATCGACTCCACCAGGGGCAGCAGGCGGTGCGGGACGCGTTCCCGCAGGGCGACCTCCGTGCGGGTGCGCACCACGCCGGGCAGGCTGATCACCTTCTGGATCACGTCCTCCAGGTGCGCGTTGTCGCGTGCCACGACCCGGGTCAGCATGTCCCCGCCGCCGGTGATCGAGAACGCCTCCACGATCTCCGGTACGGCCGCCAGGGCGTCGCCCACGTCGTCGAGGTGGCCCTGCGTGACCTCGATGTGCACGAACGCCAGCACCGGGTGGCCCAGCGCGGCGGGGGAGAGGGTCGGGCCGGTGCCGGTGATGACGCCGTCCCGCTCCAGCCGGTCCAGCCGCGCCTGGAGCGTGCCGCGGGCCACGCCGAGGATGCGGGCGTACTCGCGCACGCTCGTGCGCGGCTGCTCGAGCAGCAACCGCAGGATGCGGGTGTCGAGCTCGTCCACGGTCATGGTCCCACCGGTCTTCCAGGTCGTGCGTTGATCACCGCCGACTGTACCAATGGCTCAGCCGAGTGGTCGGCGGGCGGACCGGCAAGGCTGGTCCGTTGGCCCGGCCCCGGCCGAAGCGAGACCACAAAAGCTGGACCGATGGCACAGTGTTCCGGGGATGACTTGAGCCAGCAGCGGCGTTGATGCTCTCATAGGGAGGTCGATGGCGCTGCGGACCTCCGCGGCGCCTTTTTCGTGCGAGTGTGCCAAGGGGGCGGTAAGCAGTGCTGAAGCGGGTGTTCGTGGCTCCTGACCCGGGACGGGTACGGCTGCGCTTCGCGGCGCGGGCCGTGCTCGGGATCGGGCTGGCCGTCGTCGTGTGCGCTCTGGCCGGACACTCCCTCCCCGGCGCCGTCACCGGCGGCCTCGCCGCGCTGCTCGCCCTCTTCACCGTCTCCGACGCCACCGTGCGCGGCCAGGCCGTCACCACGGCCCTGCTGCCGGTCGCCGGGCTGCCGGTGCTCGCGGCCGCGGCCCTGCTGCACGACCTGCCCGTCCTGCGCGACGTCGTCTTCCTCGCCGTCGTCGGCGCGGGCGTGTACGCGCGCCGGTGGGGGCCGCGCGGGCACAGCCTCGGCGTGTTCGCGTTCATGATGTTCTTCATCGCGCAGTTCCTGCACGCCGGCCCCGGCCGGCTCCCCGAACTGTTCGTGGCGCTGCTGCTGTCCGTGGCGTCCGCGGCCGCGGTGCGCTTCGGGCTGTGGTGCTACGAACGCCGGCTGCCCCCGGTCGCCGCGCCCGCTCCGCCCGGCGGTGGCGGACTGGCCCGGGTGACCACCCGGCAGGCAGTCCAGGCGTTCACCGGCGCCGGCTTCGCCCTGGTGGTCGGCCAGCTGGTCAGCGGACAGCGCTGGTACTGGGCCGTCGGCGCCACCTGGTGGGTCTTCGTCAACACCACCTCGCGCGGCGAGACCCTGGTGCGCGGTTTCCGCCGGGTGCTCGGCACCGTCATCGGCATCGGGCTCGGCCTGCTCGTCGCCGTGCCCGTGCACGGCGCGCCCGTCCCCACGGCCGTCCTCGTCGCCGTGTGCGTCTTCGGCATCTTCTACTCGGCGGCCGTCTCGTACACCTGGATGATGCTCTGCGTGACGCTGCTGGCCGAGCTCCTCTACGGCCTCCTCGGCGTCCTCACCCCCGGGCTGCTGGCGTTGCGGCTGACGGAGACCGCCGTGGGGGCGCTCGGTGCCGTGCTCGCCGTGGTCTTCGTGCTGCCGGTCACCACGCACGCCGTCACCGACGCGTGGATCCAGCGCGCCCTGCGCTGCGTGCACGCGTGCACCGCCGAGGCCGCGGCGCGCCTCGCCGGCACGTCCGGCGCCGACCCGGCGCCGCGGGTGGCCGAGCTGGAGCAGCTGCTCGGCCGGGTCCGGCTCGCCATCGCACCGCTGGTGCACCCGCTGAACCCGATGCGCGGCCGCAAGCGGCGCGCCCGGACCGTCCTCGCCCTGCTCGACGACTGCGCCCGTGAGATCCGCGGCCTGGTCGCCGTCGCCGCCGACCCCGAGGCCTCCCACGACGCCCGCCTGGCCGCCGCGTGCTGGCGGGTGCAGGCCGCGGTGGAGGCACTGACCGAGGGCGAGACCCGCGAACTCGCGGTCTCGGCCCACCCGCCGGCCACCGAACCGGCCGCCCTCGCCCACCTGCACGGCCTGGAACGCGCCCTGGCCGAACTGGCCACCCCGCTGCGGGCCCCGTCGGGCTCACCCCTGGTGGGGGCCTGAGGGCTCACCAGACCGGAGCCCCGGGAACCGGGTGCCGCCTGCCCGGCCCCCGACGCCCTCCGCCGCTCCTCTCCCGGGATCTGGCCGTGTTTGGTCTAGACCGGGCCTGTCTCCTGCTAGCGTCGCACCCGGTAGCGGCTGACGAGAGGGGACAGCGGTGGCGAACAGCGGGCGGCGGGCGTTCATCGGGTCGTTCACGGCGGCCGGCGGCCCCGGCATCCTCACGGCGGCCGTCGCGCCCGACAGCGGCGCGCTCACGGTCCTGAGCGCCGTCGACGGTCTGTCCGACCCCTCCTACCTGGCCCTGTCGCCCGACCGCCGCACGCTGTACGCGGTCAGCGAGACCTCCGAGGGCGGTGTCGCCGCGTTCCGCGTGGACGGCGACAAACCCGAGCCGGCCGGCCCCCGTGTCGCGGTCGGCGGCGGCCCCACGCACCTCGGCCTGTACGACGGCCACGTCCTGACCGCCGACTACGGCTCCGGCAGCGTCACCGCCGTCCCCGTGCGCGCCGACGGGGCCCTCGCGCCCGCCGCCTCCGGTGTGCTGCGGCACACCGGCTCCGGGCCGCACAGCAAGCGCCAGCAGGGCCCCCACGCCCACCAGGTACAGCCCGACCCGAGCGGCCGCTGGGCGGTCAGTGTCGACCTCGGCACGGACTCGGTGCGGGTGTGCACCCTGGTGGACGGCAGCCCGGCCGTGCACCGGGAGTTCGCGCTGCGGCCCGGCTCCGGCCCGCGCCACCTGGCGTTCCACCCGTCCGGCGGATACGCCTACGTCGTCAACGAACTGACGCCCACCGTCACCGTCTGCCGCTGGGACGCCGCCGGCGGTGCCCTCACCCCGCTCGCCGAGACGCCCGTGCTGGCACACGCCCCGGCCGGTGACGCCTACCCCTCCGGGATCGTCGCCTCGCCCGACGGCCGCTTCCTGTGGATCGCCACCCGTGGCGAGGACGTGCTGTCCGTCTTCGCCGTGGAGGGCGGCGGCGAGGCGCTGCGGCTCGTCGGGACCGTGCCGTGCGGCGGTCACTGGCCGCGGGCGCTCACCGAGGCCGACGGTGTCCTGTACGTCGCCAACGAGCGCTCCGGCGACGTGACCTGGTTCGCGGTGCAGCCGTCCACCGGGCTGCCCCGGCGCGGCGGCTCCATCGCGGTCCCGGCGGCGTCCTGCGTGGTCCTCGCCTGACCGCGCCGTCTGCTCACCGGGCCGTCTGCTCGCCGGGCCGTATGCCGAAGGGCCCGCTGCCTCGTGGGGAGCGGGCCCTTCGGCCTGTGTCCGGGTGTCTTCCGGGGTGGTGTCCGTCCGGGGTGGTGTCTGCGCGGGGTGGTGCCGTACGGGTCAGAGGACCGGGGCGCCCTGAGCCTGCTGCGGGGCGATGCCCAGTGCCGTCGTGTACTTGGCCAGCGCCAGCTTGCCGATCGCCGGGTACGGGCCGAGCGCCTCGGCCGCCGGGCAGCCCGCCTCCGCGGCCGCGCCCTCGACCAGCGAGGCGTCGATCTCCGGGCCGATCAGGTACGGCGCGAGGGCCAGCTGCTGGGAGCCGGAGGACCGCAGCTGCTCGGCGACGTTCGCGATGGAACCCTCCTGGTCGAGGGCGGCCGCCATCACCGGCACGGCGAGGCGCGCGGCGAGCAGCATGCCCGTGATCCCGGCCGCCTGCACGGCCTCCTCGCCGCCCACGGCCGCGAGGATGATGCCGTCCGCGGCCGTGGCCACGGTGAACAGGCGGGCGCGGTCCGCGCGGGCCAGACCGGCCTCCGACAGGCGCACGTGCAGCGCCTCCGCGAGCAGCGGGTGCGGGCCGAGGACGTCGGTCAGCTCGGCGGCGACCCGGCTGTCCATCAGGGCCTGGCGGATCCGGCGCAGCAGCGCGTTGTCCGGACCGGCCAGCAGCGGCACGACGACCGCGACCGGGCCCTCGGGCTCCTTGACCTCGAGACCCGCGGCAAGGGCCTGCTCGTAGCGGGCGGTGCGCTCCTCCGCGGCGTGCACGAGCACCGACTGCAGCGTCGGGAACTCCGTGTCGTCCCCGTCCACGAACCCGATCCGCGCGTCCAGGCCGGGCAGCTCGGAGCGCGCGATGCTCACGACCTCCTCGGCGAGGCTGCGCGTGGCGGTGCCGGTCGTGCCCGGAACCGCGAGGACGAGCGCGGGCGCGCCCTCGGGAGCCGCCAGGGGCTCGGGTCGGCGGTGCCGCCCGGGCTGGCGGGGGCGCGGCATTCGTACAGGCAGGCCGGACGCGGGCCCAGTGGGGGAGCTCATGGCGCCGCATGTTACTGGTTTCCTGGGCTCCCCTGTTCGGGGAGGGTGCAGGTGAGCGGTATCCGTCCGGATTTGTCTGATGAGTTACGTACGCTTTGGAAGCGATCGGCGTCTGTTCCGGGCGACTTGTCCTGTGCGGGCGGATTGCCGGGTCATGTCCCCGCCGTCTCCACCACGTGCAGCATCGTGCCGTCGGCGGGCAGGGTCAGGGCGTCCGTGGCGAGAGCGGTGGCGACCCGGACCGCGCCGTGCAGGGGGTCGCCCTCGGCGGGCACCCGGCGCGCGTGCGGCAGCCGTGCGGCCAGTTCCTCCTCCAGGGGGACGAGCAGCGGCTCGCCCGTTCTGAACAGGCCACCCGTGAGAGCCACGCAGGGTTCCCCCGACGGGGGGCACACGGCGGCCGCCGAGTCCGCGATGTGCCGGGCCGCCTCGCGCAGGACGGCCACGGCCACCGGGTCGCCATCGGCCGCGCACGCCGCCACCTGCGGCGCGAACGAGGCCAGGACGGCGGGGCGGTCGGGGCGCGGATACAGCGCGCCGGGCAACCCGGTGACCGGGCCGAACGTCTTCTCGGCGCAGGCCAGCAGCGCCGACGAGCCGCCGGGCCGGCCGTCGTGGGCGCGCAGCGCGGCCTCCAGGCCGGCCCGCCCGATCCACGCGCCGGAACCGCAGTCGCCGAGCAGATGGCCCCAGCCGTCGGCCCGCCGCCAGCCGGTCAGATCCGTGCCGACGGCGATCAGACCCGTACCGGCCGCGATCACCGCGCCGGGGCGCGCACCCAGAGCGCCGGTGTACGCCGTGACGGCGTCCGCGGCCAGCGCCAGCCGCCGGACCCCCAGCTCCCGCCGCAGCGCCCCGGGCAGTTCGGCGCGCAACGCCTCACCGAGGGTGGCCAGCCCCGCCGCCCCGACGGTCGCCGCGACCGGCGCCGGCAGCCCGGTCTCGGTGAGCAACGCCCGGGTCAGCGGCAGCACTTGCGCCAGCAGATGATCCGCGTCGATACCCCGCTCACCGGTGCGCACCGGCTCCCGTGAGGCCCGCTGCCCCAGCACGCCCCGCGCGAGAGTCCCGACGGCCACGCGCAGCCCGGAACCTCCGGAGTCGACGGCGAGCACCACCGGATCGGCCCCGCCGGCGAGCGGCGCGGCGTGGTCCAGGCGCTCGCGTCCCACCCCGTCGGCGACTGCGTACCCGGCTGCGGAGGAAGCGGGGGGCGAGGCGTCGGCCGGGGTCACGGCAGGCGCCAGTCCACCGGCTGGCCGCCCTGGCGGATCAGCAGGTCGTTGGCCCGGCTGAACGGACGGGAGCCGAAGAAGCCGCGGTCGGCGGACATCGGGGAGGGGTGCGCCGACTCGACGCTCGGCAGGTCACCGAGCAAGGGACGCAGATTGCGCGCGTCGCGACCCCACAGGATCGACACCAGCGGCTTGCCCCGGGCGGCCAGCGCCCGGATCGCCTGCTCGGTCACCTCCTCCCAGCCCTTGCCGCGGTGCGCCGCGGGCTTGCGCGGGGCCGTGGTCAGCGCCCTGTTCAGCAGCAGCACCCCCTGCTGAGTCCACGGGGTCAGATCACCGTTGGACGGGGCCGGCAGCCCCAGGTCGGCCTGCAGCTCGCGGTAGATGTTGATGAGGCTGCCGGGCAGCGGCCGTACGTCCGGCGCGACCGAGAACGACAGGCCCACCGCATGTCCCGGCGTCGGATAGGGATCCTGCCCGACGATCAGGACGCGGACCTCGTCGAACGGCTGCTGGAACGCCCGTAGGACGTTGGCGCCCGCCGGGAGATAGGTGCGCCCCGCGGCGATCTCCGCGCGGAGGAAGTCCCCCATCGCGGCGATCCGCCCGGCCACGGGTTCCAGGGCCTTCGCCCAGCCTGCTTCGACGATTTCATGCAACGGTCGTGGTGCCACGGGCGTCACCCTACTGCCGTACACAAGGTGACGATCAACCGGTGGCCAACACCCGCCTGCCACACCGTGTTCACTGTGTTCCCCCCTCGGTCCCCCGTTCCCCCCATGGACCTCATCCGATCACGGCCGCCCGCACACACAGCACGTCCGGCAGATGCGAAGCCAACTGCCGCCAGCTGTCGCCGTCGTCGGCCGAGGCGAACACCTCGCCGTTGCGGTTGCCGAAGTAGACACCCGCCGGGTCGGCGTCGTCGGTGCACAGCGCGTCCCGCAGCACCGTGCCGTAGTGGTCCTCCTGCGGCAGGCCCGCCGTGAGCGGCTCCCAGCTCTTGCCCGCGTCCGCCGTGCGGTAGACACGGCAGCGCCGGCCGGCCGGCACCCGGTCGGCGTCGGCGTTGATCGGGAACACGTACGCCGTGTCTCCGCGGTGCGGATGCGCGGCCACGGCGAACCCGAACGTCGACGGCAACCCCTCGCCGATGTCCGCCCAGTGGGCGCCCGCGTCGTCGCTGCGGTACACCCCCCAGTGGTTCTGCAGGTACAGCCGGTCCGGATTGCCCGCGTCCCGCGTCACCTTGTGCACGCACTGGCCGAACTCCGGGTTGGGGTCCGGCAGGAACACCGCGGAGACACCGGAGTTGGACGGGGACCAGCTGGCGCCGCCGTCGGTGGTGCGGAACACGCCGGCCGTGGACACGGCCACCGTCACGGCGCGTGCGTCCCGCCGGTCGGTGAGCACCGTGTGCAGCCCCTCACCGCCGCCGCCCGGCACCCACTTCGACCGCGTGGGGTGCTCCCACAGCGGGCGGACCAGCTCGAAGGTCTCCCCGCGGTCCTCCGAGCGGTACAGCGCCGCCGGCTCCGTCCCCGCGTACACCACGTCGTCCTCGGCCGCCGCCGGGTGCAGCTGCCACACGCGCTCCAGCGAAGCGCCCGTGTCCTTGGGGAACTTGACCGCCGGCGTGGACGGCTCCTTCCAGGTGCGGCCCAGGTCGTCGGAGTGGAACACCGACGGCCCCCAGTGCGCGCTGTCGCCGCCGGCCAGCAGCCGCGGAGTGCCGCCGCGCGTGTCGATCGCGACCGAGTACACGGCCTGTGCGTTGAAGTACGGACTCTCGTCGAATTCCCAGCCGCCGTCCCGCCCGCGCCCGATGAACAGGCCTTTGCGGGTCCCCACGGCCAGTAGCACCTCGGTCATGCCGAACACCTCCGCGACGTCTTTGTCCCAGACATCGGCCAGTGTGCACCCCACCACTGACAGCGGCCTCTCCGGACGGTGTCGCCGCAGGTCAGGGCGGCGATTGTGGCAGACGTGGGCGGTGCGTGGGGGCGTTTTCCCGACAACGCGTGCGGGTCGTGGACGACCGTGGGACCGTCGAAGCGCAGGGCTCGTCCTGAGCACCGGGCGGCCGTCCGCCGTACTGGAGGGCGCCGGGGATGCTCGCGCTGATGAGGAGGGTGCCGTCGATGGCGGTCCGTGGTCCCGAGGTCCGGCTGTGGCGCTGGCGGCGCAATCCGCTCAGGCGCCGCGCCGACAAGGTGGAGGCCTGGGTGGTGCTCGCGGTGTGGACGTGCACCGTCGTGGCCGGAGTGCTCGCCGGGCTCGGCGCCTCCCGGTCGGTCGAGCAGGGACTGGCCCGCGAGCGTGCCGAATGGCGTCCCGTCGTCGCCCGCCTCACCCAGCGCGCGCCCACGTCCGGCACCGGCGGAGATCACGTGTGGGCGGACGTGTCCTGGCGGGCGGCGGACGGCTCCGCGCACACCGGTCTGGTCCGGGTACGGCCGGGCAGCGCGTCAGGTGGCCAGGTGACGGTGTGGACCGACCCGCGAGGCCGCCTCGTCTCCCGGCCCGCCACCGCCGGGCAGGCCCACCTGCGGTCCGCCCTGCTCGGTGCGCTGGCCGGCGTGAGCACGGCGGTCGTCCCCTTCGTCGCGGGCCGCGCCCTGCGCAGCCGGCTCGAGCAGCGCCGACTGGACCAGTGGGAGGCGGAGTGGGCCCGCTTCGGCCCGCTGTGGGGGAGGGGCAGGACGGGCTGACGTCCGGTCGGACCTGCTCACGCCCGCCCCTCGGGACCGGCCCGCTGTCGGTGCCGTATGGCATGATCCGCTGTCAGTCCCCCCGTGCGGCGACTGCCCCGGGGGCTGATCAGGGGGGTCAGATGATCAAGGGAGCCAATGCCTTCGTGCCGTCCGTGCCGCTGCGGATCGCCGTGCGCGGCGCGGTGGACGCCGCGGCCCTGCTGCTGACGGAGGACGGCACGGTCCGGGGGGACCTGGACGTCGTCTTCCACGGCGCCCCGGAGCATCCGTCGGGTGCGGTGCGGCTCGCGGCGCACGAGGACGGCACGGCCCGGCTCGAGGTGGGCCTGACGTCGCTGGAGGACGGGATCGCCCGGGTCCTCGTGGTCGCGGCGACGGAGAGCGGCGCGATGCGCGACGTGGCGGGCCTGTCGGTGGAGGCGTTCGCACCCGACGGCACGTCCGTCGCCCGGTACGACGTGACCGACGCCGGCGCGGAGACGGCCATGGTGCTCGCGGAACTGTACCGGCGGGCGGGCGGCTGGAAGTTCCGCGCGGTGGGCCAGGGCTACCTGGACGGCCTCGCGGCCCTGGCGTCGGCCCACGGCCTGGCGGTGGCCGAGGGCGGCCCGGCGGTGACCGAGGGCGGCCCGGCGGTGACCGAGGGCGGCCGGGCGGAAGACGGCGCGGCCGACACCGGCCCCGCGGAACCCGGCCTGGGCGTGGGGGGCATGGCCGACGCCGGCCCGGCTCCGGGGGGCGATCGCGAGCCGACACCGCCGGCGGACGCCCCGCGGACCGCGCCGTCCGCACCGGAACCGTTGTCCGTGCCGACGGCGCCCACCGTCACCCTCGCCGCCCAGGCCCCCGCCCCCGCGCCTGTGCCCGCCCCGGTCGCCGTGCATCCGCCGGCCTGGACCTTCGGCCCCGTCTTCGAGCCGTACGCGCGGACCGGCCGGGACAACGACGTGATCGGCGTCGACGGGCTGCCGCCCGGGCCGGTCGTGGTGGAACTCGCCGTCGCCGGCGACGGATACACCGGACTGTGGGTCCTCGACGGACGCAACAAGGACAAGGACAACCTCGTCAACAGCACCGAGGACGACTTCCGCGGACGGCTGCTCACCCAGGTCGCCGGCAACGGGCGCCTGCGCCTGCGGTTGCAGGCGGAGGGGCCCTGGCAGGTGCGGGTGCTGCCGCTCGCCCAGGCCCGGTCGCTGACGGAGGAGTGGATGGACGGCGGGGGCCCCGAGGTGCTGCTGCACACGGGCGGTACGGCGGACCTGTCGATCCACTACCGGGGCGACGACAACCTCATCGTCCACCTCTACGAACTGGCCGGCCACGACGAGCCCACCGCCCTCCCCAAGAAGCGCAACGTCGTCAACGAGATCGGCCGGCGGCGGGAGACCGTGCCGCTGCCCGAGGGCCCGCTCGTCGTGGAAGTGGAGATGGCGGACGGTCCGTGGCGGGCCCGGCTGAAGGACCTGGAGCCCTCCACCGGGCCGCTGGAGCCCGCGCTGGTCTCCTGGGCGGACGGCGGCCCGGCCAGGAAGGAAGCGCCCAGCGGGGTCCGCAAGGTGCAGAGCTGGCTGCGGCGGAACAGATGGTGACCACGGCACGCGCTCGCTGAGCTGCCGTCGAGCCTGACGCTCGCCGCGCTGCCCTGCGCGCCGCGCTGCCCTGCGCGCCGCGCCGCCCTGCACGGCGCCCCGCCCCTCGCGGTCACGCCCCGCGCTCGGCGCCGCCCCCGCCGCCATCCCCACGCGTCGGCCCCCGGCCGACGCGGGCGCGCTCGCCCCGCCGTCACATCCCGGCGGGCAGGCCGCGTCGCAGGATCGCGTCGAGGTCCGTCGTGGCCGGCAGGGTGCCGAAGGCGTGGCCCCAGTCGCCGCCGAGGCGCGTCGCGCAGAAGGCGTCGGCCACCGCGGGCGGGGCGTGACGGACCAGAAGCGACGCCTGGAGGGTGAGTGCCATCCGCTCCACCAGGCGGCGGGCGCCGACCGGTGACGCCTCCCGCAGGTCGTCCCGCAGCCGCGTCACGGCCGCGTCCAGGCGTGCGTCCGCACCCTGGGCCAGGGCGAACTCGGCGAACAGCGCCTCCGCGGTCACCGGCTCGCGGACCAGCGCGCGCAGCACGTCGAGCGCGTTGACGTTCCCGGACCCCTCCCAGATCGACAGCAGCGGCGCCTCACGGTAGTGCCGCGGCATGCCCGAGTCCTCGACGTAGCCGTTGCCGCCGAGGCACTCCAGCGCCTCCGCGGTGAAGGCCGGGCCCCGCTTGGTCACCCAGTATTTGCCGACGGCCGTGGCGATCCGGCGGAACGCCCGCTCGCCCTCGTCGCCGCGCACCGCCCGGTCGGCCGCCCCGGCCAGCCGCAGCGTCAGCGTCGTCGCCGCCTCGGACTCAAGCGCCAGGTCGGCCAGCACGTTGCGCATCAGCGGCTGGTCCAGCAGCCGCGCCCCGAAGGCGCTGCGGTGGCGTACGTGGTGACCGGCCTCCACCAGCGTCTTGCGCATCAGCGTCGCGGAGGCCATCACACAGTCGAGCCGCGTGCAGTTGACCATCTCGATGATCGTCTTCACACCCTGGCCCTCCGGCCCGACCAGCCAGGCCACGGTCCCGTCGAACTCCGGCTCCGAGGAGGCGTTGGACCGGTTCCCGAGCTTGTCCTTCAGCCGCTGCACCCGGAACGCGTTGCGGCTGCCGTCCGGCAGGACGCGAGGGACCAGGAAGCACGACAAGCCCTCCGGAGCCTGGGCGAGCACCAGGAACACGTCGCACATCGGCGCCGATGTGAACCACTTGTGCCCGCGCAGCGTGTACACGCCCGGCTCGGTGGTCGGCGCGGCCGTCGTCGTGTTCGTCCGGACGTCGGAGCCGCCCTGCTTCTCCGTCATCCCCATGCCCGCGAGGAGCCCGCGCTTCCCGGTCGGCACCCGCAGCCCGGGGTCGTACTCGCGGCTGGTCAGCAGCGGTTCGTACACCTTGGCCAGTTCCGGTTCGCGGCGCAGCGCGGGTACGGCGGCGTAGGTCATCGACGTCGGGCAGCCGTGCCCCGCCTCGCTGTGCCCCCACACCAGTCCGCCCGCCGTCCGGGCGACGTGCGCGCCGGGCCGTCCGTCCGCCCACGGTGCCCCGGCGAGACCCTCGGCGACCGCCACCCGCATCAGTTCGTGCCACGCCGGATGGAACTCGACCTCGTCGATCCGGTCGCCGTAGCGGTCGTGGGTGCGCAGCTCGGGCTCGTGCCGGTTGGCCAGTTCGCCCCACTCCTGGGCCTGCACGCCACCCGCCAGCTCGCCGAGCCGCCGGACGTCGGCCTCGGCCCAGCCGGCGCCCTCCCGGCGCAGACCCTCGAGCAGCGCCACGTCGTCGGAGGCGTCGTACGGCGCGAGCGGCGGCGGCTGGTTGGTGACGTCGTGCGTGCGGTACGGCTGCGGCCACGCGGAGCCCGGTAGCGAAGTCATGGCGCCATGTTGCACTCTGTCTGCGACCGTAGCAATAGTGCAACAACAGCTGTCGCGGTTACAGTACGTCCCCATGCGCAGCACGCACGTCTTGGAAGACCCGCCCGGCGGCGGCCTGGCCCTGCGTCCGCTGTCCGCGCGTTCGGTCGTCCTGAGCCTGCTGCTGGGCGCGCACCCGCCGGAGCTGCCGGTCAGGGAGCTGACCCGGGCGGTGGAGCCGTTCGGCGTCGGCGGGTCCACGCTGCGGGCCGCGCTCAGCCGGATGACGGCCGCCGGCGATCTGCGGCGCACCGGCACCGGCTACCGCATCGGCGACCGCCTCCTGGAGCGCCAGCGCCGCCAGGACGAGGCGGTGCGGCCCCGCACGCGCGCGTGGGACGGCGACTGGGAGATGGTCGTGATCACCGCGACCGGCCGTGGCCCCGCCGAACGCGCCGACCTTCGGGGCCGGTTGTCCGCCCTGCGTCTGGCCGAACTGCGCGAGGGCGTCTGGCTGCGCCCGGCCAATCTCGACCGGCCGCTGCCCGCCGCACTCGCCGAGGTCGCCCAGTCCTACACCGCCCGCCCGGACCGCCCCGCACACGAACTGGCCGCGGAGCTCTGGCCGTTGGACGCCTGGTCCACCAGCGCACGGGCCCTGCTCGCGCACGCGGACGAGACAGACCGCCCGGCCGACCGGCTCACCGCGTTCGCCGCACTCGTACGGCACCTGCTTGCCGACCCGGTCCTCCCCTCCGAGCTGCTCCCCGCCGACTGGCCGGCCCCGGCCCTGCGCACGGCGTACGCCGCGTACCAGGACGAGCTGGCCGCGTCCGTGAGCGGCGGCGCTACGGAGCGAACACGCCGGCGGCCGCACGACGAGGCGTGAACGCCCCCTCGTACGGCCACCGTTCGATCCGCCCAGGCCACTTGTACGTGACGGCGGACGCGGAGTACTTGCAGGAGGTGCCGTCGGGGCCGGAGCCGTCCTCCCACCAGACGTTCTGCAGCGTGCAGCGGCCCAGGCAGTGGATGCCGTCCGCGGCGGGGGAGCCGACGACGACGTTCTCCAGGACGGTTCCGGCGGCGAGTTCCAGGATCGGTCAGCGGTCCTCGTCCTGACTGCCGGAGCCGAGGTCCCCGGTGCCGTGCAGGCGAGAGGGAAAGCGCTTTCTGGCCCACGTCTGGCGAGGGCTGTTGTCAGCCATGGACGCCACGTCGTGACTCGCACCCAGGGACGCGTGATGACGAGGCGCTTTGCGGGAACCCGGCCCTCCGGAAAGGGACGGCACGCGAGGTGAGGACAGTCATGGCAACGCAGCAGTCGCCCACGGCGACGCTCCCGCAGCCGCTGCGCACCGCCGCCTCGGCGCTGCGGCGGGTGCCCGGAGCGGGGCTGGTGGGCCGGGCGGCCGGCGGGGCGCTGGACAGAATCGGGGCCGTGTCGCCGCGTGGCCGACGGCTGGCGGTGTACACCGGCGCCGGGGTGCTCGGCGTCACCGGGGTGGTGGAGTGGCCCGTCGCCCTCACCGGCGCGGCGGTGGCCTGGCTGACTCAGCCACGCTCGGGAGAACGGGAAGGAACCGGCGCCGCCGCGACCGCCGGGGCACCGGCGTCCGAGCCGTCGGCCCGGGCCGACGCGACGACGGACGAGACGACGGGACACGCCACCAGTGCTGTGTCCACGCACACCGGGGGCGGTGTTCCGGGCCACGCCACGGGCGGCCCGGAGCACGCGGCGGGCGGTTCCCCCGCCCCCACCACGGGCACCACGGGCGCGGGCGGCCCTCCGGGGGACGCGGCGGGCGGTGGGTCCGCATACGCCACCGGCGCTCCCCCGCACGAAGACGCCCCCACCACAGCCGGACCCGCGCCCGCAGCCCCCTCCGCTCCCGCAGGCGCCGGCGCTTCCGGTCCGCGTTCCGCCGCCTCGCGGCACGAAGGCGCGGTGGCGAAGAGCGCCGCCAAACAGGTGGCGAAGAACGCGGCGCTCAGCGCGTCCAGGGGGTCGAGCGCGCTCCACTCCGGCACCCGGGCACGAAGGACCACGGCGTCCCCCACGAGGACCAGGGTGGAAGGGTCCACCCCGGACGTCCGGCCGCGACACGGCGAGAAGTGAGGATTCCATGGCGTTGGGCCTGTTGAAGCTCCCCGCGGCGGCCGCCGCCGTCCTGCCGGCCGGGCCCCGGCTGCTGGCGCGCGGTGTCACGCCCGCCACCGACCTGGCCGCCGGTGCGGTCGGCCTGGCCGCGGGCGCGGTCGCCGGGGCGGCCCGGGCCGGAGTGCGCGGCGCGGACGCCGCCGTCCGGGTCGGCCGTGTCACCCGGGGCGCGCTGCCGGGCGCGGACAGCCACTGGCGGTCCGGCCGGCGGGCGCATCTCGTGCTGCGCCCGGCCGCCGAGGAACACGTACGGCGGGCGGGCGGGCTGGAGGAGAGCGCGCGGCGGGTGGCGCGCATCCTGGCCGAACGGCCCGACGTCGCCTTCGCGTACTGGGACGGCGGGCTGGCCCGGCTGGTGGTGTCGGCGACCGAGGACGCCCTGACCGACCGGGTCGTCGAGCACGCCACCGCCCTGGCCGAACGCCACGGCCTCGGTACGGCGGACGCCTCCGACGTCGACATCGAGGAGTTCCCGCACCCGGGCGACCCGGCCGGTGTGCGCACCGCGACGGCGGCGCTGCTGACCGACGTGGCCGGCACCGGGGCCGCGCTGACCGCGTACGCGCTGCGCCTTCCGCCCTCGCCGCGGCTGGTGACGGCCTGTGTGACGCTGCTGCGCGAGAACCCCCGCGTCCGGGCCTGGCTGCGCGGACGCTTCGGCCGCTCCCGGATGGACCTGCTGCTGGCCGCCGCCAACGCGGCCGCGCACGGCGCCGGGCAGACCCCGACCGCGCTGGTGCTCGACGGCACCCTGCGCGCCTGCCAGCTGGCGGAGACGGTGGCGCGCTCGGCGGCGTTCGACGCGGTCCACGACCGGCTGTGCACCCCCGACCGCACCGGTGTGCACCCGAGCGCCCGGCCGCGTCCGCCGCTGCGCAGCACCCCGGCCCAGGAGTACGCCGCACACGCGGGCACCGGCAGCATGCTGGGCGCCGTGGCGGCCCTGCTCGTCAAGCACGATGTGAACGAGGCGGCCGAGGCGGTCCTCGCCGGCTCCCCGAAGGCCGCCCGCTACGGCCCCGCCGCCTTCAACGCCTTCCTGGGCATGGCCCTCGCCCGCACCGGCGTCCTCGTACGGGACAGCGAACGGCTGCGGCAGATCGAGACGGTCGAGTCGGTGCTGCTGCACCCGAGTGCCCTGCGCACCCCCGGCGCGGGAGCCGACCCGTGGGCCGAGGCCGTACTGGACGCGGCCCGCGCCGCCGGACTGCGCGTGGTGATGGTGGACGATCCCGCACTCGCGGACTTCACCGGACTCGCCGACCACCTCGTGCCGGCCGACCGCCCGCTCGGGGAGACCGTGGACCGGCTGCGGGAACGCGGCGCGGTGCTCACCGTCGCCCGCGCGGCCGCTGCCGAGGACGACGACGTGCTGACCGGACTGCTTGCCGGCGATGTGGCGGTGGCGCTCGCGGACGGCGACGCCACCGTGGTGTGGGGCGCGGACGTGGTGGCCCCCGGTGGCCTGCGCGACGTGTGGCGGTTGCTGCGTTCCGTGCCCGTGGCGCGGAACGTGGGGCGCAGGTCGCAGACGCTGGCCCGGTCCGGTGCCGCCCTTTCGGGTCTGCTGGTGGCGATCGGCGAGGCACGCCGGAGCCGGCGCTCCCCGATGATCCCCGGACTGCGGCACGCCCCGGTGGACCTGAGCGCGACCGCCGCGCTGCTCAGCGGTGCCCGGGCGGCGCTCGGCGTGGCCGTGGCCCGCTCCCCGCACCCCCGCGCACGCGTCGCCTGGCACGCCCTGGACGTCGACGCCGTACGGGAGCGGCTGGCGCGCCACCATGAGGACCGGCCGTCCCTCAGGGACCAGACGTCGGGCCGCATGCACGAGTGGGCCAAGCGCGCCGAGAAGGTCCCCGCGCTCGCCCCGGCGCGCTGGACCCTTCAGCTGGCCCGCGCGGTGCGCGGCGAACTCCAGGACCCGCTCACCCCCGTCCTCACGGTCGGCTCGGCCGCCGAGGCGATCCTCGGCTCGGCCGCGGACGCGCTTCTGGTGGTCGGCGCGCTCGACCTGAACGCGCTGGTCGGCGGCGTCCAGCGGCTGCGCGCCGAGCGGGCGCTGTCCGGGCTGCTCGCCGAGCACAAGCGCAAGGCCCGTCTCACCTCCGACGAGTGGCGCGAACCGCGCACGGTCGACGCGGCCAAGCTGCACCCCGGCGACGTCATCGACCTCAAGGCGGACGACGTCGTCCCCGCCGACGCCCGGCTGCTGTGGGCGGACGGGCTGGAAGTGGACGAGTCCGCGCTGACCGGCGAGTCGCTGCCGGTGGACAAGACCACGGACGCGTGCCCGGCCGCCGCGGTGGCCGAGCGGCGCTGCATGGTCTTCGAGGGAACGACCGTGGTGGCCGGGAGCGCCCGCGCGGTCGTCGTCGAGACCGGTGAGCGCACCGAGGCGTCCCGCGCGGTCCATCTGGCCGCCCGGAAGCCGCCCTCCGCGGGCGTCCAGGCCCGGCTTCAGGAACTCACCCGCAAGGCGCTGCCCCTGACCCTGGCCGGCGGTGCCGCCGTGACCGGTCTGTCGCTGCTGCGCGGCACGCCGATCCGTGAGGCGGTCAGCGGGGGAGTGGCGGTCGCCGTGGCCGCCGTACCCGAAGGACTGCCGCTGGTGGCGACGGTGGCGCAGCTCGCGGCGGCCCGCCGGCTCAGCCGGCGCGGGGTGCTCGTGCGGGCGCCGCGCACGCTGGAGGCCCTCGGCCGGATGGACACCATCTGCTTCGACAAGACCGGCACCCTCACCGAGAACAGGCTGCGCCTGGTGCGGGTCACCGACACCGACGGCACCGTCCGCAAGCGCGACGAGGCCCCGGACAGCCGCACCCTGATCCAGGCGGCGCGCGCCTGCCCGCAGCTGAACGGCGGCTCCGACCGGCCGGTGCACGCCACCGACGAGGCGGTACTGGAGGCGGCCGCCGACGACCCGCAGTGGACGCAGGAGGAAGCGCTGCCCTTCGAGGCCGCCCGCGGGTACGCCGCCGCGGTGGGACACACCCCGGACGGCGGACGTGTCCTGGTCGTCAAGGGCGCCCCGGAGAACGTCCTGCCCGCCTGCGGCGACCGGGCCGGCGAGGCGTCCGACACCGCGCACGCGCTGGCCGCCGACGGGCTGCGCGTGCTGGCCGTCGCCGAACGCCGCCTGGACGACGCCGAGTCGGGCGTCGAAGCCCTCGAAGAGGCGCTGCGCGAGCTGGAGTTCATCGGACTGGTCGCACTGGCCGACGTGGCGCGCGACACGTCCAACGCACTCGTGCACGGGCTGCGCGAGGCGGGCGTACGACCCGTCATGCTGACCGGCGACCACCCGCAGACCGCGCGGGCGATCGCCATCGAGCTGGGCTGGCCGGAGGACACCGGCGTGGTCACCGGCGACGAACTGGCCGCCGCCGACCGGGCCGAACGAGCCCGCATCCTGGGCGACTGCGGTGTCGTGGCCCGGGTCGCGCCGGAACAGAAACTCCAGGTCGTGGAGGCACTGCGGGACGCGGGCCGGGTGGTCGGGATGGTCGGCGACGGCGCCAACGACGCCGCAGCGATCCGCGCCGCCGACATCGGGGTCGGCATCAACGCGCGCGGATCGGCGGCCGCCCGCAACGCCGCCGACCTGGTACTGACCGACGACGACCTCGGGGTGCTGGTCGAGGCGGTCGGCGAGGGCCGCGCCCTGTGGCACAGCGTCGCCGACGCCATCGCCATCCTGATCGGCGGCAACGCGGGCGAGGTCGGCTTCGGCATCGTCGGCACCCTGCTGGGAGGCCGGGCACCGCTGTCCACGCGGCAGATGCTGCTGGTGAACCTCTTCACCGACCTGTTCCCGGCAATGGCCGTCGCGGTCACCCCGGAGAAGGACCCGACCGAGGAGGCGAGCGGGCCACTGGGCTCGTCGATGCTGGGCGAGCCGCTGATCGAGCAGATCCGGCACCGGGCCCTGACGACGTGTCTGGGCGCGGTGGTGGCCTGGCTGTTCGGCCGGTTCACCCCGGGGACCACCCGCCGGTCCACGACCATGGCGCTGTGCGCGGTGGTCGGCACACAGCTCGCGCAGACGCTGGCCGACCGCCGGGGCAGCCCGCTGGTGCGGGGCACCGTACTCGGCTCGGCCGCCGCCCTGGTCCTGCTGGTCCAGACGCCGGGCGCCAGCCAGGTCTTCGGCTGCACCCCGCTCGGCCCCCTCGCCTGGGCGGGCGTGGCGGCGGCGATCGCCCTGGCCCTCGCGGGCCAGCGAGCACTGCCTCGCCTGGAGCAGACGGTATTGAGGCTGACGCGGTGAGCGCGGGGGCGCCGGGCGGGGATGTGGTGCCGGCCCCGTGCCACCCCCCGTCGCCCCCGGTCACACCGGCCGCCGGGGCGACCGGCCGGTGCGACGGTCCGTGGTCACACCGACCGGTGGTACTGGTCCGGCACGTGGACCTCGCCGCCCAGCAGGCGTGCCGCGTGCCGGGCCCAGGACGGGTTGCGCAGCAGTTCGCGGCCGAGGAGGACGGCGTCCGCCTCACCGTTGGCGAGGATCTTCGCCGCCTGCTCCGGCTCGGTGATCAGACCGACGGCGGCCACCGGCAGCGGCGTCTCCGCCTTGACCCGCGCGGCGAACGGCACCTGGTAGCCGGGCTCGGTCGGGATGCGCACACCGGAGGCGTTGCCGCCGGTGGAGACGTCGAGCAGATCGACGCCGTGGGCGTGCAGCTCCCGCGCGAAGCGCACGGTGTCGTCGGCGGTCCAGCCGCCTTCCTCCAGCCAGTCGGTCGCGGAGATGCGGAAGAACAGCGGCTTGTCGTCCGGCCACACCGCCCGTACGGCGTCGACGACCTCGAGCGGGAAACGGGTCCGGTTCTCGAACGAGCCGCCGTAGGCGTCGGTGCGGCGGTTGGCGTGCGGGGAGAGGAACTCGCTGATCAGATAGCCGTGGGCGCCGTGGATCTCGACGATCTCGAAGCCCGCGTCCAGCGCGCGCCGGGCGGCGTCCGCGAACTGGCCGACGATCTCCTGGATCTGGTCGGCCGACAGCTCGGTGGGCACCGGGTGCCGCTCGTCGAAGGCGACGGCGCTCGGCGCCAGCGGCTGCCAGCCGTGCGCTTCGGGCCCGACCGGGGCGCCGCCCTTCCACGGCTGGTCGGTGGAGGCCTTGCGCCCGCCGTGCCCGAGCTGGATCGCGGGCACCGTGCCCTGGCCGGCGAGGAAGCGGGTGATGCGGCGGAAGGCCTCGACCTGAGTGTCGTTCCACAGACCGAGGTCGTACGGGGAGATGCGACCCTCCGGTGAGACGGCGGTGGCCTCGACGATGATCAGGCCGGTGCCGCCGGCCGCGCGGGCGGCGTAGTGCGCGAAGTGCCAGTCGTGCGGCACCCCGGCCTCCGGCCCCTCGGGCGCGGCCGAGTACTGGCACATCGGCGGCATCCACACACGGTTGGGGATGGTCACTTCGCGCAGGGTGTAGGGCTCGAAGAGCGCACTCACGGCGGACTCCATTCATCACGGGACCGGTGGTCGACTCGTACGATAGCCATCGTAGTACGGTGGATGTCAAACTACGAGAGCCTTCGTACAATGGGGGGCATCCGACGAACTGGAGCCCGCCGTGACCCCCGCCGCCACCCCCGCCGTCAGCAGCCGTGAGCTCCCGCATCCGGCGCGGGAGGAGATCCGGCTGGAGACCGTGCTGCACGCCCTGTCCGACTCCATGCGTCTGCGAATCGTGCGTGAACTCGCCGTTGCCACCGATGAGTTGTCCTGTTCGCACTTCGATCTTCCGGTCACCAAGTCGACCACCACGCACCACTTCCGGGTGCTGCGCGAGGCCGGCGTGATCCAGCAGACCTATCAGGGCACCGCCAAGATGAACGGCCTGCGCCGCGCGGACCTGGAGGCTCTCTTCCCCGGTCTGCTCGACGCCCTCCTGGACGCCGCGGCCCGCCAGTCCGCCCGGCTCGCCTGAACCGCGCCGCCCTCCGGGCCGGCCGGCCCCGGGCTTTCCGGCACCGGACTACCCGGACCCGGCCCCGGCCCCGCCCCGGCGTCGCGCGGCTGCGCTGACAGGGTGCTGTGCGGACGGACGGATGCGTGTCCGTTCGTATGGAATGTGATCATGCGGTTACGTTGCGTGTGTGCTTGAAGCATCCTTTCTTAATCTTTCCGATCGATCGGAGGCGGACGGCGCGGTCACCGTGTCGCCCGCGTGGGAAGTGCAGGAGGACGCCGGCGCGACGAGGTGGTTCCACGTCCGGCTGGCGTTCCCCGACGGCGCCGGCGTCGAGGCGCTCGCCGTGATGTGCGAGGGGTGCGTGTCCATCGAGGACGTCCGGGCCGAACCCGCGCTGTCCCTGGACGACCTGTCGGTACTCGCCGACTGGATCGAGGGCCCGCTGTTCGAGGCGTGCGGGGTGGACGCCGACGACACCGACGAGGACGGCGAGGACGCCGGCGAGGGCGAGCGGTCCGGCGGGCGCCGGGCCCGTCCCGCCTGGCCGCGCGGCATCGAGGGGCGATGGCAGGTCGCCCAGGAGTACCGCGCGGCCCAGGAGGAGGGCGCCGACCCGGTCCTCGCGGTCATGTGCGCGACCGGCCACAGCCGCCGCAAGTCGCTGCGCCTGATCGCCCAGGCCCGCGACGCCGGTTTCCTGACCCCACGTCACGCCCGCCGCAAGACGGACTGACCCGCCCCGCGGGCGTCACGCCCACCGCAAGGCCAGCTGGCCCGCCTCCTCGGCTCACGTCCACCGCCAGGCGAAACGGCCCGCACCCCCGGGCGGTCCCGTCACCGCATCTGCCGCATCCGGGTGATCTCGCTCGTCTGCTGCGCCACCACGTCGTCGGCCATCTCCTCGATGCGGACGTTGTTGCCCTGCGCCTTCACGTCCGTCGCCATGGTGATCGCGCCCTGATGATGGGTGATCATCAGAGTCAGGAAGAGCGCGTCGAACGCCGTGCCGCGCGCCGCCCCCAGCTGCTTCAGCTGCGCCTGCGTCGCCATCCCCGGCATACCGCCGTGCACGTGCCCGCCCCCGGCCTCCTCCTTGCCGTACTCCTTGAGCCAGGCCCGCATGGTCGCGATCTCCGGCCCCTGCGCGGCGGCGATCCGGGCCGCGAGGCGCTTGACGTCCTCCGACCGGGCGTGGTCCGGCGCGAGTCCGGTCATCCGCAGCGCCTGCTCGTGATGGGCGATCATCATGCGCGCATACGACACGTCCGCCGCGTTGGGCGTGTCGTCGTCCGCCCGCTGCCGTGCCGCCTCCTCGGCCGAGAGCGTGCGGTTGGCCTCGCCCGGCTTGCCCGGCACCAGCACCGAAGGGCCACTGGAGACCGGCGGCTCGGCGTCCGCGCCGGAGTCACAGCCCCCGAGGGTGAGCAGGACGAGGGCGGTCAGTGAGACCGTGGCGAGGACCGGACGCGATCCACGGCGCAGGAGCAAGGCGACCTCCCGGGTTCTTCATGACGATCCCATTGCCATCTGTTGATCTGGGCATGATGAAGACGATACTGCGGGGAAGCGTGAACCGTTCCGACCGGAACGGTGCCGAGGGAGGACACAGTGACCCTGCACGATCCCCGAACACGACGCAGACGCCTGGGCGTTGCCGCCGCCGCGGCCGGGCTGCTGGCCGCGCTGCTCACCGCCGCGCCCGCCGGTGCCACCCCCGACCCGGGCGACCACCCGGCCGCACCGAAGGGCGTCTCCCGCAGCGCCCAGGCCCAGGCGGCCGAGGCGATCGCGGCCGGCGAGATACCCGGCCAGGACCAGATCGTCCACTCCGCCAACATCCAGCACCTCACCAACATCCCCAAGGACGCACTGCCCGGCACCAATTCGGACCTCGCCTTCCAGGGCCGGTACGCCTTCGCCGGCAACTACGACGGCTTCCGCATCTTCGACATCGGCGACCCCGCGTCGCCGAAGACCGTGGCGCAGGTGCTCTGCCCCGGCTCGCAGAACGACATCTCCGTCTCCGGCAATCTGCTCTTCCTGTCCACCGACTCCTCGCGCAGCGACAGCAGTTGCCACAGCACCACGCAGCCGGCGACCGAGAAGTCCTCCTGGGAGGGCATGAAGGTCTTCGACATCAGCGACAAGCGCAATCCGAAGTACGTGGCCGCCGTCGAGACCGCATGCGGCTCGCACACCCACACGCTGGTGCCGAAGCGGGACAACGTCTACATCTACGTCTCCTCCTACTCGCCGAGCGCGAGTTACCCGGACTGCCAGCCGCCGCACGACGGCATCTCGGTCATCAAGGTGCCGCGCGACGCCCCGGAGAAGGCGGCCGTGGTGAACTTCCCGGTGCTCTTCCCCGGCGACGGCCCGGACGGCGGCGGCAACCCCGGCGCCCCCACCAACCCCGGCGTGTCCAAGACCACCGGCTGTCACGACCTCACCGTGCTGCCCTCCGAGGACCTCGCGGCCGGCGCCTGCATGGGTGACGGCATCCTGTTCTCCATCAAGGACCCGGAACACCCCAAGGTCATCGACCAGGTCCAGGACAACGTCAACTTCGCCTTCTGGCACTCGGCGACCTTCAACCAGAAGGCGGACAAGGTCGTCTTCACCGACGAGCTCGGCGGCGGCGGTGCGGCCACCTGCAACGCGGCGACCGGCCCGAACCGCGGCGCCGACGGCATCTACGACATCGTCGGCAAGGGGGACAAGCGCAAGCTCGTCTTCCGCGGCTACTACAAGATCCCGCGCCACCAGGCCGACACCGAGAACTGCGTGGCCCACAACGGCTCGCTCATCCCGGTCAAGGGCCGCGACATCATGGTCCAGGCCTGGTACCAGGGCGGTGTCTCCGTCTGGGAGTTCACCGACTCCGCGCACCCGAAGGAGATCGCCTACTTCGAGCGCGGCCCGCTGACCACCGACACGCTCACGGTCGGCGGCGCGTGGTCGGCGTACTACTACAACGGCTACATCTACTCCAACGACATCGCCAAGGGCTTCGACGTCCTGAAGCTCAGCGACCGCCGCACCGACCAGGCCCGCCGGGTCCACCTGCGGGAGCTCAACGTCCAGACCCAGCCCGACTACTTCGACTGATCCTCCGGCCGCGCGCCGGTCGCGAAGAAGCGGGACACATCCTGCTCGCAACCCCCGCCGGGCGCCTCGGCGTCCGGCGGGTTCCCCGCGCCCCACGCCAGCCCGTAGCGCCGGAACAGCTCGGCACGCATCGCCGTGATCGGCATCGCCACGTTCGGCAGCACCATCGCGTACACCGCGCCCATCAGCACCGAGCGCAATACCGGGTAGTCACGGTCGATGTCGGGCGAGCCGTACCCGGCGACCACCGAGCGCAGCAGTTCCGCGAGCCGCTGCTGCTCCGGGCACTGCACGAAGCCCTCCGCCTGCAGCAGGCCCGCCATGTGCTGGCGCATCAGCACCGGTTCGTCCCTGGCCAGCCCCAGGATCGCGTCGATCGCCCGGGCCATGCGCTCGCGGCCGTCGTCGGTGCGCGGCTCGCGCTCCAGGGCCTCCTCCAGCGTGCGGTGCATCAGCCGGTGCACCGCGGACTGCACCAGCCGGCGCTTGCCGGGGAAGTAGTACGACACCAGTCCGCGGGCCGAGCCCGCGCGATCGGCGATGTCGCCGAGCGTCGTCGCCTCGTAGCCGCGCTCCCTGACCAGCTGGAGTGCCGCCTGCAGCAGCCGCTCCCGGGAGCGCCGCCGCAATTCCTCATTGACCGAGGGGCTGCGCGGGGACATGCTGTAACTCCTGCGTTGACTGGCTGCCAGCCAACTATACTCAACGCGTGTCCGACCAGCCCGTTGCGCGGGCCCGGTCGGCGTTGCCGTCCGCTCTGGACGACGCGGGGGATCGTCCAGAGCGGACCGTTTTCCTCCCGGATGGTCGCCTGAGGCAATCGGACGGGGTCGCCCGAGCGGTCTCGGTCGCAGGCGCGCCCCGGGCTCCCTACAGTGAAGCGGAGAGGGCCGGCCGAGGAGGCGTGGGCTGATGGAACAGGACGAGAAGATCCTGGCCAGGATCACGGAGATGGTCGAGCGCGAGCACCGGTTGCGCGCGGACCTGGCGTCCGGGCGGATCGACGGCGTCACCGAGCGGCAACGCCTCACCGAACTGGAGCACGAGCTGGACCGGTGCTGGGACCTGCTGCGCCGGCGCCGCGCCAAGACGGAGTTCGGGGAGAACCCGGACGAGGCCGCGGCCCGTTCGTCCTCGCAGGTCGAGGGCTATCTGGAGTGACACGGGGCCCGGGGGTCAGCCGACCAGGGCCGGCACCGGGCGCAGCGCGTCGGGCCGCTCGTCGGCCGGCAGATGGTCCACGAAGTGCACCCGGCAGCCCAGGGCCGCCGCGCCGCCGTCCGCGTGCCGGCTGTCGCCGACCATGAGCGTCCGCGCCGGTTCGACGTCGAGCGCGGCGCAGGCGAGGGCGAACAGCCTCGGGTCCGGCTTGCGGATGCCGTGCTCGTACGACAGCATATAGGTGTCGACGAACGCGTCCAGGCCGTGGGCGCGGAAGACGGGGCGCAGATCCCAGCCGATGTTGCTGACCACGCCGATCCGCACGTCACGCTCCCGCAGCTCACGCAGTACGTCGGCCGCGTCCGGGTACGGCGTCCAGGCGGCCGGTGTGCGATGCCGGTCGTACAAGGCGTCGTACAACGCCGGATCGGGCAGCGGCACCTGACGGGCCAGACCCGTGTAGGCGGCCCGGTGCCCGTCGCCGCTCTCGTCGCGGGCCTCCCACAACTCGGCGAGATGGGCGGGGATCTGCTGCGGGTCCGCGCCGCCGGGCAGCGCGCCCGCCGCTTCCAACGCGCTGACGGTGGCGGCCAGTTCGCCCGCGGGGAGCGTGATCCCCGCTTCCGTGAGGACGGCGCCCAGCCATGCGCCGACGGACTCGATCCGAAAGAGCGTGCCGGAGAAGTCGAAGAGAACGGCGGTCATGCCGATGATCCTACTGACCGCCCTCCGGCCGGTTCGGGCCGCAGGCGCGCATGCGCCGCCACCGCGCCCGCCACCAGTGCCGCGCCCAGCAGCCAGCCGCCCAGCACGTCCGAGGCCCAGTGCACACCGAGCCACACCCGCGTCACACCGACCCCGGCGACACTGACCACGGCGACGCCGAGAACCGTGCGGCGCAGCGCGGGCCCGGCGCCGTAGGCGTGCACCAGCCACACCAGCAGGCCGCACACCACCGTGGCGGTCATGGCGTGCCCGGACGGGAAGGCCGCGTAGTGCGCGGAGTCGACCGGGTCGGGCCACACGGGGCGGGGCCGGGCGACGGCGGCCTTCAGCGTCTGTTGCACCACCGTGGCCAGCGCCGTCGCCGTCACCAGCCACACCGCCGTCCACCACGCGGCGCGCCGCCACAGCAACCACACGGCGACGGCCGCGCACAGGGCGCGCATCGTCGTGGGGTCCCACACCCAGTCCGTCAGGACGCGGAAGACGTGCGTGACACCGGGGTCGCCGACCGCCCAGCGGTGGGTGGTCCGCGCGATGGCGCCGTCGGCGCCCAAGAGCGGACGCCAGCGGAGCGCGACCAGCGCGGTCAGCGCTGCCGAGCACAGCGCGAGTACGACGGCGCAGCGCAGCGCGGAGCGAGCGGCGGGGGAGCGGAGCGGCGCTTCGGCGGACGGAGGGTGCATGGTGCGATCGTCTCCAACGCGCGGTGCCCGGGGCCAACTCCGGCCCTGTTCAGCCCAGCGCCCGCAGCCCCGGGCCGAACGCCACCAGCACCGGGATCACCGGCACCAGCGCGGCCGTGGCCGTCAGCCGCAGTCTGCGGGCCGCGGTGAGCCGGGCCGGGGCGGTGAGCAGCCGGTGCACCCGCTGCGGCACCTGTTGCCCGTGCCCGACTGGACAGGGCCCGAACACGCCACGGCTCTCGTTGAGTTCGACGAGCGCGAGGGCGGTGGTGAGCCGGCCGAAGCGGCGCGAGGCCGTGTCGTCGGCGGCCAGTTCGACCAGCCGGTGCATCTCGTCGCGGAACGCGGCGAACACCGGCACCTGCGGGAAGCCGTCGGCCAGCGCCGAGGAGCAGTGCAGCAGCCAGTCGTGCCGGGCGCGCGCGTGCCCCTGCTCGTGCGCGAGAACGGCGTCCAGCCGGCGCCCTTCGAGCCGGCGCAGCGCGGCCGTCGTGACGACCAGCCGGGGCGGTGCGCCCGGCAGCCACCAGGCGTCCGGCCGCTCTCCCTCCAGGATGACCAGCCGCCGGCGGTCCGCGCCCTCGCCCGGCAACCGCGGTGCGCGCAGCAGGAGTTCGGCCCGGCGCAGCCGGCGCCGTGCCCGCGCCCGGGCGACCTCGCGGACCAGCATCGCCACGGTCCACACCCCGCCGAGCGCCAGTGTCACGGCGGTGGTCGCCGCCCAGGGAGCGCCCACCCCCAGCTCGTAGGCCTCCACCACGGCCCGCGGCGCCGACGCGAACACATGGCCGCGCACCGCCTGCCAGGCCGCCGCCGCGCTGAGCGTCATCGACAGGGCGCAGCACATCAGTACGGACGCCACCACGCACTGCCACACCCACAGGGCGACCACCGGCTCACGGTCCGGCCAGTCGGCCCGGGCGAGCAACCGCGGCGCGACGACCGCGATCAGGGCGCCGAGCAGCAGCAAAGTCGCGGGCACGAACATGGGCAGCAGCCTATGAGGCGCAGGCTACTGAGCGGTACGTACAGTGCGGGCAAAGTGACACACCCCACGCGTCACAGCGCCAGCAGCATCGCCACCATCGCGATGCCCATGGACAGCCGGCAGGCCCGCGCCAGCTCCGGCCGGTCGCCCCAGCCGGCCACGGGCGGAGCGCCGGCCACCGCCGCGACCGGCATCAGGCGCGCCCCGGACAGCAGGACGTACCCCGCGAAGTAGAGCAGCAGCGCCCCTGTCACCAGCGGGACGCCACCTCCCGTGTGATGGTGGTCCGGCGCCCCCGCCATCACCACGGCCATGTAGACCATGGCGGTGGCCCCCACCAGGTGGTGCAGATGGTGGGCGCCGCGCCGCGCCGCCCACAGGGCACGTACGGCGGCGAGCCCGAAGACCACCGCATAGCCCGGCCAGGCCCAGCCGGGCGGTGTGAACACCGCCGCAGGCACCGCCATCGCGGCCATCCCGAAACCCATCAGCGCCTCACTGCCCGCGACCCGGCGCTGCTCCCGTGTCCCGCTGCGCATGCGCAGCAGGCAGTAGGCGCCGGTCACCGCGCACAGCGCGACCAGGAGCCAGCCGGACGAAGCCGGTCCGTGCACGCGCGCCTCCCCGTTCGACGGTCGGTCCAGAAGGAGCGATGCCCGGACCGGCCGGAGCGCACGCAAGCGCAGAGGTGTACACGGGGCGCGCAAGCCGGAGCGCGCACAGCAAATATTTCACGAGTAAAACACCTGCTAAACTAAATGCCATGCACATCCGTCCTCTCCCCCTCGCCGGAGCCCTGAGGCTCGGCCGCCCCTCTCCGATCTGGTTCAAGCCCGCGCTGAGCGCCGTCGTCTCGGTGGCACCGCCGAACCTGATCCTGCTGGCGCTCGGCCGTCTCGACCTGGCGATGTACACGATGGCCGGATCCCTGTGCGCCCTCTACGCCCACAACCGCCCCTACGCCGCCCGGGCCCGGACGCTGGCCTGGGTGGTCCTCGGCATGACCGGCGGCCTCGCCGTCGCGCTGACCGCGGCGTCGCTGACCACCCGTGCGGCTGTCCTGGTCACCGTGGGCGCGCTGCTGGCCGCCGTACAGAAGGCGGTGTGCGACGCCACCCGGGTCGGCCCGCCCGGCAACGTCGTCCTCACCTTCATCAGCTCCGCGTCCCTCTTCGTCCCCCAGACCCTCGCCCAGATCCCCGCTCACCTCGGGCTGGCCCTCGCGGCGGGCGCCTGGGCATGGCTGGTCGGCATGGCGCCGGGGCTGGTCCGGCCGCACGGGCCCGAGCGGCGCGCGACCGCGCAGGCGCTGACCGCGGCCGCCGCCCACGCCGCCACCGGTGACGCCCACACCCGCGGCGCGGCGGCCGCCGCCGTCCAGGCCGCCTGGCAGACCCTGCTCACCGCGGGTCTGCGCTCCGACCGCACCCGGCGAGGACTGGAGCGCCTCCTCGTCCGCGCCGAGGTCGCCCTGGCCGCACCCGCCGACAGCGACCCCGCCCGGCTGCGCGCCTGGGCCCGCGACCTGCGCGGCAACGGTCCCCTTCCCCGCGTGGACGACCTGCCCGGCGAGGCGGACGAACTCCTGGGCGTCGAAGCGGAGAGGACCACCCCCGCCCCCCGCCACCACCTGACCCCCGTCGCCGTCCGCACCTTCGTCGGCTGCGCGCTCGCCGGTTACGCCTCCCTCGCGCTCGGCGTCGGCCGTCCCTACTGGGCGCTGGTCACCGCGGCGAGCCTCTACCAGGCCAACCTCACGCTCACCTGGAGCCGGGCCGTGCAGCGCGTCGTCGGCAACGTCCTCGGCGTCCTCGTCTTCGCGGCGGTCGTCCCGCTGGCCCACCTCCACCAGGCGGCGCTCGTCCTGCTCTGCCTGGCCTTCAACTTCGGCGCGGAGGCGCTGATCGGCCGCAACTACTGGCTCGGCACGATCTGCGTGACCCCGATGGCGCTGCTGATCACCGAGTTCGTCCGCTTCCAGGACTCCGCCGAACTGATCACCGAGCGCACCGTCGACACGCTGGTCGGCGCCCTGGTCGGGTTCGTGGCCGCCGTCGCCGTCACCAACCGCCGCTCGGGCGACCGCCTGGAACACGCCCTCACCACCGCCGAGCGGGCCCGCGAACGCGCCGCCCGCCTCCTCACCGAGCCCCACACCCCGGCCGCCACCCTGGAAGCGGCCCGCCGCGCGCTCGCCGGAGCGCTCGTCGACCTGCGCGCCACCGCCGAGGCCGCGTCCGGCGAGTGGTGGCAGCGGGCCCTGCCGCACGACCGGGTGGTGCTCGCCGAGCAGGCGGGACACCGTACGCTCGCGGCGACGGTACGACGCCAGGGGCTGACCCTGGACCGGGGAACGAAAGCGGAGGACGTACGGCCATGACGGCGACCGAGCCAAGCGGCGGGAGGGGTGACACCGTCGCCGCCGTCGTCCGGCAGTGGCGGGCGGTCCACCCGGACCTCGACACCGGCCCCATGGAGATCATCGGCCGGGTCAACCGCTGCGCCGCCCTCCTCCAGCAGGCGGAGGACGCGCCGCTGCGCCGCGCGGGGCTGAGCCGCGCCGAGTTCGACCTGCTCGGCGCGTTGCGCCGCACCGGGCACGAGCTGACGCCCGGCGAGGTGGCCCGCGAGACCTTCTCCTCCGGCGCGGCCGTCACCAAGCGGCTCAAGCAACTCACCGAGCGCGGCCTGGTCGAACGCCGCGCCGACACCCGCGACCGCCGCGTCTCCCACGTCCGCCTCACGGCCGCCGGCCGCGACCTGGTCGACGCGATCCTGCCGGACCAACTCGCCTACGAAACGGCGGTACTGTCCGCCCTGAACACCCCCGACCAGAACGCCCTGTCAACCCTCCTGTCGAACCTCCTCTCCCGCCTGGAGGGCCACGCCGTGCGAACCTGACCCCACGGGCCGTGCTACGCACCCGGCGTTCCACGGCACCGGAGTCTGGGCTGGCCGGGTGTGGGGACGCTCGCCGGCGCTGGCGGGGTGCCTCCCCCAAGCACTACGTGCAGGGGGTACCCCCAGCCCACCCGTGCCGCCCTGGGGGTCCCCCCTGCTCGAAGAGCTTGGGGGAGGCACGACTGCCCGCAGCTGGGTCGGCCGGCACCCGCCCACGGCGGGGAGGGGACGGGGTGGGGGGTGTCCGCCCGCAGCGTCCGGCACCGGGACACTGAGCGCTCGTCGGGAACGGGTGGCCGGACCGAGGACGGACACCCCCCACCCCGGCCCCGACTCACCCACCGGCACGACGCGCTACATCAGCCCCCACCGGACGATGACGGGCCGCCGCAGGCCTATAAGGGGCGCGGGGAACTGCGCGAGCAACCACAACGCACCCGCAGCCGAACGACAACCGCCCCCAACCGTCACGCCTCACCCCTCACGCGCAGTGAAACGCCGCACCCCCCCAATCCCCATGATCCCCGGACTTCGACCCATCCGAATCCGTCACCACCAGATGCACATGCCGTGCCCCACCCACCGGCACGTTCACCTGCACCGGATCCGACTTCCCCGACACGGTCGGCGACGACCACAGCGTCCTGCCGTCCGCGACCACGGAGAACGACACCCCGCCGTAGCCGTTGATCTCGTCGTCCACACCCACGGTCGCCGTGAACGAGGAGCACGCCCCGCCCAGCCAGAACTCGATGTCGGAGTTGGCATGCGCGCCGATGCCCTTGGCGAACGTGGTCCCGTTCAGCGTGAGCGTACGACCGTCACCGGCTGCCGACTCCCCGTTGCTCCGGTCCCGTTCCGCCGGCCCCCACCCGTTGGAGGCGCTGAGCCACGGCAGATCGCTGGCCCACGCGTCCCCGGCCGGCGGCCGGGGCATGGTGCGCACGGCGGCCCGCTCCCCGGTCACCCTCTGCTCTCCGGCGGCCCGGTACCGCGCGGTGGCCGTGACCACCGTCTCGCCGACCGCAGCGTCCCCCGGCGGCGTCACCGTGAACTCGGCGCGCGCCCGTTCACCGGCGTCCACGCTTCCCAGCGCCCGCGCGGGCGACACGGTCCACCCCTGAGGCGCGGCGAGGGACACCGTCGCCCCCTCGGCACCCGCCCGCCCGGCGGTGAAGTCCACCGTGACCTTCCCGGGCACACCCGCGCTCATCTCCGCGTCGGCCGTCACGTCCAGCGTGCCCACGGCACCGGGCACCCGCCCGCCGACCGCGCTCGCCGCGTCCAGGTCCACCCGGAACGCCCGCGCCGTACTGACCGCCCGGGTCTTCACCTGCACCACCCCGGCCCGGTCCCCGGCGTCGTACCACCATCCCTCCGCGGCCGCCTCGAACTCGGCCCTGGACGCCTGCCGGGGCAGCGCACGCCCGTCCAGCCGCACCTGTGCCGGCGCGGACCCGGTGTGCACCGTGAACCGGTACGGCCGCGCGCTCTGCTTGCCGGCGAACGAGCCCGCGCTCGCGCCGACGTCGATGCGCACGGCCCCCGCCCCGCTGTCGGGCGCGCTCACGACGACCTTCTGCTCGGCGTACCGCCCCGTCCGGTGCTGCCGGGTCACCCCGTCGTCCTCGTACAGGGTGAACGAGGACCGGCCCTGCGGATACACGTCCCAGGCCAGCGGCGAAGAGGCCGTGCGGTCCCGGTAGGACCTGATCCCGGGCCACATCGGCACCGTGGCCCCCGCCTTCACGAACAGCGGCAGGGTGTCGAGCGGCGCCTGGTACCCGTTCACGGTCGTCGGCCCCTGGTACACCCGCCCCGACCAGTAGTCGACCCACCTGCCCTTCGGCAGGTAGATCCCGTCGCGCACGCTCTCGTCCCGGTACACGGGCGCGACGAGGAAGTCCTCACCGCTGAGGAACTCGTACTTCGCCGCGTCCGACGCGGCCACCGGGTCGTCCGGGTACTCCAGGGCCAGCGGCCGCACCGCCCCGACCCCGGTCCGGTTCGCCTGCGCCGCGTAGGTGTACATGTACGGCAGCAGCGACTCCTTCAGCTTCAGGTACTTCCGGTTGATGCTCGTGTACGGCTCCCCGTACCGGTACGGCTGCTTGTCCGACGACGCCCACCCGTCCATCGTCATCACGGCCGGCAGGAACGCCTTCCACTGCAGATCGCGCGCGTAGGTCTTCGCACTGCCGCCGAAGATCCCGTCCACGTCACCCGTGGTGTACGCGAGCCCGGACATCGTGGCGCCCGCGTACGTCGGGATCTGCCAGCGGATGTAGTCCCAGCTCCCGGACTGGTCCCCGCTCCACTGCACTCCGCACCGCTGCGCACCGGACCAGCTCTCCGGCGCCCAGGTGAACCCGCGGGCGTCGCTGTTGTCCTCGATCCCGCGGTACGCGGCCTTGCAGCCGTCCAGCGCGAACTTGTAGCCGTCGCCGACCCAGGCGACGTCCAGTTTGGCGACCCGCTGCCCGGCCTTGACCTGGTCGGCGAGCTTGTCCAGGCCGTCCTCGGTCCACAGTCCCATCTGCATGTCGCGGTCGCCCAGGCCCTTGGCCGTCTCGGCGAGGTTCTCGTACCCGCAGCCGTAGCCGTCGTTGACCAGCATCCAGCCCAGCGGCATGTCGTTCTTGACGTAGTCGTCGGCGACCTTCAGCGCGTCGAGGGTGTGCCGTTCGCCGCGGTTGGCGTTGTGCAGATAGCAGTCGGAGTCGCCGATCTCCAGGCCGTAGATCGGCGGGAGCATGGGACGCCCGGTGAGTTGGGTGTACTTCCCGATGACGTCCTTGGCGCTCGACCCGGCGACGTAATAGGCGTCGAACCGTTTCTCCTGCTCGGTGGTGGTCACCGGATCGGTGAAGGCGTAGGTCCCCGGCGCGTAGGTGTTGCGGTAGACGCCGTAGCCCGCCGACGACAGGTAGAACGGCACCGAGTTGGGGTGGCCGCCCTCGTTCCAGTTGTAGTCGACACCGACCTTCAGAGTCTTGCCGCGCTGCGAGGTGTTCCCGCTGCCGTTCTGCTCGCCGGCGCCGTAGAACTGCTCGCCGGCGCCGCGCGTCAGCGTCTGCGTGGTGGAGGTGCCGTCCCAGCTGATGCCGCGGCTCTCCTCCCACAGCCGGGTGCCGTCGGCGCGGTACAGGGCGAAGCGCAACGGCGCCTTGTACGCCCGCAACGTGACCTGGTCGGTGGAGAGTTCGTAGCGGTCTCCGCGGTCGGCCCACCGGGTGGCCGGCGCGGCTCCTTGCGGCAGCACGATGTCGGACCCCACCGGATCGGTGAACGTGCCGTCGGGCGCGGCCTCGATGCGGAAGGTGTCGGCGGACACGAAGCTCACCCGGGCCTTGGCGGCCCCCGCGGTGAACGTGTACACGGCCCCCGACGCCGAGAAGCCGGTGACGTCCCCGAGGGCGCCGGACGCGGCGGCCTCCGCGGCCGGGACGGAGGCCGCCGCGGGCGGGGCCGGGGCGCCGGTGACGGCGAGCGCCGCGCACAGGGCCGCCGCGGCCAGACCGGCCGCGCCGCGCTTGCGGTGCCGCGCGCGGGATCTGCTGGATGGAGCGGTCATATCGGTCCCTTCACATCCTGCGCGACCCGGCATCGACAGCGAACGATGACGGAACCTGCTTGATAACGGGCCGCATCGAGCAGAATCAATCAAGCGCAGCAGGTATAGCGCACCGCACGCCCCCTTGAACAGAGGGCGTGCGGTGGTGAGGGAACCGTCGGGTCCGGGCGGTGTCAGCCCTCCTGGCCGGCCTGATGCACGCCGAACATGGCGCCTTGGGGATCGCGCAGCACCGCGATGCGCGGGCCGTCGGGCACGGAAGTGGGTTCCATCAGGACGGTGCCGCCGGCCCCGGCCGCGTCGGCCGCCGTGATGTCGACGTCGGTCACCGCGAAGTAGGGCAGCCAGTGCGGCGGCACCTCCGGCGGGAACTTGTCGTCCATCACCGTCATGCCGCCGAAGTCGTCCCCGGCGATGCCCCACTGGGTGTAGCGCTCCGAGGCATTCACCGTCCAGCCGAACACCCGCGTGTAGAAGGCCTCGGCCTGCTTCGGCTCACGGGTCATCAGCTCCACCCAGCCGAGCGACCCGGGCGCGTTGAACAGCCCGGCGCCGGGAAAGGAACGGGCCTGCCAGAGCTGGAAGAGCGCGCCCGTCGGATCGGTGGCCACCGTGAACCGGCCGACGTCGAACACGTCCATCGGGCCGAGCAGCACCAAGCCGCCGGCCGCCCGCACCTGCTGCGCGGCATCGTCGGCGTCCTCCACCGCGAACGACACGTTCCAGGCCACCGGCTGCGACTCCTGGTACAGCGGCGAGAGCGCGGCCACGGCCGCGTCACCGAGGTGCGCGACCGTGTAGCCGCCGGCCTCCGAGCGCGGATCCGTCTCGGGCCGCCAGTTGAAGACGGCCGCGTAGAAGCGTTTCGCCGCCTCGAGGTCAGGGGTTCCGAGCTCCGTCCAGCAGGGCCCGCCGGTCACCGGTCGGTCGAGCTTCATGGCGTTCCTCCCAGTGAGAGCCCCCTGCGTCAGCACGCTAGTCCGGCCCGGATACGGCGGCCACCGCGCGCTTGAGCTCAAGCACGCTTGAGGTTCTACGGTGGCCGGTGACCTGGTGATCAAGGGGAAGGAGGCGCCGTGGCGCTGAAGGAGTACTCGGTCGAAGAGCTCGCGGCCCAGCCGATCGGGGCGTGGACCGGCGAGGCGTACCGGAGGGTCGTCGGCGCCCTGCGTGCCCAGCTCGCCGTCGAGAACCTCACCCAGCCGCACTGGTGGACCCTCAACCATGTCGCCGGTGAACCCGGGACGTGGACCCGTCCGGCCCTGACCGCGCGGCTGGCCCGCTACGAGGACCTCGGCATCGACTTCCACGACGTCTACGACGACCTCGTGGACCGGGGCTGGCTCACCGAGGACGGCGGCATGCGGCTGACCGAGGCGGGGGAGGCGGGACGGCTGCGGGCGAGGGAGCGCAACCTCACCGTGCACCGGCGGATGCACGAGGGCGTCACGGAGACCGACTTCGCCACCGCGATCGACGTCCTGCGCCGCGTCGTCAGCAACCTGGGCGGCGACGGCAACCTGCCGGACTGAGCCGCCGCCCGCCCGCCGCCGCGCCCGCCACCTCGGATCGCCGCCGCGCCCGGCAGCTCAGATCCCGGGCCGGTAGCGCAGCGGATGGTCCGCCGGGACCTCGACCAGCACGATGGGGACGCCGTCGGGGTCCTCGATCCACATCTCCACCAGCCCCCACGGCTCGCGCACCGGAGGCCGCGTGACCGGCACCCCCTTGCCCCGCAGTTCCTCGTGCGCCGCCGCCGCGTCGGGGACCTGGAGCCAGAGGCGTACGGCGGGGGAGGGCGGGGTGTCGGAGCGGCCCGACAGTTCCAGGAACCCGCCGCCGAGGAAGTAGACCGTGCCGCGCTCGGGGCCCGTGCCGAACTCGCGGTAGACGGCGAGGCCCAGATGTTCGCCGTAGAACGCGCGGGAGCGCTCGGGGTCGGTGGGGCGCAGAAGCGTCCGGCTGCTGAGAACGTGCACCATACATCCGGAGCCTAGTGGCAGGGTTACCCTCGAGCCGGGCCGACCCGCCCCGAGACAGCGAGACAGAGGGAGAAACGTCCCATGAAGTCCCCCGCCACCACCCTGACGTTCCGTGAAGCCACCGATGCCGATGTCGACGACCTGGTCGCGCTGATCGAGTCGGCCTACCGCGGGGACGCCAGCCGGGCCGGGTGGACCACGGAGGCGGACATCCTCGAAGGGCAGCGCACCGACCCCGAGGGCGTCCTGGAGGTCATCAAGTCGCCCGACAGCCGGCTGCTCACGGTCGAACAGGACGGCGTGATCGTCGCCTGCTGCCAGCTCGAACACCGCGGTGACCACGCCTACTTCGGCATGTTCGCGGTCCGGCCGAGCCTCCAGGGCGCGGGCGTCGGCAAGGCCGTCATCGCCGAGGCGGAGCGCCGGGCCCGCGCGGTCTGGGGCGTGACGGAGATGCACATGACCGTGATCTCCGTCCGCGAGGACCTGATCGCCTGGTACGAGCGGCGCGGCTACCACCGCACGGGCCGGATGACCCCCTTCCCGTACGGCGACGACCGCTTCGGCCTCCCGCAGCGCGACGACCTCCAGTTCGAACTGCTGGTCAAGCCCCTGACCTGACCGACGCGCGGCGGCCCTACGCCGTGAAGCGGCCCGCGCGTTTGATCTGCGGGTGGTCGGTGGTCACGCCGTCGAGTTCCAGTGCGCGGGCCAGTCGCAGGTGCTGCGGGGTGTTGACCACCCAGCTGAAGACCCTGAGCCCGGCCGTGCGGGCCCGCTCGACGACCTCCAGGGTGAGCCGCTGGATGTCCAGGCAGAGCGTGGCGGTGCCGGCCGCGACCGCGCGGTCGACGACCTCGGGGCCGTAGTGCTCGGCGACGAGCGCGGTCCGCACCCCCGGGACCAGCCGGGCCACCTCCTGGACCGCCTCGTCGTGGAACGAGATCACCTCGACCCGCTCCAGCAGGTCCCGCGCCCGCAGCACCTCCGCCAGCACCCGTGCGGCGCGCACGTCCTTGATCTCCGCCTGCAGCGGTGCCTTCACCGCGTCCAGGACCTCTTCGAAGACCGGCACCCGCTCGCCGAGACCGGCGTCCAGGGCACGCAGCTCCTCCAGCGTCAGGTCGGCGATCCGGCCGCTGCCGTCGGTCGTCCGGTCCACCCGCTCGTCGTGCATGACGACGAGCGCGCCGTCCTTGCTCAGATGAAGGTCGAGCTCGATCGCGTCGAGACCGGCACGCTCCGCAGTCGTGAAGGAGCGCAGTGTGTTCTCCGGCTCGACGCCCATCACGCCACGGTGTCCAATGGTGATGAAGTTCAAGGTCCGCTCACTTCCGTCGCCGACGGAGCCATCCGTACCCCGCCACCGGGGAAGAAACCCCTCCATCGCGACCGGACGGGAAAAACTTCGGTGACCATGGGGGTCGCGCAGGATAATTTCCGGAGCCGCCCCTTGCTGAGAGAAACCATGTATGTATACGGTCTTCTTACGCGAGGTCTTCCAGTGGAGGATGGGACATGACGGAAATTCTTGTGCAGGCGGGTACGGAGGAGACGGTTCCTCCGGCGAGCAGGGTGGTGGAGCACCCGGCCTGGCCCCGGCTCAAGGATGCCGTGGAGCGCATCAGGCCCTGGCAGTCCAAGGACGGCTCCATAGACTTCACGGCCGAGGGCGCCCCGCAGCGCGCCGAGGCCGAGGACACGGTCCAGCAGGTGATCGAGGCCGTGCGCGAGCTGTCCCCGCTGCTGCCGCACGACACCGCGTACCACGAGGCGCTGGTCAAGGACCTCCAGCGCTGGGCCGAGGGCGGCTTCGAGGTGCCGGACTTCCTGGACGCGCTGCTGGCCTTCCAGCCCGCGGCCGACCGCAGGGACGGTCTGCAGCACCTGGTCGTCTTCCCGATGTACACCCAGAACGGCAACCTCGACCGCAACCTCGAGGCGGTCGTGCTGCGCATGGTCTGGCCCGACTGGCTGGCCGAGCTGGAGCGCACGCGCTACGACAACCCGCTGTTCTGCGGCATCACCTTCGAGGACTTCACCGCGGGCTACGACACCAACTCCGCGGTGCTCTTCCCGGAGACCATCGCCGTGCGCGAGGCGCCGGAACGATTCTCCTGGGGTGGCATCTTCTGCGACCGCGAGGCCGCCCGCTTCCGCCGGGTGACCGAGGCGGCCGTCGAGCTGCTCGGCATGGAGCTGCCCGAGGACATCGCCGCGATGGTCCACGACCAGAAGCGCTGCGAGGACGCCTTCGTCCTGTGGGACATGGTCCACGACCGCACCCACAGCCACGGCGACCTGCCCTTCGACCCGTTCATGATCAAGCAGCGCCAGCCGTTCTGGATGTACGGCCTGGAGGAGCTGCGCTGCGACCTCACCGCCTTCAAGGAGGCCGTGAAGCTCCAGGCGGACGGTGTCCCGCAGGCCCGTGACGTGCAGTACGCCGTGCTCTTCGACCGGATGTTCCGCTTCCCGGTCACCGGCGACCGCAACCGCAACTACGACGGCCTCGGCGGCCAGCTCCTCTTCGCCTACCTGCACAAGCACGACGTCGTGCGGTGGACGGACAACAAGCTCTCCATCGACTGGGAGCGCGCCCCGCAGGTCACCAACCAGCTGTGCGCCGAGATCGAGAAGCTGTACCGCGACGGCATCGACCGCCCGAAGCTGGTGCACTGGTTCGCCGGCTACGAACTGGTCTCCACCTATCTCGCCCCGCACCCCGGCTCCACGTGGGCCAAGGGCCCCGACGCCCTGGACCTGAGCCAGCCGCCGCGCAAGCTCGTCGATGACGTGCTTCCCGACGAGTTTCCGCTGAGCATGTTCTATGAGGCGCTGTCCAAGAAACTCAAGAACGTGATTGCCTCGACCAAGGGCATCACGGCGGACGGTGCCGAGCGGATCGCCGCGTGAGCGACCGCGTCCAGAACACTGCTACGGAGGCGAAGAAGATGGCGAACGGGGCTCTCAGCGGTGCGGTGATCGCGGTCGCCGGCGCGGGCGGACCGGCGGGACGGGCGGCGCTGCTGCGGCTCGCCGAGGCCGGTGCGACGGTCGTCGGCGCCGACAACGACCCGGAGCGGCTGTCCGAGGCCGTCGACGCGGCCCGCTACGCCCAGGGCGGCGCGACCGTGACCGGCGAGACCGTCGACCTGCTCAACCTGGAGGCCACCCGGGACTGGGCCAACCGCACCGAGAAGGAGTTCGGCCGGATCGACGGCCTGGTGCACCTGGTCGGCGGCTGGCGCGGCAGCGAGACCTTCATCAAGACCAGCCTCGACGACTGGGACTTTCTGGAGCTGCTGCTCATCCGCACCGTCCAGCACACCTCCCTGGCCTTCTCGGAGGCGCTGCAGCGCAGCGACCGCGGCCGCTACGTCCTGATCAGCGCCTCCGGTGCCACCAAGCCGACCGCCGGCAACGCCGCGTACGCCGCCGCGAAGGCCGCCTCCGAAGCGTGGACGCTGGCCATGGCGGACTACTTCCGCAAGGCCGGCATCGGTGAGGGCGCCGACGGGCCCACCTCGGCGGCTGTCATCCTGGTGGTGAAGGCACTGCTGCACGACCAGATGCGCGCCGACCGCCCCAATGCGAAGTTCGCGGGCTTCACGGACGTCAAGGACCTCGCCGAGGAGATCGTGCGCGTCTGGGACAAGCCCGCCGCGGAAGTGAACGGAAACCGTCTGTGGCTGACCGAGAAGCCGTGAACCCCCCCAAGACCGACGCGCGTCGCCATCACGACCCCGAGGTCCGCGGTTTCGCCAGCGACAACTACGCCGGCGCCCACCCCGAGGTGCTCGCCGCCCTCGCGCTGGCCAACGGCGGGCACCAGGTGGCCTACGGCGAGGACGACTACACGGAGAACCTCCAGCGGATCGTGCGCAGCCACTTCGGCGCCACGGCCGAGGCGTTCCCGGTGTTCAACGGCACCGGCGCCAACGTCGTGGCGCTCCAGGCGGTCACCGACCGCTGGGGTGCGGTGATCTGCGCGGACAGTGCGCACATCAACGTCGACGAGGGCGGCGCGCCGGAGCGGATGGGCGGCCTGAAGCTGCTCACCGTCTCCACCCCGGACGGCAAGCTCACACCCGAGCTGATCGACCGGCAGGCGTGGGGCTTCGAGGACGAGCACCGTGCGATGCCGCAGGTCGTCTCGATCACCCAGTCCACCGAGCTGGGCACCCTCTACACGCCCGACGAGATCCGCGCGATCTGCGAGCACGCCCACGCCCACGGCATGCGGGTGCACCTGGACGGCTCCCGGATATCGAACGCGGCCGCGTCGCTGAACGTGCCCCTGCGCACCTTCACCAACGCGGTCGGCGTGGACATCCTCTCCCTGGGCGGGACGAAGAACGGCGCGCTGTTCGGCGAGGCGGTCGTCGTCCTCAACCAGGACGCGGTGCGGCAGATGAAGCATTTGCGGAAGATGTCGATGCAGCTGGCCTCCAAGATGCGTTTCGTCTCGGTCCAGCTGGAGGCGCTGTTCGCCAAGGATCTCTGGCTGCGCAACGCCCGGCACGCCAACGAGATGGCCCAGCGTCTGGCCGAGGGCGTGCGGTCCGTGCACGGCGTGGAGATCCTCTACCCCGTCCAGGCCAACGGCGTCTTCGCCCGGCTGCCGCACGACGTGAGCGAGCGGCTGCAGAAGCGCTTCCGCTTCTACTTCTGGGACGAGGCCGACGGTGTGGTGCGCTGGATGTGCTCCTTCGACACCACCGAGGACGACGTGGACGCGTTCCTCGCCGCACTGAAGGAAGAGATGGCGCGGTAGCCCTCGATTCTGCATAGGTATGCGATCACCCGAAAAGTCATTGACGCTCGGGTGATCGCTTTCCTATGCTCTGCGGCCATGGAGCCGATCCAGAACAACCCCGACCTTTCCGCCTACTTGGCGGCCGATGAGGTCATCGACCATCACCACCCGATGGTGCGGCAGACGGCTGCGAGACTGGCCGACGGCGCCACCGACTCGTATGACTATGCGCGTGCGGCCTTCGAGTTCGTGCGTGACGAGATCCCGCACTCGCTGGACAGCGGCGACCCGCGCCTGACCTGGCGCGCCTCCGACGTGATCGAGCGGCGCACCGGCATCTGCTGCGCCAAGTCCCATGCCCTGGCCGCGCTGCTGCGCGCCGAGGACATCCCCACGGCGCTGTGCTACCAGAAGTTCGAGGCGGTGCACGGTCTGGTCGCGGTCCGCTTCAACGGCGCCTGGCACCGCCAGGACCCGCGCGGCGGCCCGCCCGGCGAGAAAGCGGCGTTCAGCCTGGACGGGGAGCGACTGCCCTTCGTGCCCGACGCCGAGGCGGGTGAGCGGGACTACCCGGAGCTGTACGCCGCCCCGCACCCGGCGATCCTCGCGTCGCTGCGGGCCGCACCGGACGTCCCGTCGCTGTGGGGGAGCTATCCGACCGCGCTGTGAGAACGGGCCGGCGGGTCGTCAGTGCGCCTCGGCCGCCCGGACCTGCTCCGGCGTCGGCGCCGTACCGCCCAGGTGGGCCGGCATCCACCAGGTGTCGCCCGCGTCCTTCGGGCGGACCGGGTAGGCGCGCTGGGCGGCCTCCAGCAGCTCCTGCACGCGCTCGCGCAGACGACGGGTGATCGCGCCGGCGTACTGGTCGCGCGGCGCCTCGACGGGCTCGCCCACCCGGATGGTGATCGGGGTGTGGCTGCGCTTGAAGTTGCGGGGGTGGCCCTTGGTCCACAGCCGCTGCGTGCCCCACACCGCCATCGGGATCAGCGGGACCCCTGCTTCCTGGGCGAGGCGGGCGGCGCCCGACTTGAAGCTCTTCAGGGTGAACGAGGGCGAGATGGTGGCCTCCGGGAACACCCCGATCACCTCGCCGGAGCGCAGAGCGTCCAGTGCGTGCGCGTAGGCGGCCTCGCCCTGCTCGCGGTCCACCGGGATGTGCTTCATGCCGCGCATCAGCGGCCCGGAGATCCGGTGCCGGAACACCGACTCCTTCGCCATGAAGCGCACCAGCCGCTTCTGCGGGAGCGCCGCGAGGCCGTTGAAGATGAAGTCGAGGTAGCTGATGTGGTTGCTCACCAGCACAGCACCGCCCGTCCGCGGAATGTTCTCCGACCCCCGGCAGTCGATCTTGAGGTCCCATGCCTTGAACAGGGTTTTGGCGAGACCGATGACGGGGCGGTAGACGAGTTCTGCCATGGGCGGGACGGACCCTTCCTTCTTCATCCGCTGCCAGGGAATGCCAAGAAGGGTTGTTCCCGGCGGAAGTCAAGTTACGCAGCCGTAGGTTCACGGCTTGTCGCAGATCGTGCCCGAAACAACGGGCGGGAGCCAGTCCTGGTGCCCGTCCGCCGCGAGATCCTCGTCACGTCCACCCATCATCGACCTGCGCCTTTATGTTCCCTTTACTCTGCGCGAACCGCCGTACGTCGCACCAGCAGGTACATCTCGCACCCCAGGCAGTACGCGAACGCCGCGTTCAGGAAGGCCGCCGCCAGGGCCGCCCCGGTCGCCGCCATCCCCAGCCACTGCGGCCCCAGCGTGTAGCCGGCCAGGCCGACACCGGCGAACACCAGCCCCACCGCCTGCGCGAACCGCGGCGGCTCGGGCGCCTCGAACGCCCTCGGCGGGCCGAGCCGCGGCCGTACCGCCGTGCGGAACGCCCAGCCGTACGGCGAGCGCTGCACCCCGCCCGCCGCGCCCAGCGCGAACGCCAGCGTCTGCCAGGCCAGCAGCCAGGGGTTGCCCGTGATCAGCACGACGGCCAGCACTACGGTCGTCACGGCCGCACCGAACCGCGGCCCCCTCACGTCGATGTCCATGGAGGCAAGCATTCCGCAACGGATGGACTTCTGGGAGCGGGGAATCTTTGCAGTCTGATGAATGCTGATGCGGATGATGACCGGACTGGTGGTGTGTGTCGTGGTGCTCGCGCTGGCGAGCGCCTACGGCCTGGTGCAGCGACGGCGGAGCGGGAGAGTACGGGTGCGCGTGCGCGATCAGGGCAAGCGGCTCACGGCGGCCGACCTCGGCGGCGAACTGGGGGAGCGGGCCACGCTGGTGCAGTTCTCCAGCGCCTTCTGCGCGCCCTGCCGGGCCACCCGGAGGGTGCTCGGCGAGGTCGCCGGCCTGGTTCCGGGCGTCACGCACCTGGAGATCGACGCGGAGGCCCGCCTGGAGCTGGTGCGCGCGCTCGACATCCTGAAGACCCCGACAGTGCTGGTCCTCGACGCCGACGGCCGCGTCGTGCGACGGGCCACCGGTCAGCCGCGCAAGGCCGACGTCATCGCGGCCCTCGGCGAGGCGGTGTGACGCCCCGTTCGGTCACGGTGAGCTGTCTCCCACTCCACGGGACGTACTTGACTGTGCTCGCCACCTATCGTCAGCCTGACCGCATGCCTTCGGAACTTCTCCTTCATGGACGGGTGCACGTCGACCTCGTCCGCACCGCGAGCGCGCGCTGTCCGGGCCCAGCCGCCCCGCGCCCCCTCGCCTCTCCCCGCTGAAGGACAACTCCATGACGGCCTCGCCCGACCTGCGCACCCCCCGGCTCGCCTCGCCCGACCTCCTCCGCTCCGTCTTCCGGCGGCACGCGGCCGGGGTCGCCGTGATCACCGCACGCGGTGCGTCGGGGCCGGTCGGTTTCACCGCGACCTCCCTCACCTCCGTCTCCGCCGAGCCCCCGCTGCTGTCCTTCGGGATCGGCACCGGCGCCTCCAGCTGGCCGGCGATATCCGAGGCCGGCCACGTCGGCGTGCACATCCTCGGTGAGCACCAGCAGGAGCTGGCCGCCACCTTCGCCCGCAGCGGCGCCGACCGCTTCGGCGCCCCCACGGCCTGGCGCGAGGGCCCGCAGGGCGTGCCCGTGCTGGACGACGTCCTGGCCTGGCTGGTGTGCCGGGTGGTCGCCCGGGTTCCGGCCGGTGACCACCGCATCGTCCTCGCCGAGGTCGTCGTGGGGGACCCCGCCGGGCCCGGCCGCCCGCTCCTTTACCACCAGGGCCGCTTCACTGCTCTGCGCGATTAGTCACGCTCCGGCTCCCCTGCGGAGCGGTCCGGTTCCGGTTACGCTGCGTTGCAAAGGTCACAGTTCAAAGCGCTTGCTTAGCGGGCAGGAACTGGATGTACTGACGAGTAATATTTCGGTCGGAGCGGGGACCGCCCCGTACCGGAATCGGCCGCTTGGGGCGCCTATGCTGCCTCTCAAGTAGGCAGCCGAGAAATGACGAGGCAGTAGGAGAGCCGGCGTGAGCTTGAGGATCGTTGTCACTGTGAAGTACGTGCCCGACGCCACTGGCGACCGGCACTTCGCCGATGACCTGACCGTCGACCGGGACGACGTGGACGGTCTGCTCTCCGAGCTGGACGAGTACGCCGTCGAGCAGGCGCTGCAGATCGCCGAGAACTCCGACGACGACGTCGAGGTCACCGTCCTGACCATCGGCCCCGAGGACGCCAAGGACGCGCTGCGCAAGGCGCTGTCCATGGGCGCCGACAAGGCCGTCCACGTCGAGGACGACGACCTGCACGGCACGGACGCCATCGGCACCTCCCTGGTGCTGGCCAAGGCGATCGAGAAGGCCGGTTACGACCTGGTCATCTCCGGCATGGCCTCCACCGACGGCACCATGGGCGTCGTCCCGGCGCTGGTCGCCGAGCGTCTGGGCGTCCCGCAGGTCACGCTGCTGTCCGAGGTCTCGGTCGAGGACGGCACGGTCAAGGGCCGCCGCGACGGCGACGCCGCCTCGGAGACCCTCGAGGCCTCGCTGCCGGCCGTCGTGTCGGTCACCGACCAGTCCGGCGAGGCCCGTTACCCGTCCTTCAAGGGCATCATGGCGGCCAAGAAGAAGCCGGTGGAGTCCTGGGACCTGTCCGACCTCGACATCGAGGCCGAAGAGGTCGGCCTGGAGGGCGCGTTCACCAAGGTCGAGGCCGCGAACGAGCGCCCCGCGCGCACCGCGGGCCAGATCGTCAAGGACGAGGGCGAGGGCGGCAAGCAGCTCGCTGAGTACCTCGCGAGCCAGAAGTTCATCTAAGGGACCCGTTCGTCCCTGGAGCAGGGACCGCTTCCCTGACCGCCCCTCAGACTTCGCAATCCCCGCAGGAGATGCATTCCCATGGCTGAAGTTCTCGTCTACGTCGACCACGTGGACGGTGCCGTCCGCAAGCCCACTCTGGAGCTGCTGACGCTGGCCCGCCGGATCGGCGAGCCGGTCGCCGTCGCGCTCGGCAACGGCGCCGGCGACACCGCCGCCGCGCTCGCCGAGCACGGCGCGGTGAAGGTCCTCACCCACGACGCCTCCGAGTACGCCGAGTACCTGGTCGTGCCGAAGGTGGACGCCCTGCAGGCCGCCGTCGAGGCCGTCTCCCCGGCCGCCGTCCTGGTGCCGTCCTCCGCCGAGGGCAAGGAGATCGCCGCGCGTCTGGCGCTGCGCATCGGCTCCGGCATCATCACCGACGCCGTCGACCTGGAGGCCGGCGACGAGGGCCCGGTGGCCACCCAGTCGGTGTTCGCCGCGTCCTTCACCACCAAGTCCCGTGTCGTCAAGGGCACCCCGGTCATCACGGTCAAGCCGAACTCGGCCGCCGTGGAGGCCGCCCCGGCCGCGGGCAGCGTCGAGGCCCTGTCCGTGACGTTCTCCGACAAGGCGACCGGCACCAAGGTCACCGGCCGTACGCCGCGTGAGTCGACGGGCCGTCCGGAGCTGACCGAGGCCGCGATCGTGGTCTCCGGTGGCCGCGGTGTGAACGGCGCGGAGAACTTCTCCCTCATCGAGGGCCTCGCCGACCAGCTCGGTGCGGCCGTCGGCGCCTCGCGTGCCGCCGTGGACGCGGGCTGGTACCCGCACACCAACCAGGTCGGCCAGACCGGCAAGTCGGTCTCGCCGCAGCTGTACGTGGCCTGCGGCATCTCCGGTGCCATCCAGCACCGCGCCGGTATGCAGACCTCGAAGACCATCGTGGCCATCAACAAGGACCCCGAGGCCCCGATCTTCGAGCTGGTCGACTACGGCATCGTCGGCGACCTCTTCGACGTCGTCCCGCAGCTGACCGACGAGGTCAAGTCCCGCAAGGGCTGATCCCCGCCCGGCTCGCCGAGGCCCCCGTGACCTGCGCGGTCGCGGGGGCCTCGCCGTGTCACGGCCAGGGGTTCATGCTGTGGACAGGGTGTTGACCAGGAGGAAGATCCACAGATAACTTCGCTCTACGGATTATTGATTCCATAGAGCGGAAAACAGGAGGGTGCGGGATGGGTCAGGGCCAGCAGGAGAAGGTGGCGACGAGCCTCGCGGGCGCCGTCAGCGAGGAGATCAGTGCCTCCCTCGCGCCGGTCGACGCCGAACTGGAGCGCCGCTACCCGGGCGACCCCGGCACCCGCCAGCCCGTGCACACCGTCTACGTCCCCGGTGACGTCTTCGCCGCCGGCACCATCCGCTCCTGGGGCGACCAGGCCCTCGCCGCGCTGGACGAGCACGCCCCGGACGCCGCCTCCTTCGCCCGCGTCCTCGGGCTCTCCGACGACCTCGCCGAGCCCGTCTACACCCGCGTGCGCGCCAAGCTGGAGCGCGAGCCCATCGAAGACCTGCGCGTCGACTTCGAGGACGGCTACCACGGCGAGGACGAGGACGAGGACGCCGCCCGCGCCGCGCGTCTCATCGCCTCCGCGTACGCCGAGGGCACGGCCGCCCCCTACATGGGCATCCGCATGAAGTGCATGGAGGCCGCCGTCCGCGACCGGGGCATCCGGACCCTGGACGTCTTCCTCAGCGGGCTGCTGGAGCACGGCGGGCTGCCGGACGGGCTCACCCTCACCCTGCCCAAGGTGACCTACCCCGAGCAGGTCACCGCCATGGTCCGCCTCCTGGAGGCGTTCGAGAAGGCCCGCGGTCTGGAGCCCGGCCGCATCGGCTTCGAGATCCAGATCGAGACCAGCCAGTCGATCCTCGCCACCGACGGCACCGCCACGGTCGCCCGGATGATCCAGGCCGCCGAGGGCCGCGCCACCGGACTGCACTACGGCACCTTCGACTACAGCGCCTGCCTCGGCGTCTCCGCCGCCTATCAGGCCAGCGACCACCCGGCCGCCGACCACGCCAAGGCGATCATGCAGGTCGCGGCCGCCGGCACCGGCGTACGCGTCTCCGACGGCTCCACCAACGTCCTGCCGGTCGGGCCCACCGAGAAGGTCCACGACGCCTGGCGGCTGCACTACGGCCTGACCCGCCGGGCGCTCTCCCGCGCCTACTACCAGGGCTGGGACATGCACCCGGGGCACATCCCCACCCGCTACGCCGCCGTGTTCGCCTTCTACCGCGAGGGCTTCGAGCAGGCCGCCGCCCGCCTCGCCCGCTACGCCGGGCATGTCGACGGCGACGTCATGGACGAGCCGGCCACGGCGAAGGCGCTCAGCGGGTACCTGCTGCGGGGGCTGGACTGCGGTGCGCTCGATGTCACCGAGGTGGCCGAGGCGACGGGGCTCACGCGGGGCGACCTGGAGGGCTTCTCCGCTCCTCGGCGGGGGGATCTGACGGCTTCCGCGCAGTAGCCTGCGGCCGGGGTGCGTTGTGCCTGCGGCGCTCGGTGCGTTGTTGTCTGCGGGTTCGTTGTGGCTGGTCGCGCCGTTCCCCGCGCCCCTTTTTTGCCTGCGGCGGCCCGTTGCCGTCCGGTGGGGGCTGGTGTCGCGCCTGCGGTTGGTGGTCAAGGCGGGGCCGCGGTGGGGGGTGTCCGTCCTCGGTCCGGCCGGCCGTCTTCGACGGGCGTGCCGTGTCACGGTGCCGGGCGCTGCGGGCGGACACCCCCCACCCCGTCCCCTTCCCGCCGTGGGCGCCTGGCGGTCGTCGCGGCTATGCATACCGCTCCAGGCCGGATGTGGTGACGAGGTTCTCTTCGGCGAACAGGTGCGTGCCCCGGGCGCACAGGCCCGCGTCTGCGCGGGCTCGGGTGCAGAATTCCTCCGGGGTCGCTCCGAACAGCTCGCGCAGGCGTGGCGAGGCTCGTACGAGTTCGTTCAGCAGTGCGCGCTGGCCGGGGTGGTCGCGCGGTGCCCGGGTGTGGCCGCGCAGTACGCCGTGCCGGTTGACGTAGCAGTACACGCCCGGAAGCAGGCTGCCGTCGGCGAGGGTGACCTGTACGTCCGGTGCGGGTAGCCATGCCCGCTGGAAGTTGCCGTGCGGCAGTGGCACGCCCTCGCTCGCGTCGATCACGGCGAGCTGCTCCGGGTCCAGCCAGATCACGAACAGCTCCCGGACGCGGGCGGAGGAGCGGACGGGGGAGGCCGAGACATAGCCCATGCGGCTGACGTGCGCCGAGACCCCGACGTCCACACCGGTCACCCGGGCCCTGACCATCGGCACGGGCGAGGTGACCGCGAACTCGTCCAGCTTGTGGCGCAGCTGGCCGGGGCAGGCGTTGGAGCCGACCGTCAGCACGGGGGCGCGGTCGTCGTACACCAGACGGTGGAGCGGCAGCAGCCGGTCCCCGTCGAGCAGCCCCGAGTCCCGCGGCCAGGCACCGGGGTACAGCAGCGGGTCCTCCCGCGGCACCTGGGCCAGGCCGAGCGCTGCCAGGCTGGAATGCACCATCGGGACCCAGACTAGTGCTGCGACCGGAAAGGTGAGCCGGTGAACCTTTCCGGTCGCAGCACCAGCCACCCGGCGGTCGGGTCACCGCCCCGGCGGCAGCTCGCCGGAGCCGCGGGCGATCAGCCGGGTGGGCAGTTCGACGCGTTCGGGGGCGACGAGGTCGCCGTCCAGCTGGCGGAAGAGCCGCTCGGCGGCCGTACGGCCGAGGGCCGCCGCGTCCTGGGCGACCACCGTGAGGCCCGGCTGGAGCAGGTCGGCTAGCTCGACGTCGTCGAAGCCGACGAGCGCGACCGGGCGGTCGTGGGCCGCGAGGACGCGGATCACCGTCACCGAGACCCGGTTGTTGCCGGTGAAGATCGCGGTGACCGGCTCGGGCGCGGACAGCATGTCCTCGGCGGCCCGGCGCACCCGCTCGGGGTCGGTGGCGCCCAGCGACATCCAGGCGTCCGCCACGGGTATGCCCGCGTCCTCCATCGCGGCCCGGTAGCCGCGCAGCCGCTCGGCGGCCGTGTGGATCCGGGGCATGTCCCCGATGAAGCCGATCCGGCGGTGCCCGTGCGCGATCAGATGGGCCACGCCGTCGCGGGCTCCGCCGTAGTTGTCCGACAGCACGCAGTCCGCGTCGATGCGGCCCGCCGGGCGGTCCACGAACACGGTCGCCACCCCCGCCCGGATCTCCGGCTCCAGATAGCGGTGGTCGTCTCCGGCGGGGATCACCACCAGGCCGTCCACCCGCCGCGCGCACAGCGCCAGGGCCAGCTCCTGCTCGCGGTCCGGGTCCTCGGCGCTGGAGCCGTTGATCAGCAGCGCCCCGTGTGCCCGGGCCACCTCCTCCACCGCGCGGCTGAGCGGGCCGTAGAACGGGTCCGCGAGGTCCTCCAGGACCAGCCCGATGCTCGCGGTGCGGCCCTTGCGCAGCACACGGGCGCTGTCGTTGCGGCGGAAGCCCAGCGCCTCGATGGCCTCCTGCACGCGCCGTTCGGTGTCCGGGGTGACGCCGGGCTCGCCGTTGACCACCCGGGAGACGGTCTTCAGGCCGACTCCGGCGCGGGCCGCCACGTCCTTCATGGTGGGACGGTTGCCGTACCGGCTGCCGGGCAGGCGGTCGGTGAGGCGGGCGGTGCTGCGGGCGGTCTCGGGCACGGTGCGCTGTCCTGTCCTGTGGTCCACGGGGAGCGGGGGCTCCGTCGGCCCCATCCAACCGCCGAGAGGATGCGGAGGTCCATGGGCTTGTATGAGGATGTGGCGTCGAGCATAGAGCCTGGACAACGTTGTCACAGGCAGGGGAGACTGTCCCTCGCACACTCCGGCCCGCGCCCCCACCGCCGGCCCGCGGCGTTCCGCACCTTTTCAGGTTTCGCTTGGTTCCCATCGCCGAACGGGGAGATCCGACACTGATGACCACCGACCTCGTGGCCGCGCTCGACATAGGCGGCACCAAGATCGCCGGCGCGCTGGTCGACGACCGCGGCACGATCCTGGTGCGCGCCCAGCGCCCGACGCCCGCCCGGGAGGACGGCGACACCGTGATGCGGGCCGTCGAGGAGGTGCTCGGCGAGCTGGCGGTCTCGCCGCTGTGGGGGCGCGCGCGGGCGCTGGGCATCGGCAGCGCGGGCCCGGTGGACGCCTCCGCGGGCACCGTGAGCCCGGTGAACATCCCCGGCTGGCGCGGTTTCCCGTTGGTGGGGCGGGCCCGTGCGGTGACCGGCGGTCTGCCGGTGGAACTGATCGGTGACGGCGTGGCGATCACCGCCGCCGAGCACTGGCAGGGCGCGGCCCGCGGACACGCCAACGCCCTGTGCATGGTGGTGTCCACGGGGGTCGGCGGCGGCCTGGTGCTGAACGGCCGGCTCCATCCCGGCCCCACCGGCAACGCCGGTCACATCGGGCACATCAGCGTGGACCTCGACGGCGATCTGTGTCCGTGCGGCTCGCGCGGCTGCGTCGAGCGCATCGCCAGCGGTCCGAACATCGCCCGCCGCGCCCTGGACGACGGCTGGCGGCCCGGCCCCGACGGTGACACCTCCGCGGCCGCGGTGGCCGCCGCCGCCCGCGCCGGCGACCCGGTGGCCGTCGCCTCCTTCGAGCGGGCCGCCCAGGCGCTGGCCGCCGGCATCGCGGCCACCGCTACCCTGGTGGAGATCGACGTCGCGGTGATCGGCGGAGGTGTGGGCAATGCCGGCGAGGTGCTCTTCGCCCCGCTGCGCCGCTCGCTGGCCGACTACGCGACGCTGTCCTTCGTCCGCCGGCTGACGGTGGCCCCGGCCCAGATGGGCACCGACGCGGGCCTGGTGGGAGCGGCGGCGGCCGCGCTCACGGGAGTGGCGGGGGTCGCCGCGGCGGGCGTCTGAGCCGAGGCGCCGCCCGGGATCGCCGACGGAGTGCCGCCCGACGCCCGCCCCGGCCCGGGGCGGGCGTCGCGGTGTGCGGTCAGCAGGTCAGCCGGGCGTCCGCCCAGTCGGCGTGGTCGGAGTCGACTCCGTCGCCGCCGTCGGTGACGACCAGCTCCACCACCTGCGCACCGGACACGTCCGCGGTGAGGGGCTGCGCGGGCATGGCGTTGGTCAGCACCCCGGTCGAGGCGACCGTGTGGCCGTCGGCGCGCACCTCGAAGGCGACCGTGCCCTTCGTGTCCTTCTCGTCGTCGACGCCGACGGACGCGCTGACCGTCTTGCAGGAGCGGCCGGTGTAGTAGGCGACGGTGCTGGGCGCGTGCACGCCGAGCCCCTTGCCGTACACCACGCCGCCGATGGTGAGCGGACGACCGTCACCGGCCGCGCTCTCGCCGTTGCTGGTGTTGCGTTCCACCGGTCCCCAGCCGCTGTCGGCCGACAGCCACGGCAGATCGCCGAGGTACGACACTCCGGCGGGCGGCGGCACGACCACGGACGCCGTCACAGTCAGGGTGTTCGCCGCCCGCACACCGGTCGGCGAGCGGTAACTCGTCGTCAGCGTCAGGCCGTACGACCCGGTCGGTGTCCCGGGAGGAGCGGTGACCGTCCAGGCGGTGCTCAGGGAACGGCCGGTGGGCAGCGACGCCGTCGTGGTGGGCGAGGCGGCCTGCACCGTCCAGCCGGCGGGGCCGGTCAGGGCGACGGAGACGGCACGGGCGGGGGTCCGGCCGAGGTCGGTGGCCGTGGACGTCACCGCGACCGGCCTGCCCGCCTCGACGTACGCGCCGCCGTCCAGGCCGGCCTCGACGGCCGGCGGCTGCGCGGCCCAGCCGCCGTCGGCGGCGACGCGGACCAGCACCGTGCCGTGCGCGGGGACCGTGGCCGCGATGGTTCCCGCGGTGTTGTACGACGTGTGCCGCCACAGGTCGCGCAGGGTGTAGCCGTCGGCGGCCGGGAGCCCGACGGCCTGTGCGGTGGTGGCGATGCGCTGCGCCGTGGACGACTCGTTGAACAGGGCGACCGCGCGGCTGCCGTCCCGCAGCTGCTTGGCGATCACCCAGCGGCCTCCGGCCGAGGAGACGACGGTGCCCTGCTTGCCCAGCGGGTCCTGGTCGACGGCGATGACCTCCTTGTTGGCCAGGATCTCGTACGTCGCGTCCGTGGCCTTGCGCAGGTCGGTGCCGATGAGCAGGGGCGCGGCCATGACCGACCAGAGGGAGAAGTGCGAGCGGTACTCGGTGTCCGTCATGCCGCCGTTGCCGACCTCCAGCATGTCCGGGTCGTTCCAGTGGCCGGGACCGGCGTACGGGGCGAGCGGCAGGTTCTGCTTGGCGATGGCCAGCATCGAGCCCCAGCTGTCGGAGATGTCGCCCGTGGTGCGCCACAGGTGACCGACGTCGGCGGCCCACTCCCAGGGCTTGTTCTGGCCCCATTCGCAGATGCTGAAGACGATGGGCCGCCCGGTCGCCTTCAGCGCGTCGCGCATGGTGGTGTAGCGCTGCTTGGCGTCGACGCCCTGGTTGTTGCAGTTGTCGTACTTGAGGTAGTCGACGCCCCAGTCGGCGAACTGCCGGGCGTCGCTGTACTCGTGGCCCAGGCCGCCGGGGAAGCCGATGTCGCTGCAGGTCTTCGTTCCGGCGCTGGTGTAGATGCCGAGTTTCAGGCCCTTGGCGTGGACGTAGTCGGCGACCGCCTTGATACCGCCCGGGAAGCGGGCCGGGTCGGGCACGAGCTTGCCCGCGGCGTCGCGCTGCGGGAGCGCCCAGCAGTCGTCGAGGTTGACGTACTGGTACCCCGCGGCCTTGAGGCCCTTGGCGACGAAGAGGTCGGCGATGCCCTTGACCATCGCCTCATTGAACTCCGCCCGGCAGTGCGTGGAGTTCCAGTTGTTGAAGCCCATCGGCGGGGTGAGCGCGAGCCCGTCGGCGAGGGTGGCCGTGTCCGGCGCGGCGGGGGCGCCGGACACGGCGACGGCCGGGGCGGTGAGCCCGGCCGTACACAGGAGCCCTGCCGTGAGCGCTCCGAGGATTCTGTGACGCGATGTGCCGGTGTGACGCATGGTGACATGCCTCCGACCAACGAGAAGGGGATGACGTCATGCACTCGTCATCGATGCGCGTTCACGGTAGAACGTGTGGGACTGTGTTGGAAGATGGCGGGTCGTGAGAACTTCGCGCTGCGGACGGTGGTCGTCGCGGTGCGGAACGCGAGGGGCCGCTCGTGAACGGGAGGTGAAATCAGCCGGGGCGTGACCTCCGCCCGATCGCGCAGTTGAGCCGGGCATGAAGAAGCGCAGCATGCTCGCCATCGCCTCCCTCGCCACCGGCTTCGTCGTCGCGGCGATCACCCCCTCGCACGGTCTGGACGCCGACGATCTGACGAACCTGAACGTGGGAGACACCCTCAGCACCCTGGACCACACCGTCGCCCAGGACAGTTTCCAGGTCGACGAGGGCGCGCTCGGCGGAGGCGAGTGACGAGGAGCGGGCCGGCCACGGCGGTGCCGCCCCTTCCGCGCCCGGGTGCGTGAGGGGCGGCACCGCCGCGTCATGCGCCCTCAACTGGCGCTGGTTTCCGTGGCAGGGTGGAGCGGGCAAGCCACAGGGGGCCAACAGAAGAGGGGGAACCGTGACCGTCGTCTGGATCAACGGTGCGTTCGGAGCGGGGAAGTCCACCACCGCGCGCGAACTGATCGACGTGATCCCGAACAGCACGCTCTTCGACCCCGAGCTCATCGGCGGAGCGCTCCAGCACCTGCTGCCGCCCAAACGCCTCGCCGACGTCGGCGACTTCCAGGACCTGCCGATCTGGCGCCGTCTCGTCATCGACACCGCCGCCGCGCTGCTCGCCGAGCTGGGCGGCACCCTCGTGGTCCCCATGACCCTGCTGCGTCAGGAGTACCGGGACGAGATCTTCGGCGGCCTCGCCGCCCGCCGGATCGAGGTCCGGCACCTTCTCCTCGCCCCGGCTGAAACGATCCTGCGCGAGCGGATAGCCACCCGCCCCGTCCCGCCGGACCTCCCGGACGGCGAGATACGCGTCCGGCAGTGGGCCTACGACCACATCGAGCCCTACCGCGCGGCCCTCGCCTCCTGGCTCACCGCCGACGCGCACCTCATCGACACGGGCGCCCTCACGCCGCAGGAGACCGCCGTGCGGATCGCGCAGGCGGTCGGCAGCGGCGCCGCGTCCGTCTGCGACATCGTGCAGACGCCCGAACCCACCGGCGAGACCGTGGCCGCCGGTGTGCTCCTCTTCGACGAACAGGACCGGGTGCTGCTCGTCGACCCCACCTACAAGCCCGGCTGGGAGTTCCCCGGCGGTGTCGTCGAACCCGGCGAGGCGCCGGCCCGCGCGGGCATGCGCGAGGTCGCGGAGGAGACCGGGATACGGCTGGACGAGGTGCCCCGGCTCCTCGTCGTGGACTGGGAACGGCCCGCGCCCCCCGGCTACGGCGGTCTGCGCCTGCTCTTCGACGGCGGCCGCCTCGACTCCGCCGCGGCCCGCCAGGTGCTGCTCCCGGGGCCCGAACTGCGCGGCTGGCGCTTCGTCACCGAACACGAGGCGGCCGGGCTGCTCCCACCCGTGCGCTACGAGCGACTGCGCTGGGCCCTGCGCGCCCGAGAACGCGGCGCCGCGCTGTATCTGGAGGCGGGCCGCCCCGTGGGGTGAGCCGGCCGGGTCAGGCGTGCTGGTCCGCCACCGCCCGTAGCACCTCACCCGCCCCCGAGGTCACCGCGTCCCCATGGCCGAAGCAGGCCACCTCCGTCTCCAGACCGGCCAGTTGCCGCAGCGACGCCAGTGCCCGCTCCCGGTCCAGATTGAACACGCCCGGCATCACCGCGCCGTCCACCGGGGACGCGGCGATCGTGTCCCCGGTGAACAGCACCCCGTGCGCGGGCAGATGCAGCGCGATGCTGCCGTCCGTGTGCCCGGGGACGTGCACCACACGGGCGCCCGCACCGAAGTCCAGGACGTCGCCGCCGGACACCGCGTGGACCACCGGCGGCGGGGTCGCCTCGCTCAGCGGCGGCAGACCCCGGGTGACCTCGGCGTGCAGCGCCCGCTCCCAGTCCTGGAGCACCGGCGCAGGCCCCGGCCGCTCCTGGCGGACGTACGGCGCGTCCAGCCGGTGCGCGAGCACGGGCACGTCACCCCACTCGCCCGCCCCGCCCGCGTGATCCTCGTGGAAATGCGTCAGCACGATCCGCCGTACGGCACCGGGGGCGAGCCCGAGCGACGTGATCGCCTCCGCCACGGCGCCCCCGGAGCCCACCGGCCCGGCGTCGATCAGCGTCAGATCGTCGTCGCCGTCCCGCCACAGGTAGGCCTGGCCGACGGGGAAGCGCAGCAGATGGAGGCGGGGGAGCAGTTCGATGACGTCCATGGGGCGAACGTAAGGGCCCCGGGCGGCGCGCGCGGGGCCCTTGGCTGAGAGCAGAGCCGGTCAGCCGGCCGCGTAGTTGCGCAGGAACAGCGCTTCGGCGACGGACAGCCGCTCCAGCTCCTGCGGCGACACGCTCTCGTTCACGGCGTGGATCTGCGCCTCGGGCTCGCTCAGTCCGATCAGCAGGATCTCCGCCTGCGGGTAGAGCGCGGCGAGGGTGTTGCACAGCGGGATGGAGCCGCCCTGCCCCGCGTACTGCATTTCCTGGCCCGGGTAGGCCACCGCCATCGCGTCGGCCATCGCCTGGTAGGCGGGGCTGGCGGCGTCGGCGCTGAAGGCCTGGCCCTGGCCGACCTGTTCGACGGCGACCCGGGCTCCCCACGGGGTGTGCGCCTCGACATGGGCCTGGAGCAGCTTGGTGGCCTCCGCGGCGTCCACGCCCGGCGGCACGCGCAGGCTGACCAGGGCGCGGGCGCTCGCCTGCACGGACGGCGTGGCGCCGACGACCGGCGGGCAGTCGATGCCGAGCACGGTGACGGCCGGGCGGGCCCAGATGCGGTCGGCGACGGTGCCGGAGCCGATCAGCTCGACGCCGTCGATCACCTTGGCGTCCTTGCGGAACTGCTCCTCGTCGTACTGCAGGCCCTCCCAGGCGGCGTCACCGGCCAGCCCGTCGACCGTGGTGGAGCCGTCCTCGGCGCGCAGCGAATCCAGCACCCGGATCAGCGCGGCCAGCGCGTCCGGGGCGGCCCCGCCGAACTGTCCGGAGTGCAGATTGCCCGCCAGCGTGTCCACCTGCACACGGACCAGGGTCATACCGCGCAGGGTGGTGGTCACGGTCGGCAGCCCGACCCGGAAGTTGCCCGCGTCGCCGATGACGATCGTGTCCGCCCGCAGCAGCTCGGGGTGTTCTTCGGCGTAGCGCTCCAGGCCGCCCGTGCCCTGCTCCTCGGAGCCCTCGGCGATGACCTTGACGTGGACGGGTATGCCGCCGTTCGCCTTCAGCGCGCGCAGCGCCAGCAGATGCATGATGACGCCGCCCTTGCAGTCCGCGGCGCCGCGGCCGTACCAGCGGCCGTCGCGCTCGGTCAGCTCGAACGGCGGGGTCGCCCAGCCGGCCTCGTCAAGCGGGGGCTGCACGTCGTAGTGCGCGTACAGCAGCACGGTCTTCGCGCCCTCGGGGCCGGGCAGGTAGCCGTACACCGACTGCGTGCCGTCCGGGGTGTCCAGCAGCGCCACGTCCTCGAAGCCCTCGGCCGTGAGCGCGTCGGCGACCCAGCGGGCGGCCTGCTCGCTCTCGCTCTTCGGGAACTGCGTGAAGTCCGCCACCGACTTGAAGGCCACCAGCTCGGCGAGTTCCGCCTTGGCCCGGGGCATCAGCGCGGCGACGGTCTCGGCGACCGGATGCGACGACATGGGGCACGCTCCTCGTGGGTGCGACGTTGTTCAGGTGAGTGCTGCCGATCCTCCCACAGCGGGCCGTGACGATCTCCGCCGTAGGATGCCTGTGGCAGCAGCGGCAGCGGCGTGATCGGGAGCGGTAGACCATCGTGAGCAGCGAGAACTCTTCGGCGGACGACGGGCGGCAGGTGTGGGACGTCGTCGTGGTGGGCGCGGGACCCGCGGGGGCCTCGGCCGCCTACGCGGCCGCGGTCGCCGGACGGCGCGTCCTCCTGCTGGAGAAGGCGGAGCTGCCGCGGTACAAGACGTGCGGCGGCGGCATCATCGGTCCCTCGCGCGACGCACTCCCGCCCGGTTTCGAGCTGCCGCTGAAGGATCGCGTGCACGCGGTGACGTTCTCCCTGGACGGCCGCTTCACCCGCACCCGGCGCTCCCGGCAGATGCTGTTCGGGCTGATCAACCGTCCCGAGTTCGACCAGCAGCTCGTCGAGTACGCGCAGAAGGCGGGCACCGAGCTGCGTACCGGCGCCACCGTGCAGCGGGTCGAGCAGCACGGCCCGGCCGTCCCGGACCGGCGCACGGTCGCCGTCGTCCTGCAGGGCGGCGAGACCCTGCTGGCCCGCGCGGTGGTCGGTGCCGACGGCAGCGCCAGCCGGATAGGGGCGCACGTCGGCGTCAAGGTCGACCAGGTCGACCTCGGTCTGGAGGCGGAGATCCCGGTGCCGGACACCGTCGCAGAGGACTGGAAGGGGCGGGTGCTGATCGACTGGGGCCCGCTGCCCGGCAGTTACGGCTGGGTGTTCCCGAAGGGGGACACGCTGACGGTCGGTGTGATCTCGGCGCGCGGCGAGGGCGCGGCGACCAAGCGCTACCTCGAGGACTTCATCGGCCGGCTCGGCCTCGCCGGGTTCGAGCCGAGGATCTCCTCCGGCCATCTGACCCGCTGCCGCGCCGACGACTCACCGCTCTCGCGCGGACGGGTGCTGGTGTGCGGGGACGCCGCCGGACTGCTGGAGCCGTGGACCCGGGAGGGCATCTCCTTCGCCCTGCGCTCGGGCCGGCTCGCGGGGGAGTGGGCGGTACGGATCGCCGAGGCGCACGACGCGGTGGACACCCGGCGTCAGGCCCTGAACTACGCGTTCGCCGTGAAGGCCGGGCTCGGCGTCGAAATGGCCGTCGGCAAGCGGCTGCTGTCCGCCTTCGAGCGGCGCCCCGGTCTCTTCCACGCCGCCCTGACCGGTCTGCGGCCGGCCTGGCGGGCGTTCACGGACATCACCCGCGGCTCCACGAACCTGGCCGACATCGTCCGCACCCGCCCGATCGCCCACCGCGCGCTGAGCGCCCTGGACCGCCGCCAGGCGGCGACGGCCGAGACCGCTTCCCCGGCCACGACCGAGGCCGACTCCTGAGGCGACGCGAGCCCGGGGGCGGGGCGATCGCTCGGCTCGCGGGGTGACGCAGAGACCAGGAGCGAGGGCGGTCGGCCGGCCCTCGGTCGCCGGATGCGCGCGACCCGGGCGGGGCCGGCCGGTCGGTGGGCGATCATGACGGTGGCGGGGCCGGCCGGTCAGCCGGCGATCGTGACGCGGAAGACGGGGTGGTCCGGGGCGATCCGGCGCAGCTCGGACTCGGGGGAGTCGGGGCCCACCCCGTTGAAGAAGACGCCGACTTCGGCCTTCCAGCGCTTGAGGTAGGCGCGCAGGATCGGCGCCTTGTCGTCGTCGGAGACCTCCGTCGCCGTGAACCGGTCCACCTGCTTGCCGAGCCGCAGCTCACCACCGCCCGCCGCGCGCATGTTGTGCGTCCACTGGACGTGGCCGCGCGGGGCGACGAGGTACTGCGCGCCGTCCACCGTGAGTAGATTCACCGGGGTGGTGCGCCACTGGCCGCTCTTGCGGCCCCGGACGGCGAGCACCCGGGAGCCCCAGACGCTGATGCCGCGGCCGGTCAGCCAGGCGACCGCACGGTTGAAGACATTGACGGTGAACCAGCCGGGCTTGCGGACGTGTGCGGACATGGCAGCCTCCTGAGACAAAACCGTGAGCGGTGCTCTCGCTCTGCCCTCAGTCTTGCGCGATCGGCAACCCAAAGCAAGAGCAGTGCTCACACTTGTGTGCGCCGCTCTCTCTTCGTGGCAGACTGGCTGCCATGAGCAGGGACATCGCACGCGGCGCCCGGGCCCGGGCCAGGATCGAGATCACCACCGCCATCAAGGACGAGGCGCGCAGACAGCTGGCCGCCGACGGCGCCGCGAAGCTCTCGCTGCGGGCGGTCGCCCGCGCACTCGGCATGGTCTCCTCCGCCCTCTACCGCTACTTCCCCAGTCGCGACGACCTGCTGACCGCGCTCATCATCGACGCCTACGACTCCCTCGGCGAGGCCGCGGAGTCCGCCGCCGCGTCGGTCGGCGACGCCCCGCCCGCCCGGCGCTGGACGGCGGTCTGCGAGGCCGTACGCCGGTGGGCGCTGGCGCACCCGCACGAGTACGCCCTGATCTACGGCTCGCCCGTACCCGGGTACAGCGCGCCGATGACGACCGTGCCGCCCGCCGCGCGCGTCGGCCGCCTGTTCCTCACGATCGCCGGCGACGCCCACCGCGCGGGCTCGCTCGCCGAACCGCCCCTGCCGGCCGCGCTGCGCGACGAGGCCGCCCGCATGGCCGCCGACCTCGCCCCCGACCTCCCCCCGGAGACCGTGACCGCCCTGGTGGCGGCCTGGGCGCAGCTGTTCGGACTGGTGAACTTCGAGCTGTTCGGCCAGTTCAACCGGGTGGTGGAGGACCGCGAGGAGTTCTTCCGGCACGCGGCGCTCCGGCTGGCGGAGGGCGTGGGCCTGACCCTTACCTGAGAGGTCATCGACCCCCGGGCGGCCCCCTGCCAGGATCGTGGATGTCAGCAGCCCGAAAGGACCGGAGGACGCCATGACCGCCTACGTGATCGGCCACCTGCAGGAGGCCGCGCCGCACCCGGAGATCGCCGAGTACATCGAGCGCATCGGCGCCACGTTCGCGCCGTACGGCGGGCGTTTCCTGGTGCACGCGGCGCAGCACGAGGTGAAGGAGGGCGGCTGGCCCGGGCACGTGGTGGTGATCGGCTTCCCCGGCATGGCCGAGGCCCGGGCCTGGTGGGACTCGCCCGCCTATCAGGAGATCGCCCCGCTGCGCTCCCGCCACATCGAGGGCGACATCATCCTCGTCCCGGGCGTCCCCGAGAACTACGACCCCACGGCGACGGCACGCGCGATGCGGGAGGGGATGGCGACGCGGTAGGGCCGGGGGCGGCTCACCCGGCGGCAGCCGCCAGGCGAACCCCGGCGCCCGCCGCAGGTGCATGTCGCCCGGCGCCCGCGAACCCGGGCGGACCCGCCTCCTCCCCGTCTCCCGGCGACCGTCCGCCGAGCGGACCAGCCCCGCTCTCTGTCGGGCCTCACTTGGGTGGCAGGCCCGCCGCGAAGGTGCTGCCCTCGGTGATCCAGCCGGCGAGTGCGTCGTCCTCGGTAACGGACGGGCCGGCCACCACCACCCAGCCGCGCATCGGACGGCCGGACATGGCGAAGGGCCGCGTCCCCGGCCGGGCCAGGGCGGCGTCGGTGCCGTCCGGTCCGACCCGCACCAGCAGGTCGTCGCCGGTCACCGCGACCGCCATGTTGCCGCCCAGCAGGAACGCGAGCCCGCCGAACATGCGCTTCTCGGCGAGCCCCGGCGCATCGCCCAGCATCGCCCGGACCCGCTCGGCCAGCCCTTCGTCGTACGCCATCACAGGTCTCCGTCCCGCTCGGTGAGCCGGCGTTCGAGGTCGCGCAGGTCCTTGCCGAGGGAGGAGCGGACCTGCCGGGCCAGCAGGGGCGCGGCGAGCCGGAACAGTCCGCCCGGGCCACCGCGCACCCGGATGGCGGCCAGCGTGCCGGCCGGGTCGGGCGCGAAGGAGTACGTGACGTGCATCGGCATGGGGCCGGCCACGGACACCATGTCCAGCGTCCGCGGCGGCTCGTGAGCGGCCACGCGCAGCACGTAGTCGATGCGCCGCCCCAGGAAGTACGCCGTGCGGGTCACCTCGGCGCCCGTCCCGAAGCCGCCCGTCGCGGCCGGCCGGGTCAGTTCGGCCCGGCGGATGCCCTGGGTCCAACGGCTGTCGTTGCGCCAGTCCATGGCATAGGCGGCCACCCGCTCGACCGGCACCGGGATCGTGCGCCGCACCGTCACGTCGATCGTCATCCTGGCACCCGCCTCACCGCGTCGCCGCCCCCGCTCCCAGCATGGCCGCACCGCGTCCCGTCCGCTGCCCGTGGCGTACTTCCCGGGGAGTACGTGTGATCACCTCGCCCGGCTGACGCCTCCCGGCGCGCGGGACGTCTAGCGTGACGGACATGGAGCGAGAGCGTGCGCGCGGCGGCCCGCCGCGGCGGTGGCGGCAGGGTCCGCCGTGGGCGGGCCGGCGGGACGGCGAGGACCGCCGCGCCCACTGGCCCTGGCCGTCCACCCTGATCGTCACCGCCGTCGTGCTGGCCGGCTCGCACTTCGCCGGGCACCAGCAGCACGGGGCACGCGTGCCGCTCGACTCGTTGGCGCGCGTGCTGCTCGTCGTCGCCGCGGGGCTGCTGCTGTGGCGCAAGCGGTACCCGGTGGCGGTCGTCTTCGGCACCTGTGCCGCCACCTTGGTCTACCTGGGCGCCGGCTATCCGTACGGGCCGGTGTTCCTCACCGTCGCCGTGGCCTGCTTCAACGCGATCCTGGCCGGGCGGCGGTGGGCCGCCTGGTCGGCCGTCGGGATGCTGTGGGCCGGTCATGTGGTGATCGCCCACTGGCTCTTCCGCCGGCTGCCGCCGTCCGGGGACACGGCGCTCCCCTGGGGGCAGGAACTCGTCGCCGCCGCCTGGGTGGTGGCGATCGCCGCCGTCGCCGAACTGGCCCGCGCCCGGCGCGAGCAGTGGGCGCGCGAGCGTGCCGAGCGGGCGCAGGCCGCGAAGCGGCGCGCCGACGAGGAGCGGCTGCGCATCGCCCGTGAACTGCACGACGTCCTCGCCCACAGCATCTCCGTGATCAATGTGCAGGCCGGTGTCGGCCTCGCCCTGCTGGACTCCGACCCCGAGCAGGCCCGCCAGGCCCTCACCACCATCAAGGCCCAGAGCAAGGAGGCGCTCGGCGAGGTACGCCAGGTCCTCGGCACCCTGCGCGCACCCGGCGCCGCCCCGCGGGCGCCCGCGCCGGGCCTGGACCGGCTGCCGGAACTGGTGGAGCAGGCCGCGAGCGCCGGCCTCACCGTCACCGTCGACGGCACGGCCCCGCCGCTCGCCCCCGGCACCGACCTCGCGGCATTCCGAATCGTCCAGGAGGCCCTCACCAACGTCGTACGGCACTCGCGGTCGCGGCATGCGCGTGTGCGGCTCGACCCCAGCGGGCGGGCGTTGCGGCTGCGGATCGACGACGACGGACCGGCGTCCGGCGCTGACGCCGGCGGCAGTGGCAACGGGCTGGCCGGAATGCGGGAGCGGGCGGCCGCGCTGGGTGGCACGATCGAGGCGGGGCCGCGCCCCGACGGCGGCTGGCGGGTGCTGGCCGAACTGCCCCTGCACATCAAGGAGGACCGGTGATCCGCGTACTGCTCGCCGACGACCAGTCGCTGGTCCGCGCGGGGTTCCGGGCGCTGCTCGACGCGCAGCCCGACATCGAGGTGGCCGGGGAGGCCGCCGACGGGGAACAGGCGGTGCGCGCGGTCGCCGAACTGCGGCCGGACGTGGTGCTGATGGACATCCGTATGCCGCTGCTGGACGGGCTCGCCGCGACCCGTCGCATCACCGGTGACGAGCGGCTGGCGGAGGTGAGGGTGGTCATGCTGACCACCTTCGAACTCGACGAGTACGTCTTCGAGGCGTTGCGCGCGGGCGCCTCCGGTTTCCTGGTCAAGGACACCGAACCGGCGGAACTCCTGCGCGCGGTACGGGCGGTGGTGGCCGGCGACGCGCTGCTGTCACCCGGGGTGACGCGGCGGCTGATCGCCGAGTTCGCCGCCCGGTCCAAGGAACCCGCGGCCGCCGAGACGCTGTCCCGGCTCACCGAGCGGGAGCGTGAGGTGCTCGCCCTGGTCGGCCTCGGCCTGTCCAACGAGGAGATCGCCCGGCGCCTCGTGGTCAGCCCCCTCACGGCGAAGACCCACGTCAGCCGCACGATGGTGAAGCTGGGCGCCCGTGACCGGGCCCAACTCGTCGTGCTGGCCTATGAGTCCGGGCTGGTCCGGCCGGGCTGGCTGGGCTGACCCCCGGGCCGGCGGAAGCGCAGCAGCACACTGGCGACGCGGGCGAAGAACAGCACCGGCGCGACGATCTCGCCTGCCCGGACCAGCAGCAGCTCGGCCGTCCGCGGCAGGTCGAACAGCAGCGCCGGCCCGGCGACCGCCCCGAACACGACGGCCGCCGCGAACGCCGCGCTGCACAGCGCGTACCCGATCTCCACCGTCGCCGCGTCCTGCTCGGCCCTGGTGCGCCGTCCCCCGTAGTGCTCCATACGGCGAGTCAAACAGCCGGGTGCCCGGCGGGCAAGCAACCCACCGGGCACCGGCTCGGAGGCGTCCCCCTAGTCGCGGACCGGGACGCGGTCCGTCTTCGCCTCCGTCACGGTGGACCGTGCGACCACGACCGACTGCCGCGGGCGGCGTTCGCGCAGGCCGGTCAGGCTGATCAGGAGTCCGGCGAGGGCGATGGCGGTGGCCACCACGAAGCCGGGCCGGTAGCTGTCCAGGACGGCCTGCGGGGTGGCGTGGGCCGGGGCGTTCGCGGTGACCACGGCCGTCACCACGGCGAGGAAGATCGCGCCGCCCACCTGCACCGAGGTGTTCAGCAGGCCCGAGACCATGCCCTGCTCGTGGTCCTCGACCCCGTTGGTGGCCTGGATGTTGAGCGAGGGGAAGACCAGGGCGCACGCGGCGCCGATCAGCAGCATCGACGGCAGGATCGCCGCCGCGTACACCGGGTCCAGGTCGACGTTCAGGAACAGGGCGTAGCCGGCGACCATCAGCGCGAAGCCCGCCGGGATCAGCCGCCGGGTGCCGAACCGGTCGACGATCGAGCCGACCTTGGTGGAGGACACCGCCACCAGCGCGCCGGCCGGCAGGAAGGCCAGCGCGGTGTGCAGCGCGGACCAGCCCAGCAGGGACTGCATGTACAACGTGGTCAGGAACTGGAAGCCGACGTAGGAGCCGAAGAACGCGACCGCGCCGAGCTGGGCGCGCACCTGGTTGCCGGAGCGCAGCACCCCGAGCCGCACCAGCGGGCCCGCCGAGCGCCGCTCGACCAGGACGAACGCGGTGAGCAGCACGGCCACGGCGAGGAACGACAGCAGGGTGCGCGCCGATGCCCAGCCGGCCTCGGGGGCCTGGACGACGGTGAAGACCAGCAGCAGCATCGAGGCGGTGCCGAGGACGGCGCCGGGGATGTCGTAGCCGCTGTGGTTCTCCTCGCGGGCGCTGCGCGGCAGCAGCTTGAGGCCGGCCACCAGCGCGATCAGGGCGATGGGCGCGGGCAGCAGCATGGTCAGGCGCCAGCTGGCCTCGGTGAGCAGGCCGGACAGCACCAGGCCCATGGAGAAGCCGGTGGCCGCGCAGGTGGTGTAGATGGACAGGGCGCGGTTGCGCAGCGGGCCCTCGGGGAACGTCGTCGTGATGATCGACAGGCCGGCGGGCGCGGTGAAGGCGGCGCTCAGGCCCTTGATGAAGCGGCTGGCGATCAGCAGCGGACCGGAGTCGACCAGACCGCCCAGCAGTGAGGCGAGCGCGAACACACCGAGCGCGACCAGGAACACCTGACGCCGGCCCAGCAGGTCGGCGGTGCGTCCGCCGAGCAGGAGCAGGCCGCCGTAGCCGAGGATGTAACCGCTGACGATCCACTGCAGGGTCGAGGTGGACAGGTGCAGGTCGGCGCCGATGGACGGCAGGGCCACGCCGACCATCGACACGTCGAGCGCGTCGAGGAACATCGCGGCGCAGAGCACCAGCAGGGTGCCCCACAGCCGGGGGGTCCAGCGCACCGTCGCGGACGGGGACGCCGAGGGGATGAGCGGAGAGGTCATGGCCGTGACTCTTCCATGCGCATGCATTCGATGCAAGTGCATTTAATTACGGTGCAATGAAATCGCTTCTCTGCTACGGTGCGGTTCATGGCGGCGAAGAAGGCCGAACAGGCGCTCGTGGACCAGTGGCGGGAGATCCTCGCGCTGCACGCCCGCACCCAGTGCGAACTGGACCGGGCGCTCGTCGGGCACGGTCTGTGCGCCAGCGACTTCGAGGTGCTCGACGTCCTGGCGGAGGGCAGAGCCGCGGACGGCTCCTGCGCCTGGCGCGTCCAGGAGATCGCCGACCGCGTCCATCTCAGCCAGAGCGCACTGTCCCGGCTGATCGCGCGTCTCGAGAAGTGCGGCCTGGTGGACCGGGCGCTGTGCTCGGAGGACCGGCGGGGCGTCCGCGTCGCCCTCACCGACAAGGGCCGCGCGCTGCACGGCGAGGTACGTCCGGTGCAGCGCGCGGTGCTCACGAAGATGCTGGCGGGCGGCTGACGCGACCGGCTGACCGCCGGCTGCCGGCCCGCGTGATCCCCGACGCCCGCCGGTCACCGCTCAGACGATCGCCGACTTCTCCTGCCACAGGATCGCCGTCGCGGGGTCGCCCGTCACCGACGGCACCGGGACACGGTTCCACAGCGCCAGGTACAACTGCTCGGCCGGACCGGCCAGTTCGGTCTCCGCCTCGCCGGACCCGCCGCGCACGGTGACAGGAGGCTCCGCCGACAGCCGTACGGTCCACACCGCGTCGTCCGTGTCCGTCGCGCGCACGCGCAGGACCCGGGGCTCCTCGGTGCGCACCCGGCTCTTCGGCCGGGCGTGGAAACCGCGCAGCAGCTCGTCGATGCCGTCCACAGCGAAGCGGGTGCCGATCGGGGTGGGCGTGCCGCCGCGGGCGGACTCGGCGTCGTAACGGTGGATCGTCGTCTCGTGCGCCTGCCGCCGGGTCCAGAAGGCCAGCGGGGAGGAGACCGGGGCGGGGAGGAACGTCCAGGCCGGCGCCCCGGGCTGGGCCGCCGCCAGGGTGTCGACGAGGTGCCGGTGGCTGTCCCGGTACCAGGCCTGCAACTCCTCGCCGTCCAGGTCGTGTTCGGCGTCGATGGGCCGCGGCTCGGTGATGCCGTCGGCGACGAACCGGGCCGCCCAGCGGTGCACGGCCCCCGTGTGCCGCAGCAGGTCCCGCACCTGCCAGTCGGGGCAGGTCGGCACCTTCGCCTCCGGCCCCGCCTCCTCGGCGGCCGCGGCCAGCAGGGCGCCCTCGCGGCGCAGGATGTCCAGGAACTCGGCTGTGTCCATGGCGGGAGTGTGCCGGATGGAGCATGCTCCAGGGCAAGCCGGGGGTCCCCGGATTCGTCAGCGCGGCTCGCCCGGATAGGTGCCGAAGCTCCACAGGTTGCCCTCCGGGTCGCGGGCGGCGAAGTCGCGCGAGCCGTAGTCGGTGACATGCGGTTCGGAGACGATGTCGGCGCCGGCGGCCTTGGCGCGCGCGTACACCGCGTCCGGCTCGGCCGTGACGACGTACGCGCCGAACGAGCCCGGCTGGAAACGCCAGGCGTCGTGCTTCGCGCCCGGGCGGAGTGAGCCCAGCATGACGCCGCCGCCCTCCGGCCAGGCCAGCTCGGCGTGCTGCACCAGGTCCGGGTCCCCGTCGCTGTCGTAGACCACGGTCTCCTGGAAGCCGAAGGCCTCCACCAGGAAGCGGATCAGGGCGCGCGCGTCCCGGGCGCGCAGAGTGGGCCACACCTGCGGCGCGGGCGGGCGCGGGCCGGTACCGGACGGGACGGTCGTGGTCTGCGGGTCCGTGCTCATGGCGGTGGGTTCCCTTCGGAGAATCGGATGCCGACACCGTCAGGATCAGCCGGGCGGCAGGTGCCCGGCTTGGATGTTTCGGAACTCCCGCGCCAGCCACACGCTCGGCGCGCAGGACGCCAGGGCGGTGAACTCGCGGTCCAGGTGCGACTGGTCCGCGTACCCGAGGTCGGCGGCCAGACCCGCGAGATCGGGCCGGTGCGGGCGGGTGGCGAGCCGGCGCCGGGCCCGGTCGAAACGGGCTACCCGGGCCGCGGCCTTCGGCGTCAGGCCGATCTCCTGCCGGAAACGGCTGCGCAGATGCCGGTCGCTCCAGCCGACCTCGGCGGCCAGCGCGTCGATCCGGACGCGGCCGCCGTCCGCCAGCAGCCGCCGCCACGCCTGGACGACCTCGGGCGCCACCCCGGCCGCCGGGTCCGTGTGCCGGGCCAGGCGGCGCAGCAGCCAGTGGTCGACGACGGCGAAGCGGGCCGGCCAGCCGGCGGCCGTACGCAGCCGCTCGTGCACCTCGGCCACCTCCGCGCCCAGGACGTCGTCGGCGGGCACGTCCGTCCCGGCCAGCTCTCCGGCCGGCAGCCCCAGGAGCAGCCGGGCGCCGAGGGGACTGAGGGCCACCTGAACGCCGGACTGGCGGCCGGGTACGGCGATGTGTGCGGGTGCCAGGTGCAGTCCGCCCAGCAGCGTCGGGTAGTCGCCGCCGGGCGCCCGCGGGTCGGGGTGCGCGGCGATGCTGAGCGGCTCGTCGAGGGTGAGGATCAGGGTCAGCCACGGCGACGGCAGCCCGAGGTGCCGGCCGTGCGGGACGCCGCGCTGACGGTAGCCCGAGTACCAGCCGACCAGGCCCCGCAGCGGGGCCGCGGGCGTCGTGTGCAGGGCCTCGTCCACGGGGTCGTCCATGAGGACGTCCACGGGCACGTCCGCGGGGCCGGTCGTCTCGGGCGCCATGCGGTCATTGTCGCGCGGTCCCGGAACGGCGGCCCGTGGACGACGGTCAGCGGGTCACCGGCGTGACGGTGAAGACGTTCGAGCAGACGCGGAGCGACGCGGGCACCAGGAGGGCCTGGTGCGAACCGGGCGGATAGACGCGCAGGTAGGTGCCGGCGGGCCGGCAGGGGCCGCCGATGGGGCCGTTGGTCGTGTGGATCACCGCGTCGGCGGTCTGAGCCGGGCGCAGCGTCACCGTGGCGAACGACTGGCCGCTGCGCGTCGCGGCCGGACCGAGCTGCCGGTGGGCGACGTCCAGCACGCTCGCGCCGGGGTAGCCGCGCAGCGCGCAGGAGCCGGTGCCGGTGTTGGTGAACCGTATGGGCCAGTACAGCTGACCGGCGCCGTGGTCCTGGCGCCCCATGGAGAGGTACAGGTTGTCCACGGCGCAGGTGGGCACCGCCGCGCTCGCCGGCTGCGCGAGCAGCCCGGCGGCCGCCCCGCCGGCGACGGCCGCGACCGCGAGGCCGGCGGCGACCAGCTTGCGGGGGAGGGAGAAGGAGAGTGACATGGCACGACACCTCCGAAGGATGTGTGTCGACGGCCTGGTGGAGGATGTGGGCGGATCGCCCTGAAAGCCGCAGATCGTGTCTCTGCTCCTTGAGACACTCATCCCCCGGCAAGGGTTGCATCGGACGTGTCACGACTGCGAAACCCCGCGACGAACCGCTCCCGCCCCCTGTGGCCGGGCCTGCTCAGCCGGCCGGGCGGTCCGCCGTGACCAGCCAGCACGTGCTGCGCAGCAGGACCGTGCCGTCCGCCGACTCGTGCCGACGCAGATGGGCGGTCAGGGTGCTGTGGGCGCGGGCCCGGGCGGTCGCCTCGGCCTGCTCCAGCAGGTGGCGGCCGGGGCCGGTGCCCAGCAGGAAGTCCGCCGCGTCCTCGGCGCCGGTTCCCCACACTCCCTGGGCCTGCACCTGCTGGACGTCGACGTCGGTGAAACCGGCCGTGGTCAGGACGGCGCGGATGCGGTCCGGGGCGGCCAGCGAGAACATGCCCGGCAGCCCCGGCGCCCCGAAGTCCCCGACGGGCAGGAGGCCGCGCAGCGACGCCACCGCCGTCACCCAGTCGTTGAGGGAGGCGTCGGCCGGACAGACGAACGCCAGCCGCCCGCCGGGGCGCAGCGCACGGCCGACGTTGCCGAAGGCGGCCGCGGGGTCGGCGAAGAACATGACTCCGTAGCGGCTGATCGCCGCGTCGAACGCGCCCGGCTCGAAGGGGTGCACCTGGGTGTCGCCCTGGACGAAGGAGACGTTGCGAACGCCCTCCTTCTCGGCCCGGTCCCGCGCTGCGGCCAGCATCGGTCCGGACAGGTCGAGGCCCGTCGCGTGCCCGCGCGGTGCCCGCAGGGCGGCGAGCCGGGTGGTCTGCCCGGAGCCGCAGCCGAGGTCGAGGACCCGATGGTCACCGCGGATCCCTGCGGCGTCGAGGAGTGGCTCGTCGAAGCCGTGGTTCACGGCGTTCCAGCGGTCCTGGTGGCGGGCCCAGTGCTCGCCCTCCGGGCCGTTCCACGCCTGTGCCTGCTCGGTGTTGACGACGTCCGGCACGGTGCCTCCTGGGGTCGTGGACGGAGAATGGGCGTACGCCCAAACAGTATGGGCATACGCCCAAACTGGCAATGCCGGTTACGATCCGAGGAATTGCCGAGGCCGGCGGGCGCAGCGGCGCGAGGGAAGAGGGGTTCATGTCACCGCGTGGAGTGGCGACGCCGGACGTGCGCGAGCGGCTGTTCGCGGCGGCCGAGCGCGTCGTGGAGAGGGAGGGGCCGGGCGCGCTCACCAGCAGGGCCGTCACCACCGAGGCGGGCTGCGCCAAGGGGCTGCTGCACACGCACTTCGCGGGGCTGGACGAGTTCGTGGCCGAGCTGTGCCTGGACCGGTTCGCGCGTACGGCGGCGCGGGCGGAGGCCCTGTCCGGGCGCGTCGGGCAGGGGGCGGTGGTGGAGAACGTCGCCGCCGTCGCCCTCGCCCTGTTCGAGTCCGGCGGCCCGGCCATCTCCGGCGTCGCCCTGACCCGCCCCGCCGCCGCGCTGCGCATCCGCGAGGCGCTGGAGGGCGGGGCGCCCGGCTTCACGGCGATCGAGCAGGCCGTCACCGGCTACCTGGCGGCGGAGCAGCGGCTGGGCCGAGTGCCGGCCACCGTCGACCCGGCCACGGCGGCCCTCGCCGTCGTCGGCACGGCCCACCACCTGCTGATGACCACCTGGCCAGGCACCCCGGACCCCCGCCCCACCCTGAAACGCCTGGTGAGGGCCTTGCTGGAGGCCTAGAGGGACGGCCGGGGCGAGGCCGCGCCGCTGCGGCGGCCTGCGGCCTGCGGCCTGGCGGCCTGCGGCCTGCGGCCTGCGGCCTGGCGGCCTGCGGCCTGCGGCCTGGCGGCCTGCGGCCTGCGGCCTGCGGCCTGCGGCCTGGCGGCCTGCGGCCTGCGGCCTGCGGCCTGGCGGCCTGCGGCCTGCGGCCTGCGGCCTGCGGCCTGCGGCCTGGCGGCCTGCGGCCTGCGGCCTGCGGCCTGCGGCCTGCGGCCTGCGGCCTGCGGCCTGCGGCCTGGCGGCCTGGCGGCCTGCGGCCTGCGGCCTGCGGCCTGCGGCCTGGCGGCCTCCCCCGTCGCTCCCCTCCCCGTTCAGCCGTTCGCCGTCTCGCGTGTCGTGAGGCCGATCGTTGCTGCCACGGCTGCCAGTACTGCCACGCTGGTCAGTGCTGTGGGCAGGGTGAGCCAGTCGGCCATGAAGCCGATGGCGGGTGGGCCCAGGAGCATGCCTCCGTAGCCGAGGGTGGAGGCGAGGGCGACGCCGCTCGGGCCGGTGAGCGCGCCCGCCCGTTCGACCGCGACCGGGAAGAGGTTGGCGAGGCCGAGTCCCGTCACGGCGAAGCCCAGCAGGGCCGCCCAGACGGACGGCGCGAGCGAGCCGAGGAACATCCCGGCGGAGGCGACGGTGCCGCCCGCGACGACGGTCCGGGTGCGGCCGAGCCGTTCCAGCAGAGTCGTCCCGGTGAGCCGGCCGAGGGTCATCGCCAGCGCGAAGCACGAGTAACCGGCCGCGGCCAGCCCCGCAGAGGCGCCGAGATCCTGCTCGAGATGCAGAGCGCCCCAGTCCGCCATGGCACCCTCGCCGTAGGCGGTGCACAGCGCGATCAGCCCGAACACGACGACCAGCAGCCCCCGCGTGCGCCGGTCGGGCCGCCTCTCCGCCGCCTCGCCCGCGCTCTCGCCGGGGCGGGCTACGGCCTCCCCTTCCCTCACCGCCGGCGGCACCAGCCCGCCATACCGCAGCAGCGGCCGGCCCGCCACCCCCGTCACGGCCAGCCCGACGACCGTGAGGCCGAGCAGGTGCTGTGCCGGTGTGAAGTGTCCCGCCACCAGGCCGCCCAGCCCGGCGCCGAGCATGCCGCCCAGGCTGAAGGCCGCATGGAAGCTCGGCATGATCGGCCTGCGCAGCACGGCGATCAGATCGACCGCCGCGCTGTTGAAGGCGACGTTGATACCGCCGTACGCCGCGCCGAAGACGAGGAGCACCGCGCCCAGCGTCAGCGCCGAGTGCGTGAGCGGAGGCAGCGCCACGCTGAGGGAGAGCAGAACGGCGCAGACGACCGTCACGCGGTGGCTGCCGTAACGGCGGCACAGCCGGCCCGTCAGCGTCATCGTGATCACGGCGCCGGCGGAGACGCCGAGCAACGCGAGGCCGAGACCGCTCGCGGAGGCGCCGGTCTGGTGCTTGATGGCGGGGATGCGCACGACCCAGCCGGCGAAGACGAAGCCGTCGAGGGCGAAGAAGGCGGTGAGGACGATACGGAGTCGGGTGAGGTGGGACCGGTGACCCGGCACGGCGTTGTGCGAACGGGTTTTGTTTATTTGCGGCACAAAGTCAGGCTAGAAGGCCGTACGCACCTGGGCAAGGGGAGGTGGGAAGGGGCCTTTCCGTGCGGCCACCTGCTCCTGACCAGCGGTGGAGCGGCGCGGCCCGGCGCGTCACCGGGTGCACGCCGTGTCGTATCGTCGGAGCGGCAACCGGAAGCACGGCGAAGGTGACGGTGCCCTGTACCCCCTGGTCATGTCCGTCACGGGTACTCCGCCGCTGCCGGGTACCCGTCCCTGAAGACCCTGCAGTCCCGTACCGAAGGAGCAACCGTGACCGACCCGGCGTCCATGGCCCTGCAGCAGGAGATCGCCCGTGAGCTGGAGGTGAGCGCCGACTTCGACGCGCAGCGGGAGATCGAGCGCAGGGTGGCGTTCCTCGCCGACCGGCTGACCTCCACCGGCCTGCGCGCCCTGGTGCTCGGCATCAGCGGCGGCGTCGACTCCTCGACCGCCGGCCGGCTGTGCCAGCTCGCCGTGGAGCGGGCCCGCGACGCCGGGCACGACGCGACGTTCTTCGCGATGCGGCTGCCGTACGGCGTCCAGGCCGACGAGCACGACGCGCAGCGGGCGCTGGAGTTCATCCGCCCCGACCGTGTGCTGACCGTCGACATCCGGCCCGCGAGCGACGCGGCCCTGCAGGCCCTGCTCGCCGGCGACACCGTCTTCCGCGACGAACACCACCAGGACTTCGTGCACGGCAACGTCAAGGCCCGGCAGCGCATGATCGCCCAGTACGCGGTGGCCGGGGCGCACGAGGGCCTTGTCGTCGGCACGGACCACGCCGCGGAGGCGGTCTCCGGCTTCTTCACCAAGTACGGCGACGGCGCGGCCGACGTGGTTCCGCTCACCGGTCTCACCAAGCGGCGCGTGCGGGCGCTGGCCGACGCCCTCGGCGCACCCGCCGAGCTGGTGTGGAAGACGCCGACGGCGGACCTGGAAACGCTGACCCCGGGCCGCCCCGACGAGGAGGCCCTCGGCGTCACCTACGACGACATCGACGACTTCCTCGAGGGCAAGCCCGTCAGCGAGGAAGTCTTCGAGGCCATCGTCCACCGCTACCGGATCACCGAGCACAAGCGCCGCCTGCCGATCGCCCCGTGAGCCGGCCGGGCCCGGACGCCGTCCGAACGTCGTCCGCGCAGGCCCCGGGCAGGGAGGCCGACCACCCCCTGCCCGGGACCTCGTGCCCGCCTTGCGGCGTGAGCCGGACCGCGCCGGCCTCCGGCGTCAGCCGATCGTCCACTGCTGGAGTGGAGAGCCGGTGTCGGCCTGCTGCGTCACCGGTGCGGCGTCGGCCGTCGACGCCGTCGTCAGCAGCAGCCCGCTCTTCACCGACGCCACCGTGTACGCCCCGGACGTCAGGCGCCGCACGGTCCAGTGCTGGTTGGCGCCCCCGGTGCACGGCCACTGGATCACCTTGGCGCCCGCGGTGAGCGAGCCGCCCTCCACGTCGGCGCACAGCCCCGACTCGGCGTTGACCAGCGTGTACGAGCCGTCCGTCAGCCGGGTGAACGTCCAGCTCTGGTTGGCGCCCCCGTTCGCGGCGTAGGTGATGAGCTGCGTGCCTGCGGTGGTGCTGTGCCCGGGGTCGTCCAGCGCCTTGCCACCCGTGGCGAGCGTGTGCGTGCCGTCGAGCGACGGCGCCGGGCCCACGGGCGTCAGCGTCAGGGTCTGCTCGGACGCGGCTCGTGCCCCGCCGACGGCACCTCCCGCGGTGTCGGTCCAGGAGCGCACCGGCGTGGTCTCGGCGAGCCGGCCCGAGACGCCGGACAGCCCGATCACCAGACCGCTGTAGCGGTTGACGAGCCGGTAGGTCCCGGTGGCCGTCCCTGCGGCCGTGCGGCCCGGGACGACGAACCACTGCTGCCCGACGGCCGGGCCGCCCGCGCCGGAGGCGGTGACCGTCGGACGCGTCCCCCAGGCCCGCCGGGCCGTGACAGAGGAGTCGACGCCGAGCAGCCGGCCCGTGGCCGCGTTGGCGATCCGGTACGAACCGTCGCCGTTCGGGGTGAAGGTCCACGCCTCCAGGTCGGAGCCGGTCGCGGCGGCCACCGAGGTGGTGGCGGAGCTGCCGGAGACCTGGGCGAGGACCCGGCCGCCACCGCCGGTGATCCGGTACGCCGTCGCCGGGTCGACCGGCGCGGCCGGCGCCGAGCTGCCGATCGTGACGTCGACGTACTCGCCCGAGGCGCCACCGGAACACCCGAAGGAGCAGTAGGAGCGGAAGGACTTGCCGACGATCTGGCTGCTGGTGCGGTTCGCCGGATCGAGGAACCAGCGGTACCAGGAGGCGTTGGTGTGGCTGCCGGTGTCGCCGATCAGCCGCCACTTCTGCGAGGCGAGGTCGTCGGTGGCGTAGAACTGCTGCGGCGCCTTGCCGCTCTGGTCGACGGCCTGCGGTTCGCCGAGGTAGAGACCCAGATACGCGTCGTAGGTGATGTCCATGACGAACAAGGGCGAAGTGGGCGGCATCGCCCCCGCGGCGACCTGCTCGCTCACCGTGCCGCCGTGCGCCGGGTCGTACTCGCCGGAGGCCGGGGTGTAGCCGGTGGGGTGGGCGGCGTCGACCGGGACCATGTTGCTCTCGCGGCCGCCGGTGCCGGGCTCGGACCAGGTGCCGTCGTACCACTTGCGCCAGCTGCCCGGCGCCATCTTCCCGGCGATCGGTGCACGGGCCACGTGCGCGTGGAACGCCTTCCAGCCGCCGCCCTTCTCCACGATCCGGGAGCCGTAGAAGACGTAGAAGTAACCCGATGCGGTGTCGACGTACAGGCGCGGGTCGCCGTCGCCGTAGTGGTACGTCTGCTGCGGGAAGGCGGCCGTGTCACCGCGCTTCGTGCTGTACGGCGAGGTGATCACGTGGTCCTTGACGGTCCAGGTGTGGCCCTGGTCGGTGGAGACGGCGTAGTCGATGGCGTCGTAGTGGACGCCGTCGGCGAAGGGCTGCGGGGTGAACTCGTTGTGCACCAGGCCGTACCAGTCGCCCGTGTCCGGATCGACCCACACGCCCGCCAGATCGCAGTAGTTGCGCTGGGCGTAGCCCGACCCGGCCGGGGCGTAGGTGGCTTCCTTGCCGGTGGGGCTTTTGTTGCAGCGTGAAGTGGTGTCGTTGTTGCGGTCGTTCGGGTCGGCCGGGGTCACGGCGTCGCTCAGGGCGCTCGACCGGGCGGCGGTGTCGAGGTTGGTGCCGGTGAAGAAGGTCCACTGCCGGCTGTCGGTCGCGCTGTACAGGGAGTGCGCCTGCTGGAAGTAGAAGGTGCCGTCCTTGTCGAGGTACGGCGCTGCCGGGGTGTCGTCCGGGTGGGTCCAGGAGCCCTTCGCACCGACGGTCACCGTGTAGGCGTCCGACGCCTCGGCGGTGCCGGTCGTCAGGGCGCAGGTCAGTCCGGCGCAGGTCAGGCCGAGGGCCGCGGCGAAGGCCGTGCCGATGCCTCTTCTTCGAGGAGTGGACACAGATGCTCCTTACTCGGTGGGGGAGTGAGCTGAGCGTCGAGAGCGGTGAGGGAGCGGGCGACGGTATCGGCCATCGCACGCCGGCCTGCGGCGAGATACGTCCGGGGGTCCGCGTGCGCGTCGCGGGCGAGCCGGTCGTGCAGGGCTCGGGTGAGGGCCGCGTCGAGGTCCGGGCCCAGCACCAGCTTGGTCAGGCCGGCGGTGGTCGGAGGCCGGTGGGAGGCGCGCAGCACCAACGGGATGTCCAGGGCCGTGGTGAGGAGTACGGGGTCGGTGACGACGAGGGCGTCGACCCCGGTGGCCGACGCGTAGGCCCGGACCGCCTCGGGATCGGCCGGCCCGGCCCATTCGCCCTCCGCCCACAGCCCCTGCTCGTGCGCCCAGCGGACGACCTCGCGGGTGGTGGCCACGTTCCGCGCCCAGGGCAGCAGCGCCGCGTCGTACAGCACCGAGCTGAACCGGCCGTGCGCGACCTGGGCGAGCAGCGCGGTGCTGCGCACCCGGTCCAGGTGGAGCGCCACCGGCACGGTGGCGAGTTCGGCGAGTTCGGCGACCGCCCGGGCCAGCGGCAGCAGCCGGCCCGCGTGATGCCGTACGGCGTCCGGGCCGAACTGCACGATCACCGGTGAGCGGACGGCCTCGGCCCCCTCCACGACGGCCTGCGCCTGGTCCAGGGTGAGCACCGGGAACGCGGCGACGACACGGTGCCGGGCGGCGGCTTCGGTGAGCAGCGCACCGGCGGCTGCCAGGGGCATGGGGTCCTCCGGGACGCGGAACGAGAGGGTGTTCAGTCGAAGGTCTCGATGTACTCCTCGGTCGGACCGAGGTCCGGCCGGTCCTCCAGCGCGAGGTGCGCACCGAGGTGTTCGAGTTCCAGGACCGTCAGGGTGTTCTCGCCGGGCCGCAGCATCGGTCCCGGGACGTAGTAGGTGGTCTGCGGACCGACGTCCCAGTACCGCCCGAGCAGGGTGTCGTTGACCCAGACGAACCCCTTGCCGAAGCCGGGCAGCCGCAGGAAGGTGTCGGCGGGCCCGCCGACGTCGAGGGTCGCGGTGGCGAAGCCGGCCCGGCCGTCCGCCGGCGCCGCCGCGGTGGCGGCCGCCAGGTCCCGCTGCGTCCACCGGTCGAGCGGCAGCCGGTACATGGTCCAGCCGTGCACCAGCCGGCGCTCCACCCGCACCCCGCCCAGGATGCCCTTGCCCTGGCCGAGCAGCGGCCCGTAGTTGATGCGCCCCTGGTTCTCCACGAGCAGCCCGAGCCGGACCCGCTTCCCGGCCCCGTCCACCGTGAACGAGGCGGTCTCCGTGTCGAGCACGGCCACGGGGGCGCCGTCGACGAAGACCTGGGCCCGGTCGTGCAGTCCGGTCACCGTCACCTCGTGGCGGCCCTCGGGCAGGAGGGGTGCGGCCTCGTAGAGCACCAGACCGGCGGACTGACCGAGCTGCTCGAAGCTGAGCGGTGCCGGGGCACGCACCGGCTCTCCCGTCGCGCGCAACGCGTCCAGCAGGGCGGCGCCGTGCGTCACCGGGAGCGAGCGGGCCCCCAGCACCGGCGGATCGGCGGGCACCGGCGGCAGGTCGGTACCGCGCACGGCGGCCAGCCGTTCCCGCAGCGCGAAGAACTTCTCGGTGAGCGCCCCGTGTTCGGCGATCGGGGCGTCCGAGTCGTAACTCGTGACGGTCGGCTGCAAGCGCTCGCCGTCGTGGTTGGCGCCCGCCCACAGCCCGAAGTTGGTGCCGCCGTGCGCCATGTACAGGCTGAGCGAGCCGCCCGCGTCGAGGATGCCGCCGACGTCCTCGGCGGCGCTGCCGGGTGAGCGCACGTGGTGCTTCTCGCCCCAGTGGTCGAACCAGCCGTTCCAGAACTCCGCGCACAGGAACGGCTCGCCGGGCCGACGAGCCCGCAGCAGCGCCGCCGCCTCCCCGGGCCGCGAACCGAACGTCGCCGCCGCCAGCTGACCGGGCACACTGCCCCCGTCCTGCATCAGCGCGGTCGGGCCGTCGGCGGTGTAGAGCAGCTCGGTGATCCCCCGCTCCACGAGGGCGTCGCGCACCCAGCGCACATAGGCCGCGTCGTCGCCGTAACTGCCGTACTCGTTCTCGATCTGCACCGCGACGACGGGCCCGCCACGGGCGGCCTGCGCCTCGGCGACGCGCGGCACGACGTGATCGAACCAGTGGCCCACCGCCTCCAGGAACGACGCCTCGGAGGTCCGCAGCCGCACGCCGGGCGTGCCGGTTAGCCAGGCGGGCAGACCGCCGTTGTCCCACTCGGCGCAGATGTACGGCCCGGGCCGCACGATCGCGTCGAGCCCCCGCTCCTGGGCGAGCCGCAGGAAGCGGGCCACGTCCCGCCAGCCGTCGAAGCGGACGTCGCCCGGCGTGGGCTCGTGGAAGTTCCACGGCACATAGGTGTCCACGGTGTTCAGCCCGAGCGCGGCGAGCCGGTCCAGCCGGTCGGCCCACTGCCCGGGGTGCACCCGGAAGTAGTGCAGAGAGCCCGCGAGCACACGGTGCGGCCGCCCCGCCCGCAGCAGGGTGCCGTCGCTCCACGTCAGCAGAGGAGAACCGCCCCATGTTATCGATATCCCGTCACCGGACGAGGCCCCTTCACCCGCACCGGACCGCTCCATACGTCTCCCCATCCATCCGCCGACGGCCGCCACTATGGCAGAGAATGTTATCGATGCCAACAGGCGTTACCGCGTCCCGTCCGCAGCCGCACCACCGCCGCCATGTGGGCGATATCATCGAGCCCACCGAACCGGGGAAGGGGCACATGGCGCATCGGACTGCCGAAGCGGAACGGCCGCCCGCGATGACGGATGTGGCACGGCTCGCGGGGGTCTCGGCACAGACCGTCTCCCGTGTGCTCTCCGGGCACCCGAACGTCCAGGAGAAGACCCGCACCAAGGTCCTGGCCGCCGTCGAACAGCTCGGCTACCGCCGCAACAGCGCCGCCCGCGCGCTCTCCTCCGGGCGCAGTCGCACGATCGGCGTGGTGACCCTCCAGACCACCTTCTACTCCCGTGCCGCCGTCACCTCCGGCATCGAGAACGCCGCCCGCGAGGCCGGCTACACGGTCAGCACGGCGACGACCGCCTCCCTCGACACCGCGGCCATCGAGGACGCGCTGTCCCGCCTGGCCGACCAGGACGTCGAGGGCGTGATCCTCTCCGTACCGCTCACCCACACCAGCCCGCGGATCGAACAGCTCACCCGTTCGATCCCCACCATCACCATCGACGGCTCCCGCACCGCCGCCACCGAGGTGGTCGCCGTCGACCAGACCCTCGCCGCCCGCCTCGCCACCCGTCACCTCCTCGACCTCGGCCACGACACGGTCTGGCACATCGCCGGCCCCGAGGAGTGGCTGGAGGCGGCGGCCCGCCGGGACGGCTGGCGCGCGACCCTGGAGGAGGCCGGCCGGCCGGTACCGCCCCCGCTGGAGGGCGACTGGTCGCCCGCGTCCGGCTACCGCAACGGACTGATCCTCGGGCGCATCCCCGACGCCACGGCGGTCTTCGTCGCCAGCGACGAGATGGCCTTCGGCGTGATCCGGGCCCTGCACGAACTGGGCCGCCGGGTGCCCGAGGACATCTCCGTGGTCGGCGTCGACGACATCGAACTCGCCGAGTACTGCTCGCCCTCCCTGACCACGGTGGCCCAGCCGTTCACCCAGATGGGCACGCTGGCGGTGGCCCACCTGCTGCGCCATATCGAGGACCCCGAGGCACGCGCGGAACCGGCCCTGGTCGAACCCCGCCTGATGGTCCGCGCCAGCACGACCCGCAGCCGCGGCACCGACTCGACGCGGCCCCCAGACACGACCTGAGCCACAGCGCACGTGAAGGAGCCTGCACCGCACCTGAAGGTGCCGTCCCCTCCACCGCACGTGAAGGAGCCGCCGTGGGAGCAGCCTCACCGCACCCCACGACGGCTCCTCGGCCAAGGGTCAGCGAGCCGTCAGGCCCACCGACCGCTCGAACGCCCGGAACGCGCCCTCCTGCCGCCACTCCACGGCAGCCTTCGGGCTCGACTCGAGCAGCCGACGGCACGCACCTCCCGGCACCTCCCGCCCGACGGCGACCCCACGGCAGGCGGCCGCCGGCACATACCCGCTCCGCGTCGGGTTGCCCCGCCACAGGCTCTCCCCGGGCAGGAACGCGTACTCGAGCGACGCCCGGGCCAGGTCCTTCACCTCGGGGTACGACAGCCCGTACGTCTCCGCGGCGTACTGGTACTCGTGCGTGATGTCGATCCGGCTCACCCCGGGATCGTCGGTGGCCAGCACCACCGGCACGCCGAACGCCCGGTACGTGGCGAACGGATGTTCGTCCCCCCGCACGCCGAGGATCTGCGCGTTGCTGCTGAACGGCACCTCGACGGCGATCTCCCGGTCCGCCATGGTCCGCGCCGTACGCTGCCAGTCGTCCTCGTGGACCAGGTCGACCCCGTGCCCGATCCGCTCGGCCCGCGCGACGTCCACCGCCTGGGCGATGTGGAACTTCAGGTCGGCCGGCTTGACCAGCCCGGGCCACAACTCCCCGGCGTGCAGCGTGACATGAGCCTTCGGATAGACGCCCCGCAGGTACTGCACCATCCGCATCTGCAGGCTGTAGTCGCGTAGCGAGCTGTCCCAGTCCTCGGGCTGCACCAGGTTGACCGCGACGAACCGCGGGTCCCGCTCCGCCAGCCGCATGCCGAGGGCCAGCTGCGTGAACACCCGCTCCGGTGCGCTGCCCCGCGACACCTGCGAGATCCACCGCACCTGAAGTCCGCACCCCGGCCGGGCCTGCCGGGTGCCGCAGTGCGACGTGGCCCGGAACTCGGCGTCGGAGTCGTCGGCCTCCTTGCGGGCCTCGGTCACCAAGGCGTCGAGCTTCCCGCCGGCCGTCAACTTGCCGTGCAGCCGGGCGAGATCGGCGTCCCAGCCGACCTGGCCCGCGAGCTTCTTCGCGCCGTCGGACGCGGGCGAGACCATGGTCTCCAGATAGAACTGGTTGTTGCGTACGGCGGTGTCGGCGACCTCGGACAGCAGCTTGCCCCGGTGCCGCCAGGTCACCTCGCCGAACTTGCCGAAGGTGTCGAAGAAGTGGTCGTGGCCGTTGCCGTCCGGTGGGAAGTCCTGCATGGACCACTCCCGCACGAGCGCGTCGTGGAAGGCGCGGTCGGTGCGCGCGTCGGCGGCCGGCCGGGTGCCGGGACCGCACGGCGGGGCCACCGCGGTCATCGTCGCCGTGGCGACGCACAGGCCGTCCTCGGCGGCCAGCTCGATCAGGTACTCGGTCGTCACCGCACCCGAGAGGTGGTTGTGCAGGTCGCCGCCCTTGGGCATGGCCGCGAAGAAGCGGTGCAGCAGTCGTGGGTCGTCGCGTACGGCGTGCAGATAGGCGTCGGTGGTGCGCTCGGAGGGCGTGGCCGGCCGGGGCGCGGACGCGGCGGCATGCGCGGCCGGCACGGGCAGCAGCAGACCGAGTACGCCCAGCGCGGCGGTGACCAGCACGCCGCGACGGCGGGGGAGTGGGGAGTTGTACGTCACCGCACCATGATCATCAGATGCGGGCCCGTTGCCCCGGCAGCGCACCGGACGATCACTCGCGGGGGCGACAGGGGTCAACCGTCGCTGACGCGCCCGCGCGAGCATCCGACGGCCGTGCGCCGCCCGGGCGCCCGGGTTCGACGCAACGCGGGTGGTGACGAGGTCGGCCGAGCCGTCACCATCCCGTCCACAGCAGGTGGTTGAGCAGGAGCGCGAGCAGTGCCTGTGCGCCGAGCCACGCCCGCGGCCGGGTCAGGAGCGCGCCTGCCGGCAACAGCCACACCGCGAACGGCAGCCAGATGCGCTCGGTCTCGGCCTTGCTCATGCCGGACAGATCGGCGACGAGGAGGGCGACCAGGGCCGCGTACACGAGCACCGTCAGGCGCAGCCGGGGCGAGTCGGCGACGCGCCCGCGACGCGGTGTCCCGCGCTCACCGGCCGGCACCCGCCGCAGCAGCACCTCGCCACCCACGGCACCCGCCCGCCGCAGCCCCGCCACGGTCGCCGCGCCGACCACCAAGGCGGTGCACGCCAGGTTCGCCCACACCCAGTAGCCGTACGGACGCACACCCCCGGCGCCCTGGTAATAGCGCTCGACCAGCAGCCGGTACGCCTCCCACCAGTCGAAGCCGGCGGCGGTGAACAGCACCGGCACCACCGCGCAGCCGGCGAGCAGGAAGGGAGCCCCGCGCAGCAGCACGCGGGCCGTGGGCCGCGCGATCAGCACCGCCGCCGCGCCGACCAGCGCCATCAGGGTGAGCCCGTACGACAGGTAGCAGGTCAGTCCGAACAGCAGTCCCGCCCCGAAGGCCGCCGCCCGGGACCGCCGGACCACGGCCACCGCGAGCAGCGCCACCGACCAGGCGGCGACGGCGGCGAAGTACGCGTCGGGGGAGGTGCCCATCCACACGGCGGCCGGTGCGAGCACCACGAACGGCGCCGCACGCCGGGCCTGCTCCTCCCCGGTCAGCAGGCGCACCGCCACCAGCACCGCCACGCCGGCCGTGGCGCCGAGCGTGATGCACCAGGCTCCGGCCCAGCCGCCGCCGCGCAGACCGGCCCGGTCCAGCAGCACGAAGGTGAGCGTCGCGGCCGGCGGATGCCCGGCCACATGCGCGGGCCAGTTGCCGGGGGAGTGGAGCAGGATGTGGTGGGTGAAGTCCCGCAGGGCGGCCGGGATGTCGTGGAAACGGCCGACGGCCTGGAGGTACTCGTAGCGCGTGGTGAGCCGGCCGACGACGCCGCGGCGCCAGCCGTCGACCAGGGCGAGCGACCAGATCCAGGCCAGCGCCGAGCCCCAGACGGCGACGAGCAGGGGCCGCCAGGGCAGCCGGGCCGCCGTCACCGGGCCGTACGCCACGACCAGGACCGCCACCGCCAGGGCGGCCGGGGTGCCGGGGCCGGCGTGCGGGCCCCAGGTCCCCACGAGCGGCGGCCAGCCGACGAACAGCTTGCGCGGGAAGTCCGGGATCCGGCGGCCGACGAGGACCGCGGTCGCCACGAGCAGGGCGGCGCCGGCGACGGCGTACACATCGCGCAGAAGGGCTCGGTTCACACCGGCACGCTAGGGCGAGCGGCGCTCCCGCCGGTGCCCCGACCGCACGACGTCAGCGTTTCGTCATGGGTCACGACCCCGCCGCCGCGCCCCTCGCGGCCTACGGTCGGCACATGCGCGCTCAACGGCTTCCCACCTCACCCGGCTTCTGGCGCAGCCCGCTGCGCGGACCGTGGTTCACCTCGGTGCTCGGACTGGTGCTGCTCGTCGGCGTCACCGTGCTGTTCGTGACCGGACTGGTGTCCTACGCCGCCTACAACCCCGGGCTGTCCCCGGTGAACGACAAGACGCCCGGCAAGGGCGTCCTGGGCTTCTACCTCTTCGCCTGGCCGACGAACCCGGTCTGGCTGTACCGCCTCACCCAGGGCGTGCACGTCACACTCGGCATCACGCTGATCCCGGTGCTGCTGGCCAAGCTGTGGTCGGTGGTGCCCAAGCTGTTCGCCCTGCCGCCCGCCCGGTCCCTGGCGCACGCCGCGGAACGCGTCTCGCTGCTGCTGCTGGTCGGGGGAGCGTTGTTCGAGTTCACCACGGGTGTGCTCAACGTCCAGCTCGACTACGTCTTCCCCGGCTCCTTCTACCCCCTGCACTTCTACGGGGCCTGGGTGTTCTTCGCCGCGTTCGTGGTGCACGCGGCGCTGCGGGCGCCCGCGGCGGTGCGCACCGTACGCGGACGGGCGTCGGACCGGGCGCTGGACGCACCGGGCGCCGACCTCGTCGCACCGCGCCCCGATCCGCCGAGCGTGTCCCGCCGCGGTGCGCTGTGGCTGGTCGGTGGCGGCTCGCTGCTGCTGTTCGCCACCAGCGCCGGCCGCAGCTTCGACGGGCCGCTGCGGCGGACCGCGCTGCTCGCCCCGCACGGCTGGGCGGATCCGGGGGGCGGGCCGGGCGGCTTCCAGATCAACAAGACCGCCGCGTACGCCGGTATCCGCGCCGTGGACACCGGCGAGGAGGCGTGGCGGCTGGCCGTGACCGGTCGTACCGGCACCGTCCGCCTGACCCGCGGTGACCTGCTGCGGCTGGGGCAGCACAGCGCCGCGCTGCCGATCGCGTGCGTGGAGGGCTGGTCGACCTCCGATCAGTGGTGGCGCGGTGTACGGCTGCGCGACCTCGCCGCGCTGGTCGGCCACGACGACCCGGCCGACGTGCTCGTGGAGTCGCTCCAGCGGCACGGCGCCTTCCGCCGGGCCGCGCTCAGCGCCGGCCAGGTCGCCGACGGCCGCAGTCTGCTCGCGCTGTCCGTCAACGGCGAACCCCTCACCCTGGACCACGGGTATCCGGCCCGGGTGATCGTCCCCGCGGCACCCGGTGTGCTGAACACCAAGTGGGTGGCCCGTCTGACCTTCGGAGCCCTGTGATGCGCCACCGGATCAGCCTCGGCAGCCCGCTGCGACTGCTGCTCCTCGCTTGCTCGTTCGCCCTCGCCGGGTACGCCGGGGTGCGGCTGCTCGCAGGGGACTGGTTCGCCGTCGCGCTGTGGTTCGTCGGCGCGGCACTGCTGCACGACCTGGTGCTGCTGCCGCTGTACGCCGCCTTGGACCGGGCCCTGCTGCGGACGTGCGGCGCGGTCGGCGGCCGCGGGTGGGCGCCTTACGTCCGGGTGCCCGCCGCGCTGTCCGGCCTGTTGCTCCTCGTGTGGTTCCCGCTGATCGGCGGACGGGTCGCCGACCGCTACGAGCGGGTCGCCGGGCTGTCGGCGGACGGCTTCCTGACCCGCTGGCTGCTGATCAGCGCCGCCCTCTTCGGCGGCTCGGCGGTGGCGCTGGTGTGGCGGCTGCGCAGGGCGACGAAGCACCGGCCGCCCGCCGCCCACTGACCGGCGGTGCGCCAGCCCGCGCGCCGGGCGCGACGCAGCAGCGCGGGCGTTCCGATGCGGGCCCACGGAAACGGGTTGCCGGCCCCTTCGCCGACGCCGGTGAGACGGACCGTGACCCGCTCGTCGACGTCGGCCGTCGCGGTCTCGACGAGCGCCAGGCCGCCCGGGGCGAGCACCCGGGCCAGCCGGCCGAGCAGCGCCGAGGGGTCCCCGCCGATGCCGATGTTGCCGTCCAGCAGCAGCGCGGTGCCCCAGAGGCCCTCGCCGGGCAGCGGCGCGAAAACGGACCGGCACAGGACGCAGACGCCCGCCCGCGGTGACGTCCGCGCCTCGACGGCCGGTGACACCGCCCTGCACCCGCAGGACGGCGACGTACAGACCCGGACGCCGCCGGGAGCCTCGACGCGAGCCCCGGCGTACGGCTGCCCGCACCGTCCGGCGGGCGGGGATGCGCAGGGTCCGGGGTGCTGGGGTGCGCAGAGTGCGTCGGGCCGTGGTGCGCAGGGCTCGCCGGGCGGCAGTGCGCAGGCCCGGCTGTCCGGCGACGCGCACGCACTGGTGTGCGGCGACGCGCACGCCCAGCCGTCCGGTGACGCGCAGGCCCTGGTGTGCGGCGGCGCGCAGGGTTCCCCGCCGACCGGCGTACCGGTGTCGTCGAGGGGGGCCCGGCGCAGGCGTCGCCGGGTGTGGGCGACGGCTGCCTCGCTGACGTCGAGGCCCAGCACCGGCCGTCCTCGTTCCGCGAGCGCGGCGACCAGCCGGCCCGGTCCGCACCCGACGTCGAGGACGGCACCCTCGCAGCGGTCCAGGACGCCCAGGTCCACCGCGTCGGCGTCGGCACACCACCGCTCCACCTCCAGCGGCAGCAGCCACCCGTCGGCCCGCCGCAGGAACAGCGGCCCGCGGCCCGCCCGCAGCGCTCCGGCGTAGGGCTCGTCCCCGGACCAGGCGGGCACGCCGTGCGCGGTGCGCTCGCCGGTGGCAGGTCGGTGCCGGGCTGCCGGCGGCGGCACCTCGTGCGTGGCGCTCACCGGTCAGCGGCCGTACCGAGGCGGGACAGTTGCGCGGCGAAGCTGCCGTGGGGCGCCTGGGCGGCGACCGCCGCCGCGTCGCGAGCCGTGTCGACGTCGCGCAGCCGGGGCAGGTCGCGCACGCGCAGCCCGGCCGCGACCAGCCGCCGCCGCTGCACCGCCCCGGTCGAGGGCGTCGACATGGGCACGTCCCGGACCAGCCGGGGATCGGGTGCGGCCAGGCCGAGGGCCCAGAAGCCGCCGTCCTCGGCCGGCCCGAACCAGGCGTCGCAGTCGCCGAAATCCACGGCGAGGAGCTGCGGTGTCACCTGCGGGGTGTCCATGCCGATGAGCAGCGCCGGTCCGTCGCAGCCGGCGAAGGCGCCGGCGAGCCGCTCGTCCAGCCCGCCGCCGCACTGCGGTACGACGTCGAAGCCGGGCGGCAGCCACGGCCCCGGCCTGCCGTCCAGGACGAGGACGCGCCGGGCCGCGGGTGTCGCCGCGACCGCGGTCAGGGTGTCGGTGAGCGCGGCTTCGGCGAGCGCGGCCGCCTGACTCGGCGTGTACGGCGGCGTGAGCCGTGTCTTCACCCGGCCGGGCCGGGGCTCCTTGGCGATGACGATCAGTGTGGTCACCGGGAACCCCCGTCCGCGGCCGGCTCGGCCAGGGCACGGCTCATGTCCCGTACCGCCTGCCAGGTGCCGCGCCAGGTGCCGGTCACCTTCGAGGCCCCGGTGCGCGGCACGTACGGCACGTCGTGCTCGGTGACGCGCCAGCCGGCGTCGGCGGCCCGCACGACCATCTGCAGCGGATAGCCACTGCGCCGGTCCGTCAGACCGAGGGCGAGCAGCGGCTCGCGGCGGGCGGCCCGCAGCGGGCCGACATCGCGCAGCCGCAGCCCGGTGCGGCGGCGTACCAGGCGGGCCAGGGCCACGTTCCCGGCGCGGGCGTGCACCGGCCAGGCGCCGCGGCCGCGCGGCCGCCGCCGGCCGAGGACCAGATCGGCCGCGCCGGAGCGGACCTCGTCGACGAAGGGCTCCAGCAGCGACGGGTCGAGCGAGCCGTCGCAGTCGCAGAAGCAGACGATGTCGGCGCTCGCCGCCGTCAGCCCGGCGTGGCAGGCGGCCCCGAACCCGCGCCGCGGCTCGCTCACGACGGTGGCGCCGAGGTCGCGGGCCAGCTCGGCCGAACCGTCGCCCGAGCCGTTGTCCACGACGAGGGCCCGCCAGCCGCGCGGGATGCGGGCCAGCACCCAGGGAAGCGCCTCGGCCTCGTCGAGGCAGGGCAGGATCACATCGACGCCGCAGGGGGCGGGGTAGGTCGTCACGGCACTCACCCTACGGACGCAAAACGGTCGTTCCGGGCTGTCGCTCCTTACGAAACACGGACGTCGGACGGGCCCGGCCCCCCGTGCGCCGCAGCGGGCCGGACGCGGTGCGAGGCTGGACCCATGCAGCAGCCGTACCCCTTCGCGCACCCCGCGGCCGACGGCCCGGCGGCGCTCCGCGCCCGGGTCCTGGTCGTCGACGACGACCCCACCGTCGCCGAGGTCGTCGCCGGCTATCTGGTCCGCGCCGGCTGCGCCGTGGACCGCGCCGCGGACGGTCCCGGCGCGCTGGAGCAGGCCGCCCGCAACCGCCCCGACCTGGTCGTCCTCGACCTGATGCTGCCCGGAATGGACGGCCTGGAGGTGTGCCGCCGGATCCGGGAGCGAGGACCCGTTCCGGTAATCATGCTCACCGCCCGGGGCGACGAGGACGACCGCGTGCTCGGCCTGGAGGTCGGCGCCGACGACTACGTGACCAAGCCGTTCAGCCCCCGTGAACTGGTGCTGCGGGTGCAGTCCGTGCTGCGCCGCACCCGGCCGCAGCCGGCGGCCGCGCCGCTCGCCGCGGCCGGAATCACCGTCGACCCGGCCGCCCGCCGCGCCACCCGGGACGGTGCCGAACTGGCCCTCACACTGCGCGAGTTCGACCTGCTCGCCTTCTTCCTCCGGCATCCCGGCCGCGCCTGCAGCCGCGAGGACCTCATGCGTGAGGTGTGGGGGTGGGACTTCGGCGACCTGTCCACCGTCACCGTCCATGTGCGGCGGCTGCGCGCCAAGATCGAGGACGATCCGGCCCGGCCGCGCCTGATCCAGACCGTGTGGGGGGTCGGCTACCGCTTCGACCCCTCGGCGGACCAGGAGGGCTGACGTGTCCGACACCGCGCTGATCGCCCTGTACGCCTTCTGCGGCGCCGCCGCCACCGGCCTGGTCGGCGCGGGAGTCCTGCGGCTGATCCGCAGGCGTTCGCTGATCGCCTCGCTGACCGTGGTCGCGGCGGTCGCCGTGGGCGCGATGCTGGCCGGCACCCTGGCGGTGGCGCAGGCGATGTTCCTGTCCGGACACGACCTGAGCGTCGTCACCACCGTCGTGGCGATGGCGGCCGTCGTCTCCCTGGCGACCGCGTCGCTGCTGGGCCGCTGGGTGGTGGCCCGCAGCCGGGAACTCGCCCTGGCCGCCCGCTCCTTCGGCGACGCCGGCTCCTTCGCCGCGCCCGACGGCCCGACCACGGCCGAACTGGACGAACTGAGCAGGGAACTGGCGGCCACCAGCGCCCGGCTCGCCGAGTCCCGGGAGCGCGAGCGCGCCCTGGAGTCCTCCCGCCGTGAGCTCGTCGCGTGGATCTCGCACGACCTGCGCACCCCGCTGGCCGGCCTGCGGGCGATGGCGGAGGCGCTGGAGGACGGGGTGGCCGCCGACCCCGACCGCTATCTGCGGCAGATCCGCACCGAGGTGGAACGGCTCAACGACATGGTGGGCGACCTCTTCGAGCTGTCCCGCATCCACGCCGGCACCCTCGCCCTGACCCGCTCCCGCATCTCCCTGTACGACCTCGTCGGCGACGCCCTGGCCGGGGCCGGTCCACTGGCCCGCGAGCACGGCGTACGGCTGGTCGGGGATCACGTCGAGCGGGTGCCGGTCGAGGTCGACGGCAGGGAGATGAGCCGGGTGCTGGGCAACCTGCTCGTCAACGCGATCCGCCGTACCCCGGCCGACGGCACGGTCGCGGTGGCCGCCGAACGCGCCGCGGACGGCGTGGTGCTGTCGGTGACCGACGGGTGCGGAGGCATCCCCGAGGAGGACCTGCCGAGGGTGTTCGACACCGGCTGGCGCGGCTCGGACGCCCGCACCCCGCCGGCCGGCGCGGGCCTGGGCCTGGCCATCGTCCGCGGCATCGTCGAGGCGCACCAGGGCCGGGCCGCCGTCCGCAACGTCATGGGCGGCTGCCGCTTCGAGGTGGTCCTGCCGACGGCCGACGCCTGACGGCTCCGGCCGGCGGACAGCCTGACCACGCCCCCCGGCTCCCGCCTTCGCCAGGCGGCCGAAGCCCCACCCACCTGCGTTCTCCAGCCTCCTGGCCCCCCGGCCGGCCGGAGCCCGGCGTTCACCCTCCGGCCGCGAACTCCCGCATCCCCTCCTCGAACGCCACCCTGGGCCGCCAGCCCAGTTCGGTCCGCAGCCGTGAGGAGTCCGCCGTGACGTGCCGGACGTCGCCCAGCCGGAACTCGCCGGTCACCACCGGCCGCGGCCCGCCGTGCGCCGCAGCGAGGGCGTGGGCCAGGTCGCCCACCGTGCGCGGCTCGCCGCTGCCGGTGTTGTACGCCGTCAACGTGCCCGGGGGCGAACCGGCCCGAAGCGCCGCGACATTGGCCGCTGCCACGTCCCGTACGTGCACGAAGTCCCGCCGCTGGCGCCCGTCCTCGAACACACGGGGTGCTTCGCCCCGGGCGAGCGCGGAGCGGAAGAACGACGCCACTCCGGCGTACGGGGTGTCGCGGGGCATCCGCGGCCCGTACACGTTGTGGTAGCGCAGCGACACCGCCACCCCGCCCGTGGACCGTGCCCAGGCGGCTGCCAGGTGCTCCTGGGCGAGCTTCGTCGTCGCGTACACGTTGCGCGGGTCGGCCGGCGCGTCCTCGCCGACCAGGCCGGGCTCCAGGTCCCCGCCGCACAGCGGGCACCGCGGCTCGAACCGTCCCGCCGCCAGGTCCGCCTCGGCGCGCGGCCCCGGCCGGAGATCACCGTGCGCGGGACAGGTGTAGCGGCCCTCTCCGTAGACCACCATCGACCCGGCCAGCACCAGGTGACGCACCCCGGCCCGGGCCATCGCCGCGAGCAGGACGGCGGTGCCCAGGTCGTTGTGGGAGGCGTAGTCAGGGGCGTCCGCGAAGCCGGTGCCGAGACCGACCATCGCGGCCTGATGGCACACGGCGTCGACCCCGGCCAGCGCCCGGCCCACCGCCTCCGCGTCGCGCACGTCCGCGGCCGGGTCCGCGCGCACGTCGAACACCACCGCTTCGTGTCCGCGCTCGCCCAGCGCCTCGACGACATGGGACCCGATGAAGCCGGCACCGCCGGTGACCAGTACACGCATGGCCGCAGGTTAGGTCCGCGGCGGGCGGCCCGGGGGTGCACGGCCCCGCACGTCAGGGTTTCGTAAGAGGAGTCTCAGCCGTCGGAGTAGCGGACGTCCCCGATGGTCCAGGCGGTCACGTCCCCGATGGCGACGCGGTACATGCCGCCGCTCTCGGGGATGCCGACGGTGCCCTGGATGATCCGCGCCAGATGGAAGTGCAGGTGCGTGGGCTGCCTGGGGGGATCGGAGGGGTCCGGCGCCTCGTGGCCCGCGGTGAAGATCCCGGCGAACCGGCTGAGCCGCTCGGAGTCCCGCAGCACTTCGGCGACCCGTTGGCGCCAGACCGTCTCCGGCGCGAGCCGCCCGGTGATCACGGCTCCGTCCACGACCACGGTCAATGACATCTGGTTGCTGTGCCCGGATTCCACGTGTGTGGCGATGTCGACCAGCAGTTTGTCAGGGTGTGACATGGGCCCGACTCTATCCAAGCCGCCCGGCACCCCGCCGCAGCCCCTGCCTTCTTGGGCCACGGCCCCTCGGCCCAGCCGGTCACGGTGCCGCCCGCCGGGGCCGGTCACGGTGCCACCCGCCGGGCCGGGCGGCACCTCAGCCCCGGCGGGGCGGTCCCGGGTCCGGCCCCGGCGGCTGAGGGGCCGGGGGACGGGGCGTCCGGCTCGTGTCCGGCGTGCGGTCCCACAGATGGTGTTCGTACAGCCAGTGGCCGAACATCGAGCCGCCGTAGACGACGAAGCCCACGCCGATCAGCCAGGACTCCACGACGAGGACGATGCCCACCGTGCCGTAGCTGACCGCGTTGTCGACGATCAGCGGGGTGAAGACGAGGTAGGAGAAGCCTCTCAGGCCGACCAGGCCCACCATCGTGGCGACCGAACCCGGCAGCAGGTGCAGCCAGCGCACCTGACCGCCGAGCAGGAAGTACTGCCCCCACCAGAAGAACACGATGCCCGTCGCCGACGACAGGGCGATCCGCTCCGGCCCGCTGAGGGCCGCGCGGGTCTGCACCTCCTGGTAGAGGTACACGGTGAGGGCCGCCAGCCACGCCGCCTGCCGCCAGATCTTGTGCCACGGGCCCGGCGGCAGGTTCCAGATCCGCTCGTAGCCGTTCTGCACGCTGCCCGCGAAGGACACACCGAACACGGCCAGCGCGACACCGCCCCACACACTGGTCGCGTTGACCACGTTGCTCGGCGGGCTGCTGATGTCCGTGAGGATCTTCGCCGAGCGGCCCGACATCCCCATGCCGTCGGCGAGCCACGCGGAGAAGCCGCCACGCTCCAGCGGATCGGCCGCGGCCACCACGATCAGCAACGGAGCCAGCGTCACGAGGGCCAGGGTGGCGAACCCCATGGCCCGGTGCATCAGCTCCAGCTCCCTGCCGCGCCGCAGGAGGTGGTGGTCCTTGACCCAGCTCACTCCCTGGTGGAGCACGCGCAGACTTCTGTTCACGGGGTGCTCTTCCGTCGGCTCGCGACGCACACACAGCGTTCATCTCAGCGTACTTGCCCTGCCCGCCCGGGCCAGTCACCGGCAAAAGGCCGATCGGATGATCGCCGCGCCCCGCGCGTCCGCGTCCCGCCTCACCCCTCGGACGCCGCCCCCGCCGGTTCCCGGCCGCCTTGACGCGGCCCGAGGACGGCCTCCAGATGCGCCCGCACGTACGGCACCGCCACCGCCGGCAGCTCCCCGTCCACGAAGGCCGGCTGGACGTTGACCTCGAAGACGACCCCGCCCTGCTCCTCGGCCAGGTCCACCCCGGCGAACGGCAGCCCCGTCGACGCGGTCGCCGCGACGGCCAGCTCCGCCAGCCGGGGCGCCAGGTCCGCCGGCGCGATCGGCACCGGTGTCGCGCCCTGGCAGGTGTTGCACGGACTGTCGAGCGCCGGCTGGAGATGCTCGCGGGCGTGCACGACCCGGCCGTGCAGCACGAAGACCCGGAACTGATGGCGCCGCCCGTCGGCCGTGAAGTTCCCCGCGTCCCGGGACAGCAGCCAGTCCGTGCCCCGCTCGGCGTAGAAGTCCGCCGCCCGCTCCAGCCGCGCGACGTCGGTGACGTGGAAGGTGTCGTTGCCGCCCGTGCCGACCACCGGACGGGCCCACGCGTCCCGCCCCAGCTTGTCGAAGGCGGCCCTGGCCTCCTCGCGGGACGGCCGGGAGAGCACCGCGGTCTCCATGTGGGCCACCCCGTCGCGCGCGAAACACGCGAGCGTGCGGTCCTTCTGCGTCGCCGCCCGCCACGCCTGAGGCGTGCCCACCAGCGGCGCCACCCCGGATCGCGCCAACACGCGCTGGAACACGGCCAGTTCACCCCGCCGCTGGGGCGGGATCTCGTACAGCACGACCACGTCGGGAAGCACGTCCACGCCCTCGTCCGGCACCCGCAGCCGTAACCGCCCGTCCTGCGGTACGGCGCGGCCGGCGCCGCCGACCGTGAAGTACCGGGAGTCCAGGCGCAGCGGGGGAGCGCCGGTGAGCAGCTCGACGGCCCGGGCGAGGTACTCCCGGCAGCCCTCGGGCGAGGTGGGATCGGCGATCAGGGCGACACAGGGTCGGGACACAGCGGCCTCCAGCGGCATACGACGCGCCCGGGGCGGCCGTGCCCGTACGGCGGCGGGGCCCGGGGCGGGCTACGGGATGGTGTGCCGTTCACATGGGCGATCGCCGGCGCCCCTCGCGCCCCGTCCGCCCCCGTGCGCGGGGCGGATGCGGACGGCGGCCGGGGCGGGAGCCGGTGACCTGGGGCGTCACACTGTAGGGGCCTCGTCGCGGCTCCTGCCAGGGCGCACACCCGGCGGCAGCGCTGCCCCTTTCCGCACCGGCCGCGCCGCCGTCCGCCCGGCACTCTCCTTGACAGCCGCTCCGCCTCCGCCCCCGCCCTGCCCAGGCGCCCGGACCGGCGCGCGCAGGGCGTCCGGGAGGGGCCGGATGCCGCCGTAGGAGTGGGGTCGTAACCCGTGTGAGCGCCCTGAATGGTGCCCGGGCCGGTCTTGGCTGACGGTGGATCACGCCAGGGCCGGGTCTCTCCAGCTGACAAGGCGTCGGCTGCCCCGGCCGCGACGGAAGGACTCTCGAATGCGTTCTGCCCGCATCCTGCTCGCCACCGCGACGGCCACCGCGGCTCTCGCCATCGCCGCACCCGCCTATGCAGAGGGGTCCGGTGGCTGGGACCACGACGACTCCTCCTACAGCAAGGAGCACGACAATTCCTACGGCAAGGAGCACGACAAGGACAGCAGCCACGGCAAGCCGCACGGCGGAATGCACACGGGTGGCGGAGCGCTGACCCTGCTCTCCAACGACGACTGGGGCAGCAGCCCCCGCGACCCCAAGCAGGACCCGGAGACGTACAAGAAGGACAACGGCGGCTCCGACTGGGGCGGCAAGACCCCCGGCAACGACAGCTGGGGCGGCGGCCAGGACGGCGGCTCCTGGAGCGGCGGTGACCACGAGAAGCCGCACGGCGGCATGCACACCGGTGGCGGCGCGCTCGCCACGCAGGGCGTCACGGCCGGCGGACTCGCCGCGGTCGCGGTGGCCGGCACCGGACTGTACGTGCTGCGCCGCAAGAAGGTCGCCGGAAGCGTGGCCTGACCATGCCCGACGACATAGCCGACATAGCCCCACGGGCCGCCGCACGCGCATCCAGCCGGCGGCGGCCCCGCCGCTCCATCCCCCGGTCCTCGCCGCTGCCGTGCCCGAATGAGGTGGTGTACCGATGGCAGCAACCTCCCCGTCCTCCTCCGAGCCGGATCCGCAGTCGCCCAGACGCGGACCGCGCACCCTCGCGACACTCTTCTGGGCCGCCGTGGCCCTCGTCGCCGTCGTCGGTCTCGCCGGCCACCACGACACCTCCGCCCCCGGCGCCGGGCCCCGGCCGCACGCCGCGCCGGCCGTCGCCGCCACGTCGTCGTCCGCCCCGGCCGGCACCGAACGCCGGCTGCCGCGCTCCCGGCCGACCCGGCTGCTGATCCCCGCGATCGCCGTCGACGCGCCCTTCACCGACCTCGCCATCGACGCGAGCGGACGGCTCCAGCCGCCCCCGGCCGACAACACCAACCTCGTCGGGTGGTACGCCAAGGGGCCCTCGCCCGGTGAGGCGGGCACGTCGGTCATCGCCGGGCACGTCGACACCAAGACCTCCGCGGCCGTCTTCGCCCGTCTGTATGAACTCCAGAAGGGCGACCTGATCTACGTCGACCGGGCCGACGGACGCCGCGCCGCCTTCGTCGTGGACAGCGCGCAGACCTTCGACAAGGACGACTTCCCGAGCGATCGCGTCTACGCCGACACCCCGCAGGCCGAGGTCCGCCTCATCACCTGCGCCGGCAGCTACGACCGGTCCGCCAAGGACTACACCCAGAACCTCGTCGTCTTCGGCCACCTGGCCTGACCCGGCGTGGCTCACGACCACCCAGTAACCTGTGGCCATGACTGATGCGCCGACCCTCTCCGCCCGCGAGGCGTTCGATCTGCTCCTCGAGGGCAACCAGCGATTCGTCTCCGGTGCCCCCCGGCACCCCAACCAGGACGCCGCCCGCCGCGCCGAGATCGCGCCGTCCCAGAAGCCCTTCGCCGTGCTCTTCGGCTGCTCGGACTCCCGGCTGGCCGCCGAGATCATCTTCGACCGGGGACTGGGAGACCTGTTCGTGGTCCGCACGGCGGGCCACGTGGTGGGCTCCGAGGTGCTGGGCTCCATCGAGTTCGGCGTGAGCGTCCTCGACGCCCCGCTGGTCGTCGTCCTCGGCCACGACTCCTGCGGCGCCGTCACCGCGGCCTGCTCCGCGCTGGAGAACGGCAAGACGCCGGGCGGCTTCGTCCGGGACGTCGTCGAGCGTGTCACCCCCAGCGTGTTCGCCGCCCGTGCGGCCGGGGACACCAGCGTGGAGGCGGCGCTGGACGAGCACATAAGGCGCACGGTGGACCTGCTGCTGGAGCGGTCCCGCGACCTCGCCGAGCGCGTCGAGGCGGGCCAGGCCGCCGTGGTGGGCCTGTGCTACCGGCTGGTCGACGGCAGCGCCCGGATCGTCGCCTCGCGCGGCATCGACGTCACGGAGCCCGTCAGCTCCTGAAAGCAGGGGTACGACCCGGCCGGTCCCGCTGGAGCGGGGCCGGCCTTCGTGCGTGAGCCGGTCGCCGGTGAGTCGCCCGGCAGCCGTCCCGGGACGGCCCCTCAGCGGTGCCGGCGGCCGCGTCGGGGGCGTGGAAGGTCACGCGTGCCGATCATGCTGCGGATGCGCCGGGTGAGGGCCGTCGCCGCCGCCGTGAGGAACACGAAGTTGTAGAGGATCTGCAGCATGGTCACCACCCGTGCCGCCTGCCCGATCGGCGTGACGTCCCCGTAGCCGACGGTGGCGAGGGTGACCATCGTGAAGTACAGGGCGTCCACGCGGGTGGCCAGACCGCTGAACTCGCCCGGGTAGTGCGCCAGGACGAAGTAGGCCGCCGAGAAGACCAGCACCGACAGACAGATCAGCAGCGGGATGACGACGCCCGGGTGGGCGCCGGGCCGCTCCAGCAGCACGGCGTGGATCTGGCGGAGCAGCAGCAGGGCGAGCACCCCCAGCGCGACGATCAGCAGCACCAGGGCAAGGGCGGTGCGGTCCGGGCCGAGGCGATGCAGCGGCAGCAGGAAGTACCCCACCACCATGGCGATCTCACAGGCCCCGGCGCCGAGCCACAGGCGCGCCGTCGGGGACTCGTGAGCCGGCTGCTCACCGCTCATCGGCCGGAATCCGCGTCCGCACCCTCGCGGACCTTCCCGCGCCGCTCGAGGAACCGGCCGGTGACGAAGGAGACGACGGCACAGATCACGATGAGCGGCATCTGGTCGTGGGCGTCCTTGCCGAGCAGCAGCACGCTCAGCACGGAACTGGTCAGGGGCAGCCCGGTCACGGCGGTCGTGGCGGCGACGACGCCGAGCGACAGGGCGGGCGTCACACCGAGACCCGGCAGCCCCGAGCAGGCCACGCCCGTCGCGGCGCCGAGCAGCACGGCCGGGAAGATCGGGCCGCCCCGCATGCCGCCGAGGGCGAGACCGTAGGCGAGTCCCTTGCACAGCACGAGGGCGGCCAGCGCGCCGACGGACCAGGCGTGCGGCTGGGCGGCGAGATGCGCGAGCGTGGCCTCCCCGGAGAGCGCCGCTTCCTCGGGGGAACGGCCCGTGATCAGGGCGTACGCGGTGAGGAAGGCGCCCGCCAAGACAGCGCACACCACCGTCCGCCACGCGGTCGCACGCCCCTGCGTCCACCGCTCGGTGCGCTCGCCCAGCCGGTGCGCGCAGGCGACGACCACGGCCACGAGCACGGCCGCCGGCAGCCCCCACAGGAAGTCCCCGGCGTCCGGGCGGACGTCCGGCGGCACCGTGGGCAGCGACAGCCCGCCGACGGACAGGCCCGTCCACTGGCCGAATCCGGTGAACACCAGGGCGCCTGCGGCGCTCGCGGCGAGGCAGGGCAGCAGCAGGACGGCGAGCCGGGGCGTGGTGAGCCCGGCGGCCTCGACGACCATCACGGCGGCGGCGAGCGGCCCGCCGAGGATGGTGGAGATGGCCGCCGTGGAACCGGCGGTGGCGACCACCGTCGCCGCCCGCCGGTCCGCGTTGGGGCGTACGGCGCGCAGGGCGAGCAGGGCGAGCGCGGAACCCACCGCCATCAGCGGCGCCTCGGGGCCGAGGACCACGCCGAGCGGAAGGGTGAGCAGCGCGGCGAGCACCACCCCCGGCAGTTCGCGCGGGTGCGTCGGCGAGCCGCTCACCCCCCGTGCGGGGTGGTGCCCGCCGGCGCCGGGGAGCCGGGTCACGATCGGGGCGAGGATCAGCCCGGCGAGCGTGAGGGCGGGCAGCGGCCACCACCAGGGAGCCTGCGGATGGCCGAGGGAGCGGGGGAGTTCCTCCCACACCTGCCGCTGCAGCCAGTGCTGCAGGCTGCTGAAGAAGAACGCGGCGAGCGCGATGGGCACGCCGAGCAGCACCGACAGCAGCAGAAGCCGTAGATAGGGACGGCTGAGCAGCACGGGACGCGGCGGCGCGCCGCCGTCCTTTGCCGGAGGCCGGGCGCCGTCCTCGGGCGGGCGGACAGGGGGAGTCCATCGGGTGGGCACGCGGGTGCCTCCGTCGGGTCGGCCGGCTGCGACGCGTCGTACGGACGGGCTGCGACGCGTCGGGTGGGCTTCAGTAGACGATCGCCCCGGGCCGCGCGCACCCCGGGACGGCGGCGGCTGAGCCGGCCGCGTCCGAAAGTCACCCTCCCGGCCTGACCAGGTGTTTTAAAGTGAGAACAACCATGCACGGCCACCGAAGGTGACCGAAGCCCGAGCCATCAGTGAGGTAGACGCGAACCATGGCGACCGAAACGTTTGAGTTCCAAGTCGAGGCCCGTCAGCTGCTCCAGCTGATGATCCACTCGGTCTACTCGAACAAGGACGTCTTCCTGCGGGAGCTCGTCTCCAACGCCTCCGACGCGCTGGACAAGCTGCGCCTCGCCAAGCTGCGGGACGACACGCTCGACGCGGACGTGTCCGACCCGCACATCGAGATCGAGGTGGACAAGGACACCCGCACGCTCACCGTGCGCGACAACGGCATCGGCATGTCCTACGACGAGGTCGGGCGGCTCATCGGCACGATCGCCAACTCCGGCACCGCCCAGTTCCTCAAGGAGCTGAAGGAGGCCGAGGAGGAGGGCGGCGCGGAGGGCCTCATCGGCCAGTTCGGCGTCGGCTTCTACTCCGGCTTCATGGTGGCGGACGAGATGACGCTGCTCACCCGGCGGGCCGGCGAGAGCCACGGCACCCGCTGGTCGTCCCGCGGCGAGGGCACGTACACCCTGGAGCGCGTCGACGACGCCCCGCAGGGCACCGCCGTCACGCTGCACCTGAAGCCCGCCGACCCCGAGAACCAGCTCCACGACTACACGTCCGAATGGAAGATCCGGGAGATCGTCAAGCGTTACTCGGACTTCATCACCTGGCCCGTCAAGCTCGTCCAGCCGAAGGGAGAGGGCGACGACACGCCCGGGCCCGAGACGCTGAACTCGATGAAGGCGCTGTGGGCGCGTTCACGCGAGGAGGTGTCCGACGACGAGTACCACGAGCTGTACAAGCACATCAGCCACGACTGGCGCGACCCGCTGGAGACGATCCGGCTCCAGGCCGAGGGCACCTTCGAGTACCAGGCCCTGCTGTTCGTCCCCGCCCACGCGCCGCACGACCTGTTCACCCAGAACCACCGGCGCGGCCTGCAGCTGTACGTCAAGCGCGTGTTCATCATGGACGACTGCGAGGAGCTGCTGCCGCCCTACCTGCGCTTCGTCAAGGGCGTCGTCGACGCGGCGGACCTCTCCCTCAACGTCTCCCGCGAGATCCTCCAGCAGGACCGGCACATCCGCGCCATGCGCAACCGGCTGACGAAGAAGGTCCTCGCCACCGTCAAGGAGCTGCGCGAGAAGAACGCCGAGCGCTACGCCGACTTCTGGCGGGAGTTCGGTGCCGTGCTGAAGGAAGGTCTGGTCACCGACGCCGAGAACCGCGACGCGATCCTCGCCGTCGCCTCGTTCGCCTCCACGCACAGCGCCGAGGAGCCGACCACCCTCGCGGCGTACGTGGAGCGGATGAAGGACGGCCAGGAGGACATCTGGTACGTCACCGGCGAGAGCCGGCAGGCCGTGGAGAACTCCCCGCACATGGAGGCCTTCCGCGCCAAGGGTGTCGAGGTGCTGCTGCTCACCGACCCGGTGGACGAGGTGTGGGCCGACACCGTGGGCACCTTCCAGGGCAAGCGGCTGCGCTCGGTCGCCAAGGGCGAGATCGACCTCGACGGCGAGGACGAGCAGCGGACCGGTGAGGAGAAGGAGAAGCAGGCCGAGGACTACGCCGGTCTGCTCGGCTGGATGACGGAGCAGCTGGCCGAGGACATCAAGGACGTCCGTCTGTCGTCCCGGCTCACCGTCTCCCCGGCCTGCGTGGTCTCCGACGCCGACGACCTGACCCCGGCGCTGGAGAACATGTACCGGGCGATGGGCCAGGAGGTGCCCCGCACCAAGCGGATCCTGGAACTCAACCCCGGGCACCCGCTGGTCCAGGGCCTGAACCGGGCCTTCCGGGAGGAGCCGGAGGACCGCACGCCGCTCACCGAGACCACCGAGCTGCTGCACACCCTCGCGGTCCTGGCCGAGGGCGGCCAGCCCAAGGACCCGGCCCGCTTCGTGAAGCTGGTGGCGGAGCGGCTGGAGCGGTCGCTGTAGCGAACGTGGGGCGCTCCCCGGCCGCGGAGGCGCTCTCCTGCCGTGGAGCGCTCCGCGGCTGTGGGGCGTTCCCCCTGTTCCCCTTCCGGCTGCCCGGTGTAATCATGTAATCAACGCCGGGCGAGCGGAAGGGGCGCCCCGTGGCCGAGACTCTCTTCGAGCCCGACCGTTCCGGCAAGGAGCAGGCCGCGCTCGACGCGTATTCACGGATCGTCACCTCGGTGGCCGCCGAGCTGACGCCGAAGGTGGCGGCGGTGACCGTCGCGCACCGGTGGACCCGCGGCCGGTTCGTGCGGGGCACCGGCTCCGCCGTGGTCTTCACCGACGACGGGTTCCTGCTGACCAACGCCCACGTCGTGGGCCGCTCCGACGCCGGTACGGCCTCCTTTGCCGACGGCACGACCGTGCCGTTCCACGTCATCGGCGCCGACCCGCTGTCCGACCTCGCCGTGGTCAGGGCCGACGGGCCGACCCCGCCGCCGGTGCGGCTCGGCGAGGCGGACACCCTGCGGGTCGGGCAGCTCGTCGTCGCCGTCGGCAATCCGCTCGGACTGGCCGGCAGCGTCACCGCGGGCGTGGTCAGCGGCCTCGGCAGGTCCCTGCCGACCAGCGCGGGCGTCGCCACCCGGGTCGTCGACGACGTCGTCCAGACCGACGCCACCCTCCATCCCGGCAGCTCCGGCGGCGCGCTGGCCACGGCGGACGGAGCGGTCGTCGGCATCAACACCGCGATCGCCGACGTCGGCCTCGGCCTCGCCGTGCCGGTCAACGGCACCAGCCGGCAGATCATCGCCGCCCTGCTGTCGGTGGGGCGCGTGCGCCGCGCCTACCTGGGCATCGCCGGCACACCGGCACCGCTGCCACCGCCGGTGCGCGAGCGGACCGGGCGGCGCACCGGACTGCGCATCGCCGAGGTCGTCCCCGCCTCCCCGGCCGCCCGCGCCGGACTGCGCACGGGCGACCTGCTGCTCACCGCCGACGGGGAGCCGGTCGACAGCGCCCAGGCCCTGCAACGGCGCATGCTGGAGGACGCCATCGGCCGCCCCCTCGCCCTGACCGCACTGCGCGGCGACGCCCTGGTCGACGTGATCGCCACCCCCAGCGAACTGGTGGCGGAGGAGTAGGCCTGGTTCGTGCGCGGCGCGGTGCTGGGTCACCGCCCAGCTGGAGGGGCTGCCGTGGTGTCACTCTCGCCCCCGGTGAACGGGCCGATCCGATGACATCGAATGAACAATGAGTGAACACCGCACGAGAGCAAGGAAAACGGCTCGTTGCCGCACCCTGACCCGGCCCGGACCGGATCGCCCGAGGGGCGCTTTCGCGCCGTGACCGCAGTGGTGAAGATGCCTGCGGGATGGACCGTCTGGCTTGAAGTCGACGTCCCCGCCTGGGATTTGAGGTCTTGCTACAAGTGTTTTCGGCCAAAGTGACGTGTGACGCCCCGTGTTCGGTCCGACGCACATAGTGTGTGGGCGCCGCGTCGCTACACCCAGGGCACAGGGCCCTGCCGGGACTTGCGCGCGGCGGAGGATCACCCCTTGACCACAGCATCCGTGCTGATGGCCGACGTCTTCCAGGTCCAGCCCTACACCTCGCACTGCCGGGTCATCCACGACGAGGGCGCACACGCCGTCATCGGTGTGTCCCCCGGCAACAGCTACTTCTCAGCCGGGCGGCTGCACGACCTCGCCCGCTGGGGGCTGAACCGGTTCGAACGCGTCGACTTCGTCTACACCGACCTCTACGTCGCCGAGATGTACGAGGCGTCCGGCTACACCCCCGACGACGCCCGCCGCAAGGCCGTCAAGAACCTCAGGGGCGTACGCGCCAAGGTACGGGACGCGGTCATGGCGGCCGACCCGGACGGCACGCGGCTGCGCTGGCAGCCGATGTCGGCCTTCCAGACCAACGACGCCTACCGCGACCTGCACCAGCACCTCACCCGCCGGCTCGGCACCGACGACGACTTCCGCGCCGTGTGCACGGCGCTCGTCAGCCGCTTCCTGACCGCCCGGGGAGAACCGGCGAGCGAACGGCAGCGCGCCGTGTGCCTGGAGTATGTCTGCGCGGAGGCCCCGCTCTTCCTCGACACCCCGGCCATCCTCGGCGTGCCGTCCTCGCTCAACTGCTACCACCAGCTGCTGCCCATGGCGGAGCTGCTGTACGCGCGTGGCGCCGGACTGCGCGCCTCCCGCAACCAGGGCCACGCCATCGTGACCCCGGCCGACGCCGACCCGGCCGGATGCCTCCCCGCCCCCACCGCTGTCCAAGGAGCCGCCGCATGACCACCAGCACCGTCCCTGTGCCGCCCCTGCTCGACTTCCCCTTCTCCTGGGACGGCTCCCGGGTGCCCGACGAGGTGGCCGCACTGCGGGAGGCGGCTCCGGTGACCCGCGTGCGGACCATCGCCGGAGACGAGGCGTGGCTGGTGTCGTCGTACCGGCTGTGCCGGCAGGTCCTCACCGACGGCCGGTTCTCGCTCAAGGACACCTCCGCCCCCGGCATGCCCCGCCAGTACGCCCTGACGATCCCGCCCGAGGTCGTGAACAACATGGGCAACATCACCGGCGCCGGTCTGCGCCGCGCGGTGATGAGGGCGCTCAACCCGAAGGCCGAGGGGCTGGAGGAGTGGATACGGGGCGAGGCGCACCGCCTGGTCGACACGCTCGTCGCCGAGGGGCCGACCGCCGATCTGCGCGGCGCGTTCGCCGAGCCGTACTCCGCCGGGATGCACTGCCACATCCTCGGCATCCCCACCAGCGAGGCACCCGCGTTCCTGCGCAGCCTCGACATCGCCTTCATGAACTCCCCGTGCCCGATCACCGGCGCGAAGATCAACTGGGACCGGGACATCGCCCGGATGACCGGTCTGCTCAACGACCCGGCGACCGGCGGACTCATGGGCGAGCTGGCCGCCCTGCGCGACGACCCGGACTACGCCCACCTCTCGGACGAGATGCTCGCCACCGTCGGCGTCACCCTGTTCGGCGCCGGCGTGATCTCCACGTCCGGCTTCCTCAGCATGGCCCTCGTCCATCTGCTCACCCACCCCGAGCTGTGGGAGCTGGTGCGGGAGCGGCCCGAGGTGACCGGCGCCGCCGTGGAGGAACTCCTGCGGGTCAACCTCTCCATCGGTGACGCGCTGCCCCGGATCGCGCTGGAGGACGTCACCCTGGGCGACGTGCGGGTGCGTGCGGGCGAACTGGTGCTGGTGCTGGTCGAGGGCGCCAACTTCGACGAGGAGCGCTTCCCCGACCCGCACCGCTTCGACATCGAGCGTCCCAACGCCGCCGACCATCTCTCCTTCGGCGGCGGCTCGCACTACTGCCCCGCGACGGGGCTCGGCCGCCGGCACGCCGAGGTCGCGCTGGAGGTACTCACCGAACGCCTGCCGCAGCTCGCGCTCGCCGTGCCGGTGGAGCAGCTGGTGTGGCGTACCGGGTTCATGAAGCGCATCCCGGAGCGGCTGCCGGTCACCTGGTAAGTGCGGCTGCCGGTCACCTGGTGCCCGCTGCTGCCGGTCACCGGGTGCCGCGCCCCGGAGCCGCCCGGCGCCGGCCGCCCGGCCGGCGGCGACCGCTGCCGGCCAGGCCCGGCCTCCTGCCGGCCGCTGGGTGCCGGCCCGCCCGGGCGGTGCGCCCCGCAGGCCGCCCGCGCCGGGCAGGCCGTCGCCCGATCAGGCGTGCCGGTGCGGCCTGCGCATCATGTCGTGCAGCGTCGTCCTCTCCTCCGTCTCGACGACGCGCGGCTCGCGACGACGATGGTGGAGCGCACCGCCGCGCATCATCGCCAGCCCCAGACAGGCGATCAGCGCCAGGGCCAGGCCCGAGCAGAACAGGGCCAGCCCGTTCATCGTGGCGATCTGATGGCCGAGAACGGACACCGAGTAGTGGGGTCCGCCGCCCAGGTTGCCGGCGATCGCGAGGACGATGAAGGCGACGGTGGCCGCGAGGAGGAGGAATCCGAGCAACAGCATGCGAGTCATCTCCCCGAAGAGCCCGGAAGGGGGGTATCGCCCTCGCGGGTACCCCCTGCCGTCGCCGCGTACCGCACCTACCCTGGAGGGGTGGCTCGATCCAACGACGAGGTCGCCGCCCTGTTCCAGGAGTACGCGGACCTGATTTCGATCACCGGGGGAGACGCGTTCCGGGCACGTGTCTACGAGAAGGCCGCCCGTGCGATCGGCGGCCACCACGCCGACGTGGCCGGCCTCGACGCCAAGGGGCTCCAGGAGATTCCCAACGTCGGCAGGTCGATCGCCGAGAAGATCACCGAGTACTTCCGCACCGGGTCCGTCCTGGCCGTGGAGGAACTGCGCGCCCGCATCCCGGCCGGCGTCCGCGCGCTGACCGCCATCCCCACCCTCGGCCCGAAAAAGGCCCTGGTGCTGTACCAGGAGCTCGGCGTCTCCTCCGTCGAGGAGCTGACCGACGCCATCCACGGCGAACGGCTGCGCGACCTGAAGGGCTTCGGCCCGAAGACCGAGCAGAACATCCTGCACGGCATCGAACTGCTGCGGTCCGCCGGCGACCGCGTCCTGCTCGACGTCGCCCTCGGTCTCGCCGACGACGTGGTCGCCGCCCTGTCCGGCGTGACCGGCTGCTCCCGCTGCGCCTACGCCGGCTCCCTGCGTCGCGTGAAGGAGACCATCGGCGACCTCGACGTCCTCGCCGCGGCCGACGACTCCGGCCCGCTGATGAAGGCGTTCACCGAGCTGCCGTACGTCAGCGAGGTCATCGCGCACGGCACCACCAAGACCTCGGTGCGCACCACCAGGGGACTCGCCGTCGACCTGCGGGTCGTGCCGCCCGACTCCTGGGGGGCGGCCCTGCAGTACTTCACCGGCTCCAAGGCGCACAACATCCGCACCCGTGAACGCGCCGTGCACCACAAGCTGAAGCTGTCCGAATACGGCCTGTTCGACGCCGAGACCGGCGAGAAGATCGTCTCCGCCACCGAGGAGGACGTGTACGCCCGGCTCGGCCTGCCCTGGATCCCGCCCACCCTGCGCGAGGACCGCGGCGAGATCGAGGCCGGGCTGCGCGGCGAACTGCCCGACCTGGTCACCGAAGCGGACCTGCGCGGCGACCTGCACACCCACACCGACCTCACCGACGGGCTCGCCCCACTGGAGGAGATGGCCGCCGCGGCCGCCGAACGCGGCTACGCCTACTACGCGATCACCGACCACGGCCCCGACATGGCCATGCAGCGCATGACCGACGAGCGGATGCTCACCCAGCGCGAACGCGTCCGCGCCCTCGACGGCACGTACGGCAAGGGCCGGGGCATGCGCCTGCTGCACGGCGCCGAACTCAACATCGGCCCCGACGGGGACGTGGACTGGCCGGCGCGGTTCCTGGCCGGGTTCGACCTGTGCGTGGCCTCCGTGCACTCCCACTTCACCCAGGACCGCGCCACGATGACCCGGCGGCTCGTGCGCGCCTGCGAGAACCCGTACGTCGACATCATCGGCCACCCCACCACCCGCCTCATCGGCAGGCGGCCCGGGATCGACGCCGACCTCGACGCGGTCTTCGCCGCCTGCGCCCGCACCGGCACCGCGCTGGAGATCAACGCGCACCCCGACCGGCTGGACCTGCGCGACGAGGACATCCTGCGGGCCAAGCGGCACGGCGTGCGCTTCGCCGTGAACAGCGACGCCCACTCCACCCTCCACCTGGCCAACATGCGCTACGGCATCGGCACCGCCCAGCGCGGCTGGCTCACCCGGGACGACGTGATCAACACCTGGCCGCTCACGCGACTGCGCCGCTTCCTGCGGCAGGGCCGCCCCACCCCCTAGGGGGTGTGCGGCGGCCGGTCGCCGGGTACCCGGCCCGCGGCAGTACGGCGGCCGGCGTCGGAAGGAGACGCGAGGCGCATGGAGTTTCGTGACCGCACCCAGGCCGGTCGGGAACTGGCCGAGCAGCTGCGCATCCGGCACGACAAGGGCGCCCTCCCGCACCCCCTGGTCCTCGCGCTGCCCCGCGGCGGCGTGCCCGTGGCCCGCGAGGTCGCCCATGCCCTCGGCGCCCCCCTCGACGTGCTCGTCGCCCGCAAGATCGGCATGCCCCACCAGGAGGAGCTGGGCGTCGGGGCGCTCGCCGGGGACGACCCGCCGCTGTTCGACGAGTGGGCGCTGAACCGGCTCGGCCTCACCCACGAGGCGCTGGCGGCCACGGTGGAGCGCGAGCGCGACGAACTGCACCGCCGTGAACGCCTCTACCGCGGCGACCGCCCGCCGCTGGACCTCGCCGGACGCACCGTGATCCTCGTCGACGACGGGCTCGCCACCGGGGCCACCGCGCGCGCCGCCGTCCGCTGGGCCCGCCGCCAGGGGCCCGAACGCGTCGTCCTGGCCGTGCCCGTGGCCGCCCCCGAGTCCGCCGACCTGCTCTCCCGCGAGGCCGACGAGGTGGTGTGCCTGCACCGGCCGGCCGACTTCCGCGCCGTCGGCCTCTGGTACGACGACTTCGAGCAGCTCAGCGACGCCGACGTGCTCGACGCGCTGCGGGAAGGATGAGCATGGCGTTCGAACCGGCGCCCCGAGCCGTGCTCGTCGGCGTCGACGACACCTCCGACGCCTGGCTCGCCGCCGACTGGGCCGCCACCGAGGCCGACCTGCGTGGCACCACCCTGCGCGTCCTGCACGCCGTCGGGCCCGGCAGCCCGGCCGGCGAGGGCGCCGACGCACGCGTCCTGGACGCGGCCGCCTCCGTCCTCGACGACGCCGTGGCCCGCATCGCCGCCGGCCACCCCGGAGTGGCCCTGGACACCGCGCTCGCCCACCAGAAGCCCGCCGAGGCCCTCATCGACGCGGCGCAGGACGCCGAGCTGATCGTCGTCGGCACCCGCGGCCGCGGCGGCTTCTCCGGACTGCTGCTGGGCTCGGTCGGCCTGCGCACCGCCGCGCACGCGGACCGGCCGGTCGTCGTCGCCCGCGGGCACACCGAGAAGGCCGCGTACGGCAGCGTCGTCGTCGGCGTACGCGACGAACGGGACGCGGACGCCGTACGGTTCGCGCTCCGCGAGGCGCAGCTGCGCGGGGTCGCGGTGCGGGTGCTGCACGCGTGGACGCCGCACGGGCGGCCCGGGCGGGTGCCCCAGGTGAGCCAGGTGGACGAGGAACAGCACATCCACACCCGCGTGCTGCACCACGCGGGCCGGCCGATCGCCGAGTTCCCGCAGGTCCGGGCCGACACCGACCTCGTCATCGGCACCCCGGCGGCGGCTCTGGTGGACGCCTCCGCGCGGGCCGGCCTGGTCGTGGTCTCCCGGCACCCGCCCGCCGGCCGGTTCGCGCTGCGCCTGGGCAGCGTGGTGCACGCGGTGCTCCACCACGCCGAGTGCCCGGTCGCCGTCGTCCCCACCACGCGGGCGGCGGAGGAGACCTGAGGTGCCCGCGATGGACGAGCAGGAGGCCCGCCTGCGGTTCACCGGCGCCCGCGTCGCCCGGCTCGCCACCGTCGACGCCGCCGGCCGGCCGCACCTGGTGCCCGTGGTGTTCGCCGCCGACGGCGACCGGATCGTCACGGCCGTCGACCGCAAACCGAAGACCACCCGGCGGCTCAAGCGGCTGGGCAACATCGCCGCCCACCCGGCGGTGAGCCTGCTCGCCGACGCCTACGACGAGGACTGGGACCATCTGTGGTGGGCCCGGGCCGACGGCGACGCCCGCGCCGTCCCGCCCGGCACCGCCGACCCCACGGCACGCGAGCAGCACGCCGGGGCCATCGCACTGCTGCGGCACAAGTACCCCCAGTACGCCACCCGTCCGCCGGACGGCCCGGTCGTCGTCGTCACCGTCACCCGCTGGACCGGATGGTGCGCCACGGGCTGACGCCACGCCGGGCGACCGGGCGGCCGCAGCGACCCGTCAGGCGTCCAGGGTCAGCGAGCACGACCAGCCGTACGGGCCCTGCCCCAGGTGCAGCTCGTGCCAGGACACCCCACGCGGGAGCACGCCGGTGATCTCCACGTCCGCCATGTCGGCCACCGCGAGGCGCACGTCCAGCTCGTCGTCCTCCGCGTCCGCCTCCACGTCCACCGGCACCGTGCCGCACACCTCCAGCCGGAAGACGACCTCCTCCAGCAGCGCCGCCAGCAGGTCGTCGTCACCGGTGCCGGCCACCCGCAGCCGCTCCACCGCCGTCGGCCGCACCCGGGACACATCCGCGAAGCACTCCACGAGTCCGAGAACCGCCTCCGCCAGACAGTCCTCCCGGCTCGCTCCCCACGCGTCGATCCGGACATCGGCGCTGTGCGGCACCGCGCGGTGACCGCTTCCGCCCGGTCCGCGCGCCAGACTGTCGTCACCCGAGTCACCGTTGACCATGTCCCACGGGTGCCCGCTCGCCCGCGGGGCACACGGAGCAGGAGGTACCCGCCCGGGGTTCCGGGTGCGGGACCCTCCACCGGCAAGGCGTCAGAGGACGGGCGCCCGGGGGCCGTCGGGGCTCTCGCCGCGGCGCCGGACGACCTCCCGCGCGACCTCGGCGACCTCCTCCTGCGGCAGCCACCGGAAGCCGTCCTCGGTGACGAGCGCGACCAGCGGGAACAGCCGCCGGGTCAGGTCCGGGCCGCCGGTCGCCGAGTCGTCGTCGGCGGCGTCGTACAGGGCCTGCACCGCCGCCGTGACGATCTCCGTCTCCGGCAGCCCCTCGCGGTACAGCTTCTTCAGCGCGCCGCGCGCGTACACCGACCCCGAGCCGGTCGCGGTGAAGCCCCGCTCCTCGGTACGGCCGCCGGTCACGTCGTAGCCGAAGATCCGGCCCTCGCCCCGGTCCAGGTCGTAGCCCGCGAAGAGGGGCACCACCGCGAGGCCCTGCATGGCCATCTGGAGGTTGCCGCGCACCATCGTGGTCAGCCGGTTGGCCTTGCCGTCCAGGGAGAGCGCGGTGCCCTCGATCTTCTCGTAGTGCTCCAGCTCCAGCTGGAACAACCGGACCAGCTCCACCGCGATCCCGACCGTGCCGGCGATGGCGACGGCGGAGTGCCCGTCCGCCGGGAACACCTTGTCGTACTCGCGGTGGGCGATGACGTTGCCCATCGTCACCCGCCGGTCGCCCGCGACCAGCACCCCGTCGGCGTAGGTCGCCGCGACGATCGTCGTGCCGTGCGGGGCCTCGAACCCCGGCGCGGGGGAGGGCAGTTCGCGGTGGCCCGGCAGCAGGTCGGGCGCCTGCGCGGCGAGGAAGTCCACGAAGGACGACGTCTCGGCGGCCATGAAGGAGGGCGGCAGACCACCGTCGGTGCTCGGATGGGCGCTCATGGCGTTCCTTCCTGTCGCGGGCGCCGTGGGGCGTCCCCGTGTGCGACGCACCCTACCCGCGGCGCGGCGCGCGCATGCGGCTCCGCCGCTCAGGGGCGCAGCGCGAGACAGTGGTAGCCGTCCAGATCCTCGGCGTCGACGCGGGACCAGTCGGCGGTGAGGAGTTCGGCGTCGCCGGGAGTGAGTTCCCACGGGTGGGCCTCGCCGCGCGACGGGTCGTGGAGGGACGTGCCGACCCAGAAGACGCCGCCCGGGACGAGGAGGGCGCGGACCCGGGACAGGAAGGCGCCCTTGTCGGGAATCCAGCGGAAGACCAGACGGCAGGTGATCAGCGCGTAGGCGGGGTGCGGCAGCAGGCCGTCCAGGTCGGCGGTGGTGAAGTCGGCCTGGCGCACGTCCAGTTCGGGGTGGCGCAGACGGGCCCCGGCGACCGCCGTCGGCGCGCAGTCGACGGCGGTGACCCGGTAGCCCAGCCGGTGCACGCGGGCCGCCAGTTCGCCCAGGCCGCAGCCGATGTCCAGCGCGGTCCGTCCCGCGCCCGGGCCGACCTGCCGCGCCAGCACCTCGGCCTCCCGGTCGTCGATGGTGCGGTAGCGGCGCCCCGACCGCCACACGGGCTCCCAGTACTCCGCCGCCGTCGACCCGCTCCCGTCGGTCATATGAGGGTGCCCCTTCGCTAGCCGAGTGCCCGGTCGAGGTTGAACGCCGCGCTGATCAGGGCGAGATGGGTGAACGCCTGCGGGAAGTTGCCCTGCTGCTCGCCCGTGTGGCCGATCTCCTCCGCGTACAGGCCCAGGTGGTTGGCGTAGGTCAGCATCTTCTCGAAGGCCAGACGCGCCTCGTCCAGCCGGCCGGCGTGCACCAGGGCCTCCACGTACCAGAAGGAGCAGATCGAGAAGGTGCCTTCCTCGCCGCGTACCCCGTCGGGGCTGGTCAGCGGGTCGTAACGGTAGACCAGGGAGTCGGAGACCAGCTCTCGGGTGAGGGCGTCCAGCGTGGAGAGCCACTTGGGGTCGGTCGGTGCGATGAACTTGCTCAGCGGCATCATCAGCACCGCCGCGTCCAGCACGTCGCCGTCCTCGTGCTGCACGAACGCCCCGCGCCGGGCCGACCAGCCGCGGTCCATGATCCGGCGGTAGATCGTGTCGCGGCAGGTCCGCCAGCGGACGAGGTCGGCGGGCAGTCCGCGCCGGTTGGCCATGCGGATGGCCCGCTCGATCGCCACCCAGCACATCAGCCGTGAGTAGAGGAAGTTCTTGCGGCCGCCCCGCGTCTCCCAGATGCCCTCGTCGGGCTGGTCCCAGTGCGCGCACACCCAGTCGACCAGCGCGCACACGTCGTCCCACTGATCGCTGGAGATCGGCTTCGCCCACTTGTCGTAGAGGTAGATCGAGTCGACGAGCGCGCCGTAGATGTCGAGCTGGAGCTGGTCGGCGGCCGCGTTGCCGACGCGTACCGGAGCCGAGCCGAAGTGGCCCGCGAGATCGGGCAGTTCGCGTTCCGCGAGATCGGTGCGGCCGTCGATGCCGTACATGATCTGCAGGGGCCCGGCCCCGTGGCAGTCGCCCGGGCTGATGTGCCGGGTGACGAAGTCCATGAACGCCTCGGCCTCCTCGCTGAAGCCGAGCCGCAGCAGCGCGTACACGCAGAACGCGGCGTCACGCACCCACACGTACCGGTAGTCCCAGTTGCGTTCGCCGCCGAGCTGCTCGGGCAGGCTGGTGGTCGGCGCGGCGACGATCGCACCGGTCGGCGCGTAGGTGAGGAGCTTCAGGGTGAGGGCCGAGCGGTGCACCATCTCCCGCCAGCGGCCGCGGTAGCGGGAGGCGGACAGCCAGCGGCGCCAGTACGTCACGGTGGCCGCGAACTGCTCCTCGGCCTCCCGGCCCGCGCACCGCCGGGGCGTCACCTCACCGTCGACCTCGTCCAGCGCGAACACCGCCGACTCGCCCTCGGCGAGCTTGAACTCGGCCCGCACATCCTGCCCGTCGGGCGCCAGCGGGACGGTCGAGGTCAGGGCCAGGGACAGCGGGCCGGTGGCGAAGACGGCGGTGTCACCGGCCAGGCGCAGGGTGTGGGCGCGGGAGGCGTAGTCGAAGCGCGGGGCGACCCGGGCTCGGAAGGGCACGGTGCCGCGCACGCACAGCACACGCCGGATCAGCCGGTGCCGCGAGCCCTGCGCACCGTTGCCGCCCAGCGGCATGAAGTCCTGTACCTCGCCCACCCCGTCCTCGGTGAAGAAGCGGGTGATCAGGACGTTGGTGTCGGGGAAGTAGAACTGTTTGGTCCGGGCCGCCCCGCTCGCCGCGAGCTCGAAGCAGCCGCCGCGCTCGGCGTCCAGGATCGCGGCGAAGACACTCGGCGCGTCGAACGCGGGACAGCAGTACCAGTCGATGGTGCCGTCCGTGCCCACCAGTGCGACGGTCCGCAGATCACCGATCAGCCCGTGGTCGGCGACGGGCAGACAGCCGCCGCCCCGGCTCGCTCCCGTGTCCGCTGCCTGGGCCATCACAGCCTCCCTGGACCTGTGCCCGCGGGACGGCTTCCAGCTTAGAGGCCGGACCCGGGGGCGGCGCCCCGAACGGAAGGGCCCCGCCCGCAGCACCCCGAACGGCACGGCCCCGGCCGAAGTCCCCGCCCCTCAGACCGTCACCACGTCGATCCCGGCCTCCTCCAGCCGCCGCACCTCCTGCGGGTCCGCCGCCGAGTCCGTCACCAGGGTGTTCACCGTCTCCGCGGCGCAGATGCGGGCGAAGGCACGGCGGCCCAGCTTGCTGGAGTCGGCGGCGACGATCACGCGCTCGGCACGCTCGCACAGCAGCCGGTTGATCGCCGCCTCCGCCTCGTCGTGCGCGGCGGCCCCGTGCACCACGTCGAAGGAGACGACGCCCAGCACCGCGACATCGAGGGTGATCTGGCCGAGCACCCCGTCCGCGAGCGGTCCGATCAGCTCGTACGACTGCGCCCGGGCCACCCCGCCCGTCACCACGATCTTGAACTGCGGCCGCACGGCCAGCTCGTTGGCGATGTTGAGGGCGTTGGTGACGACGGTGAGCGCGGGGGAGCCGGAGGCGAGGTCGCTGCGCACGGCGAGCGCGCGGGCCACCTCGGTGGTGGTCGTGCCGCCGGTCAGCCCGACGGCCTCGCCGGGCGCGATCAGCTCGGCCACCGCCCGGGCGATGCGCTGCTTCTCCGAGGCCCGCCGGGCCGTCTTGTAGCGCAGCGGCAGTTCGTACGACACCCCGTGCACGACCGCGCCGCCCCGGGTGCGCACCAGCATCTGCTGCTCGGCCAGCTGGTCGAAGTCACGGCGGATCGTCGCGGCCGACACCTCCAGCTCGGCGGCGGCCTCCTCGACGTCCAGCCGGCCGCGCTCGACGAGCAGCTCCAGCAGCGCCTTCCAGCGGGCGTCGCGCGACATCCGCACCTCCGTCGTCCCTTGTCTCGGCTCCCCGGTGACCCTAGCGCACCCCCCATGGGGTCAAATGCTTGAAGTTGCTCGAAAACTCGCTATATCTTGCATGAACAAACACACCCTGGGAGGGGCGGCCGTATGACGCATGTCGAGGACGAGCTGAACAGCCAGCCGGAGTGCTGGACCCGCGCCGCGGCGGAGGCCGACGCGCACGCCGCGGCACTGCCCGCACCGGGAGAACGGATCGCGGTCGTCGGCTGCGGCACCTCCTACTTCATGGCCCAGGCGGTCGCCGGCCTGCGCGAGACCGCGGGCCAGGGCGAGACCGACGCCTTCGCCGCCTCCGAATTCCCCCACGGCCGCTCCTACGACCGGGTCGTCGCGCTCACCCGCTCCGGCACCACCACCGAGGTGCTGGAACTCCTCACCCGGCTGAAGGGCCGCACCCGCACCACCGCCATCACCGCGGACCCCGACACCCCGGTCATGGCGGCCGCCGACGACGTCGTGGTGCTCGCCTACGCCGACGAACGTTCCGTCGTGCAGACCCGCTTCGCCACCACCGCGCTCACCCTGCTGCGCGCCCACCTCGGCCTGCACCCCGATGCCGCGGTCGCCGACGCCCGCACCGCGCTCGCCGCCGACCTTCCCGAACAGCTCGTCGCCTGCCGCCAGTTCACGTTCCTCGGCCGCGGCTGGACGGTCGGCCTGGCCAACGAGGCCGGCCTGAAGATGCGCGAGGCGTCCCTGTCCTGGACCGAGGCCTATCCGGCGATGGAGTACCGGCACGGCCCGATCAGCATCACCACCGACGGCACCGCCACCTGGATGTTCGGCGACGCCCCCGAGGGACTCGCCGACCAGGTCCGGGCCACCGGCGGCCTCTGGGTGGACGGCGGCCTCGACCCGCTCGCCGAACTGGTCCGCGCCCAGCGCCTCGCGGTCGCCGTAGCCGCCGCCCGCGGCCTCGACCCCGACCGGCCGCGCCACCTCACCCGCTCGGTGATCCTCGCCCCCTGAACCGCCCGACACCCCGGAAAGGACAGGCCGTGCCCCTCGCGACCACCGGCGAACTCGTCACCCGCGCCGCTGCCGACCGCTCAGCCGTCGCCGCCTTCAACATCATCACGCTGGAGCACGTCGAGGCCGTCATCGCCGGCGCCGAACAGGCCGGCGCACCCGTCGTCCTCCAGGTCAGCGAGAACGCCGTGAAGTTCCGCTACGGCCGCCTCCTGCCGCTCGCCCGCGCCGCGGTCGCCGCCGCGGAAGCCGCCAGCGTGCCCATCGCCCTGCACCTGGACCATGTGCAGAGCGACGCCCTGCTGCGGCAGGCGCCGGCGGCGGGTTTCAGCTCGGTGATGTACGACGCCTCCGCGCTGCCGTACGCCGAGAACCTCGCCGCCACCCGCGCCGCCGCCGACTGGGCGCACGCCCAGGGCCTCTGGATCGAGGCCGAGCTGGGCCAGGTCGGCGGCAAGAACGGCCGCCGCCCGCTGGACGCGCACGCCCCCGGCGCCCGCACCGATCCCACCGAGGCACACGGCTTCGTCGCCGACTCCGGCGTCGACGCGCTCGCCGTCGCCATCGGCAGCGTGCACGCCATGACCACCCGCACCGCCGTCCTCGACCACGACCTCCTCAAACGCCTCGCCCAGACCCTGGAACTCCCGCTCGTCCTGCACGGCTCCTCCGGAGTCCCCGACGACGAACTGCGCACGGCGGTCACCGGCGGCATCACCAAGGTCAACGTGGGCACCGCCCTCAACCAGGCGATGACCGCAGCGATCCGTGACTTCCTGGCCGCCCACCCCGAAGCGGTCGACTCCCGCAAGTACCTCAGCGTGGGCCGCGAAGCGATGACCCAGGAGGTGACACGCATCATCTCCGTCCTCGGCTAGGCACGCGCCCCGACGAAGGCACAGCCGCGCACGGCGGGAAGGGGACGGGGTGGGGGGTGTCCGCCCGCAGCGTCCGGCACCGTGACACGGCACCCCGTCGGAAACGGCCGGCCGGACCGAGGACGGACACCCCCCACCGCGGCCCCGCCTTGACCACCGGCCGCAGGCGCTAGGCACGCCACGACGAGACCGCAACGGGCCGCCGCAGGCAAAAAAGGGGCGCGGGGAACGGCGCGACCAGCCCCCACGCACCCGCAGCCGACAACGCACCCGGCGCCGCAGGCACCCGCAACCAGCCACAACGAACCCGCAGCCGAAAACACGACCAGGCGCCGCAGGCACCCGCGACCAGCGACAACGAAACCCGCAGCCGAATCACGTCCAGGCGCCGCAGGCCCCGCGACCAGCCACAACGAACCCGCAGCCGAATCACGTCCAGGCGCCGCAGGCACCCGGCACCCCCTTACCGCCGCACCGCCCGCAACACCACGAACTTCGGATCGCTGGCCACCACCGCACAGTCGCCGAACACCCGCCGCAACCTGACGTGATACCCCAGATGCCGGTTGCCGATCACCCACAGCTCACCCCCCGGCCGCAGCACCCGCCGCGCACCCGAGAACATCCGGAGCGCCGTCGCGTCCGTCGTGGCCTGGTGGGAGTGGAACGGCGGGTTGTTCAGCACCAGGTCGACACTCCCGGACGCCACCCCGGCAAGACCGTCCCCCACCCGGAACTCCCCGTGCCCCGGCACCCCGTTGGCCTTGTACGTCGCCTCCGCCGAGGCCACGGCCTGGAACGACTCGTCCACGAACAGCACCTCGGCCTCGGGATTCGCCAGCCCCACCGCCGTGCCGACGACACCGTTGCCGCAGCCCAGGTCGACGATGCGGCGCGGACCGTGGGTCGCCGGCAGGTGCCGGAGGAAGAACCGCGTGCCGATGTCCAGCCGGTCCGCGCAGAACACCCCGGCGTGGTTCACGACGGGCCGCCCGGAGACCGACCCGATCCCGTCCTCCAGCCGGTAGGTGTACGGCCACGGATTGACGGGCCGCTCCAGCGCCGGATCCGGCGTGCAGAAGATCAGCCGCGCCTTCTGCTGCGCCAGAGAGGTACGCGTCGGGCCGAGGATCCTCTCGAACAGGGCGAGCGTCGAGGTGTGGATCTCCTTGACCATGCCCGTGCCGACCACGACCGATCCCGCGTGCAGCGAGGGAGCCAGCCGCAGCAGCTGGTCCTCCAGCAGCGCGAGGCTCTTCGGTACCCGCACCAGCAGCACGTCGATCCGCTCAGGCGGGGCGTCCTGCGTGGTCAGCAGGGGCACCACCCCCGGACCCACCCCGTTGCGCGCGAGGTTCGCCCGGGTCGCCTCCTGCGCCAGATACGAGTCGGTGATCTGCGTCGGGGCGTGCGCCGAGAGCGCCGTGACCAGCGCACCCCAGCGGTCACCGACGACCACGACCGTGCCGGACAGGTCGACCCGTTCCTCGGCCAGGTGCCGCAGCAGATACGCGTCGGAGGCGTCCCAGGCGCGCAGCCTGTCGCGCGGGTCCTCGGGGAAACGGGTCAGCGCGAGCTCGCCCCAGGGCGTCGTCATACGGTCGTTCATGGTGCGTCCAGGCTAGCGGAGCCGCAGCTCAGGCCGGGTGGGGCAGGATGGTGCCATGGACGCCGAGCTGTTCCCGCGCGAACGGACCGAGGTGGCACCCGGCGCGGTGCACATACCGGACTGGCTGGACACGAAGCAGCAGCGCACACTGCTCGACGCGTGCCGCGCCTGGGCCCGGCCCCCGGCGGGCCTGCGCACCGTGCACACCCCCGGCGGCGGCACCATGACCGCCCGCCAGGTCTGCCTCGGCTGGCACTGGTACCCGTACGCCTACGCCCGCACGGTCGCCGACGGCGACGGCGCCCCCGTCAAGCCTTTCCCGCCCTGGCTCGGCGAACTGGCCCGCCAGGCCGTCACCGCGGCGCTGGGCCCGCGGGCGGAGCCGTCGGCGCCGTACGACATCGCGCTGATCAACTTCTACGACGCCGACGCCCGCATGGGCATGCACCGCGACGCCGACGAGAAGGCCGACGCGCCGGTGGTGTCGTTCAGCCTCGGTGACACGTGCGTCTTCCGCTTCGGCAACACCGAGACCCGCACCCGGCCCTACACGGACGTCGAACTGCGCAGCGGTGACCTGTTCGTCTTCGGCGGGCCGTCCCGGTTCGCCTACCACGGGGTGCCGCGCGTGCTGCCGGGCAGCGCACCGCCGTGGCTCGGCCTGGCCGGGCGGCTGAACATCACGCTGCGCGTCAGCGGTCTGCGGGCGGACGCCACCTGAGCAGCGGATCATGACAGACTCATCCCTCATGAGCGGCAAGGCGGACCCCCGGCAGGCGGGGGAAGGGACCACCTCGAGGACGCGGCTGGACCGGGGGCGCGGTGCGCTCGGGCCCGCGTTGGAGCTCGTGCACACCGGGCGGGCGCCGACCCGGGCCGTGCTCACAGCCGAACTCGGCGTCACCCGGGCGACCGCCGGCGCGGTGGCCGCCGAGCTGGAGGCGCTCGGCCTGATCCGCGTCGACGCCCGGCCCAGCGCCCCGGCCGGCGCCCAGGGCCGCCCCTCGCACCGGCTGAACCTCGCCGAGGACGGCCCCGTCGCGCTGGCCGCGCAGGTCCACGCGGACGGCTTCCGTGCCGCCCTGGTCGGACTCGGCGGACGGATCGTCGCGACCGCGCCCGGCTGCGAGACCGTCGACGCCGATCCGGCGAAGGTGCTCGGGTCCGTGGTCGAGGCGGGCGCCCGGCTGCTGCACGAGACGGGCCGGCGCTGCGTCGGCGCCGGGCTCGCCGTGCCCTCCGCGGTCGCCGAACCGGAGGGCCTCGCGCTCAACCCGCTGCACCTGGCCTGGCCCGTGGGCGCGCCGGTGCGGGAGATCTTCGCCGCGTGTGTGCGCGACGCCGGAATCAGCGGGCCGGCCTTCGCCGCCAACGACGTCAACCTCGCCGCGCTCGCCGAGCACCGGCACGGCGCGGGCCGGGGCTCGCGCGACCTGCTGTGCGTGGCGACCGGGCACCGCGGCGTGGGCGGCGCGCTGGTGCTCGACGGGCGGCTCCACACGGGCAGTTCGGGCCTCGCCCTCGAGGTCGGCCACCTCACCGTCAACCCCGAGGGCGGCCGCCCCTGCCACTGCGGCAGCCGCGGCTGCCTCGACGTCGAGGCGGACCCGCTCGCCCTGCTCACCGCCGCGGGCCGCGACCCCGGCCCCGAGGTGTCCCTGCTCCAGCAGGCCAACGACCTGATCCGGAACGAGTACGACGACCCGGACGTCCGGCGTGCCGTCGAGGCGCTCGTCGACCGGCTCGGCCTGGGCCTGGCCGGCCTGGTGAACATCCTCAACCCCGACCGGATCATCCTCGGCGGGCTGCACCGCACGCTGCTGGACGCCGACCCCGAGCGGCTGCGCGCGGTCGTCGCCGACCGCAGCCTGTGGGGCCGCAGCGGCGGCGTACCCATCCTCGCCTGCTCCCTGGACCACAACAGCCTCGTCGGCGCGGCCGAGTTGGCCTGGCAGCCGGTGCTGGACGACCCGCTCGGGGCGCTGACGGGCCGCTGACAGCCCCGTCGGGAGGCCCGCTACAGCGCGGCGCCCCCGTCGACCACCAGGTCCGTGCCGACCAGCGCCGCGGCCGCGTCGGAGGCCAGGTACAGCACGGCCTCGGCGACCTCCTCCGTGGAGGACACCCGGCCGAGCGGCGACTGGTCCTTCATCCGCAGGGCGCGCTCCGCCTCCGTCTCCCCGGGCCGCAGTGACATCGTCGTGTCGCAGGCGCCGGGGCTGACGGCGTTGATCCGCACCCCGACCGCGATGTACTCCAGCGCGGCGCCGCGGGTCAGGGAGGCGACGGCGGCCTTGCTCGCGGCGTAGGCGACGGCGTGCGGCACCTGCTTGTGCCGGCCCAGGTTGGAGGCGACGTTGACGATCACACCGCCGCGCGGCTGGGCGCGCATCTGCCGGATCTCCGCCTGCAGGGCGAGGAAGACACCGGTGACGTTGATGTCGAGCAGGGTGTGCCAGTCGTCCTCGGGGAGGTCGGCGAGCGGCGCGCCACGGAAGACGCCCGCGTTGTTCACGGCGACGTCGAGCGTGCCGAACCGGTCGACGGCCGCCTGCACCAGCGCCCCCACGTCGGCGGCCCGGCCGACGTCGGCGACCTCGGCGACGGCGGTGCCGCCGGCCCCCTCGACCAGCGCCACGGTCTCGTCCAGCGGCGCCCTGGAGCGGCCGGCCACGACGACCCGGGCGCCCTCGGCGGCCAGGGCGAGCGCGACGGCCCGGCCGATCCCCGTACCGGCGCCGGTGACCAGGGCGGTACGTCCGGAGAAACGGTTGCTGGGCATGGGAGTTCCCTTCGAAGAGGACACACGGAGTGACGGCCCCAATTTCTGGACCGTTCGGTCAAATATGTGGGCAGCGCAATGCGCCGCCCCGGCGGACGTGTGCACGGGGGGCGGGCGTCAGTCCAGCAGGGTGAGCGCCTGTTCCGCAGCGTCGAGCACCCGGGCCGGATCCGTGGACGCCTTGCCGACCACGCGGAAGCCCTGCATCAGCACCAGCAGCATGCGGGCCAGCGCGCGCGGGTCGCGCCCCTCGGGCAGCTCGCCCTGCCCCCGGGCGCGCAGCAGCGCCGAGTGCAGCAGGGTCTCGAGGTGGCCCCAGTCGCGCTCCACCCGGCGGGCGGCATCGTCGTCGTGCGGGGCCAGTTCGGCCGCCGTGTTGGTGACGAGACAGCCGCGCTCGCGGTGGGCGTCGTCCGCGGCCTCGGCGGCGAACCGGCGCACCACCGCCCGTACGGCGGGCAGCGCCGGCCCCGGCTGGGACAGCTCAAGGGCGAGCCGCGGGTTGTGCGCCTCGCCGTAACTGTCCAGGGCCTTGAGGTACAGGTCGTGCTTGTTGCCGAAGGTGGCGTAGATGCTCGCGCGCCCGATCCCGAGGTGCTCGACCAGGTCGGCCATCGACGTCGCCTCGTACCCCTTGCGCCAGAAGAGGTCGAGGGCGGACCGCAGAGCGGCGTCCGGATCGAATTCCTTGGTCCTGGCCATGGCGGTGACGCTAGTCCATTCCAGAACGATCGGTCAACTATTCGGCTCCCGGCGGGCACCGGCATCTGAGTCTCCGTGTGGCCCGAGCGGCGGTCACCCGAACGCGGGGGAGCGGGCCGGGGCGCGGCGCGCTTGCCGGAGCCGTCTTCGGGAAGGCTGGAGCCTGAGGTCCGCACCGCCCGCCACGAAGAGGAAACCCCCGCGTCATGACCGACCAGCTCACCGTCAGCGTCCTCGGCACCGGCATCATGGGCGCCGCGATGGCCCGCAACCTCGCCCGCGCCGGTCACACCGTCCACGCCTGGAACCGCACCCGCGCCAAGGCCGAACCCCTCACCGCCGACGGAGTGCGGGTCGCCGACGACCCGGCAGAAGCGGTGCGCGACGCCGACGTGGTCCTGACCATGCTCTACGACGGCGCCGCCGCCCGGGACGCGATGCGCGAGGCCGCTCCCGCCCTGCGCCGGGGCGCGGCGTGGGTCCAGTCCACCACCGCCGGCCTCGACGCCGTACCCGAGCTGGCGGCCTTCGCCCGCGAGCACGGCCTGGTCTTCTACGACGCCCCCGTGCTCGGCACCCGGCAGCCCGCCGAGGCCGGGCAGCTGACCGTACTGGCGGCCGGCCCCACCGAGGGCAGGGAGAAGGTGACGCCCGTCTTCGACGCCGTCGGCGCCCGCACGGTCTGGACCGGCGAGGACGGCTCGGAGGCCGCCGCCACCCGGCTCAAGCTGGTCGCCAACAGCTGGGTGATCGCGGCCTCCACGGCGGCGGGGGAGTCGCTGGCCCTCGCCCAGGCGCTCGGCGTCGACCCGGCCGGTTTCTTCGACATCATCGCCGGCGGCCCCCTCGACATGGGCTATCTGCACACCAAGTCGGCCCTGATCCTGGAGGACAAGCTGACGCCGCCCCAGTTCGCGGTGGCGACCGCGGAGAAGGACGCCCGCCTGATCGTGTCCGCCGGCGAGCGGCACGGCGTCCGCCTCGACGTGGCCGCCGCGAGCGCCGAGCGGCTGGCCAGGGCTGCCGCGCAGGGCCACGCCGACGACGACATGGTGGCCGCGTACTTCGCCAGCTTCCCCGAAGCGCCCACGTCCTGAACGCCCAACATCCGTACGGCACCGTCCTGAACGCCGGGCAGCGGTACGACCGCGTCCGCAACGCCGAGCATCCGTAGGAGGAGTCCCGTGTCCAAGCCGCCGCTGCCGCCCGAGGCCGTCGAACTGCTGCGCCGTCCCAACCCGTGCGTGATGGCCACCCTGCGCTCCGACGGGACACCCGTGTCCACCCCCACCTGGTACCTGTGGGAGGACGGCCGGGTCCTGATCAACCTCGACGAGGGCCGCGTGCGCCTGCAGCACCTGCGCCGCGACCCGCGCGTCACCCTGACCGTCCTGTCCTCGGACGACTGGTACACCCACGTCACCCTCATCGGCCGGGTCGCGGAGCTGTACGAGGACAAGGGCCTGACCGACATCGACCGCCTCGCCACGCACTACATGGGCGGCCCCTACCCGCGCCGGGAGCGGTCCCGGTTCAGCGCCTGGATCGAGGTCGAGCGCTGGCACGGCTGGGGCGCGATGAAGGACACCGACCAGCCGGGGTGAGCGGCCCTCAGACGGCGCGCCGAGGCCGGGGGACCAGCTCGCCGCCGCAGTTGGGACACACCTCGCGCATGTCCTCGGCGCACGGCACGCAGAACGTGCACTCGTAGGAGCAGATCCGGGCCGGCGCGTCGTGCGGCAGTACCGCCGTCGCACAGCGTTCGCACCGGTCGCGCATCTCCAGGGCCATCGTCGTCTCGCTCTCGTCCGTCGGATCCTCGCAGGTCATCGTGCGGGGTCGGCCGGCCGCAGCGCACTGCCGGGCCGGGCCGGATTCCGACATGATCGGGCCAGGGCGGCTCACCGCCAGTCGACGGCGAAGGCCCGTGCGGGGTTCTCGGTCAGCATCCGTGCGACCGGTTCCTCGCCGAGGACGGCGGCGAGCCGCGGCCGCACCCGGCGCAGCAGGTACGGCATCCCCGGCCCGCCGTCGACGGAGCGGGCCGCGGCGGTCGTCGTGTCGCCGCCGAGCAGCAGCCGGTCGCCGAACCCGGCCTCCACGAGGGCCGCCACGGCGTCCGGCATGCGCCAGTCGGTCGCGTGGTGGGCGCGGGACGGGCCGTCGAAGGCCAGCCAGCAGCCGGACCGCGCGGCCTGGAGGTGCACCACCGGGTCGGGGAAGCGGTTGAGATGACCGAGGATCACCCGGTGCGGCGGCACGTCCAGTTCCGCGCAGAGCAGGTCGAGCACGTCCTGCGCGCCCGTGCCCAGCTCCAGATGGACGGCGATCGGCGCGCCGGTCGCGTGGTGCGCCTCGGCCGCCGCGGTCATCGTCCGGCGGGCGTGCCCGTCCAGCGCGTGGAAGCCGCCCGCCACCTTGATCAGCCCGGCCCGCACCCCCGAGGCGCCGATACCGTCGGTGAGTTCGGCGACGAACACCTCGGCGAGCCGCCCGCGCACCTCCTTCAGCAGACGCTCGTCGTAGTGGACGTCCTGGTGCAGTCCGGTCGCGGCGACCACGTGCACCCCGGTGTCCCGGGACAGCGCCGGCAGATCGGCGGCCCGCCGCCCCAGCCCGTACGGCGTCCACTGCACCACACAGCCGCCGCCCTGCTCCCGGAACGCCGCCAGCTCCGCCCGGGCGGCGCTCGCACTGTTCAGCTCCTGGCCCGGCAGCCGGGGGCTGGCGAAGAACAGGTGGTCGTGCGCGTCGCACACACCCAGCCGCTCCGGCTCGACGTCCCCGAGGACCGTCCGGACGGTGCTCACCACTGCCGGCCCCGCGGCAGCAGCGCGCGACCCGGTGCGGACAGATGCAGCACCTGGAAGACGTCGCCCTCGGCCTTCGGCGTCCCGCCCGACCACAGCGAGAAGTGGACGACCTCCCAGCGGCTGGAGTCGACCACGGCCGCCGCGAGCACGGCCCCGTCCTCGCCCGCGAGCCGTGCCGCCTCGGCCGCCGCGTCCGCCATCACCTCCGACAGCGCGACGCCGTCCGGTACGGCCTCCCGGCGGCGCACGGCGACCGCCGCAGGGGAGCCGGCGGCCACGCCTTCCTCGTACGCCAGTCCCGTCCACTGGCGCACGGCCGGCCGGCCGAAGTCGTCGACGGGCCCCTGGAACGGACCGCCCCACAGGAAGCGGTTCATGCCCCCCATGGAGTGCCACAGGTAGAACGGGGCGTACTGGTTCACCGGCGAGCCGTCCACGCCGCGCTCGCGGATGAGGTAGGCCTTGAGGCCGAGCCCCTCCCATGCGTCCAGCGTGTGCCCGAGCCGGGACACGCGCGTGCGGATGACGTCCATGTCGTAGTCGGCGGGGAGCGTCATGGCGTACTGCATGGCATGCATGGGCGGTCCTTCCTGGGACGGACGGGAATCAGGGCGCGAGCAGGGCGAGCAGCCCCCGCACCCCGGCGTCGAAGGCGGCCGGCGAGCCGGAGGCGCGGGCCAGGACGTAACCGCCCTGCACGGTCGCGACGATCGCCGAGGCGATCTCCTCGCTGTCGAGGCCCTGCCCGAACTGGCCCTGTTCCTTGCCCTCGTCGACGAGCGCGGCGAGCCGGGCCCGCAGCCAGGCGATCGTCTCGTCGACGGGGGCGCGCAGCTCCGGGCTCGCGACGACGTCCGGGTCCATGGTCAGCCGGCCCACGGGGCAGCCGCGCAGCACGTCACGCTCCCGCGTGAGATACGCGGCGATGCGCTCGTACGGGGTGCCCGGGCCGTCGAGAACCCGGCCGGCGGCCGCCCGCATCTCCTCGGCCGTGCGCCGGATGGCGGCCAGCGCGAGGTCCGGCTTGCCCTTGAAGTGGTGGTACATGCTGCCCTGGCCGGCGCCCGCGCGCTCCAGGATCGCCTTCGGGCTGGTGCCCACGTAGCCGCGCTCCCACAGCAGCTCGCGGGTGGACTCGATCAGTCGCTCCGACGTGCTCATGAGCTCACTGTACATACTGGTAGTTACAGAATCCAGGGAGTACGGGCCCGCAACCGACCGGGCTTCCGGCATGTCTCCTTCGGCAAGGGAGGCCGCTGTGTCTCTCTCGGCAAGGGAGCCCGCCATGACCGCACCCACCGCACCCACCGCATCCCGCCCGCCGCGCCGCCGGACCGCCGTCCTGTCCGCCGCCGCGCTCACCCTCGGCGTCCTGGCCACCGCCACGGCCGCCACCGCCTCGCCCGCCGGGCACGCCGCGCAGTCGTCCCGCACCCAGGAGATCGCGTCCTGCGTACTCGGCTCGGACTACAAGGTCACCCTCACCGCCCTGCGCTCGGGCACCGACCCGTACGCCGCCTCCGTGCGCCTGCAGGTCTTCGTGCACAAGGGCGGCGCCTGGAAGGAGTCCGACCGCGTCCAGGTGGGCAAGGCGAACAGCTGGTTCTGGTACCCGCTGACCGGCAGCCACGCCGTGGGGACCTTCTCCACCGCGAGCACCGAACCGGCCCCGGTCAAGGTCCGCCTGCTGATCACCCCGTCCATCGGCTGGTCCGGGACGTACTCCTACGTCATCCGTCACGGGGACATCACCGCCCGCTGACCCGCGCCGCGTACTCCCCAAGAGGTACGCGCAGTGCCGCTGGCCGTACGACGACCCAGGACCCCTGCCGGGGCGAGTCTCGGAAGCGAACCGCAAGGACACGCACTTCCGAGGAGTTGACCGACCATGCAGACCCTGGCGCACTTCGGCGACGGCGGGCCCGGCCCGTGGATCCTGCTCTTCCCGGTGATCTGGGCCCTGGTCATCGGCGGCGGCATCGCGCTGCTGCGCCGCGCCGCCTGGCGCGGCGGCCGGCGCGGCCCCTGGCGGCCGCCGGCCGCCGAGGACAACTCACCGCTGACCCTGCTCGGCCGCCGCTTCGCCGCCGGCGAGATCGACGAGGACGAGTACTGGCGCCGGCTGTCCGTCCTGGACGAGCAGTTCGGCCGCAAGGGCGGTGCGGCATGACCACCACCACCGCCGTGCGGACGGCCGCCCGGGTCGTCGACGCCGTCAAGGTGTACGGCAGCGGCGACACCACCGTCAGGGCCCTGGACGGGGTGAGCGTGGCCTTCCCGGCCGGACGCTTCACCGCGATCATGGGGCCCTCCGGCTCCGGCAAGTCCACCCTGATGCACTGCGCGGCCGGACTCGACACCCTCACCTCGGGCTCCGCCCACATCGGCGACACCGACCTCGCGGGCCTCGACGACCGCAGGCTGACCCGGCTGCGCCGCGACCGGGTCGGGTTCGTCTTCCAGGCGTTCAACCTGGTGCCGACCCTCACCGTCGCCGAGAACATCACCCTGCCGCTGGACCTCGCCGGCACCCGCGGCGACCCGGAGTGGATCGACACGCTGATCGGCGTCGTCGGGCTGCGCGACCGGCTCCACCACCGCCCGGCCGAGCTGTCCGGCGGCCAGCAGCAACGCGTCGCCGTGGCACGGGCGTTCGCCGGCCGGCCCGACGTCGTCTTCGCCGACGAGCCGACCGGCAACCTCGACTCCCGCTCCGGCGGCGAGGTGCTCGGCCTGCTGCGCCGGGCGGTACGCGAGACGGGCCGCACCGTCGTGATGGTCACCCACGACCCGGTCGCCGCCGCCCACGCCGACGAGGTCGTCTTCCTCGCCGACGGCCGCCTGGTCGACCGGATGCAGGAGCCCACCGCCGACCGCGTGCTGGACCGCATGAAAGCCTTCGAGGTCCCGTCATGAGCGCCGCCCTCCGCCTGAGCGTGTCCTCGTTGCGCACCCACAAGCGCCGCTTCGCCGGGACCTTCCTCGCCGTCTTCCTCGGTGTGGCCTTCCTCGCCGGCACCCTGATCATGGGCGACACGCTGCGCGCGAGCTTCGACTCCATGTTCGGCAGCGCCACCGCCGGCACCGACGCCGTGGTCCGCAGCGCCGACGCCATCACCACGCCCGGCGAGAGCCAGGGCGTACGGCAGCCCGTGCGCACCGACCTGGTGAAGACGATCGAGGACGTGCCCGGGGTCGCCGCGGCGGCACCGAACATCCAGGGCGCCGGCCAGCTCGTCGGCAGCGACGGCAAGCCCGTCGGCGGCCAGGGACCGCCCACCCTGGCCGGCAACTGGATCGCCGACCCGCGGCTCAACCCCTACCGGCTCGCCGAGGGCCGTGTCCCCCGGAAGTCCGGCGAGGTCGTCCTCAACCGGGGCGCCGCGAAGAAGGGCGGACTGCGCCTCGGCGACACGACCGTGCTGCGCACCCCTGACCCCGTCCGGGTGCGGATCGTGGGTCTGGCGACCTTCGGCGGCGCGGACGGCATGGCGCAGGTGACGTTCACCGGAATGACGCAGGCCGACGCGGAGAAGTACCTCACCGCGCGGCCCGGCGAGGCGGCGACCATCCAGGTGCGCGCCGAGTCCGGTGTGAGCCAGCGCCGGCTCGTCGAGCGGCTCGCCCCCGTGCTGCCGCACGGCGTGGAGGCCATCACCGGGCAGGAGTCGGCGCAGGAGAACACGGACATGATCTCCAGTCAGTTCCTGACCCTGTTCACCACCTTCCTGCTCGTCTTCTCCGGTGTCGCCCTGCTCGTCGCGACCTTCTCCATCCACAACACCTTCGCGATCGTCGTCGCCCAGCGCACCCGCGAGAACGCCCTGCTGCGGGCGCTCGGGGCGTCCCGCCGCCAGGTCACCGCCGGCACACTGGCGGAGGCGAGCGCCGTCGCCGTGACCGCCTCGCTCGCCGGTCTCGCGGGCGGTGTCGGGATCGCCGCCGGGCTCCAGGCGCTGTTCCCGGCCATCGGGTTCCCCTTCCCGGACGGCGGCCTGGTGATCGGCGCACTGTCGATGACGCTGCCGCTGACGGCCGGCGTCCTGGTCTGCCTGGGCTCCGCGCTGCTGCCGGCCCTGCGTTCGGGGCGCACCGCGCCGCTGGCCGCCCTGCGGGAGACGGCCGTCGACACCTCCGGCGCCTCCCGGACGCGCGCCGCCGCGGGCACGGCACTGATCGTCCTCGCGGCCGCCGCGACGCTCACCGGCGTCCTGCTCGCGCCGTCGGTATGGCTGGCGGGCGTGGGCGCCGTACTGGCCCTGGCCGCCTTCGTCGTCCTCGGACCGGTCGCCGCCGGCTTCGCCGTACGCCTCCTCGGCAGCCCCCTCGACCGGCTGCGCGGGGTGACCGGCGCCCTCGCCCGGCGCAACGCCCTGCGCAGCCCGAAGCGGACCGCCGCCACCGCGGGGGCGCTGATGATCGGCGTGGCCGTGGTGTCCCTGTTCACCGTCTTCGGGGCCTCCCTGAAGGCCACCATGGACCAGACCGTCTCCCGCTCCTTCGCCGGTGACGTCGCCGTGAGCACCCCGTCGTTCGGGGCGGGCGGCAGTGGGCTGAGCCCGGAGCTGGCACCCGCGATCGCCCGGCTGCCCGAGGTGGACACGGCCGTCGGGCTCGGCAGGGGAGTGGCACGGGTCGACGGCGAGGGACGCGCGCTGACCGTGGCCGACCCGGCCGCCCTCGCCCGTACCTTCGACCTCGGCACCGTGCGCGGCGACCTGCGCCACCTGGGCCGCGACGGCATCGCCGTCACCCGCGCCGAGGCGGACCGGCAGGGACTGAAGCCGGGTGACACCGCCGAACTCGCCTTCACCGACGGCCGCACCCAGCCCTTCACCGTCCGCGCGGTCTACGGGCGGTCCGAACTCGCCGGCGACTACGTCATCACCCGCGCCGCCTGGGCCCCGCACCGCACCCAGGACTCCGACCGTGTCATCGCCGTCTCCTTCAGGGACGGCGTGAGCACGGACGCCGGCAAGGCCGCCGTGCGACAGGTCGCCGCCCACTACGGCGACCCGGAGGTCCAGACCCGCGACGAGTACGCGCAGTCCTCGGCGGGTGGCATAGACATGATGCTGACCCTGGTCTACGCGCTGCTGGCGCTCGCGGTGCTGATCGCCCTGCTCGGCATCGCCAACACGCTGACGCTCGCGATCCACGAGCGCACCCGCGAACTGGGGCTGCTGCGGGCCGTCGGCCAGACCCGCGGTCAGCTGCGGGCCATGGTGCGCTGGGAGTCGGTGCTGGTCGCCGCCTTCGGCACGGCCGGTGGGCTCGGCCTCGGCGCCTTCCTCGGCTGGGTGCTGGTCCGGGCCTCCGACGGCGCGTCGGACAGCGCGTTCGCCTTCGCCCTGCCGCCGGCCCGGCTCGCCGTGGTCGCGCTGGTCGGCCTCGCGGCCGGAGCCCTGGCGGGACTCAGGCCGGCCCGCCGAGCGGCCCGCCTGGACGTCCTGCGCGCGATCGCCACCGAGTGAGCCGCGGGCGCGAGCGACCGGCGTGACGACACCACCCCGGCGCCGCGCGAGCGCGGCCGGAGAGGTGTTGGCGCCGTCAGCGGGAACGTGCAGGCCCTGCCCGTGAGGTGGCGGCGTCAGCGGCAACGCGCGAGCGCTGTCCGTCAGGTGGTGCCAGCGTCAGCGGCAACGCGCAGGCACGTGAGGTGGCGGCGGCTTCAGCGGGCGACGCGCGAGCGCTGCCCGTGAGGTCGTGGCGGCTTCAGTGGGAGGCGTGGAAGGGGCGCCGGGGAGGCCGCGGTGGCCGCGGGTGGCGCGGGGGCGCCGTCGAGCGATACGGAGGCGCCATGCGGAACCCGGGTCCGCGCGGCGCCGCGCCCCTCACCGCCCGGTCAGCCGACAACGGCCGACCGGGCGGGAGCGTGCGCGTGCGTCGGCGCGGGCTCGTCGACCACGGGCGCGACCGGCGCCACGGGAGCCGCGGGTCCCACGGGTTCGACGGCGACCTCGACGAACCGGGGCGCGGTCGCGGCCGTCGGCTGCGGGGTACGCTCCGGCCGGCTGCGGGCCGGGGCGGGCGCGGGCAGCGTGAACCATACGACCTTGCCGTCCTCGCCCTCGGGGCGGGCCCCCCAGTCCTCGCTGACGGCGGCGACCATGGAAAGACCCCGCCCGCAGGTGGCGTCCGTGTCCGCCGAATGGGCGGCGTCCACGACCGGGAGACGCGGATCGCGGTCGCGGACGGAGACGACGAGCCGGTCCAGCAGCAGCTCCATCTCCACGGTGCATGTCTTGTCGGGCTCGGCGTGCTGGTGGACGTTGGTGAGCAACTCCGTCACACCGAGCGTCGCCCGGTCTATGAGTGAGTCCAGATGCCAGTAGCGCAACTGCGCAGATACGATTCTGCGGACTTGGCCGATCCGCGACGGCAGGGCCTGGAGCTCCACCGTGCAGTGCCTGCTCGGGTAACTGATCACGGCTGCGACTCCCCGACGTGAGGTCCGGAAGAACACGGAGTACGGATCTTCAGCAGGACGCCTGCGTGACACTGCCGCCTGCTGTCGTGGCCGGCGGGCTGGTTCGCAGCGTTATCGCCGGTAAACCCTAAGTGACGTGAGAACAGCGTGACCCAAGGGGTGGGGTCCCGCAACTCGCGGCGACCGTTCGACTGCGCCACGTGCTCACCCTCCGCGCACGGCTGGGAGGGCCGACACGGGGACGCGTGCCGTGCGCACGGGCCCGGCCGCGCGCACCGGGGGACCGGCGGCCGCCCCGCCCCGACGGGCGGTCGATGTCGGCCCGACGTCGCCGATCCGGGCCCACCGGGCCCCGGTGAGCGAAAGCCGTCTCCTGCCGATCCGCACGTCCGTGGCCGTGAACTCCGGCTCCGCCATGCCGACCTGCCCCCCTCGCGCGTGTGGTGATCCGGGCGCGCCCCGCCGGGCACACGGGGCCCCGGTCCCGTACGACCCGGGACTGTGGGCCTCGTCACGTCCGGCAGTCTGCCCGCGCGCCGCGCCGAGCACCAGGGCGCGACAGCGCGTCCCGGCGCACTGGCCGAATGCGCCCCCCACGTCACACCGTGCCCGCACAGCCGTGCCCCGGCCGCCTCGCACACGCGTGCCCCCGTGCTGCTTTGAGTCGCTCAAAGGGGCGTTTATGCAGGTGAGAAGTGGTGCGAGGGGTGCTTATCATCGGGGTGTCGGCCGCGCGACGCGCCGTCGGCGCGAAGTGTGAGGAGCACTGTCGTGAGCACCATCGAGCACACCCCGGCCGGCGCGACCCTGGACGTCGACCGCAGCGACACCGCCTATCGCGACTGGCTGAAAGAAGCCGTTCGCAAGGTCCAGGCCGACAACAACCGCTCGGCCGACACCCATCTGCTGCGCTTCCCGCTGCCCGAGCACTGGGGCATCGACCTCTACCTGAAGGACGAGTCGACGCACCCCACCGGCAGCCTGAAGCACCGCCTCGCCCGCTCCCTCTTCCTCTACGGCCTGTGCAACGGCTGGATCCGCCCGGACCGCCCGGTGATCGAGGCGTCCAGCGGTTCCACCGCCGTGTCCGAGGCGTACTTCGCCAAGCTCATCGGCGTGCCGTTCGTCGCGGTGATGCCGCGTACGACGAGCGCCGAGAAGATTCGCCTGATCGAATTCCACGGCGGCCGCTGCCACTTCGTGGACGACCCGCGCACGATGTACGAGGAGTCGGCCCGCCTCGCGGCGGAGACCGGCGGCCACTACATGGACCAGTTCACCTACGCCGAACGGGCCACGGACTGGCGCGGCAACAACAACATCGCCGAATCCATCTTCCGGCAGCTGGAGTTGGAGCGGTTCCCGGAGCCGGCGTGGATCGTCGCCACCGCCGGCACGGGCGGCACGTCCGCGACCCTGGCGCGCTACGTCCACTACATGCAGCACGACACCCGGATCTGTGTCGCCGACCCGGAGAACTCCTGCTTCTTCGAGGGCTGGACCACCGGCGATCCGGACGTCACCTGCGACTGCGGCTCGCGGATCGAGGGCATCGGCCGGCCGCGCATGGAGCCGAGCTTCGTGCCGGGCGCCGTCGACCGCATGATGAAGGTCCCCGACGCGGCCTCCGTCGCCGCCGTCCGCGCCCTGGAGCGGGTCATCGGCCGCAAGGCGGGCGGCTCGACGGGCACCGGCCTGTGGAGCGCCCTGAAGATCGTCGCCGAGATGGTCGCCCAGGGCCGCAACGGCAGCGTCGTCACCCTGCTCTGCGACCCGGGTGACCGCTACCTCGACAAGTACTACTCCGACGCCTGGCTCGCCGAACAGGGCCTGGACATCGCCCCTTACGCCGCCACGATCGACTCCCTGCTGGCGACGGGGGTGTGGCCGGACTGAGACCGGGGGCCCTGCCGGGGGAGTGCACGGCGGCCGGGTGGGAGGGCCCGGGGGCGGTCCGGCCCGGCGACGCGGACCTGCTCCGCAGGACGGGCCCCCAGGGAGGCTCTCTAGCCGGCCAGCCGCCGGTCCAGTGCCGTCACCGCGTCGCGGAAGGACCGTCCCAGTCCGGGGCGGGCCGCGGCCAGCGCGAGCCGGAACGGGAGCACGCCGTCCGCGGCGAACGTCCACTGGACGCGGGTGCCCGTGCCGGCCGGTGCGAGGCGCCACTCCTCGACCAGCGCGCGGGCGCCCGGCGCGTTGGTCACATCGATCCGGTAGGCGTACACCTCCGGCTCCTTCGCCGCGAGGATCGTCTCCAGGAAGCGGACCCCGCCCCGCAGCCGCACCTCGCGCCGCGCGCCGTCGTCGAAGGGCCGGGCCAGCGCCACCGCCGAGAACCATGCGGGCCAGTTCGCCACGTCCTCGGCCAGCGCCCGGTACACCCGCTCCGGCGAGGTGCTGACCTCCCGGGCGAAGACATGCCGTACCGCGGCGGTGTCCAGGAAGCCGAGCTCCACCGGGTGCAGACGGTGAGCCATGGGTGCATCCCCCTTCGCAGCGGCCCGTGTTCGGGCCGTCACGATAGCTGGCGGGCCGTCAGTTGTCTGCGGCCCGGCCGGGTCCGCCGTCCTGGTCGGCCTCCCGATCCCCGTCGGGTTCACGATCCGTCTCGCGTTCACGATCCCTCTCGGGCTCCCGATGGCTGCCGGGCTCGCCCGCGACGACCAGCCGCACCTGCTCCGCGATCTCCGCGCGTGCTTCGCGCGGCAGCCCGGCGTCCGTCACCCAGGTGTCCACCTGCTCCAGCTTCGCGAACGAACTGAGGCCCACCGTCCCCCACTTGGTGTGGTCGGCAACCACGACGACCCGCCGTGCCGACTGCACCAGGCGCCGGTTCGTCTCCGCCTCCGCGAGGTTCGGCGTGGACAGGCCCGCCTCCACCGATATCCCGTGCACCCCGAGGAACAGCACGTCGAAGTGGAGCGCCGCGATCGCCTGGTCCGCCACCGGACCCACGAGCGAGTCGGACGGGGTGCGCACGCCACCGGTGAGGACCACCGTGGCCGCCCCCTGCCGCGGGCCGGAGGTGCGCTGCGCCGCGTGGAAGACGTCGGCCACCCGCACCGAGTTGGTCACCACCGTCAGATCCGGCACGTCCAGCAACCGGTGCGCCAGCGCATACGTCGTCGTACCACCCGACAGGGCGATCGCGCTGCCCGGCACGACCAGTTCGGCGGCGGCCCGCGCGATGTCCTCCTTCGCCGTCAGCTCCAGACCCGACTTGGCCTCGAACCCCGGCTCGTGCGTGCTCGCCTCGACCACCGGCACCGCGCCGCCGTGCACCTTCTCCAGCACACCCTGCCGGGCCAGCGCGTCCAGGTCGCGGCGGACCGTCATGTCCGACACGCCGAGCTTGCGGGTCAGCTCGTTGACCCGGACCCCGCCCCGGCGCCGGACCTCGTCCACGATCAGGGCGCGTCGCTGCTCCGCGAGGAGGTTCTGATTCTCACTCACGTGACGCTCCGGTCCTTTCGCCTCAAACCGCCGTCTGCTCCGACCCGCCCGGCGCACCCGCCGCGGCGAGCAGACGCCCCCGCCCGGGTGTGCGGACGTCCCATCCTCGCACGTCGCCCCGTACGGCGCGCCACCCGCCCGGCCCGTCGCGCACCTGCCATTCCCGCGCCCAGACCGGGCCCGCCGCCGCACGGATCGGGGAGATTTGGTGACGGAGGGTGTACGGCCCGCCGCGAACGGAGATCCTTGTGCCGGCACGACACAGCCGACGGCGGCACCGCGGGGGAAGTGCGGACAGTGGAACGCGCGCAGACGACAGCCCTGGAACTCCTCGTGCACGGAGTCGGGGGCGCCACACCCGAGAAGATGCTGGGCGATCCGCGCACCGTCCGGATCACCGGCGACGACACGGCTGCCGTGTTCCGGCGCGCCGACGACGTGGACGCCGAGCAGCGCCCGGCCGGCCACCGCGGCCCACCGGTGCCCGAGGCGTACGTGTGGTGCAACCTCACCTCCGGCAACGGCACCCGCGCCCTGTGGCTGCTGCTCCTGCCCTTCATGGTGGTCAACCTCGCCCACTGGATGCGGCCCACCGCGCAGGGCCGGCGCCGCACCGTGCGCCTGTACGGGCTGCTCGTGCGACTCACCGGACTGACCCTGACCGTCCTGCTGGTGGCGGCCGCCTGCGAGGTGGCCCTGGACCTCGCCGCCTGGCAGTGCGCGGGCACGCCCGCGTGTGCGCAGCGGCACTCCTGGCTGGGTTTCCTGTCGCCCACCGGCTCCGGCGGCGGCTGGTGGAGCCGTCCAGGACGCCGGCTCGCGCTCGCCGCGCTCGTCCCCGCGGCGCTGACCGGACTGCTGTGGTACCTCTCCCTGCGCACCTGGAACGCCTACGAGTCCACCGAACCGATGGACCGCCCCGGCGAACCCGACGGGACGACCGGCCGTACGGCCCTCAGCCGGCCCGGTTTCTGGTACGGCCGCCGCCTGGTCGCCCGGCTGCGCGCCGCGCACACCGCCGCCGGACTGCTCACCGTGGCCGGCGCCCTCACCGCGGCGGGGGCACGCTTCGACCAGCGGCCGGGCGGACCCGCCGTACCGCAGCTGGTGGGACGGCTGCTGGAAGCCGCCGTCGTGGCCGGTGCGATCAGTGTCGTATGGGTCGTGTGCCGTCGAGGCCGCAGCGAACGGCACCCGGACCGCGTCCTCGACGCCCACCTCGTGCGCCGGCTGCCCCTCGGGGCGCTGCTGCTCCTGCTCGCCGCCGCGGTGTACGCCGGCTGGGAACGGCCGGGCTGGCAGTCCTCCGGCCGACTGCCGGGGAACGCGGTGTTCGCAGGCATCACCCTCGTCCAGAGTCTGCTCGTCGTCGTCCTCGGCGTGGTCGCCCATGTGCTGCACCGCACCCGGCCCGACCGGCGCGCCGCGATGCGCGGCCTCGGCGGTCCCGCCGTGGCCATGCTCGCCTGCGCCCTGGGCGGCGTGATGTCCGGCGGCGTGTCGCAGCGGGTCGCCGACTGGCTGGACGGCACCCGCGCCTCGATCCCCGGCCCGCCCGTGCTGCTCACCTGGCAGGCCTCCGTCATCCCGCCCATGGCCGTGGTGGTGCTCGCGCTGTGCGGCTGGCTCGCCCACCGGGCCTGGCGGCTGCGCCGCGCGGAGATCCCCGCGGTCCGGCGCGACTACCCCGGCGCGGCCGGCGACACGGCCCTGACCCGCCGTATCGCCACCGTGCGCGCGCTGGCCTCGCTCACCGACCGCGGACCCCGGATCGTCGCGATCACCTCCGTCACCACGCTGCTGCTCGGCGCCGCCGCTCTCACGGGCGCGCTCGGCAGCGGGCGGACCCCGGTGGGCGCCGCCCGGCACGCGCCCCCCTTCGTCCAGGGCGCCGCCGAGACCGCGCAGGCTCTCGGCTCCTGGCTGATCGGGCTCGGTTTCCTGCTGTTCGTCACCTGGGGGCGGCGCGCCTACAAGGACCCCTCGGCCCGGCGCACCATCGGCATCCTGTGGGACGTCGGCACCTTCTGGCCGCGCGCCGCACACCCCTTCGCACCACCCTGCTACGCCGAGCGGGCGGTGCCCGACCTGACCTGGCGGATGGCCACCTGGACCCGTACCACCGGCGGCCGGCTGGTGATCTCCGGCCACTCCCAGGGCAGCGTGCTCGCCGCGGCCGCCGCCTGGCAGCTGCCGCCGTCCGCCCGCCGCCGCGTGGCGCTGCTGACCTACGGCTCACCGATCGAGCGTCTCTACGGCCGCTGGTTCCCCGCCCACTTCGGACCGGCCGCGCTCAGCTCGCTGCACCAGGACGTCGACCGCTGGCGCAACCTCTACCGCCTCACCGACCCCATCGGCGGCCCGGTGCGGCTCACCGACGCGTGCGGGCCCGAGGTCGACCGGGCACCCCTGAAGGACCCCCTGTCCTACGGCCGGAGCGCCCTGCATCCGCTGCCCGCGCCGATCCTCGGCCACTCCGACTACCAGGCCGACCCCGCCTTCGCCGAGGAACGGCGGCTGCTGCTGGCCCGCATGCAGCCCTCGGAGCCCGCCGCGGCGGACAGCGCAGGGAACCCCGAGACGCCCGGTGCGCCCGGTACGCCGGGAGTGCCGTTCCCACGGCCGCAGGACGGGGGGCGTTCCGCGGAGAGCACCTGAGCGGCGGCGGAGCCGGAGCAGGCGGGGGTCAGGGCAGATCCGGCAGGTCCTCCGGGTACAGCAGCGTCAGATCGTCCGTGTCCGGCTCGGCCAGCTGCGCCACCCGCCCGGCATGCCGCTCCACCATCGCCTCGAACGTCTGCCGGGCGGTGCGCCCATTGCCGAAGGCCGGCCCCTTCGGGATCGCCGTGAAGTACTTCAGCAGCGCCTCGGCGGTGCCCGGCGCCAGCCGGTACTCGTGTTCCTCCGCCTGCTGCTCCACGATCCGCAGCAGCTCGTCGGGGCCGTAGTCGCCGAAGGTGATCGTCCGTGAGAAGCGGGACGCGACACCGGGGTTGACGGACAGGAAGCGCTCCATCTCCGCGGTGTAGCCGGCGACGATCACCACGACCGCGTCACGGTGATCCTCCATCAGCTTCACCAGCGTGTCGATGGCCTCCTTGCCGAAGTCCCGCCCGCCGTCCTCCGGGGAGAGGGCGTACGCCTCATCGATGAACAGCACCCCGCCGTGCGCCCGTTGGAACGCCTCCTGGGTGCGGATCGCCGTGGAGCCGATGTGCTCGCCGACCAGGTCGACGCGGGACACCTCCACCAGGTGGCCCTTGTCCAGCACACCGAGGGAGGCGAGGATCTCGCCGTACAGACGGGCGACCGTCGTCTTGCCCGTACCGGGGGAGCCGGTGAACACCAGGTGCCGTTTGACGGAGGCCGCCTTCAGCCCGGCCTCCCGACGGCGCCGGCCCACCTCGATCATGTCGGTGAGGGCGCGGACCTCCCGCTTGACGCTCTCCAGGCCGACCAGCGCGTCGAGTTCACCGAGCACGTCCTTGCTGGTGCGCACCGGCTGCGCGGGCTCCTCGACGGCCGGTGGCTCGGCCGCGGTGGCGCGCTGGTCCGGGACCGCGCCCAGCAGCCCCGTCGACCCGGCCGCCGACTGCACGGCCGTCTCCCGCATCACCGGGGGCCGCTGGCTCGCGCTCTCGTCGCCGGTGCAGTCCTCCACCAGCGGCCCGGTCCCCGAACCGGCGTCCGGCCCGCCGTCGGCGAACTCGTAACCCCCGCGCGCGCAGCGCTCCGTACGGCACTTCTTCAGCGTCGTACGGCAGCCGTCGATCACATGGAAGCCGTAGCCGTCGCTGCCCGACACCCGGCAGCCGAGGAAGCTGCCGCGGCCGCCCGCCGAGACGTAGAAACCGGCCTCGGTGGGGGAGTCGACCGTGCAGCGCTCCACCGTCGGGTCCGCACCCTTGGTGACGATCACGCCGGTCTGGGTGCCCGCGATCGTGCAGGAGGCGAGGGTGCCGCCGCTGCCGTGGTCGCGGAACCACGCACCCGTGGCCGCGTCCCGGATCCGGCAGTCGTCGAGCTGCGCGGTGGCGCCGTCGCTGACCGACACCGCGGTGTTGCGCACCTGGAACAGGTCGCTGTCGACGACGTCCACGCGCGAGCCCCGGTCGAGGACGAACAGCGCGTCGGGGACGTCGTGCACCCGGCAGGAGTCCAGTACGGCGGTCGCGCCGTCGCTGACCCACACGGCCGGGTAGTCCCCGGTGCTGTCGAAGATCTCGCACTGGTTGGCGTCCACCCGGGTGCCCGGGTCCCACACCGACAGACCGTTGCGGCCGAACTGCCGCACCGAGGTGCGGGTGAGCGTCAGCACCGAACGCGAGCGCAGATCGACCGCGTTCTCGGGGATGTCGTGCAGCCGGCAGTCGGCCAGGGTGACCACCGCGTCGGTGTCCAGCGTGACTCCGTCGGCGGTGGTGCGGTGCACGTCGCAGTCGGTGAGATGGGCGGTGGCCCGGCCGGTGATCTGCACACCGGTGCCGCGCACCTCGTACACCTCGCACCCCACCGCCTCCAGGGCGGAGCCGTCCCCGGTCGCGGACAGCCCGGCGCCGGAGGCGTGGTGGACGCGGCAGCGCTCCAGCCGCGGGTGGGCCCCACCGCGCACGGCGACGCCCGCCTGCCCGGCGGCGACCACCTCGCAGTCCTCGAACACCCCGCCCCCGCCGTCGACGACGGCGATGCCGACACCGGCCGGATTGTCCACGGTCAGCCGCCGCACCGTCGGCCGGGCGCCGCCGCGGACCTCCACCCCGGCCGCCGAACGCGTCACGATCCGGATGTCCTTGAGCTCCGGCGTGCCCTCCTCGACCAGCAGCGCGGGTGCCGCCGCGTCCTGGCCCTCCACGTGCAGGTCCTGCACCACGGCCGAGGCCCGTACCGTCAGCGGCACGCCGTCGACGGGCGCGATGCGCACACTGCCGGGTGAGCCCTCCGGGCCGCGCAGGGTCACGGCCCGCTGCACGACCAGGTTCTCCCGGTAGGTGCCCGGGGCGATGGTGAGGACGTCCCCGTCCGTCGCGGCCTCCAGGGCGGCGGCGAGCGACGCGTACTCACCCGTGCGGCGCCGCCACCGCGATGTGCCGGTGTGCGTCACCTGGACCGTGCCCTGTGCCATGGCGTTGCTGCGCCCCCACCTCGTCGTACCTGTGGCTCGTTCGCCGTCGGGGCGCGCCCCTGCGGCTCCCTCACACGCGGGATGTTGCCGAAGAGCTCGGCCGGTCCACCGTAGCGTGCGCGGGGCCGGTGAGTTGACCGGAGGCGGAACGCGGTCAACTGCCGGTGCCGGTCCGGCCCCAGTCCGGGCCCGCCCGCAGCCAGGCGCGGTCCCAGCGGGCGTAGCGGCGGCGGACCATGCGCCAGACGATCAGCCGTCTGGCCGCCTCGACGAGGCCGCCCACGGCCAGCGCCGTGCCGACGCCGGCGAGCACCGCGTGCGTGGCCGCGGTGGCGGAGTCCAGGGGACGGCCCGCGAGCTCGCCGCGCGGGTCGGTCCACAGCGTGAAGTGGTCGCCGTGGACCGGGGACTTCAGCGTCGTCATGACCGCGGCGTGGTGCGCGCTGCCGTCCGGGCCCCGCCAGTCGGCGAGGACCCGGCTGCGGGTGTCGCGTCCGGCGGCCAGGTCGGGACTGGCCTCCAGCGGGGAGCGCTCCACTGCGCGGTCCACGGTGGCCGCCACCTCGTAGCGCGTGTGCCGCTGGTCGCGGACCGACTGCTGCAGGGCGCCGTCGGCGGCCCTGCCGGCGAGGGTGCCGGCCACCGGCGCGACGACAAGGATCAGCAGCAGGGCCGTCAGGGCCACACAGCTCTCCGCCAGATCCGTCCCGCGGCGCAACGGATTGCGCCGCCAGCGCCACAGCCCCAGGATCGCTCGCACCATCGTCCCGCACCCCCTTCCCGCTCCGTGATAACTCCGTCCGGAGCCGTTCACCGGAGAACCCGGCGGAAGAGAGAGGGAAATCACCTCCCACCGGCGGTTCTCAGGAACCTCTCAGCCTTCCAACGAGCGGCTCCCGGCGAAGGGTTCCCCGCGGCGCGCCGGATCCAGGCGGACTCGACCGGGGCTGTGGGGCCGGGGCGGGGGAGGGCGGGCTGCGCGGGTCAGGAGGGGGAGCCGTCGAGGACCCGGACGGGGTCGCCCACCCGGATCGTGCCGGGGGAGACGGGCACCAGGTTCTGGCCGAAGACCAGCCGGTTTCCGAAGCGGCGGTGCCGGCCGAGGGTGCGCAGGGGCTCCTTGCCGCGCACGGCGGTGTCCTGGTCGGTGGTGGTGACGACGCACCGTCCGCTGGGCTTGGCCACCCGCAGCACGACGTCGCCGATGGCGATGCGGGACCAGCCGTCCTCGGCCCACGGCTCGGTGCCCGCCACGACCACGTTGGGCCGGAAGCGGTTCATGGGCAGCGGGCCCTCGTGGGCGTAAGCGCCCTGCGCCAGCAGGGAGTTGAGGGCTTCCAGCGAGGCCGTGGTGGTGAGCAGCAGCGGGTAGCCGTCGGCGAACGACACGGTCTCCCCGGGCAGCGCGTACTCGGGATCGACCTGGCGGCGCACCGCCGGGTCGTCCATGTGCACCAGCCGCACGTCGGCGCCGAGGTAGGCACTGCACCAGCTGTGGGCGGCGGCGTCGGCGGGCACCGCCTCCACCTTGTCGCCGAAGATGTCCGCCGTCACCGTGACCGGTCCGCCCGGAACCGCGACCGTCAGCGCGCCGCGGCCGGGAGCGGACAGCCGCAGGCCACCGCCGGGCAGAAGCTCGGCGGCGGCCAGGGCGAGGCGTGGCTGCTCGCGCTGGGTGACGACCTTTCCCCCGTCGTCGATCAGCACCCAGCGCCGGTCTCCGGCCAGCCCCCAGGGCTCCACGACGGCTTCCCGGAGCGACAGGCTCCGGAACGCCTTGACCGGATGGACGTGTATCGAGAGCAGCTCCGCGTTCCCCATGGGGACATCCTGCCAGCAGGCACCGACATCCCCGGGAGGTGGTCAGTAACCGCGGTACTGCTGGTTGTTGTACGGATCCTGGTACGGCGCCGGGGCGGGCCGGGGAGCCGCGGGGCGCATGGCCTCGTAGCCCATGTTCTGCGGCGCCGCCGGGCGGGGCTGCTGCGGCTGCTGGCCGGGGTAGCCGCGCGGCGCGGTGGCCTGCTGCGGGATGTAGGCCGTGGGCGCCTGCTGCAGCGGGGCCGGCTGCTGCATGTGCGGGTAGCCGTACGAGGGCTGGGAGCCGTAGGAGGGCTGGGACGGCGCCGCCGGGAGGGCGGGCAGGGCGGACGGCAGCGCGGGCAGCTGGCTGCCGGGCATGTCGTACGCGGCGGGGACCCGGATCGGGGCGATCTGCGGAGTGCCCCGCTCGGCCACGAGCGAGTCGTAGATCGGGGTGTCCGGGAAAGAGGCGGAGTAGTAGCCGCCACCATAAGTGGAGCGGGGGGAGGTCATGGCACATAAGTTAAGCCCACGATGTGCTGGTTGGGGAGACCGATAAGAGGGTTGTTTTGCGTGCCCTGAGTGACCATGGATCCTCAATCCGAGCGAACATGGGAAAAAGGGGCAGCGGGGATGGCGATATTCCTGTAAAGCGAGAGTTCCCAAGGGGTTACCGGCGGTTGACGGGCTGTGCGGGACGGCCGCGGATGCGACCCTGAGGGTGCTGTGACGGCGGCCGGACGACGACGGCCGGATGACGCACCGTGGTCGCCGGTGAGCGGCACGGAGCGGGGACACCTGATGGGGGCGGACATGTCCATGACCAAGGGATCGAACACGCCGGTGCCGACGACGGCGCTGCGCGTCGAACTGGGCTGGCGTCCCGGCCCCGGCGTACCCGACGTGGACGCCTCCGCGCTGCTTCTGGCCGGTGCGAAGGTGCGCTCCGACGGCGACTTCGTCTTCTACAACCAGCCCGCCCACCCCTCCGGCGCCGTCCACCACGAGGGCAAGCGGCAGACCGGCGAGCGGGTCACCGACACACTTTTGGTCGACCTCGCGCGCGTGGAGGGCCCCATCGAGCGGGTCGTCCTCGCCGCCTCGGCCGACGGCGGCGCCTTCGGTCAGGTCCCGGGCCTGTACATCGAGGTGCGCGATGCCGCCCGGGGCGGCGTGGTCGCCCGCTTCGACAGCACCGGCGCGAGCGTCGAGACGGCCTTCGTGCTCGGCGAGTTCTACCGCCGCCAGGGCGCCTGGAAGTTCCGCGCCGTCGGGCAGGGCTACAGCAGCGGACTCAAGGGACTCGCCACGGACTTCGGCATCACCGTCGACGAACCCCAGAACGCCCCCGCCCCGCAGGCCGCACGGCCCGCCCCGCCGCCGAACCCGTGGAACGCCCCGGCACCGCCCGCGCCCCCGGCACCCCCGGCGACCATGCCACCGCCGGGCGCCACGCCCACCTACGGCACCCCGCCACCCCCGTCCCCCTACGGCGCGCCTGCGCCTGCGCCCTCCTACGGCACCCCGCCGCCCCCTCCTCCTGCCACCGCCGCGCCCGCGCAGCCCGTCCGGCTGACCAAGGTGACGCTGACCAAGGCGGCGCCCGCAGTCTCGCTCGCCAAGCAGGGCGGCACCTCCGGGGCCCTGCGCGTCAACCTCAACTGGCAGGTGCGCAAGCAGTTCTCCGGATGGGGCAGCAAGCGCGGCCGGGCCGTCGCCCTGCACAACGACCTCGACCTCGACCTGTGCGCCCTGTACGAACTCGCCGACGGCAGCAAGGGAGTCGTCCAGGCCCTCGGCAACGCCTTCGGCACCCTGCACCGGCCGCCGTACATCCACCTCGACGGCGACGACCGCACCGGGGCCGTGGAGAGCGGCGAGAACCTCACCGTCAACCTCGACCACACCCGGGACTTCCGGCGCATCCTCGTCTTCGTCACGATCTACGAAGGCGCCCGCTCCTTCGCTGACCTGCACGCCACGGTCACGCTCCAGCCGCAGTACGGGGCACCGATCGAGTTCTCCCTCGACGAGTGCACCGTCCCCTCACCCGTGTGCGCGCTCGCCCTGATCACCAACACCGGCGGCGACCTCGTCGTCCAGCGCGAGGCCCGCTATCTGGTACCCGACCGCGGTGTCAGCCCCCAGCGGACCGTCGACCGCGTCTACGGCTGGGGAATGAACTGGACCCCCGGCCGCAAGTAGGGCGCCCGCCCGGGGTCAGCTCTCGTCGGGCGCGGCGGCGGACGTCGGCCGAGTGTCAGCCCTCGTCGGGCAACGCGTCCGGGCGCGCGTAGGTGCGGCCCTTCCAGGCCGCACCGCGCCCCCGGTAGTGCTGCACCGCCGAGTCGACCGTCATCAGCAGATAGAGGAACGCGGTGAGCGGCAGCAGTGGAGCGAGCCACAGCGGCTGCCGGTAGTACCGCACCATCGGCACGTACGTCCCCGTCATCACCAGCCATGCGGCCCCGCCGAGCAGCGCGAGCCATCCGTCGCCCGCGGCCAGGCCCGCGATCAGCGCCGCCGGCGGCACCAGGTAGACCAGGGCCAGCCCGGCGACCGTGCCGAGCAGCAGCAGCGGATTGTGCCGCAGCTGCGCGTAGGCGCTGCGCGAGACCATCCGCCACAGATCGTGCAGGCGCGGATAGGGCCGCACACTGTCCACGGACTCCGCCAGGCCGAGCCAGATGTGCCCGCCCGCCTTCTTCACCGCGCGCGCGAGGGCCACGTCGTCGATGACGGCGTGCCGGATGGCGTCCGGGATCCGGGCCCGTACGGCCGTCTCGGTGCGCAGCAGCACACAGCCGCCCGCCGCTGCCGCCGTACGCCCGCCCCGGCGGCCGATCCGGCGGAAGGGATACAGCTGCGCGAAGAAGTAGACGAACGCGGGCACCACCAGCCGCTCCCACAGGCTCTCCGCCCGCAGCCGCGCCATCTGCGACACGACGTCGAAGCCCCCGGTCTCCGCGGCCGAGACCAGGCCGCGCAGGCTGTCCGGGGCGTGCGCGATGTCCGCGTCCGTCAGCAGCAGATAGCGGGGCTCACGCGCGCGTGCCAGCGCGATGCCGTGCCGCACCGCCCACAGCTTGCCCGTCCACCCGGCGGGCGGCTCACCCGGCGAGCCGACGGTCAGCGGCAACCCGCCGCAGCGCTCGGCCAGCTCCCGTGCGAGCGCCCCGGTGCCGTCCGAGCTGCCGTCGTCCACCAGGAAGACCTCCGCGCGCCCCGGATAGTCCTGCGTGAGCAGCGACGGCAGACTGCGGGGCAGCACCTCCGCCTCGTCACGCGCCGGTACGACGACGCAGACCGACGGCCACGCGCGTGGCTCCCGGCGCGGCGGCAGACGCACGTCCGTGCGCCAGAACATGCCTTGCGCCAGCAGCAGCCACAGCCAGGCGGCGAGGGACACGGCGGCCATCCACACGAACGCGCTCACCTGCGCAGTGTGCCCCATCGGGACGGCCCGACGGAGGTCATCGTCTATCGTGGCCGGGTGAAGATCGCGCTCATGGACTCCGGAATCGGGCTGCTGGCGGCCACCGCCGAGGTGCGGCGCCTGCGCCCCGACGCCGATCTCGTGCTCTCCCTCGACCCGGACGGCATGCCCTGGGGCCCGCGCACCCCTCAGGATCTCACCGCGCGCGCCGTCGCCGTCGCCGAGGCCGCGGCCGCCCACCGGCCCGACGCCCTGATCGTCGGCTGCAACACGGCGACCGTGCACGCCCTGCCCGCGCTGCGGGCCCTGCTGGAGCCCGGGGTCCCGGTCATCGGCACCGTCCCCGCGATCAAACCCGCCGCGGCCGGCGGCGGCCACGTCGCGATCTGGGCGACCCCGGCCACCACCGGCAGCGACTACCAGCGCGGACTGATCCGCGACTTCGCCGACGGCGTCCCGGTCACCGAGGTGCCCTGCTGGGGCCTCGCCGAGGCCGTCGAGCACGCCGACGAGACGGCCATCGACGCCGCCGTCGCCGCGGCGGCGGCCCTCACCCCGGAGGACGTCACCACCGTCGTCCTGGGCTGCACCCACTACGAACTCGTCGCCGAACGCATCCGCGCCGCCGTCCAGCGGCCCGGTCGCCCGAAGCCGGCACTGCACGGCTCCGCCGGGGCGGTGGCCGCACAGGCGCTGCGCCGGATGGGAGAGCCGGCGGCGCCCGAGGCACCCGCCGTCGGCACGCTCACCGTGCTGCTCAGCGGCCGTGAGGGAACCCTGCCGCAGGCCGCGCTGGCCTACGCGGAGGGCAGGCTGCTGCCTGCGGTCAGCCCGGCGTCGTAAGGACGGCAGCCGAAGGAGAGCAGCCGACGACGGGCCGTACTCCGCCGGAGCGGTCACGGTGTGCGACCCGCTACCCGCACAGCGAAACATGAGTACCCTCAAGGCATGAGGGACGACCGCCTCCGCGACGCCGACGCCCCGCTGCCCGTGGTCTGGCACGGACGTGCCACCAACCGCGTCCAGTGGCTGCTGGCGCTGGTGGGCGTCGCCTGTGTCGCCCTCGGCATCCAGCTCGCCGTGGACTCGGCCTGGACGTCCGGGATCACCGCGCTGACCATGGCGGTCGTGGGCTGCATCGCCGCCGGGCTGCTCGTCGTCTTCGGCACCCTCGCCTTCGTGCACGTCGACCTCAAGCTCGACCGGGAATGCCTCGAGGTGCGCTGCGGCCACATCGGTCTGCCGCGCCGGCGCATCCCGCTGGACCACATCGCGGGCGCCGAGGTCGCCCGGCTCGTCACCCCGCGCCACTGGGGAGGCTGGGGCTACCGCTGGCGGCCCGAGAAGGGCACGGCCGTCGTCGTACGCCGCGGCGAGGGCGTGGTGCTGCGGCTGTGGGACGGGCACACGTTCACCATCACCGTGGACAACGCCGAGGCCGCGGTCCGCATGATCCGCGACCGGCTGCGCCCGACGTCCCCGGGCGCCCTGCGCTGACGCTCCGCTGAGGCGGGCGGGGGGCTCCGGGCGTCGCGCTCTGTTCACAGCGTGGCGCTCTTGTGCAAGAGGGGTCCGGGCGCGCGGGTCGGTGCGGCGGCCGCGCGGGGCTCCACGCGCGCGTGGGTCGAGGGGTGCGGCCGTGCGAGTCTCCCCGCGCGTGGGGCTGTCGCCGTACCGTGCTCCACACGCGCCGCCAGTGCCGTCGGCGCCGCCGGTCGTCCGGGTGCTCACCGGACCAGTCGGTCGCCGCGCGCCGGTACGGCGGGCGGGGTCCGCGGTGTCTCCTCCGTCAGGGGCCGTGCCGTCGCCACTCCCGCCACCAGGCCCGCGCCGACGGAGACCGCCGTGAAGCTGAGCGCGTTGCTCACCGAGGCGATCGCCGCGAGGGCGGTCAGGGTCGCGCCGGCGGTCAGGACGAGCGGGGTGGGCCGCCGCGAGCGCCACAGCGCGAACAGCACCCAGCCGAACACCGCCGCCAGCAGCGCCACCCCGACCACACCCTGCTCGGCCGCCTGCTGCAACGACGCCGAGTGCGGCTTCCCGTCCGGCGGCAGGGCCTGAGCCGCCGCCTGGCTGAGGTCCCCGAACCTCCCGGGTCCGGCTCCCAGCACCGCGTCGTCGCCCGCCAGACCGAGCGCGTCCCGCCACAGCAGCACCCGGTGCGGGGTGAGCGGGCCCTCCAGCGCCGCGGCCGGCCCGGTCGGCAGGACCCCCGCGGCGATCGTCCACACGACGGCGGTCACCCCGGCGGCGGCAGCGGCCAGACCGGCGACGCCCAGCCCGCGGTGCCGCATCCGGCCGGCGGCCAGCGAGGAGAGCAGTACGGCCGTACAGCCGATCACACCCATGACGGAACCGACCGCCGCCGCGGTCACCGCCGTCCCGGCCGCCAGCAGACGCAGCGCCAGCCGCACGGCCGGCGCGCCGGCCGCCCAGGCGGCACAGCACGCGGCGCCCGCGGACAGCGTCAGCACCGCCGACGTCGCGCCCGCGTGCCCGAGCGGCGCGCTGATCTGCGGGCTCGCCGCGAGGCCCGGCGTGGTCGCGACCAGGACGAGGCCGGCCACCGCCGCGGCACCGGGCGCGGCCACGGGCAACAGCGCACCGCCGATCCGCCCGGCGGCACACCCCGCGGCCACGGCCAGCACCGCGAGCAGCACACCCTCGGGACGCCCGTCATGGGCGGCCGCCGTGATCAGCGACCACCCGGAGCAGGCGCCGAGCAGCACCATCCCCGCCGCGTCAGAAACGTTTCGTCTGTCCTCGTCCGGTTCCGGACCGCCCCCGGACGACACTCTCGACGTGGACCCCACCCCGTCCCCCTGTACCGGTCGCCCCCGACCCGCGCCCGGCCGCGTCGCCGGGACCCGGGCACACCGTAACGGCTGATGGCCGGTTTGTGGATGAGTTGTGCGCAGGTACGCGGATGCGTAGATATGCAGACACTCGGATACGGACCCGGGACGGGCGGATGCCCGGGAACGACGCCGCCGGGGCGCCGGTACGAGCCCCGGGCTCGTCTGCGACCGGCGGATGCCCGGGACCGACGCCGCCGGGTGGCGGTACCAGGCCCGGGTCGCTCCGTGCGAGCCGCCGGGCGGACCCCCGCCGACCGTCCACCGTCCGGCCGGCGCTGTCAACGCCGAGGTCACCCGCCGTACACTCCCGGAGTGACCGTCACCGCAACATCCGTGGGCCAGGCGGACGAGCTGGAACCCGGCAGCACGTCCCCCGCTCGCGGCGCGCGCCTCAAACGCCTCGTCCCGGCCGTCGCGGCGGTGCTCTGCGGAGTGCTGCTGTACGTCAGCTTCCCGCCGCGCACCCTGTGGTGGCTGGCCCTGCCGGCCTTCGCGGGTCTCGGCTGGGTGCTGCGCGGCCGCGGCTGGAAGGCGGGGCTCGGCCTCGGGTACCTCTTCGGCCTCGGCTTCCTCCTCCCGCTGCTGGTGTGGACCGGCGTCGAGGTCGGCTCCCTGCCATGGCTGGCCCTGTGCGCGGTGGAGGCCCTGTTCATCGCCCTGGTCGGCGCGGGCATCGCCGCGGTCTCGCGGCTGCCGGCCTGGCCCGTGTGGGCGGCGGCGCTGTGGATCGCGGGCGAGGCGGCACGCGCGCGTGCGCCGTTCGGCGGTTTCCCCTGGGGCAAGATCGCCTTCGGGCAGGCGGACGGCGTCTTCCTGCCGCTGGCCGCGGTCGGCGGCACCCCGGTCCTCGGCTTCGCGGTCGTCCTGTGCGGCTTCGGCCTGTACGAGACCGTACGGCTCGCCCTGGAGGGGCGACGCACGCGCGTGTTGCGGCGCGGCGCCGCCTCGGCCGCCCTGCTGAGCATGGCCGTCCCCGTCGCCGGGGCGCTGACCGCACGCACCCTGGTCAGCGACCGGGCCGAGGACGGCACGGCGACCGTGGCCCTCATCCAGGGCAACGTCCCGCGCCTCGGGCTGGACTTCAACTCACAGCGCCGGGCCGTGCTCGACTACCACGCGCGGGAAACCGAGCGGCTCGCGGCCGAGATCAAGGCGGGCAAGCAGCCCAGGCCCGACTTCGTGCTGTGGCCGGAGAACTCCTCCGACCTCGACCCCTTCGCCTACGCCGACGCTGCCTTCGTCATCGACCAGGCCGCCAAGGACATCGGGGTGCCCATCTCCGTCGGCAGCGTCGTCGAGCGGGGCGGGAAGCTGTACAACGAGCAGATCCTGTGGGACCCCGCCAAGGGCCCCACGCAGACGTACGACAAGCGCCGCACCCAGCCCTTCGGCGAGTTCCTGCCCCTGCGGTCGCTGGTCGGTGCCATCAACAGCCACTGGACCGAGATGGCCCGGCAGGACTTCACCCCCGGCACCAAGCCCGGCGTCTTCACCCTGCGGGGCACCAAGGTCGGCCTCGCCACCTGCTACGAGGCCGCCTTCGACTGGGCGGTGCGCGACACCGTCACGCACGGCGCGCAGATGATCTCCGTGCCGAGCAACAACGCCACGTTCGACCGCAGCGAGATGACCTACCAGCAGCTCGCCATGTCCCGGGTGCGGGCCGTCGAGCACAGCCGCACCGTCACCGTCCCGGTGACCAGCGGCGTCAGCGCGATCATCATGCCGGACGGCAGGATCACCCGGCGGACCGGCATGTTCGTCGCGGACTCGCTGGTGCAGAAGGTGCCGTTGCGCTCCTCGACCACGCCGGCGACCGAGCTGGGGGTGCTGCCCGAGATCGCCCTGGTGCTCGTCGCGGCCGCCGGTCTGGGCTGGGCGATCGGCGCCGGTGTGCGCGGGCGGCGCGCCGGTGACGTGTCGCCGTACGCCCGCCGTACGGCCCCCGTATCCGGCCGATGAGGGGCGGGCCGGCCCGTTAGGGTCGGCCCCATGGCTACTCCCGACTTCATCCGCACGCTCCGGGCCTCGGCCGGAACCCAGCTGCTGTGGCTGCCCGGCGTCACCGCCGTCCCGTTCGACGACGACGGCAGAGTGCTGCTGGGCCGGCGGGCCGACACCGGCACGTGGTCGGTGATCGGCGGCATCCCGGACCCGGGGGAGCAGCCCGCGGCCTGCGCGGTGCGCGAGGTGTACGAGGAGACCGCCGTGCACTGCGTCGCCGAACGGGTGGTGCTCGTCCAGGCACTCGACCCCTTCACCTATCCCAACGGCGACACCTGTCAGTACATGGACATCACCTTCCGCTGCCGGGCCGTCGGCGGGGAGGCACGGGTCAACGACGACGAGTCGCTGGAGGTCGGCTGGTTCGCGGTGGACGCCCTGCCCGAGCTGCACGAGTTCGCGCGCTTCCGGATCAAGCAGGCCATGTCCGACGCACCCACATGGTTCGACCCCAGCAACACGCCGTGAAGTATGTGGGCTGACCACATGGGGTGGGGTGGGGGGTGCGACCTAGGGTCGAGCCATGACCGCGCCCAGCCCGCTCCCGGGTCCCCACGCCCCCTCGCTCGACCTCGGCGGTCGCACCGCCCTCGTCACCGGTGCCGCCGGCGGCATCGGCCGCGCCTGCGTGCTGCGGCTGGCCGCCGCCGGAGCGAAGGTCCGGGCGGTCGACCGGGACGCGGCCGGCCTGGCCGCGCTCGCCGAACCGGCCGCCGAGCTGCCCGGCGCCGTCGAGCCCCACGTCCTGGACCTCACCGACCTGGACGCCGCCGAGCACGCCGCCGCCGGCACGGACATCCTGGTCAACAACGCCGGCCTCCAGCTCGTCCGCCCCATCGAGGAGTTCCCGCCGGACGTCTTCCACACGGTCCTCACGGTGATGCTGGAGGCTCCGTTCCGGCTCATCCGGGGTGCGCTGCCGCACATGTACGGGCAGGGCTGGGGCCGGATCGTCAACCTCTCCTCCGTCCACGGGCTGCGCGCCTCCGCCTACAAGTCCGCCTACGTCGCCGCCAAGCACGGCCTCGAGGGGCTGTCCAAGACCGCCGCCCTGGAAGGCGCGGCCCACGGCGTCACCTCCAATTGCGTCAACCCCGGGTATGTGCGCACCCCTCTGGTCGAGCAGCAGCTCGCCGACCAGGCCGCGGCGCACGGGATTCCGGTGGAGAGGGTGCTGAGCGAGGTATTGCTGCAGGACAGCGCGGTCAAGCGGCTCATCGAGGTGGAGGAGGTGGCCGAGGCCGTGGCGTACCTGTGCGGACCGCACGCCTCCTTCGTCACCGGCACCTCGCTCGTCCTCGACGGCGGATGGACCGCGCACTGACCTGGGCGCCGTCGGGTTTTCCACAGGCCTGCCGCGACGGCCCGGCGATGAGGAATCCTGTGACCATGTCCCGCGATCACGTCCCGTCGGACCGGCACCCACGGACCGGCATCTCACCCCGCCGACCCGAAGGGCCGGCCGGCGACGGCCTCGGACTCCCTGCAGGCCAGGCCGGTGCCGCGCCTGCGCGAGCTGCGCACGCCCTGGGGCCGGACGGAAGCGAGAGCGTTGCCGGGTCCCGGCGCGCCGCGGGCCGGATCGCCGCCGGGCCCGCGCCGGCGGGCGAGCCGGCCGGCGCGGCGCCCCCGGCGCCCGGCGCCGAGACGCCCTTTCTCGCGCTCCTGGCCCGCGGCGCGGCCGCCGACGCCTACGAGCAACCGGTGCTGCGGGCGCGCGCCGAGAGATGGGCCCCGGAGCGGATCGCCGCGCTGGAGCACGCCAAACTGCTCGCATTGCGGGTCCGTGCCGAACTGGACGGCCGTCGCCGCCGGGAGGCGGAGCTGTCCGCGCTGTTCGAGACCGCTCACGACCTCGCGGGCCTCAGGGACCTGGACGCCGTCCTCCCGGCGATCGTGCAGCGCGCCCGTTCCCTGCTCGGCACCGACGTTGCCTACCTCAGCCTCCACGACCCCGAGCGCGGCGACACCTACATGCGGGTCACCGAGGGCTCGGTCGCGGCCCGCTTCCAGCAACTGCGCCTGGGCATGGGCGAGGGTCTCGGCGGCCTGGTCGCCCAGACCGCCCGCCCCTACGTCACCGACGACTACTTCAAGGACGAGCGCTTCCAGCACACCACGACCATCGACACCGGCGTGCGCGACGAGGGACTGGTCGCCATCCTCGGCGTGCCCCTGATGCTCGGGCCGCACGTCATCGGGGTGCTGTTCGCCGCCGACCGCCGGGCCCGCGTCTTCGAACGCGAGCAGATCGCCCTGCTCGGCTCCTTCGCCGCCCTCGCCGCGGCCGCCATCGACACCGCCAACCTGCTCACCGAGACCCGTTCGGCCCTCGCCGGCCTGGAGCGGGCCAACGAGATCATCAGGGACCGCAGCGCCGTCATCGAACGCGCCTCGGACGTCCACGACCGGCTCGCCGAGCTCGTCCTGCGCGGCGGGGGAGTGCACGACGTGGCCGCCGCCGTCTCCCAAGTGCTCTCCGGCACGGTCGAGTTCGCGGAAGCCGACGCCGCGCCCGCGCGGGCGCTGGAGGCCTCCCGCGCCGACGGTCACGCCGTACGGCACGGGGAGGACTGGATCGCCGCGGTCGCCGCGGGCGGGGAACTGCTCGGGGCGCTCGTCCTGCGCGGCCAGCGGCGCCTCGACCCGGTCGACCAGCGCACCCTGGAGCGCGCGGCCATGGTCACGTCCCTGCTGCTGCTCGCCAGACGCTCGGCAGCCGAGGCCGAACAGCGCGTGCGCGGCGAACTGCTGGACGACCTGCTGGACGCCCGCGACCGCGACCCGCGCCTGCTGCGCGAGCGTGCCGCACGGCTGCGGGCCGACCTCGACGCCACACACGTCGTGCTCGCCGCCCGCCTCGACGGCCCCGCGGCCGACGCCGACCGGGAGGCGGAGGCCCGGCGCCGGCTGTGGGCCGCCGCCTCCCACCTGGCCGCGACCCGGCAGGGACTGGCCGCCGCCCGCGACGGCGGCACGGTGCTGCTGCTCCCGCTGCCGCCCGGCGAGACGGCCACCGCGCTGGCCCGCTCCGCCGCCCGCCATCTGGGTACGGCCGTCCACGAAGCGGTCACCGTCGGCGCCTCCGCGCCCGTCGCCGACCTGGCCGCCCGCCCCGAGGCCGTGAGCGCCGCCTACGGTGAGGCCCGCCGCTGCCTGGACGCGCTGCGCCTGCTGGGCCGTACGGGAGACGGCGCGGCCGCGGAGGACTTCGGCTTCCTCGGCCTGCTGCTGGCCGGCGACCGGGACATCGCCGGGTTCGTCGAGCGCACGATAGGCCGCGTCGTCGACTACGACGCACGGCGCGGCACGGACCTGCTGCACACCTTGGAGGCGTACTTCGCCTGCGGTATGAGCCCGGCTCGCACCAAGGACGAACTGCACGTCCACGTCAACACGGTCGCGCAGCGCCTGGACCGCGTGGCCCGTCTCCTCGGCGACGACTGGCAGACCCCGTCCCGAGCCCTTGAGATCCAACTCGCGCTGCGCCTGCACCGGTTGTCCGCGGGTACGGACGCGGACGTCCCGCACGGCTGAGCGGGACCCATGGCGCCGCGTGACGGGTCACGCGCCCGCGGGAAGGGGCGCCCGCCTACGGCTCGTACAGCGGCATGAAGCGGACGTCCGCTTCCTCGCCGGGAGGCGGAGTGGCGGGCGTGGCCGCGACGGGGAGCGCCGCGTCCACCCGACGGCCCCGTGGACCCTGGCGGACCCGCAGCTGCGTGGCGAGGAACTCGACGATGGCAAGTCCTCGGCCGTGTTCCTCGCTGTCGACGGTGCGGGGCGCCGGAGGCGAGGCCGGGGCTCCGGAGTCCGTCACCGAGATCCACAGCACTCCGGCTTCCAGGGAGAGGCGGATGGTCATGTCGTGGCGGCCGTGTTCGGCGGCGTTCGCGGCGAGTTCACCGACGACCAGCTCGGCGGACTCACGGGTGGCGGACGAAAAGCTCCACTGGGTCAGGACGGCCACGACGCAGCGTCGGGCCACCGGAACCCACCGGATTTCCGCCGGCAGGGCCAGGACGGCCTCACGGCCTGCGGTCGTCGCGTCGGCGGAGGCGGAGGCGGAGGCGGGGGCGGTGGCGGGGGCCGGCGCGATGTGCTCGGGGCGGCTGAGCAGCGCCGCAGCGGGCCGCTGGTGCGTACGAGCGGTGGCCTGCGGCCTTGCCGTCTCGTCGAGGAACGTGAGGGACATGGTCGGCCCCGAATCTTGCGGGAAGGGGGACTGGGTGAGCCTGTCGGTGGGGGATCTGCCGACCCACCGGGCCACCTCGGACGTTACGTGGATGCCCGGCGTCCCACAGCTGGACCACCGGGTGGATCCACCCTGTCCGGACGAAGGGGTCGGCCCGGTCCGGGAGGAAAGCGGCGCGGGGCCGGACACCTGGGTGCCCGGCCCCGCTGTGGCCACCGCCTGCGTCGGCGCAGTGGTCGTCAGGTGCCGCCGTTGCGGGCGGCGACGGTCACTCGGCGGTGTCCGACCCGTTCGGCAGCGGGGGTTCGGCGGCGAGGCGTGCCCACTGCTCGTCGGTGAAGACCTGAGAGCGGATCAGGAAGCGCACCCCCTCGGGTGCTTCGAGGGAGAACCCGCTGCCCCGGCCCGGGACCACATCGACGGTGAGGTGGGTGTGCCGCCAGTAGGCGTATTGGTCGGCACTCATCCAGAACGGCGTGTCCCCGCCCACACGGCCGAGCAGGACGTCCGAGCCGCCGACCCGGAACTCACCGCGCGGGTAGCACATGGGCGCGCTGCCGTCGCAGCAGCCGCCGGACTGATGGAACATCACCGGGCCATGGCGTTCCGTCAGCGTCCGGAGGAGATCCTCGGCGGCCTCCGTCAGCTCCACCCTCGTCACCCGCTCGCTCATCAGAAGAAGCCCAGCTTCTTCGCCGAGTAGCTCACCAGCAGGTTCTTGGTCTGCTGGTAGTGGTCCAGCATCATCTTGTGGGTTTCCCGGCCGATGCCGGACTTCTTGTAGCCGCCGAAGGCCGCGTGCGCGGGGTAGGCGTGGTAGCAGTTCGTCCATACGCGGCCGGCCTTGATCTCCCGGCCCAGGCGGTAGGCCGTGTTGCCGTCGCGGGTCCACACACCGGCGCCGAGGCCGTAGAGGGTGTCGTTGGCGATCTTCAGGGCCTCGTCGACGGAGTCGTAGGTCGTCACCGACACGACCGGGCCGAAGATCTCCTCCTGGAAGATGCGCATGTCGTTGGTGCCGCGGAAGATGGTCGGCTCGATGTAGTAGCCGCCCTCCAGGCCGGCCACGGACCTCGGGTTGCCGCCGGTGAGGAGTTCGGCGCCTTCCTTCCTGCCGATGTCGATGTAGGAGAGGATCTTCTCGTACTGGTCGTTGCTGGCCTGCGCCCCGATCATGGTGGCCGGGTCCAGCGGGTCGCCGCTGACGATGGCCTTGGTGCGCTCCACGCAACGGGCCATGAACTCGTCGTAGATGGAGGAGTGGATCAGTGCGCGGGAGGGGCAGGTGCACACCTCGCCCTGGTTGAGGGCGAACATGACGAAGCCCTCGACGGCCTTGTCCAGGAAGTCGTCGTCGGCGGCCATCACGTCGGGCAGGAAGATGTTGGGGCTCTTGCCGCCCAGTTCCAGGGTGACCGGGATGATGTTCTCGCTGGCGTACTGCATGATGAGCCGGCCGGTCGTGGTCTCGCCGGTGAAGGCGACCTTGGCGATGCGCGGGCTGGAGGCGAGGGGCTTGCCGGCCTCCACACCGAAGCCGTTGACGACGTTGAGCACGCCGGGCGGGAGCAGGTCGGCGATCAGGTCGATGACGTACAGCAGGCTGGCGGGGGTCTGTTCGGCGGGCTTGATGACCACGCAGTTGCCGGCGGCCAGCGCGGGGGCGAGCTTCCAGGCGGCCATCAGGATGGGGAAGTTCCAGGGGATGATCTGACCGACCACACCGAGGGGTTCGTGGAAGTGGTAGGCGACCGTGTCGTCGTCGATCTCGGCGATGCTGCCCTCCTGGGCGCGCACCACCCCGGCGAAGTAGCGGAAGTGGTCGATCGCGAGGGGGATGTCGGCGGCCAGGGTCTCGCGCACCGGCTTGCCGTTCTCCCACGTCTCCGCGACGGCGATCTTCTCCAGGTTCGCCTCCATCCGGTCCGCGATGCGGTTGAGGATCCTCGCCCGCTCCGTCGTCGATGTGCGGGCCCACCTGGCTGCGGCCGTGTGCGCGGCGTCCAGGGCGAGTTCGACGTCGGCGGCGGTGGAGCGGGCCACCTCGCAGAAGGTCTTGCCGGTCACCGGTGATGTGTTCGCGAAGTACCGGCCCTCGACGGGCGCGACCCAGTCACCGCCGATGAAGTTGTCGTATCGGGAGGCGAAGTTGACGATGCTGCCGTCTGCTCCCGGCTGCGTGTACACCATGGCGGCTCTCCTCTGGGCATGGCGAGTACGGTGGTCCGACGGGCCCGTGCCGTCGTGCTGTACCGCACTGTGCGCCTGCCAGGTTGGCGGGAGGTTGGCGCCGCCCGCCGAGCCGGCCGGTCAGTTCCGGGCGGTGGCCAGGCGCCCGGCCGCGAGGGCGCGGCGGGGGTCACGCGGGCCGAGCAGGCGCAGCGCGTGCTCGTGCACCTCCGCGTCGTACGGGGCCCGCTCGCCGTAGCGCAGGGCGTGCTCCGGGCTGGTGCTCGCCAGCACCGCCTCACGGACCGACACCTCCAGGTGAGTGCGCCACTCCTCGATGCCCGGTGCCTCGGACCTGGGCAGCAGCGGGCCCCGGTACAGGCGCAGCGCGGTCTGCGTGTCGCCTTGCTCCAGCGCCCGCAGCACCTCGGCCGCGTCGCAGGTCACCGAGGCGGTGAGGGCGTAGCGGCGGGTGGTGACACCGCCGTCCAGGGCGCGGCGCAGATGGGAGATCTCCGCCTTGAAGGTCGACGCGGTGACGGCCCGGTCGCCGTAGAGGGCGTAGCGGAGCCGGTCGGGGGAGAAGCCGTCCGGTTCCAGGGCGAGCAGCGTGAGGATCTCGACCTGGCGAGGGCGCAGGGCGAGCGGGACGCCGTCGCGGAGCGCCTGTTCGCTGCCGAGACAGGTGAGGTTCACGGGGCTGCTGTTCCGTGGGGCCTGGCGGGGCAGTTCGGTGCGGAGCCGGGATTCGACGGTGGCGACGAGTGAGCGCACGGTGGCCATGGCCAGGGGGTTGGAGCGGTCCCAGGTCGTGGACATGTCCAGCACGCCCAGGATCTGTCCGTCCGGACCATGGACGGGCGCGCAGTAGCAGACCCAGCCGTGCAGCGCCGTCACCAGGTGCTCGGCGGAGAAGACGGAGGCGGGGCGGCCGGTGCGCAGCGCGAGGGACAGGGCGTTGGTGCCCATGGCCGGCTCGTCCCACCGGCCGCCGGGCGCGAAGTTGACGCGTTCGGCGCGGCGGCGCATCGTCGGCCCACCGCACGTCCACAGGATGGTGCCGGACTCGTCGGTGACGGCGGTGACGAATCCGGCGTCCTCGGCGATGCCGCGCAGCTCGTCGGCGAGGTCGTCGACCGGCCCGCGCAGCGGCGAACCGTTCCAGCGGTGGTGCACGCCGTCCCCGTCGTTGACCGGGGCGCTGTCCCGCGCCGGGTCCACGCTGCTCAGGGACCGCATCCAGGACTCGGTCACATCACGACGCAGCGCCTCGGAACCGATCGGATGCGATCCGGCGGCCTTCATCCGCGGTACCCAGCGGGACCACTCGCTCTCGAGCCTCACCCTGCGCTGCCGCAGGTCACTACGGTGTGACATGTGTTTTTCCCTGCCGTAGTAGGGGAACAACCGCCTATTGTCCATCCCGACCGCGCCGACGCACCTGCCCTGCCGGTCCGTCGACCCTGTCCGATCGGACAGGTGTCGCATCCCGGAGCGCGCGCCTAGCGTGGTCCCCAGCCAGACGCCAGTGTTATCAGCCATTCCGGCGGTAAAATCAAGGTTGCGTCTGCATTGCGGGCTTCACGCCCTTGGGAGGTCGCATGTCGCTCACGTCCGCAGCCATGGTGACGGGCGGGAACGACCCGAGTGCCGACTGGGGCCGGGACGAGTGCCGGTGCGAGCTTCTGGGGCCGCAGGAGACGCACACGGACGCCGTCCGGCAGACGGCACGGCTGGCCAAGTTCCACGTGCCCGAGATCGTGTTCGGGCCCGGCTCGCTCGCCGAGCTGGGGCACTGCGCGCTGCGTCGACCGGCATGTCGAGGCCGGGCACGGCGACCAGGTGGCCTTCCACTGGGAGGGCGAGCCGGGTGACACCCGTACCATCACCTACGCCGAGCTGCGGCGCGAGGTCTGCCGCGCCGCCAACGCGCTGCACTCGCTGGGCCTGCGGGCCGGGGACCGGGTCGCGATCCAGCTGCCGATGATCCCCGAGGCGGTGTTCGCGATCCTGGCCTGCGCGCGGCTCGGGCTGCCGCACAGCGTGGTCTTCGGCGGCTTCTCCCCGGCCGCGCTGCAGTCCCGCATCGAGGATGCCGGGGCCCGGCTGCTCATCACCTCGGACGGCCAGTACCGCCGGGGCAGGGCCGAGCCGATGAAGGCGAACACCGACGAGGCGACGGCGCACACGCCCGGCGTCGAGCACGTCCTGGTGGTGCGCCGCACCGGTACGCAGGTGCCGTGGACCGAGGGCCGCGATCTGTGGTGGCACGAGCTGGTGGACGCCCGGTCCGACCGGCACGTCGCCGAGGCGTTCGATGCCGAGCACCCGCTGTTCATCCTCTACACCTCGGGCACGACGGGCCGGCCCAAGGGCATCCTGCACACCTGTGGCGGCTATCTCACCCAGGCCGCCTACACCCACCGCACGGTCTTCGGGCTCGACCCGGACAGCGACGTCTACTGGTGCACCGCGGACGTCGGCTGGATCACCGGACACACGTACATCGTGTACGGGCCGCTCGCCAACCGCACGACGTCCGTCCTGTACGAGGGCACGCCCAACACCCCGCACGAGGGACGGCACTTCGAGATCATCGAGAAGTACCGGGTCTCCGTCTACTACACGGCCCCCACACTCGTGCGGACCTTCATGAAGTGGGGCGAGGACATCCCCGCCCGCTACGACCTGTCGTCGATCGGTGTGCTCGGCAGCGTCGGTGAGCCGATCAACCCCGAGGCATGGCTGTGGTACCGCAAGCACATCGGCGGGGACCGGGCTCCGGTGGTGGACACCTGGTGGCAGACGGAGACGGGCGCGGTGATGATCGCGCCGCTGCCCGGCAGCCCTGCCTTCAAGCCCGGTTCGGCACAGACCCCGCTGCCGGGGATCTCCGCCAAGGTGGTCGACGACCAGGGCAAGGAGGTCGGCCGGGGCGAGAGCGGCTGTCTGGTGCTGGACCAGCCGTGGCCGTCCATGCTGCGCGGCGTGTGGGGCGACGACGAGCGCTACCGGGAGACGTACTGGTCCCGGTTCGCGGCGCAGGGCTACTACTTCGCCGGGGACGGCGCCCGCTACGACGAGGACGGCGACATCTGGCTGCTCGGCCGCGTCGACGACGTGATGAACGTGTCGGGGCACCGGATCTCCACCTCCGAGGTGGAATCCGCGCTCGTGTCCCATCCCGCGGTGGCCGAGGCGGCCGTGGTCGGCGCCTCGGACCCGACGACCGGACAGGCGATCGTCGCCTTCGTCATCCTGCGCGCGGCCGCCGGGGGCGAGGTGGCCGAAGGAGCCCTGCGCGAGCACGTGGCGCGGGAGATCGGCCCCATCGCCAAGCCCCGCCAGATCATGGTCGTTCCCGAGCTGCCCAAGACGCGCTCCGGCAAGATCATGCGCCGGCTGCTGCGGGACGTCGCGGAGAACCGGGAGGTCGGCGATGTCACCACGCTCGCGGACGCCTCGGTGATGGACCGCATCAACGCCGACCTGACCGGCACCTCCCCGCACGCCGACTGACCCGCGGACCACCAGGAGGCACCGCCATGGCACACGCACGCACGCTGACCGGCCGGGTCGTCCTCGTCACCGGGGAGGGCGGCCTCGCCGCCGCCATGGCCACCAGCCTCCTGGCCCACGGCGCCGCGGTGGCGCTCGCCGCCCCCGACGCCGAGGAGACCCGCCTCGCGGCTCCGCCGGGCTCCCGGCTGCTCGCGCTGCCCTCGGCCCCGGACGGCACGGCCGGGCCCGCCCGGGCCGTCGACACGGTCCTCGAGCGTCTCGGACGCCTGGACCACCTGGTGAACCTGGTGGCGGCCGGTCCCGGCCCGGACCCGCTGATGGAACTGGACCCGTCGGCGCTGCACGGCGTTCTGCAGCGCGGCCTGGTGACCCCGCTGGCCTGCACCCAGCGTGCCTACTGGCGCTGGATGGCCACCCACGGCGGATCGGTGGTCAACGTGGCGGCGCAGACGGCGGGCAGCGGCCCCCTGAGCATCGCCCTGAGCGCTCTCACCGAGCTCACCGAATGGCTGGCCGCGGAAGTCGCACCCCTGGTGCGCGTCCACACGCTGATGCCGAGTCCGTCGCTGCGGACGGCGGCCTACCGCGTGGGCGTGGCCCGGGTGCTGTGCGATCTGCTGACCCACGGCACCGACCCCGCGGACGGGCCGGTGCTCGTCCTGAGCGAGGAACCGGCCTGCCCTTCCACGGCCGCCTGACCAGCCTGCTCTCACTCGATCGACCTGCACGACGGAAAACGAAAGGTGTCGTCCCTGATGCGCATCGTCCTCATCGGCCCTCCTGGAGCGGGCAAGGGCACCCAGGCGGCCGCTCTCAGCGAGCGGCTCGGCGTCCCGCACATCTCCACCGGCGACCTGTTCCGGGACCATGTGGCACGCCGCACCTCCCTCGGGCGGGACGCCCAGCGCTACCTCGACACCGGCGAGCTCGTCCCCGACACCGTCACCGGCGGCATGGTCCGGGAACGGCTCGCGCAACCGGATGCCCGGCAGGGCTTCCTGCTCGACGGATTCCCCCGTACGGTGCCGCAGGCGCGCGAACTCGCCGCCGTACTGGGCGGCACCGGGGCCGCCCTGGACGCGGTGCTGGAGTTCACGGCCCAGGAAGACATCGTGACCGCACGGTTGCTGAGCCGCGGCCGGCCGGACGACACCGAGGAGGTCATCCGGCACCGGCAGCGCGTGTACGAGAGCCGGACCGCGCCTCTGCTCGCCCATTACGCGGGAATCCTGGTCACGGTCCCCGCCGTCGGGCCGGTCGAGGAGATCACGGCGCGCGCTCTGGCGGGCCTGGCGGAGGCGGGGTCCGCGGGAACACCCGTCGGCTGACGGCCGGGACGGGCCGACAGCGCCCCTTGACGAGTCGGCATGGTGTGGGCACGCATAGACCACCCCTGAACTATGGTGCCCCACCACATGTCCCCTTGACCTGCGTGTTCCTACGGTGTGCCAGCACGTACCCGTCCCCACCGCACACGAGGAAGTGGCGCACATGGCCTCCGGAACGACCGCATCCCCGCCCCCGGCGAACCTCAAGCGCATCGTCGCCGCCAGCCTCATCGGGACCACCATCGAGTGGTACGACTTCTTCCTCTACGCGTCCGCCGCGGCACTGGTGTTCAACAAGCTGTTCTTCCCCGGCTCCGATCCGCTGGTCGGCACCCTGCTGTCCTTCCTGACCTACGCCGTCGGCTTCGCGGCGCGGCCGCTGGGCGCGCTGGTGTTCGGGCACTACGGCGACCGGCTCGGCCGCAAGAAGCTGCTCGTGCTGAGCCTGCTGATGATGGGCGGAGCCACGTTCGCCATCGGGCTGCTGCCCACCCACGCGACGATCGGCACCGCGGCGCCCGTGCTGCTGACCGTGCTGCGCCTGGTCCAGGGCTTCGCGCTCGGCGGCGAGTGGGGCGGCGCCGTCCTGCTCGTGTCGGAGCACGGGGACGCCCGGCGGCGCGGCTTCTGGGCCTCCTGGCCGCAGACCGGGGCGCCCGCCGGGCAGTTGCTCGCGACCGGCGTGCTGTCCCTGCTGACCGCCACCCTGTCGGACGACGCCTTCGGCAGCTGGGGCTGGCGGATCCCGTTCCTGCTGTCGGGGCTGCTGGTGCTCGTCGGCCTGTGGGTCCGGCTCTCCGTCGACGAGTCGCCGGTCTTCAAGGCCGCACTCGCCGCGGCAGAGCAGCGCAGGACGGCGACCGGCGCCGTCGAGAAGATGCCGCTGCTGGCGGTGTTGCGCGACCACTGGCGGGACATCCTGGTCGCCATGGGCGCGCGGATGGCGGAGAACATCAGCTACTACGTCATCACCGCCTTCATCCTCGTCTACGCCACCACCTCCGCGGGCCTGAGCAAGCAGACCGCGCTCAACGCGGTGCTGATCGGCTCGGCCGTGCACTTCGCGGTGATCCCCGCCTGGGGCGCCCTGTCGGACCGCATCGGCCGGCGGCCCGTCTACCTCATCGGCGCGGTCGGCGTCGGGCTGTGGATGTTCCCGTTCTTCGCGCTCATCGACAGCAAGAGCTTCGGCAGTCTGCTGCTCGCCGTGACCGTCGGACTGATCCTGCACGGCGCCATGTACGCCCCTCAGGCCGCCTTCTTCTCCGAGATGTTCGCGACCCGGATGCGCTACTCCGGCGCGTCGATCGGCGCCCAGTTCTCCTCCGTGGCCGCCGGCGCCCCGGCGCCCCTGATCGCCACCGCGCTGCTCTCCGACTACGACAGCTCCACCCCGATCGCGCTGTACGTCATCGCCGCGGCCCTGCTCACGGTCGTCGCGATCCTCTGCGCCAAGGAGACCCGCAGCCGCGACCTCGCCGACGTGGTCCCCGAGACACCGGCCCCGGTGCGCGCGGACGCCTGAGCGGCCGCGGCCTTCACCGAGTGCCCCCTTCGCCGCGGCGGAGGGGGCCGTGCCGTGTCAGCCGACCTGGATGTGCTTGTCCATGCCGAGTGCCTTGTGCCCGGGGATGGGGCAGTACAGGTCGTACGAGCCCTTCTTGAGGGTCACCGTCAGCGGGGCCGTCTGACCGCCCTGGATGTTCTTGGTCCGGGCGTCCTGCACGCCGGGGCCGTCGACCGACAGGGCGTGCGTGATGTGGCCGGCGTTGTCGGCGACGAAGGTGTAGGTGCCGGGCGTGAAGGACGTCCGGGACAGCTTCAGCCCGTACTCGGTCTCGGTGACGGTCACCCGTGTCCCCGAGCCGGTGGTCTGCGCGGCGGAACTGCCCGAGCTCTTCGCGTGGCCGCCGCCCCCGCTGGAGCAGGCCGCCAGGACCAGCGCCGCCGTGAAGGCCGCCGCCGCGGTACCGGCCGCCCGGCGGGTCGTGTGTGCCGAGATCGCCATGTGGCTCATCCCCTTCGTGTCGACCTCTATGTCTGATACGTGGGGGAATGCCGGGCTGTTCAGGAGGTTGCTCGGAGGAATGTGGGGCTGTTCGGGCGACTGGCCGGGCCCAGAGCGTACATTCGTACACTCCCGAGCGTACGATCGTACGCATGACGGTGGACCACTTCGCGGGCGACCCGCGGACGAACCTGGAACGCATGCTCGCGGGCGACCTCTACATCGCCGACGACCCCGAGATCGCCCTGCGGCAGCGGCAGGCCGTGCGTCTCGCCGCCCGCTACCAGGCGGCCTACGCCGAGGACGCCGACGCCGCCCGGCCGCTCCTCGAGCAGCTGCTCGGCTCCCTCGGTGCCGACGCGCACGTACGGCCACCGCTGTACGTCGACTACGGCAGCAACATCACGATCGGCGCGCGCACCTTCGTCAACTACAACCTCACCGCCCTGGACGTCGCTGCCGTCACCATCGGCGAGGACTGCCAGATCGGCCCGGGTGTCCAACTGCTCACCCCCACCCACCCCTTGGAGCCGCAGCCGCGACGCGACAAGCTGGAGGCGGCCCGGCCGATCACCATCGGCGACAACGTGTGGCTCGGCGGCGGCGTCATCGTCCTGCCCGGCGTGACCATCGGGGACAACTCCGTCATCGGCGCCGGAGCCGTCGTCACCAAGGACGTCCCCGCGGACACCGTCGCCGTCGGCAACCCCGCCCGTGCCGTCCGGAGTCTGTGAGCGCACGGCATGGCCACCGGACACACCGACCCGCAGCGCCGCGCACGCATCCTCGACGCGACCCTCGAGGTCATCGCCGACGAGGGCATCGCCCGGGTCTCGCACCGCAGGATCGCCGCGCGGGCCGGCGTCCCGCTCGGGTCGATGACCTACCACTTCCAGGGCATCGACCAGCTGCTGCGCGAGGCCTTCGGCCGCTTCACCGACCGCATGGCCGAGCTGTTCGACGCCCACCTGGGCGGCGCGGCCGGCCCCGACGACGCCCGACAGGCCGTCGCCGACCTCGTGCACGCCCTGTCCGAGGGCAGCCGGCGTGACCTCGTGCTCGCTCAGGAGCTGTACACGCTCGCCGCGCGCGACCCGGCCTACCGGTCCCTCACGCAGGCCTGGATGCGGCGCAGCCGCGACCACCTGGAGAAGCACTTCGACCCGGACACCGCCCGCCAGCTCGACGCCCTGATCGAAGGGCTGACCCTGCACCGGGCCCTGGCCGTCGAACCCCACGGGCGCGCCCTGACCGTCGAGGCGGTCGCCCGCATCACGGCACCCTCCCCGGGCGGCCGCGCCCTGCCCTGACGTCTGCTCAGGGCCGGGCGGCGGCGGGGGCTTGCGGGACGGCGGGGGCTTACGGGGAGACCTTCACCTCCACGCCCCCGATGCGGCCCACGGCGTCGAAGCGGACCTCGACGGCGCTGCCGCCCACCGGGCCGGCGACGATCCGGTCGGCCTCGGCGCGCTGGGGGACGCCGTGGTGGTCGAAGTACCCGCTCACGACGTGCCGGGCCGAACGCCCGATCAGGCCCGCGCCGGTGAGCAGGGTCCGCGGCAGCGTCACCGGGTCCACGCCGGCGCGCGGCACCCGCGGGTCGTCGGCGAGGAAGTAGACCCGCGTCGCCGGACCGGCCGCGACGCCGATGTACCCGGGAGCCCCGGCCACCCCCATCCCGGTGAAGGCGAGCGTCTCCGCGGCGCGCCACGGGTCCGGGAAGCCCGACAACCCCAGGACACCTGCGGTCAGTTCGGGGATGGCGTGGGCGCGTCCGTAACGCTCCACCGCGCCGGTGAGCGCGACCGCCTCGGTGCCCTCCAGCCCCGGGTTCGCCCATCCCCACATCCAGGACTGCTCGTCCGTGTCGTAGGTGCCGAGCACGGCCACGCGCAGCTCGACGTCCCCCTGCCGGTAGCGGCAGGCCTCGAGGTCGGCGGTCCACGGGGCGTCGGGCAGGAACGCGGTCAGGGCCTCGAGCTGGGCCGCGCCCCAGGCGGCGTGCCGTTCGGCCTCCAGGAGGAACGCGTCGCTGAATTCACTCACCATGCCCCGAGCGTAGGGGCCGGGTGTCCGGCGTCCCGATGCAGGTCCCCGCTCTCGCGGGCGGAGGGGGAGAGGCAATAGGAGTCGGCCAGGTCCCGCACCTCGACGGAGCAGACCACGTGCTCGCCGGGGGGAAGGTGACGGCCGAGGATCGCCAGGACGGTCTCGGCGAGCCGTGCCTTGAGCGCCTCGGAGCGGCCGGGCAGCAGGCCCACCTCCGCGTGCGCGAAGAGCGACTCTTCCGGCGGGCGGTCGCCGACGTACGCCTGCGCCGGGCGCAGGAACGTCTTGCAGACCCCGGTCGAGCCGGAGTCCGCGATCACGGTCGTGTGCAGCTCCTTCACGAGGGTCTCCCGGTCGAAGGCGCCGTCCAGCTGCGAGGAGTAGTCGATGGTGATGTGCGGCACTGCGAGCCCCTTCGCGCGACTGCTGGTTACTTCAGGCAACTATTTTCGCGCATCCGGCCGACAGGCGCCGCGGGGCCCCCGCGACAAACCCGGTTTCCGTGCGGGGCGGCCTCGTGAACACTGCCGCCATGGAATTCTTCGTCCACCACCGCGACCGGCCCGGCTCCCTCCCTCTGCGCCACGAACTCCTCGAGGCGCACTGGTCCTACATGGACGGGTACGCGAAGGAGCTGATCGCCCGCGGCCCCACCTTCGACGGCGATGTGCCCAGCGGGAGCGTGCACATCGTCGACCTGCCCGACGCGGCCGCCGCCCGCGCCTTCGCCTTCGACGAGCCGAACCAGCGGGCCGGCGTCTACCGGGACGTGCTGCTGCGCCGGTGGCGCAACACGCTGGGGCGCACCATGTGGGAATTCCCGGGCGGCCCGGTCGGCGAGGACGGCCATCTGGTACTCGGCCTCGGCTCCGGCCGGGCGGCCGACGACGACGTCCCGCCGCCCGACCGGGACCGGCTCGTCGCCTACGGCCCGCTGCTCTCCGACGACGGCGCCATCTGGCTGGGGACGGCGGCCCTGGTCCGCGCACCGTCCGCCGACGCGGCCCGCGCGGTCCTCGACGCCGACCGGTACTCCTGCGTGGAGGTCCACCCCTGGGAGCCGGGCGGCCGCAGGTAGGTCACGACCCGAGGGCGCGCCGTGCCGACGCCGCCCGGCGTGCCCCCCCCGGGAGCGGTGGACGACGTACGGCCGGGCCAGGTGGCCGAACGGCGCGGTGAAGGCGTGGACGAGGCGGCTGAAGGGCCACAGCGCGAACAGCGCCATGCCGAGCAGGGCGTGCAGCCGGTGGACGAGCGGTGCGTGCGCCTTCACCGGCACGTCCGGGTCGAGGGTGAGCAGGGAGCGGAACCACACGGACACACCGAGCCGGTAGTCGTACGGGTGGGAGCGCACGCTCGTCGCCGTCGCCGCCGGCCCCGCCGGCAGCACGCACACCAGGACCGGGTGGACGGCCCGGTCGCTGCGGCTGGTCGCGGCCCGCACCGCGGCCACCCGCAGCCGCCGCACGAGCAGGACCGTCAGGCCCGCCGGCGTGCCCCGCGTGCGGCAGACCGAGTCGTCCGTTCCTCGCCGAGGGCCTCTCGCCGGCCTTGCCCGACGGGTGCCTGACGCCTGCCGGACCCGCCCTCGCACCCACGTCACAAAATTGAATCGTTCGTTTTTCTGTACCTCTCGTGTCTGGCGGAGTAGGTTGCTCGCCATGAGCGCATCCCGGTCTGCGACCGCTGCCGAGGAGCTGCGCGGTGCCGGCCTGCGCGTCACGGCCGCCCGCGTTGCCCTCCTCGAAACCGTCCGTGCGGGCGACCACCTCGACGTCGAGGCGATCGCCGGCGGCGTGCGCGCCCGCGTGGGCCACATCTCCGTCCAGGCCGTCTACGAGGCCCTGCACGCGCTCACCGCGGCCGGGCTCATACGCCGGATCGAACCGGCCGGCAGCCCGGCCCGGTTCGAGGGGAGGGTGGGGGACAACCATCACCACGTCGTGTGCCGCTCCTGCGGGACCGTCGCCGACGTGGACTGCGGGGTCGGTGAGGCGCCCTGCCTGACCGCCTCCGACGACCACGGTTTCGTCATCGACGAGGCCGAGGTCATCTACTGGGGCCTGTGCCCCGACTGCTCCACCGCAGGCAGTTCAGCACTCTGATCCACAGGCAGTTCAGCCCCCTGATCCGCAAGCAGTTCAGCACCATGATCCGCTTAGTTCGGAAGGATCCGCATGTCCGAGAACCCTGACGCAATCGTCACCGACCCCAAGACGGAGGGCACAGGTGGCTGCCCCGTCGCGCACGGGCGCGCCCCGCACCCCACGCAGGGCGGCGGCAACCGCCAGTGGTGGCCTGAGCGGCTCAATCTGAAGATCCTTGCCAAGAACCCCGCCGTGGCCAACCCGCTCGGCGAGGAGTTCGACTACGCCGAGGCGTTCCAGAGCCTCGACCTCGCCGCGGTGAAGCAGGACATCGCCGAGGTGCTCACCACCTCGCAGGACTGGTGGCCGGCGGACTTCGGTCACTACGGCCCGCTGATGGTCCGCATGGCCTGGCACAGCGCCGGCACCTACCGCATCAGCGACGGCCGCGGCGGCGCCGGTGCCGGTCAGCAGCGCTTCGCCCCGCTCAACAGCTGGCCGGACAACGCCAACCTGGACAAGGCCCGCCGTCTGCTGTGGCCGGTCAAGAAGAAGTACGGCAAGAGCCTCTCCTGGGCCGACCTGCTCGTCCTGACCGGCAACGTCGCGCTGGAGACGATGGGCTTCGAGACCTTCGGCTTCGGCGGCGGCCGCGCCGACGTCTGGGAGGCCGAGGAGGACGTCTACTGGGGTCCCGAGACCACCTGGCTCGGCGACGAGCGCTACAGCGGCGACCGCGAGCTGGAGAACCCGCTCGGCGCCGTCCAGATGGGCCTGATCTACGTCAACCCGGAGGGCCCCAACGGCAACCCGGACCCCCTCGCCGCGGCCCGCGACATCCGTGAGACGTTCCGCCGGATGGCGATGAACGACGAGGAGACCGTCGCCCTGATCGCCGGTGGTCACACCTTCGGCAAGACCCACGGCGCCGGCCCGGCCGACCACGTCGGCAACGACCCCGAGGCCGCCTCCCTGGAGGAGCAGGGCCTCGGCTGGAAGTCGACCTACGGCACCGGCAAGGGCGGCGACACCATCACCTCGGGCCTCGAGGTGACCTGGACCAGCACGCCCACGCAGTGGGGCAACGGGTTCTTCAAGAACCTCTTCGAGTACGAGTACGAGCTGACCGAGTCCCCGGCCGGCGCCAAGCAGTGGGTCGCCAAGGACGCCCCGGAGATCATCCCGGACGCGCACGACCCGTCGAAGAAGCACCGCCCGACGATGCTCACCACCGACCTGTCGCTGCGCTTCGACCCGGTCTACGGGCCGATCTCCCGCCGGTTCTACGAGAACCCGCAGGAATTCGCCGACGCCTTCGCCCGCGCCTGGTACAAGCTGACCCACCGTGACATGGGCCCGAAGTCGCTGTACCTCGGCCCGGAGGTCCCGGCGGAGACCCTGCTGTGGCAGGACCCGCTGCCCGAGGCGGAGGGCGAGCCCATCGGCGCCGCCGACATCGCCGCCCTGAAGGCCAAGCTCGCCGACTCCGGTCTGACCGTGTCGCAGCTGGTCACCACCGCGTGGGCGTCGGCCTCGACGTTCCGCGGCAGCGACAAGCGCGGTGGCGCCAACGGCGCCCGTATCCGCCTCGCGCCGCAGCGCGGCTGGGAGGTCAACGACCCCGACCAGCTCGCGCTGGTGCTGCGCACCCTCGAGGGCATCCAGCAGGAGTTCAACACCGGCGCCCGCAAGGTGTCGCTGGCCGACCTGATCGTGCTCGGCGGCTGCGTCGCGGTGGAGAAGGCCGCCAAGGACGCCGGGTTCGACATCGAGGTGCCGTTCACCCCGGGCCGTGTCGACGCGACCGAGGAGCACACCGACGTCGAGTCCTTCGAGGCCCTGGAGCCGACCGCGGACGGCTTCCGCAACTACCTCGGCAAGGGCAACCGTCTGCCGGCCGAGTACCTGCTGCTCGACCGCGCCAACCTGCTCACCCTGAGCGCCCCCGAGATGACGGTCCTGGTCGGCGGTCTGCGCGTGCTGGGCGCCAACCACCAGCAGTCGCAGCTCGGTGTCTTCACCAAGACGCCGGGGGCCCTGACGAACGACTTCTTCGTCAACCTCCTCGACCTCGGTACGACGTGGAAGTCGACCAGCGAGGACCAGACCACGTTCGAGGGCCGGGACGCGGCCACGGGCGAGCTGAAGTGGGCCGGCAGCCGTGCCGACCTGGTCTTCGGCTCGAACTCCGAGCTGCGCGCGCTCGCGGAGGTCTACGCGAGCGACGACGCCAAGGAGAAGTTCGTCCAGGACTTCGTCGCGGCGTGGGTCAAGGTCATGGACCTGGACCGGTTCGACCTCGTCTGATCGTCCCGCACACACCGTCCGGGCCGGCCCATCGGGCCGGCCCGGACTGCTGTGCGCCGACGCCCGCTTCCGCAACCGCTGTGCGGCGATGCCGAGTGGGGGAAGGGCCGCTGCCGGAGAAGCGGGCCGTCCGTAGTAAGTTCCCTTTGTAAACTGACTCGTTCGAGCCGTGAGGGAGCACACCGTGTCCCAGGAGACCTGGACCGCTGTCGACGCCTACTTCAACGACCTGCTCGTGGAGGAGGACGCCGCCCTGCGCGCGGCCGTGGCCGACGCCGACGCCGCGCGGCTTCCGGCCATCCACGTCGCTCCCAACCAGGGCAAGCTGCTCCACCTGCTGGCGCGGATCCGCGGTGCCCGCACCGTTCTGGAGATCGGCACGCTCGCCGGCTACAGCACCATCTGGCTGGCCCGCGCCCTGCCCGCGGACGGACGCCTGGTGACGCTGGAGGCCGACGAACAGTGCGCCGCCCTCGCCGCCGCCAACGTGGCCCGCGCCGGGCTCGATCACCTCGTCGACATCCGCCGCGGCAACGCCCTGGACACCCTGCCGCGGCTCGAGGAGGAGGGGGAGGAGCCCTTCGACCTCGTCTTCATCGACGCCGACAAGCCCTCCAACCCCGCCTACCTGGAGTGGACCCTGCGGCTCACCCGTCCCGGCAGTGTCATCGTCGGCGACAACGTCGTACGGGAAGGGGCCGTCACGGACCCCGGCAGCTCCGACCCGCGCGTCCAGGGCGTGCGCCGCTTCACCGAGCTGATCGCCGCGCACCCCCGGCTGACCGCCACGACCCTGCAGACGGTCGGTGAGAAGGGCTACGACGGATTCACGCTGGCGCTGGTCACCGGCTGACCGCCGGTTCGGATCGGTCGCCGGTAAGGGGAATGATCGCGTCCGGGTCGGGTACGCGTGGCCCGACCGTGCCCGGGAACCGTCACCGAAAACGGCCCGCATGACCGCCGCTACCAGGGAAGACACCATGGACACACCCGAGAACGACAACTCCGCCACGCCCGCGCAGCGCGCTCTGGACGCGCTCGCCCAGAACACGGAGGACACCGCGGCGCTCGACACGCTGGCGCACAGCGACGTGCTCGTGCCGGTGCCCGACGACGTCGCCGAAGAGGACGCCACCAACCCGTCCGCCGTGGCCCTGCCGGTGCTGGAACAGCCGGGCGGGAACCCGGTGGTCCCGGTCTTCACCTCGGAACCGGCGATGGCCGACCTGCTGCCCTACATCTCCCGCTACCGTCTGGTGCCGCTCGGCGCGCTGGCCGCCCAGTGGCCCGCGGACGACCTGTCGCTCACCATCGACGCGGGCTCCTCGCACCCGCTGACGCTCACCTCGGAAGGCGTGCGCACCCTGCTGGCGCGGCCGTAGGAGCCGACGCGGGTCCTACGCGGGCGGGCCGCCGAGCATCCGCTCCAGCACCTCCCGCTGGAGCGGTCGCACCTGTGCGTGCAGCCGGCGGCCCTTGTCCGTCAGGGCGACCCACACGCCCCGCCGGTCCTCGGCGCACACCGAGCGCTCGACCAGGCCGTCCTTCTCCAGGCGGCCGATCAGGCGGGACAGCGCGCTCTGGCTGAGATGCACCTGTCCGACCAGGTTCTGCACCCGGCACTGGTCGCCCGGCCGGGTCGAGGCGCCGGCCAGGATGTCGAGCACCTCGAAGTCGCTGGCGCCCAGACCGTGCGGGTGCAGGGCCCGGTCGATCTCGCACATCGTGCGGGCATGCACCGACAGGATGCCCCGCCACCGCTCCTCGAGCCGCGCCTCGGCCGTCTTCGCTGCCATACCCGCACGGTAGCACCGAATCGGCCATTCGTTGACTATGCAACTAGTGCGGGCGCAACGAGCCGTACGCCCTTCAGGCCACCGGGTCCTGGAGCAGCCCCACGAGGTTGCCGTCGGGGTCCTTCACGGACACGATCAGCCGGCCGTTGCCGACGTCGCGCACGTCCTGGACCACCTCGGCGCCCGCCTGCAGCAGGGCCGCGAGGCGCTCCCGCAGATCGGTGACGTGCCAGAACGGCACCGGACCGGTCAGGCCCTGAGCGTGCCCGTTCGGGTCCAGGCCCACGTCCTGGCCCTCGGCCTTGAAACCGACGTAGTACGGCTCGTCGACATACGGCTCGACACCGAGCAGGGCCGTGAACACGGCCTTGGCCCGGTCCTTGTCCTTGACGGGGTAGATGATCGTCTGCACGCCGGCGGTCATGGCACTCACTCCTCGAAAGGGCGGGATCCCGCGAAAGGGCGGATCCCTCGGAAGGGCGGGGTCCGACGGGTTTCCGTCGGTGCATCCCACGCTAGGACGGCGCGGCGCGTCCTGGCTTCTCCGATCCTGACCGGTCGCGCGATCCCGGCGCCGCCGCGGACGGTGTACGGGGCCTGCGCGACCGCGCAGTACGACGACAGGGTGACGTCGTACCCCGGCGGCCATCCGGGGGAACGACCGCCGTGATTCCTCACCCCGAGGCAGGCGGCCCCACCGGAGGGGCGCACCCCACGGGGCCCGGCCACCACGACGAAGGCCGGGCCCCGTTCCGCGTCAACACCCGCCCCTTTTGCGGACGTTGGCCGACGCATCCCGGACAACGCGCGCCGACCGCGGTGCGCGAGCGCTCCCACCGGGGAACAGTGGGAAGACGCGGTACGCAGGCCCGGCTCAGGCACCCGAGGGGGACACGATGGTGAGGGCTCCCGTCAGCGAGAGGCGACTGCGCCTCCTGCAGTGGCTCGAGCACGCCCCCGACCCGGTTCCGCCGGGCGACGATCCCTCGCACGGCGGCGTCACGGAGGACGCGATCGCCCTCGCGCTCGGGGTGCCGTTGAGCCTCGTACGGTGCGACCTCGCCCTGCTCACCCGCGTCGGCCTGGTGCGCGCCCGCCAGGCCGGACCGCACACCTACTACCGGCGGGACGAGGTACGGATCGCCGAGGTGGCCCGCCTGTTCGAGAAGGGCTGGTGATCCGGCCGCCATGGACCGACCCACGACTCTGCGCCCGTTCCGCCGCGTCCGCCTGCCCGGCCACGGCCCCGAGGACGTGATCGCCGACCCGCACGGCCGGATCCTCACCGGCGTGGCGGACGGCCGCATCCTGCGCCTCGACGGCCTCACCGACCCCGACGCGCCGCCCCGAGCCGAGACCCTCGCGGACACCGGCGGCCGGCCGCTGGGCCTGGAGCTCCTTCCCGACGGCGACCTGCTCGTCTGCGACGCGGAACGGGGACTGCTGCGCGCCGATCTCACCACCGGCACCGTACGGGTCGTGGCCGACGAGGTGGCGGGGGAGCGGCTGCGCTTCGCCAGCAACGTGGTGGCCGGACCCGACGGCAGCGTCTACGTCACCGTCTCCAGCCGCCGTCACCCCCTGCGTCACTGGCTGGCCGACATCGTCGAGGACACCCGCACCGGCCGCCTGCTCCGCCTCGCCCCCGGGAGCACCGCCTTCGAGGTCCTGCTGGACGGCCTGCGCTTCGCCAACGGTCTCGCCCTGAGCGCCGACAGCGCCTTCCTGGTGCTGGCCGAGACCGGCGCGTGCCGTCTGACCCGCTACTGGCTCACCGGACCGCGGGCCGGCCGCAGTGAACCGTTCGCCGAGCAGCTGCCCGGCATGCCCGACAACCTGTGGCGATCCGGCCCCGACGGCCCGATCTGGGTCGCCCTGGCAGGCCCCCGTGTCCCCGCGCTCGACGTCCTGCACCGCGCCGCCCCCACGGCACGCCGCGCCGCCGCGCGGGCAGCGGTGCACGCACCCTTCCGGCCCACCGGCACCACCGCCGTCCTGGCCGTCGACGACGACGGCCGTGTCGTCCATCACCTCGCCCGCCGCCACTCCCGCTTCCGCATGGTCACCAGCGTCTGCACGACGGCGGGACACCTGGTCCTCGGCAGCCTGTGGGAGCCGGGCGTCGCGGTCTGCGCCCCGCCCACCGGCGGGTGAGCCGCCCTCCGCCCCGGCGCTAGGCTGGTGTCGGCCGTGATCACCGCACGGCGAGCAGGAGACGGACGACATGACAGCCCCCGAAGCCGAGAGCCTTCGCATCCCCGCCGCCCCGCGGCACCGCACCGCCTGGCGCGGTCAGCTGCCCGTCGTCGCGGTGGTCGCGCTCGGCGGAGCCTGCGGCGCGGCCGCGCGCTACGCGGCCGGGCTCGCCTGGCCCGCCGCCGGTGACGGATTCCCGTGGACCACGCTGTGGATCAACATCAGCGGCTGTGCGGTGATGGGGGTCTTCATGGTCCTGATCACCGAGGTCCTGGCCGCGCACAAGCTGGTGCGGCCCTTCTTCGGCACCGGCGTGCTGGGCGGCTTCACCACCTTCTCCACCTACGCCGTCGACGTCCAGCAGCTCATCGACCACGGCCAGACGCGGACCGCGCTGGTCTACCTCGCCGCGACCCCGCTCGCGGCGCTCACCGCGGTGTGGCTCGCCGCGACCGCGACCCGCCGCGCCCTGACCCGGAGGCAGCGATGACCCGGCTGACCGGACGAGCCCTGCGCCTGACCGTCTTCGTCGGCGAGATGGACACCTGGCACCACAAGCCCCTGTACGCCGAGATCGTGCACCGCGCCCACGCGGCCGGTCTGGCCGGGGCCAGCGTCTTCAAGGGCATCGAGGGCTTCGGTGCCTCCTCCCTGATCCACACCTCGCGGCTGCTGTCGCTGAGCGAGGATCTGCCGGTGGCCATCGTGATCGTGGACACCGAGGACCGCGTCCGCGCATTCCTGCCGCAGCTGGACGAACTGGTCACCGAAGGACTGGTCACCCTCGACGACTGCGAGGTCATCCGGTACGTGGGACGCGGCGCCGAATCCGGCGAACCGGGCAGGAAGGGTAAGAAGTCGTTGTGAACTGGCTGCTCGTCGTCGCCGGCGGTATGGTCGGCGCGCCCCTGCGCTATCTCACCGACCGCGCGGTGCAGTCCCGGCACGACTCGGTCTTCCCCTGGGGCACCTTCGCGGTCAACGTCGTCGGCTGTGTGATCCTCGGGCTGCTGACGGGCGCGGCGGCCGCCGGCGCCGTGGGCTCCGACGTCCGGCTGCTGCTGGGTACGGGCCTGTGCGGGGCCCTGACGACGTACTCGACGTTCTCGTACGAGACGCTGCGGCTGACGGAGACCGGTGCCCGTCTGTACGCGCTGCTCAACGTCGTCGGGAGCGTGGCCGCCGGGTTGGGCGCGGCGTTCGCCGGAGCGGCGCTGGCCGAGGCCGTCTGGCCGTAGGCGCGCGCTCTAGCCCGCGTGTAGTAAGACTGTCCCGCCCCCCTGTACCCCCTGCCCCTCCAAGAACGGGAATCCATGAGCGTCATCAGCGTCGGCCAGGCCGTCGTCCTCGGAGCCGTCGAGGGAGTGACCGAGTTCCTCCCCGTCTCCTCCACCGGACATCTCAAGATCACCGAGGGGCTGATGGGCATCCCGGTCGACGACAACGCCGTCGTCGGTTTCTCGGCCGTCATCCAGGTCGGTGCCATCGCCGCCGTGCTCGTGTACTTCTTCAAGGACATCGTCCGGATCGTCTCCGCCTGGGGCCGTGGCCTGGCGAACAAGGAGGAGCGGTACCACCACGACTACAAGTTCGCCTGGTGGGTGATCGCCGCGACCGTCCCCATCGTGATCGTGGGCCTGGCCGCCAAGCCGCTGATCGAGGGCCCGCTCGCCTCCCTGTGGGTGGTGGCCGGGTCGCTGATCGTCGGCAGCGGTGTGATGTGGGCGGCCGACCAGATGGGCCGGCACAAGCGCGGTGAGGACGACACCTCCTTCAAGGACGCGATGCTGGTCGGCTGCTCGCAGATCCTCGCGCTGCTCTTCCCCGGCTTCTCCCGCTCCGGCGCCACCATGTCCACCGCGCTCATCCTCGACCTGGACCGGGTCGCCGCCACCCGCCTGTCCTTCTTCCTCGGCATCCCGGCCCTGACCGGCGCCGGTCTGTACGAGCTGAAGGACGCGCTCGGCACCGGTGTGGGCGCGGCCCCGCTGGCCGTGGGGACCATCGTCTCCTTCGTCGTGGCCTACGCCTCCATCGCGTGGCTGCTGAAGTTCGTGGCCAAGCACTCCTTCAACGCCTTCGTGATCTACCGCATCGTCATCGGCGTGGCGCTGCTCGGCCTGCTCTCCACGGGCATGCTCGACGCCTGATCCCGAGACTGCCAGGGGGCGGAAAGCCGATTTACAGGCTTCCCGCCCCCTGAATTTTTCCTTCCACCCGCCTTGACACCGCCCCTCCGCCACCCGGAGTATCACTCCCGTGAACCTGTCAGACAGCCGGACAGCCAGTCAGCCTCCGCGGCGCATCAGCGCCATGGAGGCCGTACTCGGCCATCTGCGCGGCGCCATCGAGCGCGGCGAGTACGCCATAGGCGACAAGCTCCCCAGCGAAGCGGAGCTGTGCCGCACCCTGGAGGTGTCCCGGCCCGTCCTGCGCGAGGCGCTGCGCGCCCTGCAGACGATGGGCCTGACGGTCTCCCGGACCGGCAAGGGCACCTTCGTCGTCGCGAACGCCGTCGAGGACCCCACCTTCGGCGACTACGCGGCCAGCGACCTGCTCGAAGTGCGCCGCCACATCGAGATCCCCGTCGCCGGGTACGCCGCCGTGCGCCGCACCCCGGAGAACCTGGACCACCTGGCGCATCTGCTGGAGCGCATGGAGCGGGAGACGGACACCACCGCGTGGGTCGCGATGGACACCCTCTTCCACCTCGCCGTGGCCGAGGCCGCCCAGAACCCGGTCTTCCGCCGGGTCATCGAGGAGATCCGCGACGCACTGGCGCGCCAGTCGGCCTTCCTCAACGAGCTGGGCGGCCGGCGCGAGCAGTCCAACCGCGAGCACCGGGCGATCGTCGAGGCGCTGGTCGACGGTTCCGAGCACGACGCGGTGGAGGCCATGGCCCACCACCTCGACCGCGTCGAGACCACCCTCACCGACATCGTGCGCCCCGCGCGCGCGGCCCAACCCATGGAAGGCGGACCCGAGGCGTGAGCGAACAGCACCTCAAAGACGAGACGCGCCCCTCGACCCGTCACATCGACGCCGGAGACGAGGGCTACAGCAAGTCCCTGAAGTCCCGGCACGTCAACATGATCGCCATCGGCGGAGCCATAGGCACCGGCCTGTTCCTCGGCGCCGGAGGCCGCCTCGCCGACGCCGGCCCCTCCCTCTTCATCGCCTACGCGGTCTGCGGAGTCTTCGCGTTCCTGGTCGTGCGCGCCCTGGGCGAACTCGTCCTGTACCGCCCGTCCTCCGGCGCGTTCGTGTCGTACGCCCGCGAGTTCCTGGGGGAGAAGGGCGCGTACACCGCGGGCTGGATGTACTTCCTCAACTGGGCGACGACCGGCATCGCCGACATCACCGCGGTCGCCACGTACACCCACTACTGGGGCATGTTCTCCGACATCCCGCAATGGCTGATCGCATTGATCGCCCTCGCGATCGTCCTGACGGTCAACTTGATCTCCGTCAAGTTCTTCGGTGAGCTGGAGTTCTGGTTCGCGATCATCAAGGTGGCCGCGCTGGTCACGTTCATGTGCATCGGCATCTTCCTCCTGGTGACCCGCCACCCCGTCGACGGCACGACCCCCGGCCCGTCCCTGATCACGGACAACGGCGGCGTCTTCCCCAACGGCCTGCTGCCCATGCTGCTGATCATCCAGGGCGTCGTCTTCGCCTACGCCTCCGTCGAGCTGGTCGGCGTCGCCGCCGGCGAGACCGAGAACCCCGAGAAGATCATGCCGAAGGCGATCAACTCGATCATGTGGCGCGTCGGCCTGTTCTACGTGGGCTCGGTGATCCTCCTGTCGATGCTCCTGCCCTGGAACAAGTACACGTCCGGCGAGAGCCCCTTCGTCACGGTGCTGTCGCACATCGGCGTCCCCGCGGCGGGCGGCGTGATGAACCTCGTCGTCCTCACGGCGGCCATGTCGTCCCTCAACTCGGGCCTGTACTCCACGGGCCGCATCCTGCGGTCCATGGCCGTCAGCGGCTCGGCCCCCAAGTTCACCGCGCGGATGAGCCGCACCCAGGTCCCCTACGGCGGCATCCTGCTCACCAGCGGCATCTGCGTCCTCGGCGTCGGCCTGAACTTCGTCGTCCCCAAGGACGCCTTCGAGATCGTCCTGAACTTCGCGGCGATCGGCATCCTCGCCACCTGGGGCATGATCATGGTCTGCCATCTGCGCTTCTGGCAGAAGACGCAGACCGGCGCACTGACCCGCCCCGGCTACCGTCTGCCGGGCTCCCCCTGGACCGAACTCGTGACGCTGGCGTTCCTCGCCTCCGTCCTGGTCCTCATGTACGCCGACGGCGGCGCCGGACGCACCACCGTGCAGTGCCTGCCGCTGATCGTCGGCGCCCTCGTCGCGGGCTGGTACGCCATCCGCGGCCGCCTCGACCGCAGCAGGGCCGGCGCGTGAACAGCGCACCCGGCCGCATCCACCCACCACTGAACCAGGCGAAGATGTACAGCAGTTCCCTTGCGGACGCACCCCAGATCCGCGAACCCCTCCACGCACCCGTGGCCCACCTCATACGCGGCGGCGTCATAGAAGGCATCCACTACGGCTCCGTCGCCGTACTCGGCCCCGACGGCACCCCCGTCCTCCAGCTCGGCGACATCGAGGCGGCCTTCTACCCCCGCTCGGCCATCAAGCCGCTCCAGGCCGTCGCCATGGTCCGAGCGGGCCTGCCGCTCGAAGGAGACCTCCTGTCCCTGGCGGCCGCGAGCCACTCCGGCGAAGAGGTCCACCTCGAAGGCACCCGCCGCATCCTGGACCTGGCCGGCCTCAGCGAGGACGATCTGCGCAACGTCCCCGACCTCCCCTTCGACCCCGCCGTACGCGACGCCTGGATCCGCGCCGACCGCGGCCCGTCCCGCCTGGCCCAGAACTGCTCCGGCAAGCACGCGGCCATGCTGTACACCTGCAAGCTCAACGGCTGGTCCCTGGAGGACTACCTCGACCCCGGCCACCCCCTCCAGAAGGCGATCGCCGAGATCGTCGAGGACCTCACCGGCCAGCGGATCGCCCAGGTCACCGTCGACGGGTGCGGCGCCCCGCTGTTCTCCCTCTCCCTGCACGGCCTGGCCCGGGCGGCCGCCCGCATCACCACGGCGGCCCCCGGCACCCCGGAGGCCCGCGTGGCCGACGCGATGCGCGACCACGCCGAGATGGCCTCCGGCACGGGCCGCGACGTGGCCGCGCTGATGCGGGCGGTGCCGGGGCTGCTGGCGAAGGACGGCTTCGAAGGCGTCCAGGTCGCGGCCCTGCCCGACGGCCGCGCGATCGCCGTCAAGATCGCCGACGGGGCGAACCGGGCGCGGATCCCGGTGACAGCGGCGGCGCTGGCCCGCGCGGGAGTGGACCCGTCACTCCTCACCGCCTTCGAGGGCGAGCCCCTCCTGGGCGGCGGCCGTCCGGTAGGCGCGGTCCGCCCGGTCCGCGCGCTGGACCCGGTCACGACGGTCGCCTGACGGCGGGTCGGGCTGCCCCCGGCGCCCCCCGGCGCCGGCACTGCGGCCGGCCGGGGACAGCCACGCTCACCGGCGCCGGCCGGGTGCCTCCCCCAAGCACTGAGCGCAAGGGGGTACCCCAGCCCGCCCGTGCCGCCCTGGGGGTCCCCCTGCTCGAAGAGCTTGGGGGAGGCACGACTGCCCCCAGCTACGCGGGCCGGCAGCCCGCGAACGCGCGCCACGGCGTCGATGCACTCGCCCGCGGCGGTGAGGGGACGGGGTGGGGGGTGTCCGCCCGCAGCGTCCGGCACCGTGACACCGAGCACTCGTCGGAAACGGATGGCCGGACCGAGGACGGACACCCCCCACCCCGGCCCCGACTCAGAAACCGGCCGCAGGCGAGGACCGCAACCACCCACCGGACGGAAACGGGCCGCCGCAGGCAAAAAAAGGGGCGCGGGGAACGGCGCGACCAGCCACAACGCACCCGCAGGGAACCACGCACCCAACGCCGCAGGCACCCGCGACCAGCCACAACGCACCCAGCGCCGCAGGCACCCGCACCCGACCGACGCCGCCCTCCCCGCGCCCCTCCCTCACCCCACCCCGAAACGAAAGAAACCGACATGACCACCCGCACCGAACACGACCTGCTCGGCAACAGGGACATCCCCGCAGACGCCTACTGGGGCGTCCACACCCTCCGCGCCACCGAGAACTTCCCCATCACCGGCACCCCCATCTCCACCTACCCCCACCTCGTCGACGCCCTGGCCGCCGTCAAGGAGGCAGCCGCCCGCGCCAACGAGGAACTCGGCCTGCTGGAGCCGAAGAAGGCCGCCGCGATCATCGCCGCCTGCCAGGACATCCGCGCCGGCAAGCTGCACGACCAGTTCGTCGTCGACGTCATCCAGGGCGGCGCCGGCACGTCGACCAACATGAACGCCAACGAGGTCGTCGCCAACCGCGCCCTCGAACTGCTCGGCCACGCCAAGGGCGAGTACACCCACCTCCACCCCAACGAGGACGTCAACAAGGGCCAGTCGACCAACGACGTCTACCCGACGGCCGTCAAGATCGCGACGGTCTTCGCGGTCCGTGGACTGCTCAAGGCGATGTCGGTTCTCCAGGATGCCTTCGCCCGCAAGGCCGTCGAGTTCCGCGACGTCCTGAAGATGGGCCGCACCCAGTTGCAGGACGCGGTCCCGATGACGCTCGGTCAGGAGTTCTCGGCGTACGCGGTGATGATCGAGGAGGACCGCAGCCGTCTCGCCGAGGCCGTCGAGCTGATCCATGAGATCAACCTCGGCGCCACGGCCATCGGCACCGGCCTCAACGCCCCCGCGGGGTACGCCGAGGCCGCCCGCCGCCACCTCGCCGACATCACCGGCCTGCCGCTGGTCACGGCGGCCAACCTCGTCGAGGCGACCCAGGACTGCGGCGCCTTCGTCCAGATGTCCGGCGTCCTGAAGCGGATCGCCGTCAAGCTGTCCAAGAGCTGCAACGACCTGCGCCTGCTCTCCTCCGGGCCGCGTGCCGGCCTGGGCGAGATCAACCTCCCCCCGGTGCAGGCGGGTTCGTCGATCATGCCCGGCAAGGTGAACCCGGTGATCCCCGAGGTCGTCAACCAGGTCGCCTTCGAGGTGATCGGCAACGACGTCGCCATCACCATGGCGGCCGAGGCCGGCCAGCTCCAGCTGAACGCGTTCGAGCCGATCATCCTCCACTCCCTTTCGGAGTCGATCACACACCTGCAGCGCGCCTGCCTCACCCTCGCCGCCCGCTGCGTCGACGGGATCACCGCCAACACGGAACGCCTGCGCGCGACCGTGGAGAACTCCATCGGCCTGGTCACCGCCCTCAACCCGCACATCGGATACACGGCGGCCACGGACATCGCCAAGGAGGCCCTCGCCACCGGCCGAGGAGTCGCCGAGCTGGTCCTGGAAAAGGGCCTGCTCCCCGCCGACCGCCTCGCCGCCCTGCTCCGCCCGGAAGTGGTCGCAGGCACCACAGCCCCAACGACCTGACACCACTGCCCCCCACCCCACCCCCCACACCCGCCACCCCCCTCTGACCACCCCACCCCCCGCCCCTGACCACCCCACCACCCCACCACCCCACCACCAGACCACCCCACCCCACCACCCCCGAAGCGCCCCAAACCGCCCCCGGAGGGGAGAATACGATCATGACATCGTCGAAGACCTTCGCCCCGGTGCTGGAGCGCATCGCCGAGGAGATCGAGCGCACCCCCGGTCGCGGCCGCCCCGCCGACTACATCCCGGCGCTGGCGGCCCGCGACCCGCGCCGCTTCGGCATGGCCGTGGCGGAGCCGGACGGCACGGTGTACGGCGTGGGGGACTGGCGTGAGCCGTTCTCCACCCAGTCCGTCACCAAGGTCTTCACCCTGGCCCTGGACCTCGCCCGCGAGGGCGACGAGCTGTGGGAGCACGTGGGCCGGGAGCCGTCCGGCAACCCGTTCAACTCCCTGGTGCAGCTGGAGTACGAGAACGGCATCCCGCGCAACCCGTTCATCAACGCCGGCGCCCTCGTCGTCACCGACCGCCTGCACACCCGTACCGGCGACGCGGCGGCGGAACTCCTGGCGTTCCTGCGTGCCGAGAGCGGCAACCACGACCTCGCGTTCGACGAGGAGGTGGCCGCCTCGGAGTCCGCGCACGGCGACCGCAACGCCGCACTGGCGCATTTCATGGCGTCGTACGGCAACATCGACAACCCGGTGCCGGAACTGCTCGACCAGTATTTCCGCCAGTGCTCGATCAAGGCCTCGTGCGCCGACCTGGCCCTGGCGACCGGCTTCCTCGCCCGCCACGGCATCCGCGCCGACGGCTCCCGGCTGCTCACCCGCAGCCAGGCCAAGCAGGTCAACGCGATCATGCTGACGTGCGGCACGTACGACGCGGCGGGCGACTTCGCCTACCGCGTCGGCCTGCCGGGCAAGAGCGGCGTCGGCGGCGGCATCATCGCCGTCGTCCCCGGCCGGTGCACGCTGTGCGTCTGGAGCCCGGGCCTGGACGAACGCGGCAACTCCGTCGCCGGAGTAGCCGCGTTGGACCGCTTCACCACCCTCACCGGCCTCTCGGTGTTCTGACCCCTCACTTTCCGGCCTCCGCCCTCGGCGAAGGCCGCCGATCGACGCCTCCGTAAAGTAGTTGAGGCAGAAGTGACCGGTCCGTCAAGATCGACGGCATGTTCTCGCGGAAGAATCGCCGACCCAAGTCCCCCGAAGCGCTGAAGGCCTGGGAGTCCCTGGAGGCCGGCGACATACCCGGCGCCCTGCGCGTGTTGCGGACCGCGGCCGAGACGCTGCCGCTGGGCGAGCTCGCCCTTGTCGTAGGCAAGGCGGCAGCGGCGGCCGGCTTCGACGACCTCCGGCGGACCGCGGAGGCGCTCGCCGCCCAGCCTGAACGGGCCCAGGAGCAGTACGACTTCGGATACGCCTGTGTCGAGCGGGGCGTGTCGTACCTCGCCGTCCCCGCCCTGCGCGAGGCCTTGCGCCAGGTGCCGGCCTCGGCCGCGGTGCTGCGCGAGCTGGTCTCCGCCTACGAACGCGAGGGGCGCCACCGCGAGGCCGTCGAGGTGCTGAACGCCCGCGAGAGCGCCCTGGTCGCCTGGCCGGACCGTTACCTGCTGGCGTACAACGCACTCATGGCGGGCGATGTGGCCCTGGCCCGTGCGCAGCACGACCGGCTCCCCGACCCCGATGACGCCATCTGGCTCCCCGCCCGCGACCGTCAGCGCGCGATGCTGGAGCGTGCCGCGAGCGCCGCTCCGGTGAGCGCGCTGGACGGTACCGACCTGCGGGGATGGCAGTACGTCATCGGCGGCGGCGTGCTCGGCACGCTGTCGCCGTACGGCTTCGACGCGGGCATGAACGGCCGGTTCGCCTGGCTCCAGGACACCACGGACCTGTGTCTGCAGGGCCTGCTGCGCCTGAGGGGGGCGCTGGCGGCGGCCGAGGTGCGGCCGGCCGCGGTGTCGCTGCTTCCCGACCGCGACAGCCACATTCTCGGCCTGGCCGCCGCCGAGGTACTGGGTCTGCCGGCGCGGCCGTACGCGCCCGGCGAACCCGGCACTGTCGTCGTCGCCTACGACCTGAACGACCTGGCCGGCACGGACGAGGGCCCCGACATCCTGGCGCAGCTCGGCGAGCGGGCCCCGGGCCAGGTGCTGCACGAGCACGCCAGTTGCTGGACCGACCCTCCGGTCGTCGCCGCCGACAGTATCGGCCTGCTGCATCAGCAGGTCACGGCGCCCTGGGCGGAGCGGATGCGGCTGGACGACGACGGCGAGGTGGGCCGGTCGCCGGCCGACGACCGGCCTCCGGCGGAGATCGCGGCGGAGATCGTCGACGCCGATCCCACCCCGGACGAGGGGGACGGCGCGACCCCGGCCGACCCGGTCGAGAAGCTGACGGACTTCGTCGCGGCAGTCCACCCCACCTGGCTGCGAGCGCAGCGCTCGGGCCTGCGCTCGTCGGGCCCGGTCCCCAGCGGCCGTTTCCACTGACACCTGCCCGGCCCGTCGCCCCGCACCCGCACAGGCTGAAAACACCGACCCCCGAACCACCCCACCCCCGAACCCCCCACCCCCACGGCGCTCACCCCCCGTCCACAAGCAAGCCGCCGCCGTGAGCCCCGCTCGTTGCCTCGTGGTCATCCCGTCTCGGCAGGCTGGCCCGGTGCTGGCCATGGCTTTTCCCTTCGATCTGCGTCGCTGCCAGGTGCTCGGCCTGGCCGGTACCGCCTTTCTCGCCCTGGGCGGGGAGACGGCAGGCGCCCTGCCGATGGCGGATCTGCCGGCGCCGGCCTCGGCGCGGGCGGCGCTCGGGCTGGTCGGCGTGTACTTCGGCGTCGTCCTGCTGATCGCCGCCTGGGCCCTGCTGGGCCGGCTGCTGCGCGGGCCGCGCCCGCCGTCTGCCCGCGCCCTGCTGCTGGTGCTGGCCGTCTGGGCGTCCCCGCTGCTCCTCGCGCCGCCGCTGTTCAGCCGTGACGTCTACAGCTACCTCGCGCAGGGCGCCATGGTCGACGCCCATCTCGACGTCTACACCCACGGCCCCGCCCTGCTCGGCGGTCCCCTCGCCGACGAGGTGGCTCCGCTGTGGCGGCACACCGGCGCGCCGTACGGGCCGGTGTTCCTCGCGGCGGCCTCGGCGCTGTCGGGGCTGACCCGGGGTCAGCTGCCCGCGGGGCTGCTCGGCATGCGGCTGCTGGCGCTGCTCGGTGTCGCCCTGATGGCGGCGGCGCTGCCGCGTCTGGCCCGGGCCGGCGGCGTGGATCCGGCCGCGGCGCTGTGGCTGGGCGCGCTGAACCCGCTGGTCCTGCTGCATCTGGTGGCGGGCGCCCACAACGACGCCCTGATGCTCGGCCTGCTGGGACTCGGCCTGGTCGCGGCACTGGGCCGGCGCCCACTGATCGGCACCGTGCTGATCACGCTCGCCGCTCTGGTCAAGGCGCCCGCCCTGCTGGGCCTTGCGGCCGTCGTGGTCCTCCGGGTCCGGGCGGGCCGCCGTCCGCTGCCGGCCACCGTGTCGACGCTGGCCGCGGCCGCCGCCACGACCGTCGCGGCGACCGCCGTCGCGGGCACCGGCTACGGCTGGATCGGCGCCCTCGGCACACCGGTCTCCGCACAGAACTGGGCTCCGACCAGCCTGCTCGGCCGCGCGACGGGCGCGCTGCTGGACCGGATCGGCAGCGATCTGGCCCCGCTCGCGGTGCCGGCCTGGCACACGCTCGGGTTCGCCGTCGCCGCCGTCACCCTCGCCGCCATATGGTGGCGCCGGCGGCCACGCCCGGTGTACGCCCTCGGTCTGAGCCTGGCGGTGGTGGCCGCGTGCGGACCGGCGGTCCGTCCCTGGTACGCCCTGTGGGGCCTGTTCCTCATCGCGGCCGCCGCGCCCAGCGCCTCGGTCCGGCACCGGACGGCGGCCGTCGCAGCGGTGCTCGCGCTCGCCGTCCTGCCCGGCGGCGGTCCGGCCGACACCGGCCGGCTCCTCCTGGCCGTCTGCGGCGGGGCACTGGCCCTGGTCGTGCTGTACCAGCTGCACCAGGTGGCGGACCTCCCGGCGCTGGAGCGCACCGCATGAGCGGGCCGAGCCGGGACGGCCGCGCCCGCCCGCCGTTCCCCGTCCCTGCCACCGGCCGCGGCCGGCTGCTGCTGCTCCTCGCCGTGGCCGTCGTGGTGACGGGGTTCACCGCGACCGTGCCCTTGTTGCGCGACTGGTTCGACCTGCGGGTCTACTACGGAGCCGTGCACACCTGGGTCCGCCACGGAGGGCAGGTCTACGACTACCGGGTGCCGGGCACCGCGTACGGCTTCACCTATCCGCCGTTCGCCGCGGTCGCCATGCTGCCCATGGCCCTGCTCGGCCGTACCGCCGCGCTCGCCGGTGCGCTGCTGCTGGACGCGGTGGCGCTGGCGGTCGTACTGCGGGTGCTGGCGGGCCGGGCGTGGCGCCGGCCCGGCTGGTTCGGCTGGGGGCTGGTCCTGTGCGGGCTGGCCCTGTTCGAGCCGCTGCGCGACACCGTGAGTTTCGGTCAGGTGAATCTCCTCCTGCTGGCCTTGGTCCTCGCCGACGCCTGGCTGCTGACCCGCGGCACGGCCATCGAGCGGCCGGCCGCGACCGCGGCGGTCGCCACCGCGGCGGTCGCCGCCGTCGGAGGCCGCGAGCAGGACGCCGACGCAGCGCGCGGCGGCGGGAGACGGGCCGCCGTGCTGGCGGGTGCCGGGATCGGGCTCGCGGCGGCGATCAAGCTCACGCCCGCGCTGTTCATCGGCCTCCTCCTGCTCGGGCGCCGGCGGCGCGCCGCGGCCGTCGCGACGGCGGTCGCCCTCGCGGCGACGGCCCTTGCGGCGCTCGTCGCGCCCGGCCCGTCCCGCTTCTACTGGACGGAGGCGATGTGGGACACCGCACGCGTGGGTCGTCTGGACTACGTCTCCAACCAGTCGGTGCAGGGCGTCCTCGCCCGTCTGGGCGAGCCGCAGCGCGGGGTGTGGGCGCTTGCCGTGGTGGCCGTGCTCGGTGTGTGGGCCTGGCGTTCGCGCCGGGCGGCGGCCGCGGGGGACTGGCCGGCCGCCTTCGCGCTGACCGGCCTGGCCGCGTGCCTGGTCAGCCCGATCACCTGGGTGCACCATCTGGTGTGGCTGCTGCCGTCCTTCGCGGTCCTGCTGCGTGCCGGGCACGCGCGCGTGGCGGGCGCCCTGTACGCGGTGCTGTGCACCAGCGTGGTCTGGCTGTGGGCGCACGACGCGTCCGGCGTGGCCGCCTTCGCCGGTGCCAATGCCTACACCTGGATCACCCTCGGTCTGCTGCTGTGGCTGCCCTGCCGTCACCCACGCGCGGCGGCACGCTTCTTGGCGCGCAGCGACAGTGCGACCGTGACGGCGCCCGCGACGGCGGCGGAGGCGATCGCGGCCGCGTCGGCCCAGCCGAAGCCGCCCGGCGACCCCGCGGCCGCGGCGGAAACGGCGGCGGCGACGGGTGAGGCGTGCGGCCCGTGCGGAGGCGGCGGTGTGCCGGGCGCGGCCGCGTCCAGCGAACCGACCGGATCGACCCGCCCGGCCGCGCCGAACCCCCAGTCCAGCAGCGCCCGCGCCTCCTCGTAGACGGCGAACCCGCCGCCCGTCTGCGGGTTCATCACCGTCACGACGAGCGTGCGGGTGCCCCGCCGGGCGGCGGCGACCAGTGTGTTGCCGGCCTGGCTGGTGTAGCCGTTCTTGACGCCGATCAGCCCCGGGTAGGCCTCCACCCCGTCGGCGCCGGTGAGCAGCCGGTTGGTGTTGCGGATGCCGTACGACCATCCGCCGCCGCCCGGGAAGCTGGCCTCGGCGGTGCCGCAGTACTGCGCGAAGTCGCGATTGCGCAGCCCTTCCCGTCCGAACACCGCGAGGTCGTACGCCGAGGAGACCTGGCCGGGCGTGTCGTAGCCGTCGGGCGAGACGACGTGCGTGTCGCGGGCGCCGAGGGCGCGGGCCTTGGCCTGCATCTGCGTGGCCGTGGCCGACCAGCCGCCGTTGAGCGCGGCGAGCACGTGCACGGCGTCGTTGCCGGAGTTGAGGAAGACGCCGCGCCACAGGTCGGCGACGGTGTAGGTGTGGCCCTCGGCGACTCCCACCATGCTGCTGCCCGGGCCGATCCCGGCGAGTTCCTCCTCGCTGACCCGGTGTTCCAGGTTCGCCGGCAGGGCGGGCAGCACCGTCAGCGCGAACAGTGTCTTCAGCGTGGAGGCCGGCGGCAGCTTGCGGTGCGCGTCGTGCGCGGCGAGGACCTCGCCGGTGCCGGCGTCGGCCACCAGCCACGACAGCGCGGAGATGTCCGGCAGGCGCGGGGCGCCGCCGCGCAGCCGTACCTGGGTGCCGTACGGCTGGAGCAGGGCCGGCTGTGCCGCCCGCGGTCCGCCGGGCGTGGGCTCCGCTCCGCCGGCGGCGGCCGCCGTGGCGGGGGAGAGGGCGAGGACGCCCGCCACCGTGAGCGCACAGGTCGACAGGGCGACCCGGGAAGGAAATCCGATGGTCATACGATCAACCTAGGAATTCCCGGGAGAAACCCCCTTGCTACCCGGGCCGAACGGGTCACGCGTGCACCCGTATGCCGCACACCTCGCCGCAAACGGGCTCTGCGGGTACGGTCAGGCCGACGGCAGCGTGGGCTGGATCCGGCGCAGGAACGCCGCGTTGCCGGGGGTCTCGCGGAGCCGCTGGAGCAGCGTCTGGAGTCCGGCGGGCCCGCTCTGCGCCGCGAGGGCCCGGCGCAGCCCGCGTACGGCCGTCAACTCGGCGGCGGGCAGCAGGAGTTCTTCCCGCCGGGTGCCCGAGGAGGGCAGGTCGACGGCGGGGAAGAGGCGGCGGGAGGCCGCTTCGCGGTCCAGTCGCAGTTCCATGTTGCCGGTGCTCTTGAGTTCCTCGAAGAACAGGTCGTCGGCGCGCGAGCCCGTCTCGACCAGGGCGGTGGCCAGGATGGTGAGCGAGCCGCCCTCCTCGGCCAGGCGGGCGGCGCCGAAGAACCGCTTGGGCCCTTGGAGTGCTGCCGCGTCGACACCGCCGCTGAGGGTTCGGCCGCCGGCGGACGCCGCGTGGTTGTGGGCCCGGCACAGCCGGGTGAGCGAGTCGAGCAGGAGCACGACGTCCTCGCCGGCCTCCACCCGCCGCCTGGCCCGCTCGATCACCAGCTCGGCGAGCGCGATGTGCTGGGCGGGGGAGCGGTCGAACGTCGAGGCGTACACCTCACCCCGCACCGAGCGGCGCATGTCGGTGACCTCTTCGGGCCGCTCGTCCAGCAGCAGCACCATCAGACGGCACTCGGGGTGGTTGCCGGCGACGGCGGCCGCGATCTGCTGCAGCAGCACGGTCTTGCCGGTCTTGGGCGGGGCCACGATCAGCCCGCGCTGGCCCTTGCCGACGGGGGCGAACAGGTCGACGACCCGTCCGGCAGCTCCGGCCGCCGGGTGTTCGAGCCGCAGCCGCTCCCGCGGGTGCAGCGGGGTCAGATCGCGGAAGTGGCGGCGGTCACGCGCCTCTTGGGGGGTACGGCCGCCGACGTGCCGCACCTCGGTCAGGCCCTGCCGTCCGTCGCGTACGCCCTCGACGAGATCGCCCTTGCGCAGGCCGTGCCGGCGGATCAGGGCGGGGGCGACGGGCGGGTCGGTGGGCGTGGGCAGGCAGTGGGCGGTGCGCAGGTGCCCCTTCCCGTTGCCGTCGATGTCCAGGACACCGCTGACGAGCTGGGCGGACGGGGGCCGCGCGGCAACCGGCGGGCGTTCGAGTGTGGTGGTCATGGGAGTTCGGTCCTTTCGTTCAGGCCGAGGGGGGACAAGCGAGAAGAGGGGGAGAGGCCGCGGAACGAGGGGCGCGGAAGAGCGCGCCCGGCGGCGGAGATGTCGTGCCTCGGCGGGAAAGAGCCGCCGGCATCAGGCGTACGACGAAAGAAGGCGCAGGAAGAGAAGTTCTGCACCGACGCCCTCGACGGGGCGCGGAGATGTGCTGTTCGCACTGTAGCACCGGATGTCCGCGAAACAACGGCAAAGGGCGCCACCACGTCCAACGCGGTGACGCCCCGGGTTGTTCCGGAAGGGGTGTTCTGCCAGGTCAGACCGACCGGGCAGCGGCTTCGGCGGCGATGGCGTCGAACTTGGCGCCCATCGCCGCCGCCAGTGCCTGCGCGCCGGACAGCGGGCGCACCATGACGGTGAATTCGTCGATCAGCCCGTTGTCGTCGACGTGGATGAAGTCGCAGCCGGTCAGCTCGCGGTCGCCCACGCGGGCGGCGAACACCAGAGCGTGGTCGCGCCCGTCGGCACCGGCCAGCTCACGGAGGTAGCGGAAATCCTCGAAGACCGTCGAGACGGCGCGCAGGATCGCCGCCGTGACGGCCTTGCCGGGGTACGGCTTGAAGACCACCGGGGACGTGAAGACGACGTCGTCGGACAGCAGCGCCTCGACGGCGTCGAGGTCGCCCGCCTCGACCGCCTCGCGGAACGCACGCATCGGGATCACCTCATACTCAATTATTTGAATAGGTGCGGAGGACAATAGTCACCTGCTGTTAGCGTGTCCACATGTCGCTGAAGTTCGCGGTGCTGGCCGCCCTGCTGGAGGGCGAGGCCTCGGGATACGAGCTGTCCAAGGTGTTCGACGTCTCGCTGGCCAACTTCTGGCCGGCCACGCCGCAGCAGCTCTACCGGGAGCTGGACCGCCTGGCCGGCGACGGGCTGATCGAAGCCCGCCTGGTCCAGCAGGAGCGCCGCCCGAACAAGCGGATGTTCTCCCTCACCGAGGAGGGCCGCGCCGAACTGCGTGCCTTCGCGGTCGCGCCACCGCGCAGGCCCACCGCCATCCGCGACGAGCTGCTGATCAAGATCCAGGCCATGGACGGCACCGATCCGGCCGCGACCCGGGCCCTGATCGAGGAGCGCAGATCCTGGGTGCGCGGCAAGCTGGACCGCTACCGGCGGGTCCGCGAGCGCCTGCTGAACGGCCGCGACGAGCAGGAGTACCTGCGCGAGGCCGACCGTGTCGGTCCCTATCTGACGCTCATGGCGGGCATCTCCTTCGAGGAGGAGAACCTGCGCTGGTGCGATCGCGTACTCGCCGTCCTGGAACAGCGCGTTCCTCTAGGCTGACCCGGTGTTCAGCCCCGAAGGCCCCACCCTGCGCGAACTCGCCGTCCAGGCACTGTCCTCCGTCGAGTGCGGCTACGACCTGCTGGCCCCCAAGTTCGACCACACACCGTTCCGTACGTCCGCCTCCCTCCTCGCCGCCGTCGCCGAGCAGCTCGCTCCGCTCGGCCCCTACGACGACGGCCTCGACCTGTGCTGCGGCACCGGAGCCGGGCTCGACGTGCTCGCGCCGCTGTGCCGGCGCAGCGTCACCGGGGTCGACTTCAGCGCCGGGATGCTGGAGGTGGCGAGCCGGCGCACCCCGCCGGCCGGGCAGCGGGTGTCCTGGGTGCGTGCCGACGCCCGTGCCCTGCCCTTCGCCGAAGCCTTCGACCTGGTGGTGAGCTTCGGCGCGTTCGGCCATTTCCTGCCCCGCGAACTGCCAGGCCTGTTCGCGCAGGTGCACGCCGCCCTGCGCCCCGGCGGCCGCTTCGCGTTCCCGGTCGTCGCCCCGCCGCGGCCCACCGAGCCCGCCTACTGGATGCTGCTCGGCTTCGACACCGTGATGCGGGTGCGCAACGCGCTGTGGCGCCCGCCGTTCGTCATGTACTACCGCGCCTTGCGGCTCGCCGACGTGCTACGGGAGTTGGAGCGCGCCGGGTTCGAGGCCGAGCTGCACGCCCTGCCCGCGTTCGGGCACCGCCGCGACGGCAGCCCCCGGGTGCGCACGGTCGTCGCCCGACGACCCGCCTGAGTGGCCCGCGCCCTGTCCGGAGCGTTCCCTCCGCGCGGCACGCCTCTGTGAGCGGACGGTTGGCAGCGCTAACAAGCTGTGCCATAGTTCGGCGCGCTATAGCCATTCGGCGTATGTTAGCGATCCCAAGGAGGAGGAGTCGTGCCCACTCCCCCCGCAAGACGAGCCGCCGTCGTCGTCGCCGCCGTCCTCGCCCTGTGCGGCGGCGGGCTGGCGGCGAGCCCCCCGGCCGCCGCCGCGGCCTACACCGTGACCGTCGGCGCGAAGGGCTCCTGGACCAATCCGGACGACACCCCGGCAACGCCGTACCTCGACCAGGACGGCACCTTCTACTTCCAGCAGTCCCACGCCCTCTACGGCGCGGACGACCCCCGCGAGTGGGGCTTCTACACCGGCAAGGACTTCGACAGCGCCACCCGGTCGAGCGCCCTGAGCGACGCCGTGAATCCGGCCGACCCGAACGACCGCAACAACGACACCACTTCACGCTGCAACAACAGCCCCACCGGCAAGGAAGCCACCTACGCACCCAGCGGCTCCCACTACGCGCAGAAGAACTACTGCGATCTGGCGGGCGTGTGGGTCGATCCCGACACGGGCGACTGGTACGGCCTGGTGCACAACGAGTTCACCCCGCAGCCCTTCGCCGACGGACTGCACTACGACGCCATCGACTACGCCGTCTCCCATGACCGGGGCCGCACCTGGACCGTCAAGGACCACGTGATCACCTCGCCGTACAGCACGAAGCGCGGTGACACGGCCGCCTTCCCGCAGCAGACGTACCACTACGGCGACGGCGACCCGCGCCTGTACGTCGACACCGCATCGGGTTACTTCTACGTCTTCTACGGCTCCCGGATCGTCGACAAGGGCGGCAGCTGGCGCGCCTTCCACGCGCACGTGGCCCGTGCACCGATCGCCGGGAAGATGGCGCCGGGCAGCTGGCGCAAGTGGTACGACGGCACCTGGTCCGAGCCCGGCACCGGCGGCCGCGAGAGCAACATGGTCCCGGTCGACTCCGCCCACCCCACCGGCTACACGCCCGCCGGACAGGAGTACGACCCGGCCACCCCCGGCACCGCCAACCAGCAGGTGGCCGCGGGGAAGATGCCCCCCACGTCCCCACTGTTCGTCATGGACATCACCTACAACGCGTATCTGGGTCTCTACATCGGCGAACCGCAGGCCGTCGACCAGAGCGGCAAGGCACCCCAGCAGTTCTACGCCACCGACGACCTCGCCTCGCAGAAGTGGCGGCTGATCGGCGACACCGGCAGCCACACCAACGCCTCCTGGTACCGCTGGTTCCTCGACCCCGCCAACCGCACCAGCAGCCAGATCGTCGGCAAGTCCTTCCGCTCCTACTGCTCCTTCGGGTGCTCGAACGACTCCTACGGCGAGTACGTCGACATCACCATCGGTGCCTCCGCCCCCGCCGCGCCGGTGCGCAGCGGCGCCACCTTCCGCATCGCCAGCGGTGACGGGCGCGTCCTCGCCCAGGGCGCGGGGGCCACCACGACGTCCCTGGCCGTCCCGACCGGCTCCCGCCGGGAGGCGTGGACCTTCACGGCCGACGGCGACGGCTCCTACCGCGTCGCCAACGCCGCCACGGGCCGGCTCCTCGGCGTCGACTCCAGCGCCACCTCCGGCCGCGCCTGGGGCGCGAAGCCCCTCGTGACCCGGGCCGGGACGGGCGGGCCCACGGTGGGGCAGCAGTGGTTCGTCGTCCCGGGCCGCACCGCCGACGGCACCCCGACCGGGAGCTACCGGCTGGTCAACCGCTACAGCGGGCTGGTCATCGGCCTCTCCGCGACGCGCGGCCGGTTCGCCGAGACCACACCCCTGCGCGGCTGGACCGACACCGGCGGCAGCCCGGTCGGTGGCTCCCGCACCGCGGCCGAGCAGACCCTGACCCTCACCCCGGTCCGCTGACCGCGGGCTGAGGACGGCCAGGACCCGCCTCCACGGGTCCCGGCCGTCGTGCGGGGGAGGGGTCAGCCGGCGGCCGGCAGCGTGAACTCGTAGACCAGCGCCTCCTGCTGGGCGTCCACGACCAGGTCGGTGACCTCCAGCGGGCGGGCGTACTGGTCGTGCACATACCGCGTCACACGCATCGACGGGCCGTCGTCGGGGCGGACGATGGAGTCACGGTGGTGCAGGGTCAGACCGGCGCGGCGCATCCAGTCGTAGACCCGGCGCAGCTCGGCCGAGGCGGTGCCGTCGGCGCGGTCACGGTAACGCGCCAGTTCCTCCACCTCGTTGAGCGCCACCGACGAGAAGGACGTCACGGCGGTTCGCCGGCCGCGCCCGTCGGCCGCGATGGAGTCGTAGCGGTGCACCAGGGTCGGCCGGTGCGGGGCGAGACCGAGCGCCTCGGCGTGCTGCGGCGGGGGCGGCTGCCAGGCCACGGTGGCCCGGGTCGGTCCGCCCCGGTCCGCGGCGTGGGCGCCGACCGGGAAGGTCAGCGCCTGGGCGAGGCGCGGGGCCGGGCCGGGCAGGGTGGCGTGGCTGCCCCGCCGGTCGGTGGCGACCAGGCCGCGGTCGCGCAGGACCTCCAGCGCCTGCCGCACGGTCTCCCGGCTGACGCCGTAGTACGCGGCCAAGTACCGTTCGCTGGGCAGTCGTTCGCCGGGCGGGACCGTCCCGCCGGTCAGTTCGGACAGCAGAAGCGTGGCGACGCGCCGGTAGAGCGGCTCGCCCTCGTCGGCGGTGTGCGGGTGGTCGAGCGGGGTGGTGCGGGCCATGCCGCGCCCTCCTGTGGGTGACGTACGTGTCGTTCGCGCTCAGTCGCCACCAGGATTACCATTGGTCTACACCAGCAGGGAAGCGGGGGCTGCCGGTTCGGCCGAAACGAGACCACCCGCGCCGGCCGTCACAGCGCCTCGTACAGGGCGCCGACCAGCGCCCTCTTGCGCGGGTCGTCGGCGATGTGCGGGCCCATCCGGTTCATCACGTAGCCCAGCGAGACCCCCGCGTCCGGGTCCGCGAGACCGCACGAGCCGCCGAAGCCGTCGTGTCCGAAAGCCTTCGGATCCGGACCGTAGGAGCCGTTCGGCCCGCTGAGCCACAGCCCGAGCCCGACCTCCGTCTCGTGCGCGAAGCCCGCGCCGAGCACCAGGTCGCGGCAGGCGCCCTGTCCCTCGCGCACCCGCTCGGCCGCCTCGGCGGACAGCAGTCTGCGCCCGCCGAACGCGCCCCGCCCGGCGAAGACGCCGTACAGCGAGGCGACCGCCCGCGCCGTGCCGTGCCCGTTCGCGGCCGGGATCTCCGCGGCCCGCCAGCGCGCCGAGTTGGCCTGCGCGGCGCCCACCGGCGGGTTGGCCAGCGCGGCCAGCGCCGCGGGCGTCAACTGTGCGAACGCGGCGGCCCGTTCACCGTTCGCCGGCGCCGGCGCATGCACCAGCTCGGCCGCCCGGTGCGCCTCGGATTCCGGCAGTCCGATGCTGAAGTCGATGCCCAGCGGGCCGGTCACCTCCCGCCGCAGGAACGCCCCCGGCAGCAGCCCGGTCACCCGGCGCACGACCTCGCCGACCAGGAAGCCGTACGTCAGCGCGTGGTACCCCGACACCGTCCCCGGCTCCCACCACGGCTCGGTCGCGGCGAGCCGGCGGGTCGTCAGCTCCCAGTCGCACAGCTCCTCGAAGGAGTGCGGTGCGCGCAGCCCCGCGAGACCGGCACGGTGCGACAGCAGATGCCGCACCAGCACCTTCTCCTTGCCGGCCGCGGCGAACTCGGGCCAGTACGCGGCCACCGGCGCGTCCAGGTCGAGCAGCCCCCGGTCCGCGAGGACGTGCGCGACGAGGGCGACCGGGCCCTTCGTCGTGGACCACACGTTCACCACCGTGTCGCGCGCCCAGGGCCGGGTGCGTGCCGCGTCCGCCCACCCGCCCCACAGGTCCACCACGGTCCGGCCGCCGACCGTGACGGCCACCGCGGCGCCGAGTTCGCCCCGCTGCCGGAAGTTCTCCTCGAACGCCTCGCGCACCGCCGTGAACCGGGGGTCGCAGTGGCCGTGCACCTGTGGCTCGGCGCGGGACATGGGCCCTCCTCGGGGTCGGCCGGGAACCCGGGGCCGCGGTCGTGCGGCGCCGGGCACCGGCAACGTACCGACTGGTCGGACCGGAAGGAAGAGGGCGACCGGAAGGAAGAGGGTCAGGCGTAGGAGCGCAGCCAGCGCAGCCGGGCCGCGTCCTGGTACGGGCCGCCGCCCTCGTGGTCGTTGAACTCGTAGACCTCGATGGCCTTGTCGTCGTGGGCCCAGGCGTTGAAGGCGGCGAACACCGTGGACGGCGGGCAGGTCTCGTCCTCCAGCGCCGCCGAGAACAGGGCGGGCGCCCGGCCGCGGGCGGCGAAGTGCACGCCGTCGAAGTACGACAGCGTGCGCAGCGCGTCCTCGGTGCGGCCGCGGTGCGTCTTGAGGTAGAGGCCGATCTCCCGGTAGGGGTGACGGTCGGTGAGGGTCGTCGCGCGCGGGAAGTCGCACAGGAACGGCACGTCGGGGGCGATCGCCACCAGGTCGGGCACCAGGCCGCCGACCGCGATCGTGATGCCCCCGCCCTGGCTGCCGCCGAGCGCCACGGTGCGCGAGGCGTCGGTGAGCGGATGCGAGCGGGCCGCCTCGACGGCCCGTACGGCGTCGGTGAACACCCGGCGGTAGTAGTAGTGCTCCGGGGCGTCGATGCCGCGGGTCATGAACCCCGGGTAGGCCGGGGCGCCGCCCACCGGGTCGGCGGTGCCGCCCCCGCCGCCCCATGCGCTGCCCTGTCCGCGCGTGTCCATCACGAAGTGCGCCCGGCCGCTGGAGGCCCACAGCAGGTGCTCGTGCGGCAGTCCCCGCCCGCCGCCGTAGCCGACGAACTCCACGACCAGGGGGAGCGGCTCGCCGGCTCCGGCGGGCAGTACGAGCCAGCCCTTGACCGGGTGGCCGCCGTACCCGGCGAAGGTCACGTCGTACACCTCGACGGTGGTCAGGCCCGTCTCGACCGGCTCGAAGCGGGCGCCGAGGTCGTGTTCGCGCGCCTCCTGCAGGGTCTTGGACCAGAACGCGTCGAAGTCCTCGGGCGCGGTGGACGCGCTGCGATAGTCGCGCAGTTCGTCGAGGGGCAGGTCGAACAGGGCCATGGGGGACCGCCTCGCAGGGTGTGGGACATGCGGAACGATCACACGGTACGTGGCGGTGAGAGCGCTTTCCAGATGCGGTCTCCGCGGGCGGTCGCCAGGTTCCGGGTCCGGCGTTCGGACGGCCGTCAGGCCGGCCGCCGCCGGGTCCACAGCGGTTCGGTGAGCGCCCAGTCCCGGTCCCACTCGTCGAGCCGGTGGCGCAGGGACACCCGGCGCACCACGCCGTGCGCGAGGAGCACGACGGCGACCGTACCGCCCGTGGCGGCGACCCCCATGGACAGGGTGTGCTGCCAGACGGCGGACTCGGTGGGAGGTGCGGTCACGTTATGGCCGTGGGCGTCGAACCAGACGTCGACGCTGTCGCCGGTGCGCGTGCCCGCCGGGACCCGCGCCGTCGCCGTGTGCGGGGTGCCGCGCGGATCGCTCCAGCGCACGGCCACCGGGGTGGTGTGCCCGGTGCCGCCTTCCACGCTCGGCGGTGTGTCCGGCGTCCTGCCCACGACCCTGGCGTGCACCTCGTGCCGGTCGGCGCGCTGCTGTGCCGCGACCGCCCGTGCCTCGCCGTGTGCCCACCAGCCGGTCAGTACCCCGGCCAGCGGCGCGCCGACGAGCAGGAGCGCCGCGACGACCATTGCCGTCCACGCTTCCACCACGTCGCACCTGCGCCGCAGCGGATTGCGCCGCCAGCGCCAGTTACGCACCCGGGTTCGCATGTCGACCTCCTCGCCGTCACGCGTGCGAGTGCCCACATGGATCTCGTACCCCGTCCAGCAGACATCCTTCACCGGATCCGCGCAAACGGGAAGTCCCGGGCGCCGCGGACCCGGCGGCCGGCGGTCAGTGGTCGGTGAGCGGTCAGCGGTCAGCCGAAACGTTCGATCCGGATCCGGTCCACCGGCTGGCCCGCCGCCACCAGCAGCCGCGAGGCGTGCTCGGCGAAGGCGTTCGACCCGCACACGTACGCCTCCCAGCCGCCCGGCGGCGCCTGTGCCACAAGCGGTGCCACCTGCCCGGCGTGCAGCCGTCCCACCGCCACCCTGGCCGGGGCGCGCCGGGTGTAGACCGGGGTCGTCTCGGGGCCGTACTCGCGTGCGTAGATCAGGTCCTCCGGGCTGCGCGCCGACACCAGCAGTCGCACCGGCGTGGTCAGCCCGCGCGCCCGGTGGTGGCGCACCATCGACATCAGCGGTACGACGCCGGAGCCGGCGCCGATCAGCAGCGCCGGCCGGTCGCCCGGCCAGGCGAAGAAGCCGCTGACCGGGCCGCGCACCTCGACGGTGTCACCGGGCCGGGCCACGGTGTGGAACCAGCCGGAGACCTCGCCGCCCTCGACGTGGTCCAGGGTGAGCTCGATGTGCCCGCTCTCGTCCGGCGCGGAGGCGATCGAGTAGTGCCGCTGGGCGACATAGCCGTCGGGCGCGGTGAGCCGCAGCATCAGGTGCTGGCCGGGCAGATGTCCCGGCCAGCCCGGCACCGCCAGCCGGAACGTGGCGGCACGCGCGGTCTCGCGGCGGATCTCGGTGAGGGTCGCCGTCCGCCACACGGAGGCGGCCTGCTCGCCGACGGCGATCCGTCCGGGCACGGCGAAGCGGGTCGGGGGCGTGAAGGTCTCAGTCACCGGAGTACCGCTGCTCCTGCCAGGGGTTGCCGCGCGGATGGTAGCCGTTCTTCTCCCAGAAGCCCGGTTCGTCGTGGTCGAGCAGGCGCAGGCCGGCGATCCACTTGGCGCTCTTCCAGAAGTACAGATGCGGCACCAGCAGCCGCGCCGGGCCGCCGTGCTCGGCGGGCAGCGGGCGACCGTCGTGGGCGAAGGCGATCCAGGCCCGCCCGCCGGCCAGGTCGGCGAGCGGCAGGTTCGTGGTGTACCCGGTGTGGGAGTAGGCGACGACGTGCGTGGCCGAGGCCTGCGGGCGCACCGCGTCGAGGAAGACGTCCAGGGACACGCCCGAGAACCGGGTCCCGAACCTCGACCAGCCGGTGACGCAGTGGATGGCGCCCTCGTAGCCGGACGCGGGCAGTTCCTGCGCCTGCGCCCAGTCCCAGCCGCGGGGGTGCTCGACCAGCCCGTCGATCCGGAAGGTCCACTGCTCCGGCGCGATGTCCGGGGTGACCTCGGCGGACAGCACGGGCCAGTCGTCGCCCGCGTCGTACTGACCCGGGGGCAGGCCCGGGTCCTGGACGCGGGGGCGTCCGGTGAAGCCTCGGGTGACGTTCATGATTCAACCGTAAGGGGTCGCAGAGCGTGCTCCGGCCTCGCCGTCCCCGGCGATCGTTGCGGCCGTATGAACTTCCCGCAGGCCGGGGAATACGGCCGCGCATCCCTCGCTTGCCGCCGGTGAACAGCGAAGGAGAGTGAGGAGCCCATGCCCAAGGCGTACGTCTTCACGCGGTACGGCGGCCCGGAGACCGAGGCGCTGGTCGACGTGGACCGTCCCCGGCCCGGGCCCGGTCAGGTCCTGATCGCGGTGCGGGCGGCCGGCGTGAACCCGGTGGACTTCAAGCTGCGCAACGGCTTGCGGCGCCCCGGCGACAGCGGCGAGCGGGACTTCCCGGCGTACTTCGGCAACGAGGTGGCCGGCGTCGTGGAGGAGACCGGGGCGGGCGCCGACGGCTTCGCGCCCGGCGACGAGGTCTTCGGCCGCCCGGTCGTCGGCGGGTGGTCGCAGTACGCGCTGCTGTCGGTCGATCTGATCGCCCGCAAGCCGGCCGGGGTGACCTTCGCCGCCGCGGCTACTCTGCCCGTCGCCGCGGCGACCGCCTATGACGGGGTACGGCAGCTCGGCCTGGCACCCGGCGCGACCGTGCTGGTCACCGGTGCGGGCGGCGGGGTCGGAGTGGCGCTCGCGCAGATCGCCCGCGCCCTCGGGCTGAGGGTGGTGGGGGTGGCGAGCGAGAGCAAGAAGGACCTCGTCGAGTCGCTCGGAGCGGTCCACGTGGCCTCGGGCCCGGGCTGGACCGAACGGGCGCGCGCTGCGGCGCCCGGCGGCATTGGCGGGATCTACGACCTGGTCGGCGGCGAGGTGTTCGCCGAGGCGGCGCGGCTGCGCACCGGCGGCGCCCGGCTGGTCACGGCCGCGGCGCCCCCGGACGAGGCCGAGCGACTCGGCGGCTCCCGCGTGGCCAGGGTGCGGGACAGCGCCGTCCTGGAGGCGGTGGCCGAGCTGGTGGCGAGCGGCGACCTCGACCCGCTCGTCACGGCGGTGTTCCCGCTGGAGCGGGCCGGTGAGGCGCTGCGCCTCGTCGAAGAGGGGCACGCCCGCGGCAAGACGGTGATCGAGGTGACCGCATGAGCGCCCCGCACGTCCTCGACAACCCGGCTCTCGCCTCGCTGACCGGGCCGCACGCTCCCTTCGCCGAGCGGCGCGGCCGGGTGCTGCGCTACCCGGTCGACGTGTCGCCGTGGCTGGCGCTGCCCGACGACCCGGACGCGCAAGACTGGGCGGACGTCGCCGCGCTCGCCGGTCCTGGCGCCGGGGTGCCGCTGGCCGGCTACACCGGCCCTGTCCCGGACGACTGGGAGGTCACCTTCCGTATCGAGGGGGTCCAGCTGGTGGACGACGGGCTCGCCGCCGCACCCGACCCGGAGGCGGTACGGCTCACCCCCGCCGACGTTCCCGAGATGCTGGACCTGGTCGCGCGCACCCGCCCCGGCCCCTTCCTGCCCCGGACCATCGAACTCGGCACCTATCTGGGCATCCGGCGCGGCGGGGCGCTGGTCGCCATGGCGGGGGAGCGGCTGCACCCGCCGGGCTGGACCGAGATCAGCGCCGTCTGCACCGACCCGGACTTCCGCGGCCAGGGCCTGGCGGCCCGGCTGGTCCGCGCCGTCGCGCACGGCATCCGGGCGCGCGGGGAGAGCCCGTTCCTGCACACCGGAGCCGGGAACACCAACGCGATCCGGCTGTACGAGTCGCTGGGCTTCCGGCTGCGCCGCCGGACCGCGTTCCTGGAGGCGAGGGTGCCGCAGGCGCTGGGGGAGGGGCGGGCCGTGCCGGTGGGGTAGCCGGGAGGGCGCCTCAGGCGTCCTTGTCCTGCGCCGGCGCCCAGGCGTTGTAGCGCACGAGGTAGTCGGCGAAGCGGGCCAGGTCCTCCTCGGGCCAGTGGGCGAGGCGCTCGCGGAAGGCGGCCCGGCGGCTGTCCGTGACCTGGGCGAGGATGCTGCGGCCGGCCTCGGTCAGATGCAGGACCTGGACACGGTGGTCCTCCGGGTCCAGCCGCCGCTCGATGAGGCCGGCCCGCTCCAGCGCCGCGACCTGGCGGCTGACCGTCGACTTGTCCAGGGCGTAGTGCGCCGCCAGGTCGGTGGCGCGGCAGCCGCCGCGCTCCTCCAGGTGCCCGAGCAGCGTGTAGGAGACCAGCGACAGCTCCGGGTGCATGCGCCCGGCCGACGCGCGGGCGCGGCGCGCGAAGATCGTCATCTCGCGCTGGATGGTCTCGACGGCATCGGCTGCGTTCACTTGCCCTCCTCCGGGGTTCTGGTTGTATAGTACAACTTGTAGTGAGAGTTGTATAAGCCAACCATTGGAGGAGTGAGCGATGAGGTCGCCCGCCGTGCGCCATGTGCTCACGCACCTGATCACCCCGCTGCTGATGTGCCTGGGCATGGGGCTCGCATACATGGGCGCGTTCGTCACCCCGGCGCCGCACCACCTCCCGGTCGCCGTCGTCGGCGCCGGACCCGAGGCCAAGGTGCTCGCACAGTCCGTCAAGGACGCCGCCGGCGACAAGCTCGACGTCCGCACGGTCGCTTCCCGGGACGCCGCCGTCGACCTGCTGAAGCACCGCGACATCACCGGCGCCTATGTGCCGGGCGCGGGCAGCCCCGAACTGGTCGTCGCCACCGCCGCCTCCGACATGGGCGCCACCGCCGTCGAGAAGGTCTTCACCCCCGTCGCCGAGAAGCAGGGCGCCCCGCTGAAGGTCACCGACGTGGCCCGGCCGGTCTCCGACGACCCCACAGGGCAGGGCCTGTTCTTCCTGCTCATCGCCGTCTCCATCGGCTCCTACGCCTCCGTCGCCGCGATCGGCGCCGCCGGCGGCGCGCTGGCGATGCGGGTACGCGCCCTGCTGGCGCTCGGCGTCTCGGCCGTCGTCGGCGGCATCGGCACGCTGCTCGCCGGTCCGGTCTTCCACCTCGCCCACCACGACCTCGCCGGGATCTTCGGCATGGCGTGGCTGTACTCCGCGGGCATCCTCTTCATCGGCGTCGGTCTGCACACCTTCCTCAAGCGGTGGACCACACTCGCGATGATGGTGCTGTTCGTGATGCTCAACTTCACCAGCTCCGGCGGGTTGTTCCGGCCCGAGCTGCAGAACGGCTTCTTCGGCTCCCTGCACGCCTTCTGGAACGGCGCCGGCTTCGTCGAGGGCGCCCGCAGCCTGCTGTACTTCGGCCAGGACGGCCTCGGCCGCACCCTGTGGACCCTGGCGGCCTGGCTGCTGGCCGGTCTCGCGGTGACCGGCGTGGCGGCCCTCCACGAGCGCCCCAAGGCGCCCGCGCCCGCACCGCAGCCGGAGGCAGAGGCGGCGCAGGAGGAGGCGGCGGAGGAAGAGGTCGAGGAGACCGTCGGAGTGTGATCACCGGGGGCGGCGCTGGGGTAGTGTGGCGGTCCGGCTGCGGACCGCCCCAGCCGTGCGTCACCCAGGGAGGTGGGACCCATCACCGCAAGGACAGGTCGGGTGCTCTTCCCTCGCCGCGCGCGGACCGCCGGCGACAGGTGACCCAGGAGAGCGCCCTTCGGCTACCGAAAGGCCCTCGGCTTCCATGCCCACATCCTCCCCCTCCGTCTCCTTCCCTTCCGTCGTCGCCCGACTGCGCTCCGCCGGCTGTGTCTTCGCCGAGGACGAGGCGCGGCTGATCCTGGACACCGCCCGCGGCGACGACGAGGCCGCCGCCATGGTGGAGCGCCGTGTCGCCGGGCTCCCGCTCGAACTCGTGCTCGGCTGGGCCGAGTTCCACGGCCTGCGCATCACCGTCGAGCCTGGCGTGTTCGTCCCGCGCCGCCGCACCGAGTTCCTCGTCGACCAGGCGCTCGCCCGGCTCCCGTACGCCTCGGTCGTGGTCGACCTGTGCTGCGGCTCCGGCGCGGTCGGCGCCGCCCTGGCCGCCGCGTTGCACGGCGTCGAACTGCACGCCGCCGACATCGACCCGGCCGCGGTGCGCTGCGCCGGGCGCAACATCGCCCCCTACGGCGGCCACGTCCACCGCGGCGATCTGTTCGCGGCGCTGCCGGACCGCCTGCGCGGCCGGGTCGGCATCCTCGCCGCCAACGTGCCGTACGTCCCCACCGCCGAGGTCGGCCTGCTGCCGCCCGAGGCCCGCGACCACGAGCCGCTGACCGCGCTGGACGGCGGCGCGGACGGCCTGGACGTGCTGCGGCGCGTCGCCGAGGGAGCGCCGCGGTGGCTGGCCCCGGGCGGTTGTCTGCTGGTGGAGACGAGCGAGCACCAGGCGCCCGCCGCTGTCGGGGCGTTCGGGCGCGCCGGGCTCGTCCCGCGACTGGCGGTGGCCGAGGAGGGCTACGCCCACGTGGTCATCGGGACCCGCCCGGCGGACTGAAGCCGGCCGGGCCGTCCCGGGGGAGAAGGTGCCCGGCCTGGGGGGCTTCCTCTTGCGGCCGTGCCGGCCGGCTTCGTCTTCCGGACGTGCCGGATGGCTTCCCTTTCCGGGTCTGCCGGGGAGGCTTCCCTTTCCGGGCCTGTCGGGCGCCTCCGCCTTCCGGCCTGCCGCGCGGCTTTCTCCCCGGGCCGCCGGGCGTTTTCTCCTCCGCTGCCGGGCGGTTTCCTCCTGCGGGCCGGTCGGTGTCAGGTGGTGGCTCCGCTGCCGGACGCGCTCGGCGAGCGCTCGTCGTCCCAGCGGTGGCCCCGGAAGCCGTCGCGGTGGTGGCCCGGGCCCCGGTCGGTGAAGTCGCCGGTCAGGGCGCGGATCGCCGTGCGCTTGCCGTCGGTGCCCCGGGTGCCGACCAGGAGGACCGTGTCACCCTTCTTCGGTGCTCCGCCGCGCACGGCGGCGTCCGAGCCCACCGTCCAGGTCCAGGACGTACCGTCCGCGCTCTTGACGGTGGTCTGGTCACCGGAGACCGACTCGACGGTGCCGCGCTGCCAGATCCGTACCACCCACTTGCCGGTGTCGGGATCCTTCACGGTGGCCTCGCCGTGCACGGCCTCGCCGAAGCCGAACCAGGGGCCGCCCCGCTCGTGCCGCCCGTCCGGTCCTCCCGGCGACGGTGACGACGACCCGGAGGCCCCGGGCGGCGTCGGAGAGTCGCCCGAGGTGGCGGCGTAGGCGACGGTCCCGCCCAGTGCCAGCACCGCGACGGCGGTCGCCGCGATCACCGTGCGGCCGCGCGCCGACCGGCGTCGCCACAGCTCTCGCGCGGACTCACGCTCCCGCGTGTTCCCCTGGTCCGGTTCCTGCATCGCGTTCACTCTCCTCGGCCGGCGTCACGGCACCCCTTCCTGTGATTGTCCGAGGGGCCCGGTAAGGACGGGGTAACGGCTGCCTGTGAATCAGCCCTCCTGCCGGACCCGTGCGATGAGCAGGGCCACGTCGTCGTGGTTGTCGGGGTGGTGCAGCGTGCGCAGCAGCAGGTCGCAGACCTCCTCCAGCGGCCGTTCCGGGCCGTCCAGCAGAGTGAGCAGGGCGGCGAGACGCTCGTCCAGGGAGTGCCGGCGGGTCTCCACCAGACCGTCGGTGTAGAACACCAGCTGGTCTCCGGGGCACACCTCGACGGTCGTGGTGGAGAAGGCGACCCCGCCCACGCCGAGCGGTGCGCCGGTCGGCAGGTCGAGCAGCTCGGGCGCCCGTCCGGCGCGCACCCGGGCCGGTGGCAGGTGCCCGGCGTTGGCGATCCGGAACTGGCCGAGCCGTGGGTCGTGCACGGCGTACACACAGGTCGCGATGGCCTCGTCCAGCCCGGAGGTGATCTTGTCGAGGTGCTCCAGGAGCAGTGCCGGGTCGAGGTCGAGGGAGGCGAGGGTGTTGGTCGCGGTGCGCAGCCGGCCCATGGTGGCGGCGGCGTTGATGCCGCTGCCCATCACGTCGCCCACCACCAGCGCCGTCTTGCCGTGCTCCAGCGGGATCACGTCGAACCAGTCGCCGCCGACCTCGGTCGTGGCGCCCGCCGGCTGGTAGCGGGAGGCGACCTCCAGGCCGCCGGTGAGCCGCGGATGGCTGGGCAGCAGGCTGCGCTGCAGGGTCAGGGCGGTGTTGCGGGCGCTCTGGTACCAGCGGGCGTTGTCGATCTGCACGGCGGCACGGGCCGCCAGTTCGCGGGCCAGCAGCAGGTCGTCCCGGCTGAAGGGGAGCGGGTTGCGGGTGCGCTTCAGATCGAGCGCGCCGAGCACCTCGCCGCGCGCGATGAGCGGCACGGCGAGATAGGAGTGCACGCCGGCGGTCTCCAGCAGTTGGGCCGCCTCGGCGGAGCGGGCGATGCGCGGCAGGTTCTCCGGCCGCACATGGGCCATCATGACCGGCCGGCCGGTGCGCACGCACTCGGTGACCAGCCGGTCCGGGCCGTACCGGGCGATCTGTCCCGGCGGGTCGGCCGCCCGCAGCGCCTCCGGGGCGTCTCGCGCCTGCACGGCGAGCGCCCGGATCACCGCCGCCTCCGCCGGGCCCAGGCTGCTGCGCCGGCCCTCCACGACCGCCTCCAGGAGGTCCACGGCGGCGATGTCGGCGAGCTCCGGCACGGCCACGTCGGCCAGTTCGTGCGCGGTGCGCTCCAGCTCCAGCGTCGTACCGATCCGGGCGGAGGCGTCGGCGATCACGGCCAGTCTGCGGCGGGCGGCCTCCGCCTCCACGCTCGCCTGGTACTGGTCGGTGATGTCCACGACGGACGCGGCCACGCCGAGCACGTTGTCGACGGCGTCCTCCAGGCGGTACAGCGAGATCGTCCAGGCGTGGTCCTCGCCCGGGTCGGCGGGGGTGCGGCCCACGATCGCCTGGTCGACCACCGGAAGTCCCGACGCCAGCACCCGCCGCGCCGCAGCCTCCAGGGCGTCCGCGTCCAGGTCCGGCAGCACCTCGCGCAGCCGGCGGCCCAGGTGCTGCTCGGCGGGCAGCCCGTTGATGCGCTCCAGCGCCGGGTTGACGGACACGAACCGCAGGTCGGTGTCCAGCACGGCGAGGCCGATCGGCGACTGGGTGACCATGCGCGTCGACAGCGCCACGTCCCGCTCCAGGCGGCGCACGGTGGACCGGTCGGCGCACAGGCCGAGCGCGTACACGTCGCCCCGGTCGTCCAGCAGCCGCATGTTGCGGAACTCCACCAGGCGCGTGGTGCCGTCCTTGCGCCGGACGGGGAAGGCGCCGGCCCAGCTCTGCCCGGTCTCCATGACGTCCGCGAACAGCTTCACGACGAGGTCGAGGTGCTGCTCGTGCACCATGATGTGGGCCGCGTACCGGCCGAGCGCCTCCTGCGCGGAGTACCCGAACAGCTCCTCGGCCTGCGGGCTCCACAGCACCACCCGCCCCTGTGTGTCCAGCACCACGGAGGCGACGCTCAGCACGTCGAGGAGGCCGCTGGGCCGCACGGGCCCGCCCGGCGGCTCATCGCCGTCGGTCACGGGAGATCTGGCTGACGTCATCCAGGTACCGCCTCCGCCCGTCCCTGCGGCACGCGTTCCCGGTGCCGACTCCCCATGTTGTACCGCGCACAACCCTTTCTCCTAAGCCTTCCTCCCTCACCTCCACCATCCCCCAACACGACCGGAAACGTCCCGGCGGGCGCGGCGCGCCTCCGCACGGTCGCGGCGTCGCCGGGCGGACGGCATCCGTTCATGTTTTGGTCTGTACATGACTATCAGGCGGCGCCAGACTGTGCCCGACCACCCCCTGACCGAGGAGTCGGCCCATGCCCCCACGCACCGTCCGGCAACGCTGTCGCACCGCCCTCACCGGCCTGGTGGCCCTCGCCTTCGTGCTCTGCGGCGCCCCGCACGCCACGGCCGCGGACACCTGGAACGAGGTCGGCTCCGACCGCGCCGACCCGCTCACCGAGAGCCAGGGGCTCGCCTCGATCGAGGTCCCGGCCGGCAGCCCCAACCGCTACACCGGCATCGGCACGATCCCGCTGAGCGTCTCCAGTCGCGGCTGGAACCATGTGGGCGACCCCGACGCCTCCTACGACGGCCACTACGTCGAGCCGTACCAGCGGGACTCCGGCGACGCGAAGATGTTCCGGGTGCGGGCACCGGGCGGCGGCTGGTCGGAGTACGTCCACACGCTGAGCCCGGGCGAGGCCCTGAACAACTCCTGGGTGGCGATCAGCCCGGACGGCCAGTGGATGCTCACCGGGGAGTGGGGCACGATGACCCGGCTGCTCGTCCTGCCCACGCCCGGCGTCAACCCGGCCACCTCGCCGTCGGCGAACCTGCCCCAGGCCGCGACGGTGAACCTCGACCGCCCCGTGCGGGACGTCCAGGGCTGCGACTTCGTCACCTCGACCCGGCTGCTGTGCGCCTCCGACGACCCCGACGGCACCCTGTTCGGCGTGACGAAGCCGCTGCTGCAGATCGACCTGTCCGCCGCGCCGAACGGCACCGCCGATGTGAACGGCCAGGTCAGCGCCGTGCGCCAGCTGCCGCTGCGCAGCGCCTGCTCCGGCACCTTCGAGGCCGAGGGTGTCGACTACGACCGGCGCACCGGCACCCTGCGCGTCATCGTCGTCTCGCCCGGCTTCTGCGTCCTGACCGACAGCAAGACCTACCGCCTGGTGCGCGGCTGAGTCCCCGCACCCGCCGCCCGTACGGGTGGCCGGGTCCCCGGACCCGCTCCGGCCGCCGGTGGCCTCTTTGGTGGCCCGCACCGGCGGCCGGTGCTTTTCTTGGGTGTGGGGGAGCGGTGTCGCGGGGAACCCGCACTGCCGCAGCGCGGTCATGGAAGGAGCAGTGCATGCACCAGCACATGGACAACGAGAAGGCACACCCGCACTCGGTCTCCCTGGAGATCAGTGACTGCACCAAGGAGGACGCAGGGATCGTCTTCGACGCGCTCTGCGGGTATTTCGAGTCCGACCGGTGCCACGAGGACGTGCCGCAGCAGTTGTCGGAGGTCCGTCCGATGGTGTGGCTCGGCACCTTCGACGTCGACGACGCCCACGAGGGGGCCGAGAAGACGGTGCACCCCGCTCCGCTGCAGGGCAGCGTCACGGCGGACGTCCAGGGCGGCTACTGGGCGATCGACCGCTTCCGCAAGACGCTCGACGACCTGTTCACCGTGCAGGACCTGAGCCACGCCTCGGGCGATCAGGAGCGGGAGATGCACCTGCGGCTGGAGCGCAGGTGACACGGCAGGTCGACGGCCGGCCGACGACGGGCGGGTGATACCGGCCACCTCGTTGTGCAACTAGTTGCATAAAGGCTCCCGGGTCCTCTAGAACAGTGCGCAAGACACCGCGCACGGAGGGCCCGATGAGCCGTTACCCCCACCTGCTGAGCCCGCTCGACCTGGGTTTCACCACGCTGCCCAACCGCGTCCTGATGGGCTCGATGCACGTCGGCCTGGAGGAGGCCGAGCGGGGCTTCGAACGCATGGCGGCCTTCTACGCCGAGCGCGCCCGCGGCGGAGTGGGCCTGATCGTCACCGGCGGCATCGCCCCCAACGACGAGGGACGCCCCTACGAGGGCGGCGCCAGGCTCACCACCGACGCCGAGGCCGACCAGCACCGCCAGGTCACCGAGGCCGTGCACCGCGAGGGCGGGAAGATCGCCCTGCAGATCCTGCACTTCGGCCGCTACGCCTACCACCGCGACCTGGTCGCCCCGAGCCCCCTCCAGGCCCCCATCAGCCCGTTCCCGCCGCGTGAGCTGACCGACGCCGACGTCGAGCGCACCATCGACGACTACGCCCGCACGGCGAAGCTGGCCCGGCAGGCCGGCTACGACGGCGTCGAGATCATGGGCTCCGAGGGCTACCTCATCAACGAGTTCATCGCCGCCCAGACCAACCGGCGCACCGACCGCTGGGGCGGCTCCTACGAGAACCGGATGCGCTTTCCCGTCGAGATCGTGCGCCGGGTGCGCGAGGCCGTCGGCGAGGACTTCATCGTCATCTACCGGCTCTCCATGCTGGACCTCGTCCCCGGTGGCTCCACCCTGGACGAGGTGATCACCCTCGCCAAGGCCGTCGAGGCGGCCGGCGCCACGATCATCAACACCGGCATCGGCTGGCACGAGGCCCGCATCCCCACCATCGCGACCTCCGTGCCGCGCGGCGCCTACACCTTCGTCACCAAGAAGCTCATGGGCGAGGTGTCGATCCCGCTCATCACCACCAACCGCATCAACACCCCCGAACTCGCCGAGCAGTTGCTCGCCGACGGCATCGCCGACATGGTCTCCGTGGCCCGCCCGATGCTCGCCGACCCGGAGTTCGTCAAGAAGGCCGCCGAGGACCGTTCCGCGGCCATCAACACCTGCATCGGCTGCAACCAGGCCTGCCTCGACCACACCTTCAGCGGGCTGATCACCTCGTGTCTGGTCAACCCGCGCGCCTGCCACGAGACCGAGCTGGTGCTGGCCCCGACCCGGCTGGCCAAGCGCGTCGCGGTCGTCGGCGCCGGCCCCGCGGGCCTGGCCTGCGCGGTGTCCGCCGCCGAACGCGGCCACACCGTCACCCTCTTCGACGCCGCCGGGGAGATCGGCGGCCAGCTCAACGTGGCCCGCAAGGTCCCCGGCAAGCAGGAGTTCGACGAGACGCTGCGCTACTTCCGCCACCAGCTCGACGCCCACGGCGTGGACGTACGCCTCGGCACCCGGGTGGACGCCGACGACCTCGCGGACTACGACGAGGTCGTCGTCGCCACCGGAGTCACCCCGCGCACCCCGGACATCCCCGGCGTGGACCACCCCCGCGTCGTCGGCTACCTCGACGTGCTCCAGGGCGGCGCGTCCGTCGGCGACCGGGTCGCGATCCTCGGCGCGGGCGGCATCGGCTTCGACGTCGCCGAATACCTCACCGACAGCGGCGACCGGGCGAGCGAGGACCCGGCGACGTACTTCCGCCACTGGGGCGTCGACCTGGACTACCGGGCCCCCGGCGGCCTCGCCGCGCCCGAGCGGCCGGCCCCGCCCCGCCAGGTCCACCTGCTCCAGCGCAAGACCAGCAAGGTCGGCGCCGGCCTCGGCAAGACCACCGGCTGGATCCACCGCACCGAGCTCAAGCACCGCGGCGTCACCATGGTGCCGGGCGTGACCTACGACCGGATCGACGACGCCGGGCTGCATGTGACCGTCGATGGCGAGAGCACGGTGCTCGAGGTCGACACCATCGTGCTGTGCACCGGCCAGGAGCCGCGCCGAGACCTGTACGACGCGCTGGTGGCGGCCGGCCGCAAGGCGCACTTGATCGGTGGCGCCGACGTCGCCGCCGAACTGGACGCCAAGCGGGCCATCAAGCAGGGCACGGAGGTCGCCGCCGCCCTGTAGGCACGCGACGCGTCCCTAGGATGAACCCATGTCCCTGCCGCACGCGATCCTCACCGCCCTGCTGGAGAAGCCGTCCTCCGGACTGGAGCTGACCCGCCGCTTCGACAGGTCGATCGGCTACTTCTGGTCCGCGACACACCAGCAGATCTACCGCGAGCTGGGACGCCTGGAGTCCGAGGGCTACATCCGCGCGCTGCCGTCCGAACAGCCGGCCCGCGGGCAGAAGAAGGCCTACGAGGTCCTGCCCGCGGGCCGCGCCGAGCTGCGGCGCTGGACGGCGGCGGCACAGGACCCGAGGCCGATGCGCGACGTCATGCTGCTGCGGCTGCGCGCCGCCGCCGTGGTCGGCACCGCCGGCCTGGAGGACGACCTGCGGCGCCATCTGGAGCTGCACGAGCGGCAGTTGGCGGAGTACCTGGAGATCGAGCAGCGCGACTTCCCGCCCGGCAAGGACGGGGTTCAGGACCGGCTGCGGCACCTCGTGCTGCGGGCCGGGATCGATCTGGAGACCTTCTGGACGCGCTGGCTCACGCACGCGCTGGAGGAGTTCGCCGCCCTGGGCGCGGCCGGCGAGCCAGGCGCGGACGACGCGCCGGGGGCGGACGGGGCGCCGGGGGCGGACGGGGCGCCGGGGGCGGACGGGGCGCCGGGGGCGGACGGGGCGCCGGGGGCGGACGGGGCGTCGGGCACGGACCGTGCTTCCGCCACCGGCGACGCCTCCGTCACAGGGGATGCTTCCGTCACAGGCGATGCGGCTTCGAGCGGCGGCGCAGGAACCACGCCGCCCCGATGACACCGCCGCCCACCAGGGCCGCACCCACGCCCATCGTGACCGGGCCGTAGTCGCGGGCCGCGCCGCCGAGGCCACCCATCACCCCGCGTGAGGGCGAGGACGAGGGCGTGGGGCGGAAGGTGGGCGCGACGGGCGTGGAGACGATCACCGACTGGGTGCCGGCGGTGGTGTTGTTCGCGCACATCACGATGACCGTGTAGGTGCCCGGAGTGACGTTCGACCAGGCGGCGGACTGGCTGACGCCGGTCCCCGAGAGCGCCACCTGGCGGCCCTGGGCGAAGTTCGCCTGGCTGCTGTTGAGCAGCGCCGCCGTGCCCCAGCTGCCGTTGATCTGGGTGCAGGCGCTGGTCACCACGGACACGGTGGACCCGGTCGTGCTCACGGAGATGCCCGAGCCCCGGGCGGTGGCCGGCCCCGCGGCGACGAGGGCGAGGGGCAGGGCGGCGGCGGCCGCCACGGCCATGCCGTGGCGTCCGAAGCAGGGGGAGTAGCGCATGGGGTGTCCTCCGGCGGCGGCACGGTTGGCGGAACATCCCTTGCGCCGCCGAGGATCGGGAACGCCCGTGCTGCCTCAGGGGCAGCCAACGTCCCCCGGCGCGCCCGCGCACGCGGACGGCACCCGGGCAGGTGACGGATTCCCACCGACGGCCCAGGTCGGCCCGCGGGTCACCAGGTCCGCGCCGGTCGTCCGCCGGCGGGTCGCGGGGCGGCGCCGGTCGTCAGCCTTCCGGTCATCCGGTCACCGGCCCGCGCCGGTCGTCACCGTGCGCTCCGCCGACCAGCCGCCCCAGCTGCCGTCGGGCAGCCGCGCCCGCAGCCGCAGCCGGTGAGGCACCCCGGGCTCGCCGCCGGCGTAGAAGCTGTAGCTCGCCCGGTCCCGGGGTGCGTCGGCGCCCCACACCAGGGAGGTCGCCGTCCGCCCGTCGAGCTGCACCTGGTACTCACCGACCGTGCCGTCCGTCCGCGGTGGGACCCAGGACAGGTCCAGGTAGTAGGCGCCGCCCGCCTCGTGGCTCGTGGCGCGGAACGCGGCGGGCGCGGTGTCGCGGCCGTCGTCCGTGCCGGGGGCCGTGGTGAGCGGGAGCGGACCGGCGGCGGGCGAGAGGTTGTCGGCCGCGTCCCGCGCCCGCACGGTGAAGACGTACCGGGTGCCCGGCCGCAGCCCGGTCACGACCGTCGCCGTCTGTGCCCCGCCCACGCTGTGGATCTTCACACCGCCCTGGTAGACGTCGTACGACAGCACCTTCCGGTCGTCGTGGGCGGCCGTCCACGACAGCTGGACCGCCGTGCTCCCGGCACTCCGGCCGGTCAGCCGGCCCGGCCGGGTCGGGGCCGAGCGGTCCGCCGCCGTGGCGGCCGGGGTCGTCGCCGCGACCTCCCGGCTCGGCGGCCCGAGCCGGCCGGCCCGGTCGCGGGCGCGCACCGAGAAGACGTACCTGGTGGCCGGCCGCAGCCGGACGACGTCCACCATGTGCTCGCCGGCCGGCACGTCCGCCACCTTGGCACGGTCGCGGTACACCTCGTAGCCGCGCACGCCGTCGGCCGCGGAGACGGCGTTCCACATGACGTGCACACTGGTCGCACTGCCCGCGGCCGCCGTCACCCCGGCCGGGGCGCCGGGCAGCGCACCGCTGTCGGTGTCGTCCGCGCCCGCCGGTGCGCAGGACGCGACGAGCAGCAGGAGCACCGTGTACCGCACCACGCGTCGCACGACGTGCCTCCCGTCTCGGTCGTCGAGCGGTCCGGTAAAGGTCCGGACCAATGCGCTCACCATGGCATCGGTGACGCGGACTCATCAAGAGGGGTGACGGCCTCAGGGTGTGGGTCGGCCGAGCCGGGCGTCGTTGTCCGCGTGGCCGTTACGTATGCTGAGGCTCGCCTTGGCCGAACTCGCCCGGAGAACCGGCGAGTTCGTGCCGCACGGCGCGGACCGCTGTCGTCGCTGTTCCCGCGCCGGACCCGGGCGGCCGGGAGGCCGGAGCCGACGCAGGCCCGGCGTCCCGGCACCTGGCGGCCCGTCAGGACCCTGCACCGTACGGCCCGCCGGGTGGCCGGGACGGCACACCCGCCCCAGATTGGCTGAGTGACCGTCACCGTCCCCCACGAGAAGGTCCACCGTCGTGCGTGTCCCCTCGATGACGCCGGCCGCGGCCGGGCTCCTCCTGGTGGCCCCGGCCTGCCGTCGGCCGCCGCACCACGGCCGCCGGCCGCGGGTCCCCAGGCGCTCGTGTCCGCCCGGCCGCAGGGCGCCGTACGCGCCGCCGAACTGCTCGCCCCGGCCCGCTCCTGCACAACCGTCTCGCGCGGCCGCTACCGCACCGACGACGACGCACCCGCCACCGTCCCCGTGTGCGGCACCCGCGAGGCCGTCATCTGGACCGCCGACCTGGACAACGACTGCGACGGGCGGCCCACCCCGCGCTGCAACGGCGACAGCGATCCGCTCTTCGCCGAGGCCACCGCCTTCGCCCGGGCCGACGGGGGCTACCCGAGCGCCGAGACGCTGCCCTACATCGTCGTGCCCGCGCCGAGCGCCCGGTGGGATCACCGCAGGGACCGGGTGCGCGGCCGCTCGGTCGCCGCCGTCGTCCACCACGGCCCGCGTCCGGTACGCCGTCGTCGGCGACATCGGCCCGAGTGACATCATCGGCGAGGCCTCCTACGCCACCGCGCGGGCGCTGGGCATCCGCGCCGACCCGCACGGCGGCGGCACCCCGTCCGGAGTCACCTACATGGTCTTCAAGGACTCCATGGGGCGGCCCCGACGGGGACGGATTCCGGCGCACCGCGCCCGCCGGAATCCGCTGGCCGCCGGGGCTCACACCTTCCGGTAGTCGTACGCCTCCTTCGCGGCCGCCTCCACCGCGTCCAGGTCGGCGCCCGTCGCCGCCGTGACGACCGCGGCGACCGCGCCCTCGACGAACGGCGCGTCCACCAGGCGGGAGCCCTCGGGCAGTTCGTCGCCCTCCGCGAGCAGCGCCTTCACGGTCAGCACGGCGCTGCCCAGGTCGGTGAGGAGAGCGACCCCGGCCCCGCGGTCCACCGAGGCGGCCGCGGCGGCGATGAGTTCGGCGCTGGTGCCCAGCCCGCCGCCCTCGGTGCCACCGGCCGGGGCGACCGGCACCGCCGAGCCGCCCCCCGACAGCGACTTCGCCAGCTTGGCCACCGACTCCGCCACGTCCGCGCTGTGGGACACCAGGACGATCCCGACCAGCTTGTCGTCACTCACCGTGCGCCTCCGCGAGAGCCGCGATCAGCAGGGCCGACGACGTCGCCCCCGGATCCTGGTGTCCGATGCTGCGCTCGCCGAGATAGCTGGCCCGGCCCTTGCGGGCCTGCAACGGCGTGGTGGCCTCCGCGCCCTGCTCGGCGGCGGTCCGTGCCGCGGCGAACCCGTCGCCGAGCGCGTCGAGCGCCGGGAGGAGAGCGTCGATCATGGTCTTGTCGCCGGGCGCCGCACCGCCCAGCGCCATGACCGCGTCCACCCCGGCGCGCAGCGCCTGCGCGAACTGCTCCTCGCTGACCTCGGCGGCGTCACCGAGCGTCTTGCCGGTACGGCGCAGCAGGGTGCCGTAGAGCGGTCCCGAGGCCCCGCCGACCTTCGAGATCAGCTGCTTCGCCGCCAGCATCAGCACCGCGCCGGGCGTGTCGGGCGACTCCTCCTGCAGCGCGGCGGTCACCGCGGTGAGCCCGCGCTGCATGTTGGTGCCGTGGTCGGCGTCCCCGATGGCCGAGTCGAGCGCGGTGAGATGCTCGGCCTCACGGTTCACGGACGCGGCGGCCGCCGTCAGCCAGCGGCGGAAGAAGTCGGCGTCGAGCACGTGATCTCCTTGCGTGGTAGAGGTGTGGCCAGGGGTGTCGCGCACCTGCTGATCACCGTGTCACATGCCCCAGCGCAGCCCCGGCGTGCTCACCGGCGCGTCCCACAGCCGCAGCAGTTCCTCGTCGATCTGGCACAGGGTCACCGAGGCGCCCGCCATGTCGAGCGAGGTCACGTAGTTGCCGACCAGGGTGCGGGCGACGGCGACGCCCCGCGCGGCGAGTACCCGCTGCACCTCGGCGTTGAAGCCGTACAGCTCCAGCAGCGGCGTCGCGCCCATGCCGTTGACCAGCACCAGGACGGGGTTGCGCGGGCTCATGTCGTCGAGGATGGCGTTGACCGAGAAGTCCGCGATCTCCCCGGAGGTCATCATCGCCCGTCGCTCGCGCCCCGGCTCGCCGTGGATACCGATGCCCAACTCCAGCTCGCCGGCCGGGAGATCGAACGTCGGGCTGCCCTTGGCGGGGGTCGTGCAGGCGCTCAGGGCCACGCCGAAGCTGCGCGCGTTCTCGTTGACCTGGCGTGCGACCGCCTCGACGCGCTCCAGCGGCTGTCCCTCGTCGGCTGCGGCCCCGGCGATCTTCTCCACGAACAGCGTCGCCCCGGTGCCGCGGCGCCCGGCCGTGTAGAGGCTGTCGGTGACCGCCACATCATCGTTGACCAGCACCTTTGCCACCTGGATGCCCTCGTCCTCGGCCATTTCGGCCGCCATGTCGAAGTTGAGGACGTCACCGGTGTAGTTCTTGACGATGAACAGCACCCCGGCGCCGCTGTCCACGGCGGCCGCGGCGCGCAGCATCTGGTCGGGCACGGGCGAGGTGAACACCTCACCCGGACAGGCCGCCGACAGCATGCCCGGGCCGACGAACCCGCCGTGCAGCGGCTCGTGCCCCGAGCCCCCGCCGGAGATCAGCCCGACCTTGCCCGCCACGGGGGCGTCCCGCCGTACGATCACCCGGTTCTCGACATCGACGGTCAGTTCCGGATGGGCGGCCGCGATCCCCTTCAGCGCATCGGTGACGACGGTCTCGGGAACGTTGATCAGCATCTTCATGGGTACCTCCTGAAGCGATGGACAGGTGGGCCCCTGGCCTACATTCTTCCAGGTCAGGCAGGCACGTGGCCGGATCAATGATCTTGATGGTCCACGGCGGCCCCGGTCTGGCTGTATGTCCTGATGTCGGCAGTATCGACCTTGCGGGCGCCGAGGTCACGTGGAACGCCCCGTGCGGTCGAAGGTTGCCCGGTGCAACGAAGCCGCCGGGCGGCGGAACGCGGCGCCGTCCCGACGGCGAGGACCGTGATCGATGCCGCCGGAGACGAAGCCCGGACATCGATCGCAGAGGAAATCTCAGAGGAAACCTCAGAGGAAAAATCTCAGAGGAAATCTCAGAGGAAGTGCTCGTCCTCGTCGGTCGTCTTGCGGTTCCGGTTCGCCATCTCCTCCCAGAAGGCGTCCAACTCCCGGACCGGGATCGACACCCAGGGTGCGGTGTGCCGGCTGACGGCCGGCAGGTGCCAGCGGAAGCGGCTGTGCAGGAGAGCCTGTTGCTGGCGGCAGAACAGCTCCGCCATCTCCGACTGTGCGCTTCCGGCCTGCGGCGGGTAGGGGCACAGACGGAACTCGCACGGGGACACGCAGGTGGTGCGGGATTCGTCCCTCTCGGCCCGGCCGACGCTGCGCTCCGGGTGCAGCCGGCTGCGGTCATGGGTGAGGCAGTACGGAAGGTCGTTCCGGTTCGCGCGTTTCAGACGCTCCTCGATGTCGTCCGGGGTCCCGTTGCCCTCGGTGAGATTGAGCATCACCAGTACGTCGGCGAGAAGACGCTGGGCTCGCGGGTGCAGGACACTCCACCCGACGGACGGGGCGATCCAGAGGTTGTGCTTCCGGTAGCGCTCCGGATCGGCCGGGGTGGAACCGACGTTGTCGGTGGCTTCGTTCTCGTCGATCCAGATGAACCGCTCGGGGTGCCCCGTTTCCAGGGCCAGGGTCACCAGATCGCCGGCTTCGGCGACGAACGGATGGAGGACGTGTTCGGCACGGCGCTCGTACGTGACGCCGACGGGAGCCGCGGCCCGGTGTGCACTGCCCGCCATCGCGAGCCATCGGGTGACCGACCTCATGGGCTCCATGGCACCCTCCGACGCCACCTCGCCGTTCGCCGGGTGGCCGGTCGTCGCCGGCGTGGACCGGCCGCCGTGCTCGTTCGCCGCGCCTGACCCGGCGGCGTGTCCCAGGGTGTCGGGAAGCTCCCACAGACACAGTGCCTGGATCAGCGTCAGCTGCGCGTACCAGTAGCGGCTGCGGGTGAGCATGTTCTCGGCCTGCTTCACCAGGTAGGCCCGGGTCTCCTCGTAGGCGTCCGGGTGCCGTCTCCTGCGGTTCGCCGCGTTCTTGAAGCCCTGGGCCAGTGCGATCTCCAAAGAGAGCGGCATGGGCGGGCTCTGCCGGCCGGCCGGGACCATCAGATTGTCCAGCCAGAGACCCAGCCGCTCCTTCGCCTCGTCACGGTACTTTTCCGAGACGGATCCGACGATCATGGGGACGAGCCAGGCCCGGAGGGCGAAGTGACGCCACCAGATGGTGCGGCACTGCTCGTACTCCTCGACGATCCGGTCGTGCTTGTGCTGCCTTGTCTCCGTCGTGTCCGGGTCGGTGACGGGGTCCGCGTCCACTTCGTCGAGCCACGCACTGTAGTCGTCGTCGAGCTTCTGTTTGACCTCATGGGTCTTTTCCAGGTACTGCGACATCGGATCGGTTCCGAGCGGGAATTCCGAGCGCAGACCCTGGAAAGCCGCATCGCCACCGGCGGCTATCTGATGGGCGATCGCGAGCCGGACGGAGCGAGAGGGCTCATGCGTACCGATGCGGAAGAGACGCTTGTAGGGCAGAGCGTCACAGCCCTTGCCGCGCCGGTCCCGTTCCCGCAGCGCGGCACCGAAGCGCCGCACCAACCGCAGTTTCGCGTCCTGGATGGTGCGCTGATCGCCTCGGATGTCGAGGACGGCCCACTGTTCCTCAAGAATCCGGGCGAACTCGTCCTGCCGCGGGTCCGGATGGACGCAGTCGATTTCCAGGGCCGCGGCGTACAGGTCGAAATACTTCGCGTCATGCCGGTTCGCCGCGGCGCGGCTGAGCAGCTCGGACAGTCCGCATCGCGCGCCTTGCCCACCAGCGGCACGACGAGTCGTGTACTTCGGGGTGGCCGACCGGGCGGCCGGAGGACCTTCCGGGTGACGTGACAGCAGTACCAGAGCGATCAGCAGTTCCCGGGACGGGCCCGGGCTGCGCAGCGCCGGTTCGACGACCGCCTTGATCTGTTCGTCGTCCATTTCCCTCAGGAGGCGGTAACCCAGGTATGCCTGAAGGATGCTGTGCGGGAAGCGGACCTTGTTCTTGCAGCCGTACACCAGCCCGAGGAGCTGTCCGTTGGCCGTGTATCTCGCCAACTCGGTACGGCATTCGACGGGATAGTCCAGGGCGTTGAGCCAGGGCGCCGACCCGCCGACCTTCCGGCCCACCACCTCCCAGATCGCGTCGCGTTGCGCCGCGGAAACGACGAGGCGGATCCCGTGCTGCTCGGCATCGCCGGGTGACCCTGGGTGCGTTTCCGGAAACTGCCGGCGACACAGAAGGTCGTCCACGTGTGCACTGACGAAATCGTCGAACGTCACCTCGATACTGTCCTGGAACAGCCCGAGGCAGGCCAGCGCCGAGACGACCCACAGGGTTTCCCGGCGTTCCTTGTGGTCCATCACCAGTCTGTCGAAGATGCGGCCGTCCTCGATGGCCTGGCGGTAGGTGTTCAGAAGCCCGAGCCTGAGCGTGGAGCAGTCGTTGCTGCGGGTGTCCAGGCGGCCGCCTTCCTCGCGCAGTGTCAGATGCTCCAGCAGACCGTACTGCTGGAGCACACGGGCGATCCGCAGGTAGATCGGCGAATCCGTGACCTGAGCCGTCTCCACCACCCAGTCGAGCCGGCGCTCGTCCAGCTCACGGTGTTCCCGGATCAGGTATTCCAGCGCCGCTTCCTCGCTCAGGGGTTCCAGGTTGGCGATCGCCGCCCGGGTGCCCTCCAGCGGAGCGTGCGGACGGGAGGCGATGACCAGGGGCAGCTTCTGGCGGTCCGCGCGCTCGATCGCACGCCGGATGATGTTGTCGCGGTCCTCCTGGTACTTCTCGCCGAGGAGGGCCTCTTCAAGGCCGTCGGCGATGACGACGGCCTTGTCGTCGAGCCTGAGCTGCCGCCACGTTTTGTCGATGTTGCTGCCGGCCAGCACCCCTTGGTCCGCTTCCTCCGCGAAGCGGCGCCGTGCCATTTCCTCGAAGTCGAGTTCACCGTCGTCTTTTCTGTCGCGCAGACTTATGGGCACGGGAACGGCGGACTGCTCGGCCAGCATCCGAGTGAGTTCCACCAAGACGGCCGTCTTGCCGACCCCTACGCCGCCGACCAGAAGATAGGGCTTTCGCGATTTACGGCTGCGGAGGGTCTGGGCGATCACCTGGGACAGTTCCCGGCGCCCGACGATGCGGTTGACGAGGGTTCCGGCTGTGGGGACGAGATCGTGTGGATGTGTGCGCGCCTTCTTGACGAGCGGCTTCTTGGTCTGGTGGTACCAGTAGAGAAGGAAGATCGCCAGCAGCACGGAACCCGTCAGTACAGGGCCCAGGATGTGGTTGACGGCATCGAACCACAGAGACTCGAGCACTTCGTGGAGCTTGGTTTTGTGCTCCTCTCCCTTGCTGTAGAAATCATAAAGCGCCAGTCCCACCCAGGTGAAAAGCAGAAGCGTCCAGAGCAGGGCCCATACGCGCAAAAGGGGCCCGAGGGTGAACCTCCAGGAGCGCCAACTGCGGTTGGGGACGATGCTCCTGCGCGCCTCCCTTTCGGTCCTGAACTTACGCCATCTCCTGCCCGCCGACCGTGAGATCCGGGACGACCACCGTCGGGGGTACAGCGTGTACCACGGGGCGCCATGCGGCCGTACCGCGCCTGCCGGATGGCGGATGACCTTGGTGGACATGAGGTTCCCTCCGCGCTGCGCAGGACGGGCGGGGCGCCGCAAGGACGCCGAGTGCCGCAGTGGAGCGGAGGCCGGCGAGTCGTTTTCGGATGGCGATATCGCTGCCCGCGCCCAGGGCGTCGGCCTCGCATATATCTACCGGCACGTTTGCCCTTCAATTCCAATGAAAGCACCGGCGGAGAAGAGCGCAACACGGCCCCAAGATTCCTTCAGATGCAGGAAGTTGACGGGTCACCCAATCGCGCCGCAAGGCCTTTCGGTACTCATCTCCCATTACAAGTGAAGTTTATGACGTTCACTCAGGAAACAGCTGGCCGAATCGCTGTTCTCGTTCGGCGATCTTGACGGTTCCCGCGTATGGTTGTGGTGCGGCAGTGGTCTGCGTGTCAGGCATTACCGGCAGCGCTCACACATGCCGCCCGATCATCGAAATTCACTGAACAATCCGCGCTTCCTCGCGCCGGCCGTCCGGCTCGCTCGCGTCGGAATTCCATGTATTCCTGGCGGCAGCCCATGGACGTACTCGGCTTCCACGCCTTTCCATCCGCGTGATCAGGGCGCCGACCGCGAGCGGATTCCACAGATCCGCTCGAAAGCTCACGGAGCAGAGAAGGCAGAGGAGGGGTGACTGCCTCATGTACGCGAAGTTCCCCGAGGGGGCGGCGCAGCGCACCGACCCCATGGCGGCGGCCGAGATCGTCTACGACGCCGTCATCGTCGGCGGCGGCATCTCCGGCGCCCTGATCGCCTCGCGGCTGAGCGACGCCGGCAAGAGAGTGCTGATCCTCGAAGCGGGCCCGGCCGAAGACCTCACCCTCCGGGGCTACGAGCGCTACCTGGACCGCTTCTACTCGGCCATCGGCAAGGACAACCAGGCCCCCTACCCGGCCGTGCCCAACGCTCCGATGCCGCGTGGCACCGACGCACGGCGCATCACCCCGGGAGCGCCCGACGCCTCCTCCTACCTCGTGCAGACCGGGCCCTTCGCCACCGACACCACGTACACGCGGGTCCTCGGCGGCACCACCATGCACTGGGAGGGCAAGACCCTGAGGATGCTGCCCGAGGACTTCCGGATGCGGACGCTCTACGGCCAGGGGGCGGACTGGCCGCTCGGCTACGAGGACCTCGCCCCGTACTACAACGAGGCCGAACGCGAGATCGGTGTCTCCGCCGACGTGGAGGACCAGGCCTACCTCGGGATCACCTTCGACGAGGACTACGTCTTCCCCATGAAGGGGCTGCCCCTGTCCTACCTGGACCGGATGGTGGCCAGGGACATCGACGGGATGCCGGTCGAACTCGGCGGGGAGCGCCGGGAGCTGCGGGTCCGGCCGTTCCCGCAGGGCCGCAACGGGATTCCCAACCCGGCCTACGACGGCGGGAAGGGCTATGTGCCCCGAGGGGCGGTCAGCGCCTACCAGGTCGAGGTCGGCGAGCGGTGCCAGGGCAACAACAACTGCGTGCCCATCTGCCCGGTGCAGGCCAAGTACAACGCCGGCAAAACCCTCGCCCTGGCCCTTCAGAGCGGCCGCGTCGACCTCGTGGCGCAGGCGGTGGCCTACAAGGTGCACACCGACGACCGCACCGGCCGGGTCACCGAGATCGAGTACCGCCGCTACGACCGGCCCGAGAGCCCCGGCTTCACCACGATGCGAGCCCGTGGCCGGCTGTTCGTCCTGGCCGCCAACGCGGTGGAGAACCCCAGGCTGATGCTGGCCTCCGGCCTGCGCGGTTCGAGCGGGATGATGGGGCGCAACTTCATGGACCACGCCTATCTGCTGGCGTGGGGCCTGCTGCCGGAGGTGGCCGGCACCTTCCGCGGCACGAACTGCACGGGCGGCATCGCCGACCTGCGCGGCGGCGGCTTCCGCAGTCACCAGGCGGCGTTCACCATCGACATCCACAACGACGGCTGGGGCTGGGCCCGGGGCGCGCCGATGACCGACCTGATCGGCCTGGTGGACTCCGGCGGCCGCTACGGCGAGTCCCTCCGCCAGGGGCTGGTCGACCATGTGTCCCGCCAGCTGCAGCTGGCCTTCATGGTCGAGGTCCCCGCCAACCCGAGCAACCGGGTCACCGTGAGCCCCGACTTCACCGACAGGCTGGGGAACATGCGGCCCGTCCTCACCTACGACATCCCCGAGTACACGATGCGCGGGGTGGCGTACGCCCGGCAACTGTCGAAACGCATCTTCGCCCGCCTCGGGGCCGAGGACCACACCGTGTACCAGCCGAACTTCTGGGGTTATGCCGTCCACGACGGAGTGGGGTACGAGATCCGCGGGGGCAACCACCTCGCCGGCACCCATGTGATGGGCGACGACCCGTCGGTCTCGGTGGTCGACCCGGATCAGCGGTGCTGGGACCACGACAACCTCTATCTGGTCGGCGGCGGAAGCATGCCCACCGTGGGCACGTCGAACGTGACGCTCACCGTCGCCGCCCTGTGCCTGCGCAGCGTCCGGGCCATGCTGTCCCAGCTCGGCTCCGGCACCGCTGCGACCGACGTTGCCTTCGACCGGCGCCACCCGGCGCCGACCTCCGGGGAGGTGGCCCGATGACCGTGTCGACCATCGACAACCGCGACGACCTGACCAGCTACCTGAACGCGGCGATGGCGCTCGAGCACGCGACCATCCCCACGTATCTGACCGCGTACTACTCCATACGCTCCACCACCAACTCCGACGCCGCCCACATCATCCGGGTGGCCGCGGTGGAGGAGATGCTGCACCTGACCCTCGTCGCCAACGTCCTGAACGCCATCGGCGGGACACCCGATCTGACCTGCCCCGGCTTCGTGCCGTCGTATCCGGCACGGCTGCCCGACGGGGAGGACGACTTCACCGTCGACCTGCGGCCGTTCTCCCCCGAGGCGGTGGAGACGTTCTGCAAGATCGAGCGGCCCGGCCGGGCCCCCAGCGACGGCTCACGGCTGGTACCGGCACCGGACGGCAGGTCCTCGCCGCTGGTCGCCAGCCCCACGACCGAGGGCATGCGCTTCTACAGCATCGGCGAGTTCTACGAGGAGATCATCGAAGGGCTCGAAAAGGTCGCGGCCGACGACCCCGCGCTCTTCTGCGGGGACCCGGCACGGCAGGTGGGCTCCGAGTTCTTCTACTCGGGCGGCGGAGAGATCATCGTCGTCACCGACCTGGAATCGGCACAGCGGGCGCTGCGCTTCATCGCCGCCCAGGGGGAGGGCCTCGACTCCGGGATCTACGACGCGGACGGGGAGCTCGCCCACTACTACCGGTTCCGGCAGCTCCAGCTCGGGCGCTACTACCAGGTGGGCGACAAGCCCGACGCGCCGACGGGGCCCGAGCTGAGCATCTGCTGGGACGATGTGTACAAGGTGAAGGTGAGCGCCCGGCTGACCGATTACCCGGAGGGATCCGAACTCGCCCGTGTCGCCCGGGACTTCAACGCGGGCTACGGGGAGTTCCTCGCCCTGCTCACCAAGGCCTTCAACGGGCAGCCGGGCCTCCTGCAGGAAGCTGTCTGCGAGATGTTCCGCCTGCGCGACGGGTTCAACCGGCTGGTGCGCACCCCCCTGCCCGGCAGCGACGGACTGCACGCCGCTCCCACCTTCGAGATCCCGGCCGCGGACGGGTCCGATCCGCAGACCTCACCGGACGCCGGTGCGACCGTTCAGGCGGTGACGCGATGACCACCGCCCCCTCGTTCAAGGAGTTCCTCTCCCTGTCGGTCGACCTCACCGCCTTCGAGGAGACCGATCTCCTGGGCACCGGCATGGCCCACAAATATCTGGCCAAGGTGCGGACCGCCTGCGGCGACGAGGTCGTGAACGCCCTCCTCGAAGCCCACCGGGCCGCGCGGGCCGACGCGGGCGACGATGCCGGGCGGCGTGCCCGCACCCCGCTCGACCGGGACGTGTTCGACCGGGCCCTGCGCCACCGGATCCTCAGCGACGACCGGCTCGGCCCGGTGGCCCGCCAGGTGATCAAGCTCTGGTACGCCGGGATGTGGTACGCACTGCCGCCCGAGTGGGTCGACCACTACGGACCCCACACATCGGCAGGCACCTCCACGGTCACCGCCGCCTCCTACCAGGAGGGACTGCTGTGGCGGGCCATCGGAGCCAATCCTCCCGGTGCCAAGGCACCCGGATACGGCTCCTGGGCCCAGCCGCCCCGCATCGCCGACCGCTATCTGAAAGGGGTGGCACGATGACGGCGCTGGCCGACCGGCTCAGCCCGGACAAGGTGCAGCTCGGCGTCTGCTGCACCCTGTGGTGGAACGACGACTTCCCCACCATCGACGCCGGTATCTCCTTCGGTCAGGCCGTGAGCGAGATGGCGCTCGCCGGCTTCCAGGGCTGCAGCCTCGGGCACAAGTACCCCTCGGACGCCGCCGAGCTCAGGGCGGCCCTGGAGATCCGCGGCCTGCGGGTGTCCGAGCCCTGGACGAGCACGTACTTCACGATCGGCAACATGCGGCAGAAGACGATCGCCGCTTTCGAGGAGACGCTGGCCCACATCAAGGAGCTGGGCGGCACCGAGCTGGTCGTCGCCGAGTTCGGCGCCTCCTCGCACCTGCTTCCCGTGGACGTGTTCGCCAACCGCCCGGTCTTCACCCACGCCCAGTGGGACGCCTTGACGTCGGGTCTGAACGAACTCGGCAGGATCGCCGGCGCGGCCGGGATGAAACTGAGCTACCACCACCACATGGGCACCGGCGTCATGACCCGCGCCGACATCGACCGGCTGCTGGCGTCGACCGATCCCGGCCTGGTCCACCTGCTGCTCGACACCGGCCATCTGGCCTTCGCCGGTGACGATCCGCTGGAGCTGGCCCGGGCGCACGCCCACCGCATCGGCCACGTCCACCTGAAGAGCGTCCGGCCCGAGGTCGTGAAGCGGGTGCGGGAGGAGGGCCTGTCGTTCCAGGACGCCATCGAGCAGGGCGTCTTCACCGTGCCCGGAGAGGGCGCGATCGACTTCCGGCCCATCCTCGAAGTGCTGGCCGACGCGCAGTACCAGGGGTGGCTGGTCGTCGAAGCGGAGCAGGATCCGAACAAGGCCGTCCCGCTCGAGTACGCCAAGAAGGCCCGCGCCTACCTCGCCGACGTCCTGGGGTGGTGACGATGAACGCGACGTTCGGACGAGACGTGTTCTTCAGCTTCTTCATGTTCACGGCCGACCTGCGGCCCCAGGACACGCGGTACGCCCGGGTCCTCATCGATCACGTGCGGGCCCTGACCGACATGGGCTACGACGGCTTCGACGTGCACATCGCGGCCCAGCCGGCGGACGTCGATCACAAGCTCGAGGTCGACTGCTACGCCGGCCTGAGGAAAGCGTTCGACCAGGCAGGGCTGGGGGAGGTGAGGTTCACCACCAACGTCGGCACCACACGGACCTTCGACCCGACGTCGCCGTACGAGGAGCAGCGCAGGCAGGCCCTGTCCTACCTCAAGTCGCGCGTCGACATCACCCGGGTCCTGGGCGGCGACTCGATCATGTCCGGGCCGTTCATCTACCCCTACGGGGTCTTCCCGGTCACGGACACCGACGAGCCGATCTGGAGCGACGCCCTGCAGGACTGGATGAAACCGCGCTTCGCCGCGGCCCGCCCGGTCTTCGAGGAGCTGGTGGAGTACGCCGCGGCGCGCGAGGTGAAGCTCGCCGTCGAGCCCGTCAAGAGCTGGGAGACGCCGCCGCCCAACATGGTGTCGGAGGTACTGGACTTCCTCGACGGCCTCGAGCACGCGCAGGGTGGCGTCACGATCGACACCGCACAGGTCGTGATGGAAAGTCAGGGCCCGTCGGTCCTGAAGGAGAACGTCGCCCGAGCGGTACGCCGGCACCGGCTCTACTACGTCCACATCTCCGCTCCCGACCGGGGCGCGGTGAAGGACAGCTGGATCCCGTGGGACATCGTTTCGAACGAGATCGCGCCGGTGTACAGCGGGCCCTATCTGATCGAAGTGTTCAACGCGATCCCGCCGTTCGACCGCTCCATGCGCATGGCGCGCCGGCGTTTCTGGCGGCCGGGCGAGGACGACCCGGTGCCCGGCAGAGACAGTGCCTACGACGTCGCGAGGGCCGCGTTGGAGGAACTGCGCAAGCAGACCACCTAACCCGAAGAGGCCTCGAATGCTCGCCCAGGTATCAGATCCCATCAGCATGGTCGTGAAGCAGGCAGGCGATGTCCGAATTCACACCTTCGTCGCGTCCTTCACGGGCGACAACATCGCCAACGCCACGCATGTCGTCGAAACCCGGAACCAACTGGTGCTCGTCGACGCGCAGTTCCTCGTCCCGTACGCGCGGGCGTTCCGGGACTACGCGGACAGCCTGCGCAAGCCGATCGCAAGGCTGTACGTCTCCCACCGCCACCCCGACCACTGGTTCGGACTCGGCACGGCGTTCACCGACGTCCCGGTCTACGCGCTGTCCGAAACCATGACCTTCATCCAGGAGCACGGCGAGGACTCCAGGAGCGACCACTGGAAACTCGGTGACCTCGCTCCGGAACGCATCACCGTCCCGAAGGAAGTCGCCGGTCCGGGTGAGGAGACGATCGACGGAGTCCGCTACGTCTTCGACCGGGTGACGGACACCGAGATCGACTACGGCCTGACCATCAGGCTTCCCGAGGTAGGGGTGTACGTCGCTCAGGACCTGATCTACAGCGGCACCCATTTGTACCTGACGAAACACCTGGACCACTGGACCCGGGTGCTGCAGGACATGCTGGTCTCGGACTACGAGGTGTTCCTGCCGGGCCACGGCCTGCCGGCCGACAAGAACGAAGTCGCACGCAACATCGAGTACCTCTCCGCCGCCAGGCAGGCCATCGGTGACGGACTGGCGGACGGCGCCTTCAAGGACTTCATGCTGCGGCGGTATCCGGAACGCAGGTGCCCGGGCATTTTCGACATCTACCTGCCCCGGCTGTTCGGCGGCGCGAGCGACTACTGAGCACGGAGGTGCTCCGACCATGAACGAGGGCTGCACTGTAGGACGCTATCTGGTGGACCGGCTCCGCCAACTCGGCCTCGAGCACCTGTTCGCCATCGCCGGCGACTACTCGATCGAATGGCTGAACCGGTACGTCACGCCGGGCGGCGTCCAGATCATCGAGGAAGTCAACGAGGTCAACGCCGGTTACGCGGCGGACGGATACGCGAGGCTGAAGGGGATCGGCGCCCTCTGCGTCACCTACTCCGCGGGTGCGCTGTGCGCGGTGAACGCCGTCGCCGGCGCCTATGTCGAGAAGGTGCCGATCGTGCTGATCAACGGCACACCGAGCATCAAGAAGACCATCACCTTCGAGCAGACCGGCTTCAGCGCCCATCACTTCATCAGTGGACGCGAAACGGATCTCCAGTCGTTCGAGCACCTGACGGTCGCGGCCGTCCGGCTCGACAATCCGGACCTCGCGCCGACCCTGATCGACTACGCGCTGACCCGGTGCATCACCGAACGGCGCCCGATCTACATCGAGCTGCTCCAGGACATGGTCGACCTGGAGTGCGAGCCGCCGAGGGGCGTTCTGAAGCCGGCCAGGACCCTGTCCGACGACACCAGCCTGAAGGAGTCGGTCGCGCGGATCCGCGAAAGGCTCGAGAACGCCGAGAATCCGCTCATCTGGGTGGGCGTGGAGATCGACCGGCTCGGCCTTCAGGACAAGGCCATGACGCTGATCGAGCAACTGAACGTCCCGTTCGTCACGGAACTCCTCAGCAAGGCGGTCCTTTCCGAGGAAGACGCCCAGTTCGTCGGCGTGCTCGACGGGCAGGCGTCATCGACCGCGGTCACGGACCTTGCCGCCGCGTCCGACTTCATACTGGCCCTCGGCGTGTGGCTGACGGACATCAACTCCCTGGGCTGGGACCCGGACTACGGCAAGACCGCCTTCGCTTCGTTCGACGCGGTGAAGTTCGGCACGTATTTCGGCGGGCAGGTCGCCCTGGAACACCTCATCGACGGCATCCTGGCGGAGAACATCGCCCCCAGGACACAGAAACTGCCGGACAAGCCGGCCCGCAGCGTGCCGACCGTGAGCGACGCCGATGTCATCACCTACCAGGGGTTCTACAACTACGTCCAGCAGTACGTCGACACGGACACCATCGTCGGCGCCGACGCGAGCATGAACTACTTCGGAAGCCTGCTGCTGGAAGTGCCGAGCCCCGGAGGGTTCGTCGTCCAGTCGTCCTACTCCGCGATCGGGTACAGCGCGGCGGCCGCGACGGGCATCTGCCTGGCGAAGGGCCCGGACCACAAGGTGCTGGTCTTCTCGGGCGACGGCGGCTTCCAGATGACCGCCCAATGCCTCTCGACGCAGACCCGGTTCGGGCTCCATCCGGTCGTCTTCGTCGTCGACAACGGCGTCTACGCCGTGGAGCAATGGCTCGCCGACGCCGGGATCTTCCATTCCGACACCCCGTTCTACAAGCCGTGCGAGCTGCACCGGTGGAATTACAGCGCGCTGGCGGAGGTCTTCGGCTGCCGGGGCTGGGAGGTCGGCACCTACGGAGAGCTGCGGGACGCGGTAACGGGAGCGCTGGAGTACTCGGACGGCCCGTCCGTCATCCAGGTGCGGGTGCCGGACAAGACGATCCCCGACAACGCGAACTGGAAGGCGCACTAGCGGGATGCCGAGGAGGCCGATCGCGAGCGGACGCCTGCTCACACCGGAAGGAGCGCCCCCATGGACGGTTACCCACTGATCGAGAACCACGGTCTCATCGGCGATCTGCAGACCGCCGCGCTGGTGACCACCGAGGGGGTGATCGACTGGTTCTGCTCCCCGCGGTTCGACTCGCCGAGCATCTTCGGGTCACTGCTGGACCAGGAGAAGGGCGGTCACTGCACGGTCCGGCCGGCTCACCGGACCGATGCGACCAAGCAGTTGTACCTGCCCGACACGGCGGTCCTGGTGACCCGGTTCATGACCGAGGCGGGCGCCGGCGAGGTGGTCGACTTCATGCCGGTGACCGGTACGACGGTCACGTCCCGCCACCGGCTGGTGCGTCTGGTCCGCTGTGTGCGCGGCAGCATGACGTTCCAGGTGGAGATCGCCCCGCGGTTCGACTACGGACGCAGCAAGCACGAACTGCACATCTCCGAGCACGGAGCGGTCTTCGCCGCTGAGGACGGCACGGAACTCACCGTGCACCCCATCCGGGAACCGGAGGACGAGCGGCTCATCGACGTCGCCACGGACCAGGGCGCCGACCTGCACCTGTCGCTGACGCTGCAGGCCGGTCAGCAGCGAGGGCTCGTGCTGGAGACGGGTACCGGGGGGCCACCCGCCGAGGTCCGCCAGGAGACCTACCAGCAGCTCTTCGGAGAGACCGCGGCCTTCTGGCGCTCCTGGCTGGCGCAGTCGCGCTACACCGGACGCTGGCGCGAGATGGTGGAGCGCTCCGCGATCACCCTCAAGCTCATGACCTTCGCGCCCAGCGGCGCCCTGGTGGCCGCTCCGACGACGGCCCTGCCCGAGCAACTGGGCGGCGAACGCAACTGGGACTACCGGTTCACCTGGATCCGTGACGCCTCCTTCTCCGTGTACGCCCTGCTGGGGCTGGGCTTCACCCAGGAGGCACGGGCCTTCAACGCCTGGCTGAGCGACCGGGTCAAGGAGCGGGCCGGGAGCGGCGGCAAGACGGGGCCGCTCAACATCATGTACAAGGTCGACGGCTCGTCCGACCTGGAGGAGCAGACCCTCGAGCACTGGGATGGCTACGCGCGCTCAAGGCCGGTACGGATCGGCAACGGCGCCGCGACGCAGCTCCAGCTGGACATCTACGGCGAGGCGCTGGACAGCATGTACTTCGCGCACCAGCACGGGTTCCAGGTCGGGTACGAGGGGTGGACCTCGATGCGGGCGAACCTGGACTGGCTGGCCGAGCACTGGGACCAGGCGGAGGAGGGGATCTGGGAGACCCGCGGCGGGCCCCAGGACTTCACCTATGGCCGGGTCATGTCGTGGGTGGCGTTCGACCGCGCGCTGCGCCTCGCCCGGTCGAAGGGCTGGCCGTCGTCGGCGGGACGGTGGCAGACCGAGCGGGACGCCGTCTACGAACAGGTCATGGCCAAGGGCTGGGACGACAAACAGCGGGCCTTCGTCCAGCACTACGGCAGTGACGTACTGGACTCCTCGCTGCTGCGCATGGCGACGGTCGGGTTCCTCAGCCCCGAGGATCCGATCTGGGCCTCGACCCTGGACGCCATCGAGCGGGAACTGGTCAGCGACAGCCTCGTCTACCGCTACAACCCGGAGGCGTCGCCGGACGGCCTGCGCGGATCGGAGGGCACCTTCTCGCTGTGCACGTTCATGTATGTCGACGCCCTGGCCCGGGCGGGGCGGACGGAGAAGGCCCGGCTGGTGTTCGAGAAGATGATGGGGTACGCCAACCATCTGGGCCTGTACTCGGAGGAGATCGACCCGACGGGCCGCCAGCTGGGGAACTTCCCGCAGGCCTTCACCCATCTCGCCCTCATCGACGCCACCCTCACCCTCGACAAGGCGCTCGACGCGCGGTGACGCCGCAGGTGCGGCGGGCCGCGGACACCGGGTGCGCTCGCCACCGTCCGTGGGCAGCGGGTGGGCTCTTCACCGTCGGTCGGCAGCGGGTGCGCTCTCGCCCTCCGTCGCGCAGGCGCTCGGAAGACGATCGCCGGGCCTCCGGCGCCGTCAGGGGGTCTCAGACCGTGCCCGGCCGTCCGCGGTGGCCGGGGTCCGGGGGCGCGGCGTCCTGCCCGGCGTCCCTCGCGGGGGCGGCCGGGCCGGTGAGGAACGACGTGGGCAGCAGATGGGCGGCTGCGCACAGGCACAGCCCCAGCCAGCCCGCCGCGAACAGCCAGCCCCCGACGACGTCCGTGAACCAGTGCACGCCGAGGTAGACCCGGCTCAGGCCGACGAGCAGGGCCCAGACGCACAGGGCGATCCGCAGCGCGCTTCCCCCGCGCGGGGCGCGCAGGGTGAGGGCGACGACGAGCACGCCGGCGGCCAGCGCGGACGTCGTGGTGTGCCCGGACGGAAACGCCCAGCCGCTCGCGTGGGACGTCCAGTCCGCCTGCGGGGGGCGGGAGCGATGGACCAGCTCCATCACGCCGTAGCGCACCAGCTGGCCCGCGGCGAGGCAGGCCAGGCCGACGGCGGCGGCGAGCAGCCGGGCCCGTGTGGTGCGTCCCGCCACCACGCCGGCCAGCGCGGCGAGCAGGTACGGGACGACTCCCGTACCGGTGGCGGTCACGCCCCGGGCGAGCGCCACGGCCTCCTCCGGGCGGTGGCCGACGGCCCATATGAGGAACCTGTCGTCCGGCCAGAGCGGCACACCGGCCCGGCCGCCGACGACCAGCGCCAGCACGGTGAACGCCGCCCACGCGCCGAGTCCCGCGCTCCCCGCGAGATCGGCGACGTCCCTGCGCCGCCCGCCCCGTTCCCTCGCCGTCGTGCCGTCGCCCTCGCTGTTCACGATGCGGACAGCAGCAGACGCAGCGGAGCGGACGCCGTCAGCCGGCGGGCCAGCGCCTCCGAACGGCGGCGCAGCAGCACGATCGCCGCGAGGGCGAGGAGCCCGCCGACCACCAGGCCGGCCAGGACGTCGTGCGGATAGTGCACGCCGATCCACACCCGCGACGCGGCCATGGCGACCGCCGCCAGACAGGCGAGCACGCCCAGCCGCCGCGAGAGGAGCAGCAGCGCCACGGCGGCCGCGGCGGCGATCGCCGCGTGGTTGCTGGGGAAGGACCAGTCCCCGTGTGCCGGGCACGCCTCGAGGGTGCGCACCTGAAGGGTCTGGCAGGGCCGGTCCTCGTGGACGAACGCCTTCAGCACGTCGTTCGCCACGTAGGCCAGGACCACCACCACGGGGACGGCCAGGGCCATCACCGCGGCGGCGGCCCCGGCGCGCCGGGCCCGCCACCAGGCCAGGACCATGAGCACGGCGAACAGTGCCAGCCCGTACGTCGACCACACCTTGATCACGGTGTCCAGCCAGCCCGGTGTGTGCTGCGCGAGGTCCACCACGTCCCGGTAGGCGGAGCCGTCGATGGACGCTCCGTCGAACGCCGACTTCATCCGCGGACCTCCTCGGTCTTGGCACGCCTGCGGCCGCGGTACAGCTCCAGGGCGAGCGGGATCAGGGACACTGCCACGATCAGTGCGACCAGTGGCAGCAGATAGCGGTCCACGTTCGGGACGGAGGAGCCCAGCGCGTAACCCGCCAGAGTGAGGCCGAGGCTCCACACGAGCCCGCCGGCCACCTGCCAGACGGTGAACACCCGGGCGGGCACGCCCAGCGCACCCGCGAGCGGATTGAGCACGGTGCGCACCACGGGGATGAACCTCGCCAGCACGATCGCCTTGGCGTGGCCGTAGCGCGCCAGCAGCTCCTCGGCTCTCTGGGCTCCCTCCTGCAGCCGCGCCGAGCGGCTGCGGGCGAGCAGGGTGCCGCCCGCGCGGCGGCCGATCAGGTAGCCGGCCTGCGCACCGGCCAGTGCGCCCAGCGCCGCGGCGGCCAGCAGGGGCCCGAGGGAGAGATGGATGCCGTGCGCTTCCGTGCCGGTGCACAGCAGGCCCGCGGTGAAGAGCAGGGAGTCGCCCGGCAGGAAGAAACCGATCAGCAGTCCCGTCTCGGCGAACATCACCACGCCGACGCCGAGGACGCCGAAGGCGGCCAGCAGCGACCGGGCGTCGAGTGGATTCACCGCGAGCTGCGACGATAGAACCACGGGTGTGGTCATCGTATGAGTCCTTTCTGTGCGGGCCGCCGGATGCACGGCACCCGACCGTCTACAATCAAGTAGACGGTCTACGACACTGTAGACGATCGCGGGGTGAGGATCGTTCCATGAGCGCCGAAAAGGACGAACGCCGGCCGGCGGGCGAGCTGGAGGCCGCCGTGATGGCCGCACTGTGGGCGGCGGGCACACCGCTGACCCCCGCCCAGGTGCAGGCCGAACTCGCCTCCGGACTGGCCCGTACGACCGTGACGACGATCCTGTCCCGGCTGCACGAGAAGGGGACACTGGAGCGTGAGCGGCAGGGCCGCGGCTACGCCTACCGGCCCGTGCAGGACCCGCACGGCCTGGCCGCCCTGCGCATGCACAGCGAACTCGACCGCGGCAGCGACCGGCAGACGGTCCTGGCCCGCTTCGTCGCCCAGCTCAGTCCGGACGACGAGGAGGTCCTGCGCCGACTGCTGGAGGAGAGCCCGTGAGGATCGCCCTGCTGCTGATTCCCCTGCTCCTGCCCTGGGCCGCACCCGCGCCGGCCCGCAGGGTCCTGGAGCGCTGCGCGCCCGTGGCCGCGCTGTGGACCCTGACCGTCTCGGCGCTGCTGCTCGCGGCCGGCACGGTCGCGGCGCTCGGCACCCTCGCGCTGACCGGCCTGCTCAGGATCCCGGCCTTCGCCGCGCTCGGCGAGCTGGTGCACCCGCTGCACACGCCCTCCGCACGCCTGGTCCTGCCCCTGGCGGCCCTCGCCGCCGGGCTGCTCACCCTCGCCGCGCTCGCCCTCGTCCGCACGGTGCTGCGGCAGGCCGCCGGTCTGCGCACCGCGCGCTCGGAGGCCGGCCGTCGGCCCGCGGCGGGCGACCTGTGCGTCGTCGACTCCCCGCGCCCCGACGCGTACGCCCTGCCCGGCCGCCCGCACCGCATCGTCGTCACCACCGCCATGCTGCGCAGCCTCGACGCGCGTGAACGTGAGGCGCTCTTCGCGCACGAGCGCGCCCACATCGCGGGCGGCCATCACTACTTCCTGGCGGCGGCCGAGCTGGCCGCCCACTGCCACCCCGCCCTGCGCCCGGTCCGCGAGGCCATCCGGCTGGCCGCCGAGCGCGCCGCCGACGAGGCCGCCGCGGCCGCCGTCGGCGACCGCCGCCTGATCGCCCGGGCCATCGCCCGCGCCGCCCTCGCCACGCACACCGCGGACACCGCCCGGCCCGCGATGACCCCGGCGGCCACCTCCGGGCCCGTACCGCGCCGCGTGGCCGCCCTGCTGTCGCCCGCCACGAGGCCGCCGCGCGGTGCCTCGTGGATCGCCGCCCTGCTGACCGCCTGCGCCCTGCTGTCCTGCACCGCCGCGGCGACCGGCGCGATCAGCGTCCACCAGGACATCGAGGTCGCCCAGGGCGACGCGGCCGGCCGCTGAGCGGTTCCCGCCCGCGGGGCCCGGCACCGCGCGCCCGGGCCGCTGTAGGCTCCGGTCCATGCGGATCTCCGTCTCCTCGGACATGGACGAACCCGTGGCCCGCGCCCTGGTCGCCGAGCTGGGACGGCGTGGCCACGAGGTGGTGGCGCACGGGGCGCTGCGGCCCGGTGACGACCCGCAGTGGGCGGCGTGCTCGGAGGCGGCCGCCCGGGAGGTCGCCGCGGGGCGGGCCGAGCAGGGGGTCGTCTGCTGCTGGACCGGCACCGGCGCCTCGATCGCCGCCAACAAGGTGCCCGGTGTGCGGGCGGCCCTGTGCACCGACGCCTACACCGCGGACGGCGCCCGCCGCTGGAACGACGCCAATGTGCTCGCCCTCAGCCTGCGCCTGACGTCCGAGCCGCTGCTGAAGGAGATCCTCGACGCCTGGTTCGCGGCCGAGCCCGGCGACGACGCCGAGGACCGCGAGAACCTGGCCCGCGTCGGCCGGCTGGACGTCGCGTGGGAGGCATGACCGGCGCGGCAGCAGGGGCGCCGGACGGTCGTGTGCCTTGTGCGACCTCAGGCGGTCGCGGTGCCGGGCGGGCCGTGTGACCGCACTACGGTCGCGGTGCCGGGCGCGGATGTGCGACCTCAGACGGTCGAGGCCAGCACGGTCACGCCCAGGGCGATCAGGGCGATCACCTTCAGCAGCTCGAGGGCGATGTAGGCGAAGTGGGCGCGGGAGCGGGGCGCCTCCTCGCCGGCGAGGATCCGGTCGCTGCGCCGGTTGAGCACCGGGCGGACCGCCGCCAGCTGCACCACCAGCAGCACCACCGCCACCGCGGTGAGCGTGATGTGCCCCGCGCCGGGCGACCCCACGGCGACCGCTGCCACGACGGCGACGGCCAGGACCGCCTCGGCGATGTTCAGCGCGCGGAAGACCAGCCGGCCGATGCCGAGCCCGAGCGCCACCGTCACGCCGGGCGCGCGGAACTTCAGTGGGGCCTCCAGGAACGAGATGGCCAGCACCATGCCCAGCCAGGTGAAGACGGCGGCGCCCGCCACGGCGGCCGGTACTGCGTTCATATGAGGTCTCCGAAGGGTCGTACACACTGGCGCGACGCACCCCTGGGCAGCCCGGTGGTGCGTACACACATCTCGGCCTCACGAGTGTGACCGATGCCCCCGGCGCCCCCTGCGGCGGGGCTGCCCGCACCGGCCCTAGGGCGAAAGTCGCAGCCGGAGGCGGGACCAGGGACCGCCGACGGGGGCGGGCGGTGATCCCTAAGGTGAGGGCATGCATGAGACCGCCCGGTTCGACCTCGACGCCTACCTCCGGCACATCGGATGGGAAGGGGAGCGCCGCCCCGACGCCGTGACCCTGCGGGGCGTGCACCTCGCCCACATGCGCTCCATCCCGTTCGAGAATCTGGACGCCCTCGGCGGCACGGTGCCCTCGCTCGGCATGGCCGACCTCACCGCGAAGCTGCTGCACAGCCGGCGCGGCGGGTACTGCTACGAGCACAACACCTTGTTCGCCCACGCGCTGGAGGCGCTCGGGTTCCGGGTGACGCGGCTGGCGGCACGGGTCGTGGTGGGCGCCGATCGGCTGCTCAGCCGCCCCCGCACGCACATGGCCCTGCTCGCCGAGGCCCCGGACGATCCGCAGCCGTACCTGGCCGACGTCGGGTTCGGCGCGCTCGGGGCGCTGCTGGAGGCCGTGCCGCTCACGGCCGGCACCGAGGTCCGCGACGCGGGACGCCGGCACCGGCTGGTCCAGGTCCCGCACGACGGACCGCTTCCGATGTGGGTGCTCGAGGCGCACCGGGCGGCCGGGGCAGGAGACCCGGACGGCGCAGGGAACGGCTGGGAGGCGCAGTACGCCTTCACCGTCGAACCCTTCGAACACCCCGACTTCGAGGTCATCAACTGGCACATCGCCACCAACCCGCGCTCACCGTTCAGCCGGCGCCTCTACGCGCAGCGGCTCACGTCCGACGGCGGCCATCTCTCCCTGGACGACCGTCTGCTGACCGCGACCCGCCCGGACGGCACGGTCATCAGGCGTGAGCTGGCCGACGAGGCCGAGGCCCGTCGTGTGCTCGATCAGGAGTTCGGCATCGCGGCCCCGGACGGGCCGGCCCTGCTGACCCGGCCGTGATCACCTCGCTCCGGCGGGCCGTTGTCAGTGCCCGGAGCTAGTCTGCGGACAACTGACCGTTCGCTTGATCTGGGAGGTTCTCATGGCCTCGCGTCTCAACCCCTACCTCAGCTTCGACGGCGACGCCCGGCAGGCGCTGGAGTTCTACAAGGAGGTCTTCGGCGGCACGCTCACCGTGAACACCTTCGGCGAGTTCGGGCACCCCGACCCCGCACAGGCCGACAAGATCATGCACGGCATGCTGGAGACCTCCGCCGGTTTCACGATCATGGGCGCCGACACCCCGCCCGAGATGCAGCGCACGGCCGGCAACAACTACTCCGTGAGCATCAGCGGTGACGACGAGAGCGAGCTGCGCGGCTACTGGGAGCAGCTGTCCGCGGACGCGTCGGTGTCGGTGCCGCTGGAGAAGCAGATGTGGGGCGATGTCTTCGGCATGTGCACCGACCGGTTCGGCGTGCCCTGGATGGTCAACATCGCCCAGGCGGAGAGCTGACCCGGCGGCGCTGATCCCTCGGGGCTGACCCGCCGTCACCGGCCCTCTCCCGTCACCCGGTCGTCCCATTACGCCACAAAGCCTTGACAACGTACGCATAGTCCCGCGACGTTTGGGCATGGTCGAGAAGTCCGCTTCCCGGCCGTCGGCGTCATGGGGGGATGGGGGAGCGATCGCATGCGATCCGTCAGCAGCGCCGCGGAGATCACGATCCACAGAACGGGCGAGCTGACCCAGTCCCTGAGACGGGCCTGGCACCGCGCGATGGAGGAGTCACCCGAGTACGCCAACCCCTTTCTGGCACCCGAGTTCGCCATCGGTGTCGGCAGATACCGGAGCGGGGCTCGGGTGGCCGTGCTGCACGAGGACGGCGAGCCGGTGGGCTTCTTCCCGTACGAGCGCGGCGCCTTCGGCGTCGGCCGGGCCATCGGGCTCGGCCTGTCCGACTGCCAGGCCCTGGTGCACCGGCCCGGGGTCACCTGGGACGCCCAGGACCTGCTGCGGGCCTGCGGGCTCGCCAGCTTCGAGTTCGATCATCTCGTCGCGGACCAGAAACCGTTCGAGCCGTCGGTCACCGGAGCCTTCGCCTCTCCGGTGATCGACCTGGAGGACGGCGACGACAGCTACCCGGAGTGGCTGCGCGCCACCTACCCGGGGCACGCCAAGACGACCTTGAAGAAGGAGCGCCGGCTGGGGCGGGACGCCGGTGAGGTCCGCTTCGTCTTCGACGACCGTGATCCCGAGGCGCTGCGCACCCTCATGCGGTGGAAGTCCGCCCAGTACCGCCGCACGGGCCGGATGGACCGGTTCTCCCGGCCATGGATCGTCGACCTGGTGGAGTACCTGTTCCAGGTCCGCGAGGCGTACTTCACGGGGGTGATGTCCGTGCTCTACGCGGGGGAGCGGCCGGTCGCGGTGCACTTCGGACCGCGCTCCCGCACGGTGCTCGCGGCCTGGTTCACCGCGTACGACCCCGACTTCCGCCGCTACTCGCCGGGCCTCATGATGCATCTGCGCCTCGCCGAGGCGGCCCGCCGGGAAGGGGTGCGGCTCATCGACTGGGGGCGCGGCGACAAGGAGTACAAGGACTGGCTCAAGACCCGTGAGCTGCGCGTCGCCGAGGGCTTCGCCACCCGGGCCCACCCGGTCGCCGCGGCCCACCGGATGGTGCGCAGGCCGGTGCGGGGGCTGCGCAACACGGTGCTCGCCCATCCCGCCCTGCGCGAGCCGGCCGACCGCCTGCTGAAGACGGTCGGCGCCCTGCGTGCCCACAAGACCCCGCCGGACTCGGCGGTGCCGTCCGACCCGACGGCTGCGCCCGGCCGGACGGCGGCGCCCGACGCGATGACCGCGTCCCACGCGAAGGCCGCGACCGACGCGAAGGCGGTGTCCGGTCCGGCCTGACCCCCTCCACGCCGGAGGCCGGCGCCCCGGAACAGGGCGCCGGCCTCGTCGCTGCCGTGGGGGCGGGGTCAGACCGCCGGGGCGGGGTACGTCGGGTACTCGACGCCGGAGACGTGCTGGACGACCCGGATGACCTGGCAGGAGTAGCCGAACTCGTTGTCGTACCACAGGTAGAGGATCGCGTTGTCGCCCTCGACCTTGGTGGCGCCGGCGTCCACGATCGACGCGTGCCGCGAGCCGATGAAGTCGCTGGAGACCGCGTCGGGCGCGCTGATGAAGTCGATCTGGCGGCGCAGCGGCGAGGTCAGCGACACGTCGCGCAGGTAGTCGAGGACCTCCTCGCGCGTGGTCTCGCGGGACAGCTGAAGGTTGAGGATCGCGATCGACACGTCCGGCACCGGCACACGGATCGAGCTGCCGGTGATCCGCGCCTTGAGATCCGGCAGCGCCTTGGCGACGGCCGAGGCGGCACCGGTCTCGGTGATGACCATGTTCAGCGGCGCGGAACGGCCACGGCGCTCGGACTTGTGGTAGTTGTCCAGCAGGTTCTGGTCGTTGGTGAACGAGTGGACGGTCTCCACGTGACCGCGCTGCACGCCGTACTCGTCGTCCATCGCCTTCAGCGGCGGCACGATGGCGTTGGTGGTGCAGGAGGCGCAGGACAGGATCTGCTCGTCGGGCTTGATCGTGTCGTGGTTCACGCCGTGCACGATGTTCGGCACGTCGCCCTTGCCGGGGGCGGTCAGCACGACCTTGTCGATGCCCGGACGCAGGTGCTGCGAGAGGCCCTCGCGGTCCCGCCACTTGCCGGTGTTGTCGATGAGGATCGCGTTCTTGATGCCGTACGCCGTGTAGTCGAGCTCGCTCGGGTCGTTGGCGTAGATGACCTTGATCTCGTTGCCGTTGGCGAGGATCGTGCTGTTCTCCTCGTCCACGGTGATGGTGCCCTGGAACTGGCCGTGGATGGAGTCGCGGCGCAGCAGCGAGGCGCGCTTGACGATGTCCTGGGCGCCACCGCCGCGCACCACGATCGCGCGCAGGCGCAGGCCGTTGCCGGAGCCGGCCTTCTCGATCAGCAGGCGGGCGACGAGGCGGCCGATGCGGCCGAAGCCGTACAGGACGACGTCGCGGCCCTCACGGCGCTCGATCTTGTTCTCGCCGGTGGCGCCGGCCACGGCCTCGGCGGTGAACTGCTCGATGCTCAGGCCGCGGTCGTCGCTCTTGTACGTCGCGGCGAGCATGCCGATGTCGATCTGGGACGGGCCCAGGTCGAGGGTGGTGAGCGCCTGCAGGAAGGGCATCGTCTCGGTGACCGAGAGCTCCTCGCCGGCGATCTGACGGGCGAATCGGTGGGTCTTGAGGATGCTGACCACCGACTTGTTCACCAGGGAACGGCTGTGCAGCAGGACCGTCACGTCCCGCTCCCGGTGGAGCTTCCCGATGATCGGGATCATCGACTCCGCGATCTCCTCGCGGTGGTTCCAGGTGGTGAACGAGTCGTCGTTGACAGTCACGGGTCCAACTTTCGAGCTAGGTGGCGCTCATATGCTAACCGCACCGCCCGAGGGCTCCGCCAGGTGGCCCCCTTCACCGCGTCTTCACCGCTCCCGGCCGACCTTCACCGGGGCGCCGGGCCCGCGCGCAGCAGCAGGACGGTGATGTCGTCGCAGTAGCGGCCCGTGGCAGGCAGGATCCGGCCGGCGATCAGCGCGACCCCGTACGCCCACCGTCTCGCCGAGCGCGGCCGCGAGATGCACCAGCTGGTACAGGCGGCCCGTGGGGGCGATGCCGGGGCGGCGGGCCGGGGGGCCGCCGGCGCGCCGTCCGGCAGCGGTCCGCTCCGCGGCGTGACGCGCACGCTGACGCCGCTGGCGTCCGGGTACAGCTCGAAGGCCAGGCCCTCGCCGGGCGGGCGCACGGCGGTGAAGAACACCGGGGGCCGGCCCTCCGCGCGGGTCCCCTTCTCCACGGGGCCGTCCGCGTTTCCGTTCCCACGGCCTCCGCACGGTCCTCCCCGTGCGCCTCGGTCCGGTCCTCCGCCGTCTCGCGCGGGCCGTCCGCCGTCTTGCGCGGGCTGTCCGCCGGCTCGGGCCGGGCGTCCGTCTGCTCGTGCCGGGCGATCAGATAGAGGCCGCCGATGGAGGCGCCGGTGCGGCGGACCGTGTCGGCCAGGGCCGCGTCCAGGCGTGCTCCGGCGTTCCGGCGCCCGCGGGGTGAGGGTCGCCCACCGGGGGGCGCGGCTCGCTGTGGCACCGAGTGCTTGCCGCCCATGGTCGGACGGTACGCCGGATGCGGCCGCCCGGCCCAGCGCTCGCCGTCAGGGGCCCAGCGCTCGCCTCCGACGGTCCAAGGCTTCTTCGCCGTCGCTCCGCGCCGACGGTCACATCGTCGCCTGCACGGCCTCCTGGAAGGTCTTCATGCAGGGGAAGCAGTGCTTGTCGGTCTCGTCGGGGTCCTGGGGTTTCTCCTCCCGTTTCTTCATTCCGCACAGCGTGGAGGTCTTGTCGGTCGTCAGGACGTGCCACACCGGTTCACCCCGGGTGTCTGCGCCGCACCACATCTCGTGCATCTCAGCTACCTCGGTTCGGAATGGGGAGGGACTTCTCCATCCGAGCACGACGGCAGGAGCCCGGCCCACTGGTGGCAGCCAGTCGGGTGACCCCGGCTAACGGCGCTGGGCCGGGATGCCCGCGTGGACCGTGCAGCGCGGGGGCGGTGTGCCGTGCGCGACCGGGCCCCGCTGGTGGGCGCGCAGGGCCAGGCTGACCAGGGTCATCAGCAGATCGATGTCGGTGTCGACCTCCAGACGCACCGTCACCCACTGCGCTCCCGGGACCAGCCGCACCGCGGTCGCGCTGCCGAGGTCCTGTTCGAAGCGCCGTATGGCCCAGGTGGTCAGGTGCAGGTCCACATCGCGCTGGGTGTGGAAGTGGGCGATCTCGGCCTGGGCGGAGCGCAGAGCGCGTCCGTTGCCGCAGCTCGGGGCGGTCTCGCTGAGATCCGCCCAGTTCGCCAGCCGGTCCATGGCTCGCAGGGCCAACGTCATGGGGTCATCATGATGCGCTCACGGCCCGGACACCAAGGTGTGAGCGAGACGTAACCGAACCGCAGCCTGCGGCGTGCAACCGTACGGCCGAGTGGAATGTCCCTGTTGATGACACTTCCGTCCCCTCACCCACGAAGAAAGCGGGGGGCGTCATGCAACCTCTTCCTCGCCGTGCGGCCGCTGTCGTGGCCGCACTGATCGGACTCTCCGTGGCCGGTGCCACGGCCTCCGCCGCTCCGCAGTCCGCTTCGGCGCCCACGACCGCGCTGGTCACCAACGCCCGCTGGGCCGGGCACTGCACCTACGACCGGCTCGTGATCGACGTCCGGGGCGCCGTGCCCCACGTCACCGTGACGCCGGTCAGGCAACTGCGCTACGACGCGTCGGGCAAGCCGGTCCCGCTGCCCGGGCGTCACTTCCTCTCCCTCAGGCTGTCGCCCGCCGCCGCGCACAACGCGGCCGGGCAGAACGTGTACCGGGGGCCGCGTCTGGCCACCGTCCGGTTGCCCCAGCTCAGGGGTCTGGCGCTGACCGGTGACTTCGAAGGCGTCGTCTCCTTCGGCGCCGCCTTCCACAGCAGCCCCCACTACCGCGCCTACACGCTCCACTCCCCGGGCCGCGTCGTCCTGGACGTCCGGCACGGCAACGTCTGCCGCTGATCAGTCCTGCAGGCACTCCTCGAGCCTGCGCCTGGCGTGGGCCAGGAACGCCTCCAGGGCCAGTTCGAAGGCGCGGTCGGCCCGGTGCGGGCCGGCCGCGTCCAGGGCCTCGGCCAGCCGCGGGGTGGCCGAGGCGTCGGACAGCTCCCACATCGCCTCGGGTGCGGCGAGGTCCAGCGCGGAGCCCAGGACCACGTTCTCCAGCGCGACCAGCACCGGCATCACCTCGGACGTGGGGAAACCCGCGTCCAGCAGCAGCGTGACGGCCCGCTCGTACTGCTCCAGCACCCGGGGTGCCCGCACCGGATTCGTCATCAGCAAGGGGATCGCCCGCGGGTGCGCCGCGAACGCGGCCCGGTAGGAGCGTCCCCAGGCCGCCAGTGCCGCGTCCCAGGGGCGGATGTCGAGCATGGCGATGTCCATGTCCCGTGACACCCGCTCGCGCAGCAGCTCCACGATCCCGTCGCGGCCGTCCACGTGGTGGTAGACCGAGCCGGTCTGCACCCCGAGCCGCCGCGCGATCTGCGGGACGCTGAACTCGCCCTGCTCGTCCACGAGTTCCAGCGCGGTGGTGGTGATGCGCTCCCGGTCCAGCAGGGGTGTGCGCGGCCGTCCCATGTCTTGATCTTCCCCCTCGGGTCTTCCCAGGTGTCTGAAGGGGAGGTTACATTGCGGAAACCGAAAGCCTTTCGGTTTACGGCGCCGGAGATCCCGCATGCCCGTGCCCCGCCCCTTGCCCGCAGCTCAGAAGGGCTTCGCCGTGCCCGACACCACCGCCCCACCCCCGCCCGCCGCAGCGCTCAGAAGCGGCTCCCTCGGCACCGCCGACATCGCGTTCTTCGTCGTCTCCGCCGCCGCCCCGCTCACCGTCATGGCCGGTGTCGCCCCGCTGGCGATCCTGCTCGGCGGGATCGGCGCACCCGTCGGCTATCTGCTGGCCGGTGTCACCCTCGCCGTCTTCGCGATCGGCTTCACCACCATGAGCCGCCACGTCCACGGCGGCGGCGCCTTCTACGCGTACATCACCCGCGGACTCGGCCGCAGCGTCGGCGTCGGGGCCGCCCTGCTCGCCCTGGTCGGCTACAACGGCATGGAGATCGGTGTCTACGGCCTCCTGGGCACCGCCACCCGCGACACCGTCCACGCCCTGACCGGTGCGCACCTGCCCTGGCTCCCCGTCTCCCTGGTGGGCCTGCTGGTCATCGGCTACGGCGGCTACCGCTCCATCGACTTCGGTGCCAAGGTCCTCGGGGTCCTGCTGGTCGCCGAGACCGGCATCCTCGTCCTGCTCGCGGGCGGTGTCCTGCTCAAGGGCGGCGCGCACGGCCTGTCCCTCGCCTCCTTCACCCCGGGCAACGTCTTCGTGCCCGGCACCGCCGCCGTCCTCGCGTTCGCGTTCGCCGCGTTCACCGGGTTCGAGTCGACCGTCATCTACCGACGCGAGGCCCGCGACCCCGACCGCACGGTCCCGCGCGCCACCTACATCGCCGTCGGCTTCCTCGGCCTCTTCTACGCCTTCGTGGTCTGGATCGCCGTCCAGGCCTTCGGCGACAGCCAGGTCGTGGCGGCGGCCGGCAAGGACCCCGGCGGGCTCTTCTTCTCCGCGATCACCACCTACGTGGGCGGCTGGGCGGCCGACGTCATGCACGTCCTCATCGTCACCAGCGTGCTCGCCTCCCTGCTGGCCTTCCACAACGCCATCAACCGCTACGGCCTCGCCCTCGCCGAGGAGGGCGTCCTGCCCGGGGCGCTGGCCCGCGTCCACTCCCGCCACGGCTCCCCGTACGTCGCCGGGATCGGCCAGACCGTGCTCGGCGCCGCGGTCGTGCTCGCCTTCGCAGCGGCCGGCGCCGACCCGTACGACCAGCTGCTGCTGTGGGTCAACACCCCCGGCATGCTCGGCCTGCTGGCGCTGCAACTGCTGGCCGCGCTCGCCATCCCCTTCTACTTCCGGCGCGTCAGGCACAGCGAGGGGGTCCTGCGCACCGTCGTCGCCCCCGTGGCCGCCGTGGCGCTGCTGGCCACCGCCATCGCCCTGGTGATCACCCACCTCGACCTGTTCACGGGCGCCTCGGCGACGGTGAACACCGTCCTCGCCGCCGTCGTCCCGGCCGTGTTCCTCATCGGGCTCGCGCTCGCCCGCTGGCTGCGCCGCCACCGGCCCGAGGTGTACGCCCACTTCGCCGCCGAACCCGGCAGCGAGACCGCGGCCTCCCCGGCCGGACCGGCCGTCCTGGCCCGCGACTGACCCACCACCCGAGCCCGCGACCGACCCACCGCCCCCGCGTTCGCGACCGACCCACCGCCCCCGCGTTCGCGACCGACCGCACCCTCCGCCGAGTCCAAGGAGTCCCATGCCCACCGCCGACCTCGTCCTCACCGGTGCCCGTGTCCGCACCCTCGACCCGGACGCGCCCGAGGCCCGCGCGGTCGCCGTCCGCGACGGACTGATCGCGTACGTCGGTGACGAGGCAGCCGTACGCGAGTGGTGCGGGGCCGGTACCGAGGTGGTGGACCTGGCCGGCGCCAGCCTGGTGCCCGGCCTGGTCGACGGGCACAGCCACCCGGTGTGGGGCCTGGAGATGACCTCCGGCACCGACCTCTCCCACGTCCGCGACCTGGACGCCCTGCGCGCCGCGCTCGCCACGGCGCCCCGCACCGACGGCTGGGTCCTCGGCTGGGGCCTGGACCACAACGTCTTCGGCGGCCGGCCCGTCGACCGCGCCCTCGTCGAGGACGTCCTGGACGGCGCCCCGGCCTTCCTGCGCCTGTACGACGGCCACTCCGCCCTCGTCACCGGCGCCGCGCTGAAGGCCGCCGGCATCAGCGGCCCGCGCGCCTTCGCCCAGCGCGCCACCATCGTCACGGACGCCGACGGCCGGCTCACCGGGCACCTCGTCGAGCACGCCGCGATGGACCTCGTCCACGAGGTCGCGCCCCGGCTGCCGTACGCCGAACGACGGGCCCGGCTGGTGGAGTTGCTCGCCGGGATGGCCGCGACCGGTCTCACCGGCGCCCACGTCATGGACGGCGGCGACCCCGATCTGGTCGGCGCCGTCGCAGAGGAGACCGTCCTGCCGGTGCGGCTGCGCTTCGCCCCCTGGTGCATGCCCGGTGCGGACCGGGGGGCGCTGGAGGAGCTGGTCGCCGCGCAGCGCCGGGGCGGACGGCACTGGCAGGTGGGCGGCGTGAAGTTCTTCATGGACGGCACCGTCGAGGGCGGCACCGCCTGGCTGGAGCACCCCGACTGCCACGGGCAGGGCACCGAGGCGTTCTGGCCCGACCCCGAGGCCTACAGCGACGCCGTGCGCTTCCTGCACGGCGCCGGAGTGCGCACCGCGACGCACGCCATCGGCGACGCGGCCGTGCGGCACGTCCTGGACACCGTGGAGGCGCTGGGGGAGGACGCCCGGTTCGCCCATCGCATCGAGCACATCGAGTCCGTTCCCGACGACACCGTCCCCCGCTTCACCGCGCTCGGCGTCATCGCCTCGATGCAGCCCCCGCACACCGCGTACACCCGTCCGGACCGCACCGACGAGTGGTCTACGCGCCTGGGCCGGGCCCGCGCCGGGCGGGCCTGGCGGCTGCGTGACCTGCGCGACGCCGGTGCGGTCCTCGCCCTCGGCTCCGACTGGCCGATCGCCCACTTCGACGCCCGCGCCGTGCTCGCCACGGCCCGCGCGCCGAGGGGCGCCGCCTCCGACCGCGCCGGGCTGACGGGCCTTCAGGCCCTGGAGGGCTGCACCACTCACGCGGCCCTCGCGGCCGGGGAGCAGACCGTCACCGGCCGGATCGCCGTCGGGTTGCGCGCCGACCTGACGGCGCTCGGCGTGGACCCCGTCGAGGCCCCGGCCGACGAGGTCGCCGACGCCCCCGTGCCGCTGACCGTGACCGGCGGCCACATCGTGCACCGAACGGCCGGGTGAGCGCGCACAGTTGGCCGACCCTCGCCTACTGCCGTCGCGCGGCCCCGCCCACACTGCCGGTACGGACGGCAGGGGAGGCGGCGTGGCGGCTGGGCGTGGACGGGGCGGATCCGCTCGCGGGCGCGGGGCGACGGCGTACGGCGCGGGGCTGGCCGTCGCCCTGCTGGTGGCGGGTGTGGCGGCCGGCTGGGCGTACGCCCTCGCCGTGGTGCTCGCCGGCGGGCTCGTGGTGGGCGGCCGGTGGCTGTGGCGCACCGACCGCGCCCTGCGCGGACACGACCGGCGGTGGCGGCGGGAGCAGGCCGTCGAGGCCGGCCGGCGCAGCCTCGCGGGCGTCGACACCATGACGGGCGGCGAGTTCGAGGAACTCGTCGCCGCGCTGTGCCGGCGCGACGGATGCACCCGGGTGCGGCGCGTCGGCGGCGCCTACGACGGTGGTGCCGACGTCATGGGGCGGCTGCCGGACGGCCGTACGATGGTCGTGCAGTGCAAGCGGTACGCGCCGAGCCGCACCGTGGCCAGCCGCGAACTGCGCGATCTGCTAGGCGCCAAGGTGCATTTCGGCGCCGAGGTCGCCGTGTTCGTCACCACCACCCGGTTCAGCCGACCCGCCGAGGACTTCGCCCGGTACAACGGCATCCTGGCCGTCCACCGCGACCTGCTCGGCCTGTGGCACAACGGCACGGCCCTGCCGGCGCTCGGCGCGGTGAGCGGCCACGGTCAGGGCGACGCCCGCCACCGGGCCCGCTGGAAGCAGGCGTACGGCAAGTGACGAACCCTCGGCCCGTCCGTCTCGGGGGAGGGCCCAGGGTTGTGGCGGCCCGTCATGGACGGTGAGCCCGTCAGCCGAGACACACCACCAGCAGGCAGAGCTGCTGCTGCGACGGCGTCGTGCTGGACGGCGAGGTGCTCGACGACGAGGTGCTCGCCGGCGCCGGAGCGGGCGCGGTGCCGCTCCCGGAGCCCGTGGGCGTCGACGGCTGCTGCGCCGACGTGGAGGTGCCGACGGGGTCGGTGACCGGGGCGTTGGACGGCTGCGGCAGCGGGGTGTGGTGCTGCTGGACGGTGGGGACCAGCGGCTGCGCGGGGACCGCGGACTGCGGCCGGGCGTGGCTCGCCGGTACGGCGGCGGGTGACCCGGCGCCGTCCGTGTGCCGGGCCGGCGGCACGGCCGGTGCCGCGTGCCTCGGCGCCGAGCGGGCGGGGGAGTGCTGCGGCTCGGGCGCCACCGGGGGTGCGTAGGTCTGCGCCGGTTCGTCGGCGATGTTCATGGTGTGGTCGTCCGGGGTGGCCGCGGCCTGCGCGCGGCTCCCGGAGCCGCGGTCCATCGCGGCCACCGTCAGTCCACCGCCGACCAGCGCGACGGCGGTCGCCACCGCCGCCCGACGCCGGTTCTTCTGCCAGCGGGCCCGCTGCCGGCGCCGCGCGGCCCGCCCGGACGGCGCGGAACCACCGTCGTACGCGACGTCCTGCGCACCCCCCGGCCCGTCCTCGGCGACCGCGGCCGACGGCTCCCAGACCGGCGCGCCGCCCGACGGCTCCTGGGCCGTGCCCGACCGCTCCCAGACCGGCGCGGTGTACACCGGCTCGCGGGCCGGAGCGATGCTCACCGACTGTCCGGCCGACGCCGTGGTGGTGGGCTCGGCGTCGAAGCCCGGGTCTATGTCCGGCGCGTAGGCGCCACACCCCGGGCACACCAGGGCGCCGTTGAGGTGGCGGCGGCACGAGGAGCAGTAATCCATCGGTGTCTTCCTGACGGTGGTACGGACGGCCAGTCACGCTAACGAGCCTGTCGAGAGGCTGTGTGCAGTCCGTGTGAGACTCCTGCGCGGATTCTCCGGCGGCCCTGCGCGCGCCGGACACAGGGGACACCGGCGGCCGGTGTCAGCGGCCCGTGACGGTCAGTCCGTCGCCCGTGCCCAGGGCCGCAGCTTCTCCGGATTGCGGACCACCCAGATCCGGGTGACGCGTCGGCCGCAGACCTCGAAGGCGGCCACGGTCGCGACGACGCCGGCGCGCTGCGCCACCAGTCCCGGCATGCCGTTGACCGAGCGCTCCAGGAGTTCGAGGCCCGGAGCCCTGTCGGCGATGGCGGCCATGTACTGGGCGATGCGCGCGCCGCCCTCGACGGGACGCAGCACCGTGCCGACCATGCCGCCGCCGTCGGCGGTCATGACGGCGGCCGGGTCGAGGAGACCGACGAGAGCCGCGATGTCCTTGCTCCGCCACGCCTCCTTGACGTGCCGCACCACCTCGGCCTGGCCGGTCGCCGTGACCGCGGGGCGCGCCGCGCTCACCCGCCGCCGGGCGGAGGAGGCCAGCTGCTTGCAGGCCGCGGGGCTGCGCTCCAGAACGCCGGCGATCTCCGCGAACGGGTAGCGGAAGACGTCGTGCAGGACGAACGCCACCCGCTCGGCGGGCGTCATCGACTCCAGGACGACGAGGAAGGCCATGGTCACCGACTCGTCCAGGACGATCTGATCGGCCGGGTCCGCGGGGCCGGCCGTCTCCGCGCCGCCCGTGGGGTGGCCCCACTCGGTGCGGTCGGGCAGCGGCTCGGGCAGCCACGCGCCGACATACCGTTCCCGGCGGGCCCGCGCCGAGCCGAGCACGTCCAGGCAGATGCGGCCGGTCACCGTCGTCAGCCAGGCGCCGGGGGACACGATCTCCGCCCGCCGGCTGCGCGACAGCCCGTACCAGCGTGCGTAGGCGTCCTGCACGGCGTCCTCGGCCTCGGCCAGGGAACCGAGCAACCGGTAGGCGACGTTGATCAGTTGCCGTCGCTCGGCGGCCGGCTCCGCCGTGCCGGTCCCGACTGTCCCCATACGTGCGGCCGCCCCCTCGCCTTACCTTTCGCGGACCCGTGTCGTCGGGCTGGTGAGACCTTATCGATCCACCGCCCGAGGGCGGAGAAGAAGGGGAGACCGACATGGCCACCGAGGTGACGGCGAACTCCCGGCGTACGTCCTCGTTCCTGAGGATCGCGATCGCCGCGCAGACCCTGACCATCTTCCTGCAGGCGGTCTCCGCCGGGCTGCTGCTGACCTCGTCCTACGGAGAGACGCTGCACAGCGCCGGGGCCCGGGTGATGTACGCGGCGTCGATGCTGTACGTGCTCGCCGCGGTGCTGGCGTGGAAGCCGGGCGGCGGCTCGACCCGGCCCGTCTGGCACGCGTCGGGATTCCTCGCCCTGGCCTCCGTCCAGGTCGTGCTCGGCATCGCACACGTCCCCTCGGTCCACCTTCCGCTCGGTGTGCTGATGTTCGGCCTGAGCCTGCTGGCACTGTCCCGCCGCTGAAGCCCCGCCTCCAGCGCGTCCGCACGCCCGCCGGCCGGTGACCAGCTCAAGCCGTTCGCCCAACCGGCGCGCCTTCGACCGTTCCCTGCGGCCGGCGCCCGGTCGCCTCGTCGACCAAGCGGCCTACAGGTTCGGCGGGTTGACGCCATCGAGGCGGTCAGGGACGCGATCGAGGTCGTCTCGTAGCCGTGGGTCCAGAACAGGATGGGCTGCGGGCGATGCGCGAGGAGACCAAGGCCGCCTTCGCCGCTCGCATCCGCGCGGACGTCGACGCCGGGCTCCTGGGTCAGGAGGTGGACGCCGATGCCCTGGCGGCGTACTGCCCGGCGGTCGTCCAGGGGATGCACCAGCAGGCGTGCGACGGGGCGGACCGGCGCACGCCGGCGCGGATCGCGGCCTCGCCATGGTGGCCTCGCCCTCGTCCGCGCCCTGATGACGGGGTCGGCCGGGAGAGCGAGGAACGGCGAAGGGGTGGCAGCCCGTGAGCTGCCACCCCTTCGCCGTGAGCGTGAAGCAGAGAGTGCCTGGTGAGGAACTTCCGCGTCAGGCGGCGACCGCCTCGCCCGCGTGGCCGTGCAGACGGGCGACGACCTCGGTCAGCTGCGCGGCGACCTCGGCGTCGTCCACCGGGTGGGTCTCGGCGAAGCGGGTGACCGAGCCGGGGATGGAGAGCTTGATGTCCTCGATCACCTTGCCGCCGGCGATGCCGACGGCCTTGCGGGTGTCGTCCTGCGCCCACACGCCGCCGTACTGGCCGAAGGCGGTGCCGATGACGGCCACCGGCTTGCCGCCGAAGGCGCCGGCGCCGTACGGACGCGACAGCCAGTCGATGGCGTTCTTCAGGACGGCCGGGATGGTGCCGTTGTACTCGGGGGAGAAGAGCAGGAAGGCGTCGGCGGACTGGGCGGCCGTGCGCAGCGCGGCGGCCGGGGCGGGGACGCTGCCCTCGACGTCGATGTCCTCGTTGTAGAACGGGATCTCGGCCAGTCCCTCGAACAGCACGACCTCGGCGCCCTCGGGGGCGAGCTTGACGGCGGCCTCGGCGAGCTGACGGTTGTGCGAACCGGCGCGCAGGCTGCCGACCAGGGCGAGGATACGAACGGACATGGGAACTCCAAGGGCTGCTGAAAGACTGCTGTCATAAATCCGGACCGGGGTCCGTTTATTTTTCTATCACCCTAACCGGACCGCGGTCCAGTTTCATTCCCATGCTTTACGCTGAGTTCATGTCCGTGCCCCTGCCACCTGTTCCGCACCCCCAGGAGATCGACGGCGCACCCGAACTGCTCACCCTCGGAGCCGCCGACGACGAGCCGTGCCTGCGCGCCGACGCCGCCCGCAACCGGGCCAAGCTCCTCGACGCCGCCTCACGGCTGATCGCCGAGTGCGGCGTGGCCGGCGTCACCATGGAGGCGGTGGCGGCCGCGGCGAACGTCGGCAAGGGCACCGTCTTCCGCCGCTTCGGCGACCGCACCGGACTGCTGACCGCGCTCCTCGACCACTCCGAGCGCAAGTTCCAGGCCGCGTTCCTCAGCGGTCCTCCGCCGCTCGGCCCCGGCGCCCCGCCCGTGGAGCGGCTGCGCGCCTTCGGGTGCGCGCTGCTGCGCAGGACCGTCGCCGAGCTGGAACTGGAGCTGGCCGCCGAGCCGAGCCCGGACCGCCGCTACGTCGTACCGCCGCGCCGGGTGCTGCACAGCCACGTCGCCCTGCTGCTGCGCCAGGCGGTCCCGGACGCCGACACCGAGCTGCTGGCGCACGCGCTGATGGGCCAGCTCAGCCCGTCCCTGGTCCACCACCTCACCCGCCAGTGCCGGATGCCCGTCGAGCGGCTGGAGGCGAGCTGGACGGACCTCGTCGACCGCGTCACCCGCACGGAGCCCCGCTGCTGAACCCCGGCAGTGCCGGAAACGGTGCGGTGAGTCGCTCAGCAGCACCCGGGCCGCAGCCACGACCCGCCCGCGCACCGTCAGAGGGACGGTGAGCCGAGCCCGGGGGCCGCGGAAAGGCACCGTGCGGCGAGCTGGCCGCCCCGGCCGGGAGGATGCCTGCCGCTTCTGCCAAGATGCGTACCGTCATGGTGCAGATACCGAACACGCCCCCGCCCGCGTCGCCCGCACCCCGCTCCGCCCCCACGAGCGCCGATGTCGCCCGGCTGGCCGGCGTGTCGCGCGCGACCGTCTCGTACGTGCTGAACAACACCAGCGCCGTACGGATCAGCGACGCCACCCGCCGCCGCGTGCACGAGGCCGCGAAGGAACTCGGCTACGTACCCCACGCGGCCGCCCGCAGCCTGCGCGCCGGCCACAGCCGCATCGTCCTGATGCCCGCCCCGGCCATCCCGGTCGGCCCGCTCTACAGCCGCTTCCTCAGCGAGCTGCAGTGGGCACTCGGCCGACTCGACTACACGGTCGTGCAGTACGGCACGGCCGGCGCCCAGGGCGACGACGCGGCCCGCGCCTGGGCGGAACTGCGCCCCGTCGCCGTCCTGGTCCCCGGTACCGGACTCGGCCCCGAGGGCGTCGCCGTGCTCAAGCGGGCCGGCGCCCGCGCCGTGCTCACGCTCGGTTCCGAGACCGTCGAGGGCGCCCACGCCCTGCTGCTCGACCACGAGGGCGTCGGCCATGCCGCCGCCACTCACCTGTACGCCCGCGGCCGGCGCCGGATCGGCGTCGTCGTCCCCGAGGAAGCGGGCCTGGAGTCCTTCTCGCGTCCCCGCCTGGAGGGCGCCCGCCGCGCCCTGGAGGGAACCGGCGCCACCGTCACCGCGCTGCCCCTCGCCTACGAGGAGGAGCCCGCCGCCCGGCTCGCGGCGCGCTGGCGCGGGCTCGGCCTGGACTCCGTGTTCGCCTACAACGACGAGTACGCGATGCTGCTGATGCGCGCCCTGCAGGACGAGGGCGTGCGCGTGCCCGAGGAGACGGCGGTCGTCGGCGCCGACGACCTGATGCTGGGCCGCTTGCTGAGGCCGCGGCTGAGCACGGTCCATATCGAGCTGCCGTCCGGCCGCGACCTCGCCGAACTGGTCGACCGCGCCGTCCGCGAGCCCGGCGCCGCACCCGGCATCCACAAGGTGGTCGGCGCCTCGGTGGTGCACCGCGACTCCAGCTGAGGGACGAGCGCATGAAAAAGGAGCCCCCGGCCCCGGGCGCCCCCGTCCCGGCCGAAGGCTCCTCCCACGCTGGTGGACGAGCCGGGAAGCCCTACTGGCCCTGCCCCGCCTGACCCTCCTGCGCCGCGATCGACTGGCGCACCTCGTCCATGTCCAGCTTGCGGGCCTGACCGATGACGTCCGCGAGCGCGGCCTCCGGCAGGGCACCCGGCTGGGCGAAGATCGCGACCTGGTCGCGCACGATCATCAGCGTCGGAATCGACTGGATCTGGAAGGCGGCGGCCAGCTCGGGCTGCGCCTCCGTGTCCACCTTGCCGAACACCAGGTCGGGGTTCTCCTCCGCGGCCTTCTCGTACACCGGCGCGAACTGACGGCACGGCCCGCACCAGGACGCCCAGAAGTCGATCAGGACGAAATCGTTGTCCGTGACCATCTGGTCGAAGTTCTCCTTGGTGAGCTCCACGGTGCTGCTCATGGCGTGCATCCCTCATTCCTGATGTCGGGGGGCGAGCGTCGGGCACAACACGGCCGACGACGTGCGTATTCCGCGCACCTACCCATGTGGCCTGGGCGCACACCCCTGTCCCGACGGCGCACACCCGCACCCCGATCCGGCGGTTCTGTGGCCCGGACGCCCGCCACCGACCAGACTGACCCCATGACGGAAACGGAAACGATCGCGTACGACGTCGTGGTGCTCGGTGCCGGACCCGTGGGGGAGAACGTCGCGGACCGCACCCGCGCGGCCGGCCTCACCACCGCGGTCGTGGAGAGCGAGCTCGTCGGCGGTGAGTGCTCCTACTGGGCGTGCATGCCCAGCAAGGCCCTGCTGCGCCCGGTCATCGCCCGCGCCGACGCCCGCCGCACCCCCGGCCTGCGCGAGGCGGCGCAGCGCCCGCTGGACGCGGCGCAGGTGCTCGCCCACCGCACCTACGAAACCTCCGACTGGAACGACGAGGGCCAGGTGCGCTGGCTGGAGGGCATCGGCGCCGACCTGTACCGCGGACACGGCCGCCTCGCCGGCCCGCGCACCGTCGAGGTCACCGCGCCGGACGGCACGCGCCGCACCCTCACCGCACGGCACGCGGTCACCGTGAGCACAGGCACCCGCGCCCAGCTGCCCGACCTACCCGGACTCGCCGACGTCAGGCCGTGGACCAGCCGTGAGGCGACCAGCGCCAAGGAGGTGCCGGGCCGGCTGATCGTGGTCGGCGGGGGAGTGGTGGCCACCGAGATGGCCACGGCGTGGCAGGGCCTCGGCACGCAGGTCACGCTTCTCGTGCGGGGCAAGGGCCTGCTCAACCGGATGGAGCCGTTCGCCGGCGAACTGGTCGCCGAGGCCCTCACCGAGGCCGGCGCCGACGTGCGCACGGCGACCTCCGTGGAGTCCGTCTCCCGGCGCAACGGCACCGTCGTGGCCGTCACCGGTGCCGGCGAGCGTATCGAGGCCGACGAGATCCTCTTCGCCACCGGCCGCGCCCCGCGTACCGACGACATCGGCCTGGACACCGTCGGCCTGAAGCCCGGCAGCTGGCTGGAGACCGACGACAGCCTGCGCGTCACCGGCACCGACTGGCTGTACGCGGTCGGCGACGTCAACCACCGGGCCCTCCTCACCCACCAGGGCAAGTACCAGGCCCGGATCGCGGGCGCCGCGATCGCCGCCCGTGCCGCCGGGGACGAGCTGTCCGGCAACGAGCCCTGGGGCGCGCACTCCGCGACGGCCGACCACCACGCCGTACCGCAGGTCGTGTTCACCGATCCGGAGGCCGCCGCCGTGGGCCTGTCCCTCGCCGAGGCGGAGCAGGCCGGGTACCGGGTGCGTGCCGTCGACGTCGAGATGTCGTCGGTCGCCGGGGCCGGTCTGTACCGCGAGGGCTACAAGGGCCGCGCCCGCATGGTCGTCGACCTCGAGAACGAGATCCTGCGCGGTGTCACCTTCGTCGGCCCCGGCGTCGGCGAGCTGATCCACTCGGCGACGGTCGCCGTCGCCGGTCAGGTCCCCATCGGCCGGCTGTGGCACGCGGTGCCGTCCTATCCGACGATCAGCGAGGTGTGGCTGCGCCTGCTGGAGGCGTACCGGGGCTGAACCGGCGGGGGACGCCGGTCTCCCGGGTGACCGGCGTGCGGTGCGGTGCCGGTGGTCAGCCGGGCAGCCGGAAACCGAGCTCGTGGGCGGCCGTGTCCGGCGTCGGCTGGTTCCACCGCCCGGCCATCGCGTCGTTCGACGACAGGGACCGCGGCTCGGCGCGGTCCAGGTACAGGGTGCCGTCGAGATGATCCGTCTCGTGCTGCACGATCCGCGCAGGCCAGTCCGTGAAGACCTCGTCCACGGCCCGGCCGTGCTCGTCCTCGCCGGTCAGCCGCACGCACGCGTGCCGCGCCACGACCGCCTGCCAGCCGGGCACGCTGAGGCAGCCCTCGAAGAAGGCGGCGCGCTCGGGCCCGACGGGCTCGTACGAGGGGTTCACCAGCACCCGGAACGGCTGCGGCACGCGCCCGCGCGCCACCCGGATCTCCTCCGGGACCGGGGCGGGATCCTCGATCACCGCGATCCGCAGCGCCACCCCCACCTGCGGCGCGGCCAGCCCGACGCCCGGCGCCGCGTGCATGGTGACGCGCAGCGCCTCGACGAAGCGGGCGAGCAGCGCGGGCGTGAGCTGTCCGTCGTAGCGCTCGGTGCCGTGGCGCAGCACGGGGTCGCCGGCCGCGACGATGGGCAACGGACCACCGGCGGCGAGCAGTTCCTCGATCCGCTCGGCCAGGGGTGCGTGATCACGGGAAGAGGCCATCGCGCCAGCATGCCATGGCCCGAAGGGGCGACGGGCGCCCTCCGGGCCATGGCGGCGGACTCACTCCTCCTCGAAATTCCCGGCGAGGGCGGAGGCGATCCGCAGATGGGTGTCGGCCTCCTCACCCCGTCCCTGCCGCTCGAGGGTGCGGCCGAGCATCAGCCGGGCGTAGTGCTCCACCGGGTCGCGCTCCACGATGAGCCGCAACTCGCTCTCGGCGCGCCGCAGTTGAGCGGAGTGGTAGTAGGCACGGGCCAGCAGCAGGCGCGGTCCGGTCTGCTCCGGCACCTCCTCGACCAGCGGACCCAGCACCCGCGCCGCGGCGGCGTAGTCCTTGGCGTCGAAGAACATCCGGGCGCGCTCCCAGCGCTCCGCGGGCGTCCCGTGGGTGTAGTACGCGGGCTCCTGCGACTGCTGCGGCTGCTGCGCCGCGTTGAACATGCTCTGCACGGCCGACCTCCTTCGCGGCGGACAACCGACAGAGTTGGTTCAATATTCCACTACTCGGTTGTGGTCCCCGTGTTGCCGCGCTGCGATCAGTCGCGTCCGAGGGTGTGCAGCTCGGCGTTCGCCCGCTCGGTCACCAGGGCCAGCACCCGGCCGGCCGCGGCCCGGTCCGCCTCGGAGATGTCCGCCCAGATGCGCGCCGAGGCCCGCGCGGTCTCGGCGGCCCCGGTCTCGTACAGGGCCCGCCCGTCCGGCGTCATTTGGACCGTGTCGCTGTCGTCGAGGGTGAGAAGGCCGCGCCCGATCAGCTCGCCGACGGTCCGGTCCGCCTCCGCGGCACTGACCTTCACCGCATCGGCGACGCCTGCGACCAGACGGTCGCGGAGGAGCGGCTCCTCGGCCGCGGCGACCGGCCGCAGCACGGTGGTCTCCAGGAAACTCAGGCCATGGCGGCCCATCACCTGCTCCAGAACCGCGCGTGCGGCGTAGTGGGCCAGCCCGATGGCGCGACTGTCGGCGAGCGGTGCGGTGGTGGTCATGACTGCTCCTTGTCGGTGTCGCCGTAGAGGTTCGACGGGTCCAGCGGTGTGTCGAGCAGGGCCGTCAGCTCGCTGGTGAACTGCCGGGTGCGCGGGCTGCCGAGGCCGCCGAGGGGGTGCAGCAACTGGTCGAGCAGCCGTTGGACGACATCGATGGCCCGCTCGGTGGTCGCGCGTCCCTGCGCGGTGAGGGCGAGCTGTACCGCGCGCGGGTCGCGCGGGTCGCGGGCGCGCTCCACCAGCCCCGCGGCCTCGAGGGAGCGGGCCAGCTTCGACACGTACAGCGGCTCCAGCCCCGTGTGGTCGGCGAGGCGCCGCTGGCTGGGCCGCTCGCCGGTGTGCTGCATGCCGTACAGGGAGGCCACGACCGAGTACTGCGCGTGGGTCAGTCCCAGCGGGGCGACCGCGCGATCGACGGCGACCCGCCACTTCGTCGACAGGCGCCACACCAGGTAACCGGGGGTCGGACCGCCGGCCTCATCGCTGCTCATGACCCATACAGTACATGGCTATGATGTCCATGGCTACTATTTCCCGCATGGCCTCCCCACGTGAAGGTGGCTGCCGGTCGACGGACTGACGCGACGAGCGCGGCGGGACTACGTTGTTCCGTATGAGCAATCTCGATCGCCGGGCGGTGCCCGCCGTGTGCGGTGGCCGTGGCTTCGTCGTGGCGGAACCGGTCCGCGAACTCCTCAGCCCCCGCCGCGTCCCGCTCGGCGAGTCGACCGAGGTCCGCCGCCTGCTGCCCAACCTCGGCCGCCGCATGGTGGGCGCCTGGTGCTTCGTCGACCACTACGGCCCCGACGACATCGCGGACGAGCCCGGCATGCAGGTGCCCCCGCACCCGCACATGGGCCTGCAGACGGTGAGCTGGCTGCACGAGGGAGAGGTGCTGCACCGCGACTCCACGGGCAGCCTCCAGCTGATCCGCCCCCGGGAACTGGGACTGATGACCTCCGGCCGGGCGATCAGCCACTCGGAGGAGAGCCCGCGCTCGCACGCCCGCTTCCTGCACGGCGCCCAGCTGTGGGTGGCTCTGCCCGACGCCCACCGCCACACGGACCCGCGCTTCGAGTACCACGCCGACCTGCCGGCGGTCACGGCACCGGGCCTCACGGCCACCCTGCTCCTCGGTGACCTGGACGGCGTGTCGTCCCCGGGGACGACGTACACCCCGCTCGTCGGCGCCGACCTCGCCCTCGCCCGCGGCGCGGACGTCCGCCTGCCGCTGGAGGCGGACTTCGAGTACGCGGTGCTGGCCATGTCGGGCGAGACCCACGTGGACGGCGTACCGCTCCTGCCCGGCTCGATGCTCTACCTCGGCTGCGGCCGCACGGAACTCCCGCTGCGCGCCGAGACGGACGCGGGCCTGATGCTCCTCGGCGGCGAGCCCTTCGAGGAGGAACTGATCATGTTCTGGAACTGGATCGGGCGCACTCAGGAGGAGATCGAAGAGGCCCGCCGGGACTGGACGGAGGGGACCCGGTTCGGTGAGGTGAAGGGCTACGACGGCGCCCCGCTGCCCGCTCCCGAGCTGCCGGCGACGCCGCTGAAGCCGCGGGGGAGAATGCGCTGACGGCGAGCCGGTCGCCGGTCTCGGCAGGCTCGCCCGTCCCCCGCTTCACACCGTCGGCCCCTGCCGCGAGGCCCCGGTGCCACCCGTCGGGGCACCGGCGGTGGCCGACGGATGCACGGGTCTTCCGAGCCGTAGGCGCCCGGCGACTGGGTCGATCTGTGGCGGACATCACTGTCACCGACGTACCTACTGGTCGGTATGGTCGCAGGGAGCGCGACGACAGGAGGCGTTATGTCTGCGACCAACCGCCAGATCCGTCTGGCAGCCCGTCCCGTGGGCGAGGTCGACCCCGGGGACTGGGAGCACGCTGAAGGGCCCGTCGACGAACCGGGCCCCGGCCGGTTCGCGGGCCGGACCCGCGCCATCTCCCTGGACCCGGCCATGCGCGGCTGGCTGGACGACCGCCCGTCCTACCTGCCCCCGGTGGACATCGGCGAGGTGATGCGCGCCCGAACGGTCGTCGAGGTCACCGCCTCGCACCACCCCGACTTCGAGCCGGGCGACCATGTGGTCGGCACCTTCGGCGTCCAGGAGTACGTGGTCTCCGACGGCCGGGGCGCGATGAAGATCGACACCTCCCTCGCCTCGCCCTCCACCTATCTGGGCGCGCTGGGCATGCCCGGGATGACCGCCTACTTCGGTCTGCTGGACGTCGGGGCGCTGCAGGACGGCGAGACCGTCGTCGTGTCGGGCGCGGCCGGCGCGGTCGGCACCATCGCGGGACAGATCGCGAAGGCCAAGGGCTGCCGGGTCGTCGGCATCGCCGGAGGGCCCGAGAAGTGCGCCCTGCTCACCGGCGAACTGGGCTTCGACGCGGCGATCGACTACCGCACCGAGGACGTCAGAAAGGCGCTGCGGCAGCACGCTCCCGACGGCATCGACGTCTACTTCGACAACGTCGGCGGCGACATTCTCGACGCCGCGCTGACCCGGCTGGCCATGCACGCGCGCGTGGTGGTCTGCGGTGCGATCAGTCAGTACAACAACGCCACCCCGGTCAAGGGCCCCTCCAACTACCTCTCGCTGCTGGTGCGCCGCGCGCGCATGGAGGGGTTCGTCGTCTTCGACTACGCCGAGCGCTACGCGCAGGCCGCGCGGGAGATCTCCGGCTGGATCGGCGCCGGTCGCGTCAAGGTCAAGGAACACGTGGTGCGGGGCACCGTCGACGACTTCCCCGAGACGCTGCAGATGCTGTTCCGTGGCGAGAACGTCGGCAAGCTCGTCCTGGAGCTGGCGTGACGCCCGCCGGCAGCGCGGACGGGCTGCGCGGCAAGGTGGCCATCGTCACCGGTGGCGCCAGTGGGCTCGGCCGGGCCACGGCGCTGGCGCTCGCGAAGGCGGGGGCACGTGTCGTGGTCGCGGACCTCGACGCGCAGGGCGGCCGCGAGGTGGCCGAGACGATCGGCGGCCGCTTCCGGGCGTGCGACGTCTCCGACCTCGACGCCAACCGTGCGCTGGTCGACTTCGCCCAGGAACAGTACGGCGGTGTCGACATCGCGTTCCTCAACGCCGGCGTGGCGACCGGGTGCGGCGTCGGCGACGACTTCGACCTGGCCCGCTACCGGCGGGCGATGGGAGCCAACCTGGACGGCGTGGTCTTCGGCACCCAGGCGGTGCTGCCCGCACTGCGGGCACGCGGCGGAGGCTCGATCGTGGCGACCGCGTCCCTGGCGGGACTGGCGGCGGTGCCGCTCGATCCGCTGTACGGGGCCAACAAGCACGCGGTCGTGGGCCTCACCCGCTCCCTCGGTCCGGCCCTCGAGCCGTACAACGTGCGCTTCAACGCGGTCTGCCCGGGGTTCGCCGAGTCGCGCATCATCGACCACCTGCGTGGCCTGCTCTCCCAGCAGGGGCTGCCGGTCATCCCGGCCGAGCGCGTCGCGGACACGGTGCTGCGGATCGTCACCGGGGAGGGCACGGGGGAGTGCTGGTTCATCCAGGCCGGCCGCGAACCGGAGCCGTTCCGCTTCCGCAACGTGCCGGGTCCGGGCAAGCCCGCCGGCGTCTGAGCGCCGCCCCCGGAACACATGGCCATGAAGTGCCGGGCAGTTCGCCCTCCGCGGTGAGCGGCCCGGCCGCGGCCGCTTCGGCGCAGGCCCGTCGACGACTCGGCGACCCAGCGACAGCGACTCAGGGGCTCAGCCACAGCGACTCGGCGACTCAGGGGCGCGCGGCAGCGGGCTGCGGGGTGAAGACGCGTTCCAGCAGGGCGCCCAGGGTGTCCCGCTCCTGTGCGTCCAGTCTGTCCAGACCCGCGAGCGTGCGGTGCATGGCGCCGCGGATCACGTCGATGACCCGCTCGCCTTCCGCCGTGAGGACGACGTTCTTGACGCGGCGATCGGAGGCGCTCGGTTCCCGGCGCACCAGGCCACGCTTCTCCAGCCGGTCGACGATCCCGGTCATGTTGGAGGCGTCGCAGGTCAGCGTGGCGGCCAAGGTGCTCATCGAGGCCGGTCCCCGGCGCAGCACATTGAGCGTCTTGCCCTGGCTGGCCGTGAGGTTCTCACCGGCGGCGGCCACCGTGAAGTCGCCGTAGTAGGCGGCCAGCGACACCGAGAGCAGCTCCATGAGCCGGGCGGAGTCGACGCGGGGGCGTGCTGTCATACGCGTCACCCTACGACGGAAAACTTGACGATCTCAAATATTGCTGGCTACGGTCTCGGCCATTGCTTGAAGTTCTCAAGCTTTGAAAGGCAGCTCACGATGAACATGTCCGACCCCACCGAGACCTCCCACGTCCCGTCGGTCGACCACCGCGCTGCGGTCGCGGCGGAGACCGCACGGTTCGTCGCCGCGATCAGGGAAGCCGACCTGACCACCGCTGTGCCCGGCTGCCCCGGCTGGAGCCTGGCCGACCTGGTCAGGCACACGGGCAGCGTCCAGCGCTGGTTCTCGGTCCTGCTGCGGTCGCGTGTCCAGGAGCCCCCGCGCACGCGTGAGGTGGACCTGCGGCTCCCGGAGCGGGAGGACGGATACGCCGACTGGCTCGCCGAGAGCGCGACCGTGGCCGCGCAGGCCTTCGCAGCCACGGATCCGGACCTGCCGATGTGGGCGTGGGGCGTGGACCAGCACGCCCGGTTCTGGGCCCGCCGCATGCTCTTCGAGACGCTGCTGCACCGAGCCGACGCCGAACTCGCCCTCGGGCTCCGGCCGGCGATCGACCGTTCCCTCGCCGTCGACGGCATCGACGAGTTCCTCGTCAACCTGCCCTTCGCCACCTTCTTCGCGCCCAAGGTGGCCGACCTGCGCGGCCCCGACAGGACCATTCGTTTCCGCGCGACCGACGGCGACGACGCCTGGCTCGTCCGCCTGCGCCCCGACGGCTTCGCCCTGGACGCGGCCGGCGCAGCCGCGGACACCGCTGACGCGACCGTCCGGGGAACCGCGGCCGACCTGCTCCTGCTGGTCTACGGCCGTCTGCCGTACCGGGCGCAGGCCCTCGCTCACGAGGGCGACGAGGACCTGCTGACCCACTGGTTCGCCAACTCCGCCTTCTGAACCGCAGACGGAGCGGCCTGGCCTCCCGCGCGGCCTTCAGCGCGGAAGGGTTCAGTGCTCGCAGAGGGAGAATTCACGTTCGTAGAGCTGCTCGTTGTGTTCGTCGACGAAGAACTTGCGTTCCTGCATGAGGTGTTCGCGGTAGGCCCTGGCCTGCTCGAGCGTCATCGTCGAGGTGGCGGACCACGGCTGCTGGGGCGGCACATCGGACGTCGAGACGATCGTTTCCGTCGGGTGGACCAGGAAGAACGCGAGAATCTTGCGATGTCCCGGGCGAGTGGGATCGGCGAGGCCGAACGACCCGACGCGATGCTGCAGGATGTTCGGGAACGCCAGGCAGCGGCCCGCCGGGGTCGCCGCCGATCCCAGCACCTGGTTCAGCGCCTCCTCGTTCTCCAGGCCGTAGACCTCACGCACACCGGTGTCGTCGTTCTGTTCGTAGTCCGGGTCGTCGAGTGCCGTGCGGAAACTCAGCCGGCTCTCGGTGATGTTCTCGCTGTCCCAGTAGTAGATGCCGGTCGAGACGATCCGCTCGTTCAACATGCCCTCGACATGCCAGGAACCGCCGGGGTACTCGGGCTTGTCGGGAGTGAGATGAATGGTGGCGAGCTTGACGATGACCTGGAGACGGCGGCCGCGCAGACGGACTCGGGCGGCTTCGCCGGGCACCTCGGGCGGGGTGAAGACGGGGGCGTCCGGGACGACCGGGCGGCGGTTCTCCCACCAGTCGTCCTGGGCCTCTTCCCATATGCGGACGGCTTCCGCGTGGGTTTCGTCGTCACCGTAGGAAGACCTGGCCGGGTACTGCGGCTCCGAGTCGTACCAGCCGTAAGGATCGGCCTCGATCCGCAGGGGCCGCGGATGGCGCAGGTCGGTGAGCACGTTCTCCCACAGGGGGAGGAAGCGTGCGAACACCTCCGGCAGGACCGCGGCCAGTTCGTGATGGGTCTCGGGGTGGACGTTGTTGACGTACGAGCGGAAGGTGACGTCGCCGTCGTCATCGACGTCCACGTCCGTGGGCAGCCACTGGAACCTCTCCGAGAACTCGTGCTTCGAGTAGCGGTCCGTCGGGTTGCGCCAAGCCCGCTCGGGTGCGCCGCCGACCTCCCTCACCAGACAGAACAGTGAAGGATGGACCAGGTCCAGTACCTGGCCGTCGGATCCGGGATGCCAGTCCTTCTCCGCTTCGGGGACCTCTTCCAGAACCCGGACCGCGTCCCGCAACCGCGATGCGAGCTTGTCGTCGATCAGCGCGTCCGACTGCCACACCGCGTCGACGGCGGACACCTCGATGCCGCTCTGCCCGTCCCGCAGCGCGGCGTAGTGCTCGAGTTCGGCCAGCACATAACCGACCTGCGCTTCGGTGAGGTCCTGCTCGATCGCCTCCCGGGTCCACTTGGCGACGATGCCGGCGTCGTTCATTTTGTCGAACCATCCCGGCTTCGCGCGGATGTGCGAGCTGAACTCCATCATCTGCAGTTCCCGCAGTGTCCGGGGCCTGGCGAAGGAGAGGGAACGGGACGCCTGAAAAGGCAGCGGGAAAGCGGACAGGTCGGTCAACTTGCTTGGTCCTCCGAGTCGGTGTGCGGTGGCGGGAAGGATATGACGGCGCACTGACATCGGCTCCCGTCGGCCGGTTCAAGGGGTGGACCCGTCGGCGGCCCGGAGGGTTTCGCCGACGAGTGCGCACCCCTACGGTGGTCCGGTGAATTCGATCAAGAAGTTCCAAGTCACCTTCGACTGCGCGGAACCGGAGCGCCTCGCCCGCTTCTGGTGCGAGGTGTTGGGCTACGTCGTACCGCCGCCACCCGACGGGTTCGCGACCTGGGACGAATTCCGGCGCTCGCAGCCAGTCGAGCAGCGGGACTTGTGGTTCGCCTGCGTGGATCCCTCAGGTGTGGGTCCGCGCCTGTACTTCCAGCGCGTCCCCGAAGGGAAGGCCGCCAAGAACCGGCTGCATCTCGACGTGCGGGCCGGCACCGGACTCGTGGGTGAAGAGCGCCTCGCCGCACTGGAGGCCGAGTGCGCACGGCTGGTCCCGCTCGGCGCGGTACACGTGCGCACGCTGTACGACGGCAACGACTCCTGCATCCCGATGCTGGACATCGAAGGCAACGAGTTCTGCATCGACTGACGTTGCGAGCCGGACGCCGGGCCGGGTGAGGGTCAGTGGGCTCCTGCCGTGGTGGCCGGGGTCCGCGCCGGGGTGTCGCGGATTCCGAGACGCAGGTGTTCGACGTGGAAGAGGGCCTGTTCCAGGAGTTCGGCGACGTGGTTGTCGTAGAGGGCGTAGATGACCGAGCGGCCCCGGCGCTCGCCCGTGACCAGGCCCAGGTTGCGCAGCAGGCGCAGCTGGTGGGAGCAGGCGGACTGCTCCATGCCGACGGCGTCGGCGAGTTCGGTCGCCGCGCAGGGGCCCTCCTGGAGGCGGGCCAGGATCCGCAGCCGGGACGGGGTGGCCAGGGCCTGCAGCGTGGCGGCGACATCGGCGGCACCCACGGTCTCGAGGCGCTCGCGCGCGGTGGCGGTCGTTTCGGCATCAGCTCCGTGGCCCATGGCCCTCATCCTACGGAGGACGACCCATGAACGCATGAATGAGTCTTCATGTGATCCTGTACGGTGGAGGGAGCGGCGCCGGACACCCGGCTGAGCGCTGCCTCGCCCCGCCTCCGTGAAGGACTCCGCTCCGATGACCTCCACCCTCACCCAGCCGTCCACCGACCGGGCCGTGCTGCCGCCCGGGAGCGGGGCGCCCCGGCGCCGCACACGTGTGCTCGCCCTGCCCGAGGCGCGCTGGGCACTGGCGGCCACCGTCCTCTTCCTGCTCGCCCTGCCGTTGCAGCTGACCGGTGCCCCCGTGTGGGCGTGGGGCCCGCTGTACGCGCTGGCGTACGCGACCGGCGGCTGGGAGCCCGGCTGGGAAGGGCTGAAGGCGCTGCGGGACAAGACCCTCGACGTCGACCTGCTGATGGTCGTCGCCGCGCTCGGGGCGGCGGTGATCGGGCAGGTGATGGACGGTGCGCTGCTGATCGTCATCTTCGCCACGTCCGGCGCGCTGGAGGCACTGGCCACGGCACGCACCGCCGACTCCGTGCGGGGGCTGCTGGACCTCGCGCCCGCCACGGCGACCCGGGTGGGCGCCGACGGGGCCGAGGAGACCGTCGCGGCCGCGGACCTGTCGGTCGGCGACACCGTCCTCGTGCGCCCCGGGGAGCGGGTCGGCGCCGATGGCCGGGTCCTGGACGGAGCGAGCGAGGTCGACCAGGCGACCATCACCGGCGAGCCGCTGCCCGTCGCCAAGGCGAAGGGCGACGAGGTCTTCGCGGGCACCCTCAACGGCACCGGCGCCCTGCGCGTCCTCGTCGAACGGGACACCTCCGACACGGTGGTCGCCCGGATCGTGCGCATGGTCGAGGAGGCGTCCGAGACCAAGGCGCCGACCCAGCTGTTCATCGAAAAGGTCGAACAACGCTACTCGCTGGGCATGGTCGCGGCCACCCTGGCCGTGTTCCTGATCCCGCAGGCCCTCGGAGCGCAGCTCACCGGCTCACTGCTGCGCGCCATGACCTTCATGATCGTGGCCTCGCCGTGCGCGGTCGTCCTCGCGACCATGCCGCCGCTGCTGTCGGCCATCGCGAACGCCGGACGGCACGGAGTGCTGGTCAAGTCGGCCGTGGTGATGGAGCGGCTCGGTCAGGTCGACGCGGTGGCCCTGGACAAGACGGGCACGCTCACCGAGGGCACCCCGCGGGTCACCGACCTGCGCGCACTGACCGGCACGGACCCGGACGAGCTTCTGGCCCTCGCGGCGGCCGCCGAGCGCCCGAGCGAGCATCCCCTGGGCCGCGCGGTCGTGGACGCGGCACTCCGGCGCGGGCTCGCCCTGCCGGTCGCGGAGCACTTCGACTCCACGCCCGGCGTCGGCGTGACCGCCACCGTCGACGGGCGCGTGGTCGCCGTCGGCACACCGGCCCGGCTGCTCCTCGGCGCCACGGACGCCGGCTCCGTCCGAGCGGCGGAGCTCGCCGCCGGACTGGAGGACGGCGGCCGGACCGCGGTGCTGGTCAGCGTGGACGGCACGCCGGTGGGGGTGCTCGGCATCGCGGACCGGCTGCGCCCCGACGCCGCCGCCACCGTGGCCTCCCTGACCTCCCTCACCGGATCGGCGCCGCTGCTGCTGACGGGTGACAACCCGCGTGCCGCCGCTCGTCTCGCCGCGGAGGTCGGCATCGACGACGTGCGCGCCGCACTGCTCCCGCAGCACAAGGTCGCCGCCGTCCGGGAGTGGGAGGACGCCGACCGCAAGGTGATGGTGGTCGGCGACGGTGTCAACGACGCCCCGGCGCTCGCCGCCGCGCACACCGGCGTCGCCATGGGCCGGGCGGGTTCCGACCTCGCCTTGGAGACCGCCGACGCAGTGATCGTCCGCGACGAGCTCACGACGGTCCCGGCCGTGATCGCCCTGTCCCGGCGAGCCCGCAAGCTGGTGGTGCAGAACCTGGTCATCGCGGCCGTCTTCATCGCGGGCCTGGTGATCTGGGACCTGGCCGGTAACCTGCCGCTCCCGCTCGGCGTGGCCGGCCACGAGGGCTCGACGGTCATCGTCGGCCTGAACGGACTGCGGCTGCTGCGCGAGGCGGCCTGGCAGCGGTCCACCGACTGAGCCGCCGCGACCCGGCAGGGCCGAGCTCCCTGAAGCGATGACACTCCCTGCCGGCACAGGCGCGGTGCGGCTCGCCGCCCGTACGGGGGCGTCGGCCCACAAGCTCCCGGCCGCGGCACGGGGCGATCGAAAAGATATGGGGGCGTCTCGGACGACACCGGGTACTCGCTCACCGCATCCGCGCCGGATGCGCGTTCGCCCCAGGGAGGAACCGTGTCGCCGATGACGCGTCCGCGTTCCGGACCACCGCCACCGCCACCGCGGTCCGTGCGTGCCGGGTACGCGCCCGGGACCCGCCGTGGTTGACCGGTCGGCGGCAGCTCTGGAGCTGGTGAGGATGATGCAGGTCAGCCACACCGTCACGCTCGAGAGGCTTCCGGGACTGATCGCCGCGCACGCCGCCGAGGCCGGCCTGTACGACACGGCCCTCTTCGTCGTGGACCTCCGGGAGACGGTGCTGCGGCGGCTCACGGGCACGGGGCGCGAGCCCTCGGGCGGTGGGCAGGAGTTCACCGTCAGTGGCAGCCTGCCCGGTCAGGCCTACCAGCGGGTCGACGTGCTCGCGGAGTCGGCGCCGGAGGGGGCCGCGGGCGGACGACGGCGGTGGTGGGTGGCGGTCACCGACGGCGTGGAGCGGCTGGGCGTGCTGCGGGCCGACACCGACACCGATGACGAGCCGACCCGGGACACCTTGCGCGACCTGGCGTCCATGACGGCTCTGCTGCTGCTCAGCAAGCGGTCCTTCAGCGACTCCTACGCCCAGCTGGTGCGCACCGAGCCGATGAACGTCGCCGCCGAGATGCAGTGGAACCTCACCCCGCCGCCCGCGTACGCCGGGCACGCGGTCACGGTGGGCGCGACCATGGAACCGGCCTACCAGGTCGGCGGCGACGCCTTCGACTACGCGGTCAACGGCACCACCTTGCACCTGGGCGTCTTCGACGCGATGGGCCACGACACGACCGCCGGGATCACCGCGAACGTCGCCGTGGCCGCGTGCCGCAACGCCCGCCGCCAGGGCGCCTCGCTGGCGCAGACCAGCGAACAGGTGGAGCGGGTGCTGCTGGAGCAGTTCAGCACCAGCCGCTACGTCACCGCCGTCCTTGCCGACCTGGACACCGCGAGCGGACGACTGTCCTGGATCAACCGTGGCCATCACCTGCCGGTGCTGATCCGCGAGAACCGCTGGACGACCGAGCTGGAATGTCCTCCGGCCGGTCCCATGGGCACCGACCTGCGGCTGCCGGTGACCGAGTGCACCGAGCACTTGCAGCCCGGAGACCGGCTGCTGCTGTACACCGACGGCGTGGTCGAGGCACGCGACCACCGGGGGAGGGAGTTCGGCCGGGACCGGTTCGTCGACTTCGTCCGCCGCCACCACGCCGGCCGCCACACCCTGCACGAGACCCTGCGACGGCTGATGGCGGCGATCGTGGCCCATCACGACGGGCAACTCGACGACGACGCGACGGTCCTGCTCGCCGAGTGGCGCGGTGGCCGCCAGGAGGAGCTGACCCCATGAGCCCTGCCCCCGCCCCCGTCCGTGTCCCCGCCGGTGTCCCCGCCTGCACAGGAAGGAGGACGACGTGAGAGCCGACCCGCCCGCACCCGACGACGACCGACAGGACGACGCCCCCGTCGACGTAGAGGTCCACCGTCTGGCGAGCGACCGCACCCTGGTCTCCGTCACGGGTCAGCTGGACCTGCACACCGCCCACTGGCTCGGCGACGCCCTGCGACCGCTGCTCGACGGCGACGGGCACCGGGTGCTCGTGGACCTGTCGGCCGTCACCTTCCTCGACTCCAGCGGACTCACCGTGCTGATCAGCGCCTACCGGACCAGCCGGAGCACGGGTGCCCGACTGGCACTGGTCGCACCGAGCCGAGCGGTGAGGGAGATGCTGCAGATCACCGGTGTCGACCGGGTGGTCGACGCCTACCCGTCCCTGGACGCCGTCCCCCACTGACCTGGAAATGATCGGAAGGATCTTAAAGGAACGGCCTCACGGGCCGGCAGCCGGCCCGTGAGGGCCGAGCGCACAGCGGCCGGAGCGTGCGTCAGGCGGCAGCGCCGAACGCCGCCGTGACCGCCGTGTCCGTGCGGGCGTGGATCACCAAATGCATTCCGGCGGTGTCGGCATGGGCCTCGAGCACACGCCGGGTCGGCGCGCTGGCACTGGCAACGGACATCAGTACGCCCAGGTCCCGGCACATGCGGTGGACGCGGAGGACGACGCTGACTGCGGCGTCCGCGGCGGGCTCTTCGAGGATGATCACGACGGGCGCGGGCATGTGGGCGCGGACGAGGCCCTCGAAGCGGGACAGGAGTTCGGCACGACCGCCGATGCCGGGATCGTGGTGCACCGTGATGACGAGTACTCCGTGATCGAGGGAATGAGACAGCAACACGGCTTCCGACTCCTCTGGTGGCGGCTTGTGCGCTGCCCGGGTACCCGAGGTGACACCCGTCAGTCTCCGGCGTGTCCGGCAGGCCGCCGGGGCATTACGACACGATGAGCGTCGTCGTGCAGCGAAGAACCCGTCCCGATGGGAGGGATTGGTGACACAGAGGGTGACACCGCAGCCGGGCGCGCCGGCGGGCCGCCGGCGCGCCCGGCCGTCTCGTCCGTCATGCCGGACCTCCTCGCTCATGGGCCACCGCCCTCTCGCGCGCCCGGCGCCGCCCGGCCGCCTTCGACGCGGTGCCGTTGCCCGACGGCCGGCGGTGGTTCCGCCCGCCTGCCCGGATACCACCGGCTGTGCGCGGAGGCCGCCATACCGCCGTGCGCGCGTGGCCGCGGCTCGTCGCGCACGGCGATCCGGTCCGCCTTCGCCGCGGGCAGCGACGTCCTGGCCTGAGCCTGGCACGGGTGCCCCCGGCGCGCGCCCGAAACGGCGAGCGGGGCGTGCGGACCGCGGCGGGACGGGGCGTCCGCACGCGGCCGTGCGGCACACCGGGCGGCGGCGGGCGCCCGGCGAGTCCCGGGGACGACCACGCGCCGGGCGCGGGGTGTCGGCGTAACGTCCTGGTATGGGTGGTGCCGATGTCTTCGCGGGGCAGCGCCGGGTCGGCAACCGCACGGCTGCGGCCCGCGCAGGGCAGCAGGCTTCCGCCCGGCCGGTCAGGCGTTCCCGCCGCTTCGGAGGTGTCCCGTGACAGGCGCGGCCGATCCCGCCGCCACGAACGACCCCGTGGACGTCGCCTTCGCGGAGACGATCCGCAGGACCGGCGCGTCCATCGGCGCGCTGTTCGTGCTCCAGGAGGACCGCCTGCTGCGGCTGGTGCTGCTGTCCGGGGCGCCGGCCGAGATCGCCGCACCGTGGTCGCGGGTGCCGCTGGCCGCTCCGGCGCCGGTGGCCGACGCCGTCCGTGAGGAACGCCTGGTGTGGGTGAGCAGCCAGGAGCAGATGGCCCTGTCGTATCCGCGTACCGCCATGGCGCTTCCCTACTCGCTGGCCATGGTCGCCGCGCCGGTCACCGGAGTGCGCCCGCGCGGAGCACTGCTGCTGATCTGGACCGGCGACCGTCCTCCGTACATGACCGCACGGGAACGCGGCAACATCGAGTCCAGTTGCCGGCGCCTGGCCCGGCTCATGGAGGAGTCCGCGGAACACGGCGGCGGACCCGGCGACGGGCCTCGCGTCGTGGCCACCGGCACGGGACGGCCGTCCGTGAGCACGGAGGTGGCCGCGGCGGACTTCGCGGAACGCCTGCCCGGCGGAAGCTGCGCCCTGGATCTCGAAGGACGCTTCACCTACGTCAGCTCGGGCGCCTGCGAGCTGCTGGGCCGCGACTCAGGTCACCTGCTCGGCACACTGCCCTGGCAGTCCCTGCGCTGGCTCGACGAACCCACCTACGAGGACGGCTACCGCACCGCCGTGATCAGCCGGGAGCCGGTCCTCTTCACGGCGTGCCGCCCTCCGGACCAGTGGCTGGACTTCCATCTCTACCCCGACGCCAGCGGCATCAGCGTGCGCGTCGTGCGCAGTGGGATCGACTCCCCGTCCGCACCCGCGCAGCACCGGTCGGCGCGCACCGCGGCACCGGCCCGCGCCGGTCAGCTCTACCAGCTCGTCCACCTGGCGGCCGCGCTGACCGAGGTGGTCGGGGTCAAGGACGTCATCGATCTGGTCGCCGACCAGATCATGCCCGCCTTCGGCGCGCAGGGCCTGGTGCTGTCCATGGCCGAGGGGGGCCGGCTGCGCATCACCGGCCATCGCGGCTACCCCGCCGACGCCGTCGAGGGTCTCGACCACCTGCCCCTCGACACGGCGTTCACCCCGGCCGGGCGCGCCCTCGGCAGCGGCATCCCCGCGTTCTTCGCGAACCCGCAGGAGATGCGGCGCCTCTACCCCGAGGCCCCGTTGATCAGCGGCAAACAGGCGTGGGCCTTCCTGCCGCTGATCGTCTCCGGCCGGCCCGTGGGGATCTGTGTGCTGTCCTACGACAGCCCGCGCGAGTTCCCGGCGGCGGAGCGTGCCGTGCTGACGTCGCTCGCCGGGCTGATCGCGCAGGCCCTCGACCGCGCGCGCCTCTACGACACCAAGCACGACCTCGCCCACGGCCTCCAGCAGGCACTCCTCCCGCGTACGCTGCCCGCGCTCACCGGTCTGCGGGTGGCGGCCCGCTACCTGCCGGCGACCCGTGGCATGGACATCGGCGGGGACTTCTACGACCTGATCCCGCTCGGTGCCGCCGGTGCCGCCGGTGCCGCGGCCGTGATCGGTGACGTGCAGGGGCACAACGTTTCGGCGGCCGCCCTCATGGGCCAGGTGCGCACCGCGGTGCGTGCCCACGTGGCCCTCGACGCCGCCCCGGACCAGGTGCTCTCCCGCACCAACCGGCTCCTGACCGATCTCGCCCCGGACCTGTTCACCAGCTGCCTCTACGCCCATGTCGACATCGGGCGTGGACAGGTCACCCTCGCCAGCGCGGGACACCCGCCGCCCGTGCTGCGCGGCCCCGACGGCATCACCCGCCCCGTCGACGTCCCGCCCGGGCCGCTCCTGGGTGTCGACCCCGACGCCGTCTTCCCGGTCACCGGTGTCCCGTTCCCTCCGGGGGCGATGCTGGCGTTCTACACCGACGGACTGATCGAGAAGCCGGGCCTGGACCCCGACGAGGCGATCGCCCGCCTCGGCGCGCAACTGGGCCGCCTCGACGGCCCCGACCCGGACGCGCTCGTCGACGATCTGCTGGCAACGGCCGGCCCGGGCGACCAGCGCACCGACGACATCGCCCTGCTCCTGCTGCGCCGGGAGGCGCGGGAGCACTGAACGCCGCGAAGGACTCCTTCAGTTCACCGCTTTCGGCGCCACCCTGTCGGGACCGGTGCCGACGCGACTCGATCAACTGGTCGGCCAGGCACCGGGGTTCCGACGTGGTGCCGTGGCGGTCGGCGGACCGTGCCGGATCAACGCCCGTCCGCCAGGCCCCAGTTGTGGACGTACGCCTGATCCCCGGAGACCGTGTACCAGCCGCCGTCCGCACGGACAGCTGCCGCCTGTCCCACCGCCCCCACAGTGTCGGGGAGCCTTCCTCGCCCGCCCCGACGCTCAGCCCCATCCGCGCCGGATCGGGGTGCGGCGTGTGGAACGAACCCGAGGCCACCGTCCCGGTGCTCGCACGGCCCAGCACCCGGCCGTCGGCGGCGTCGAGGACGAGCCACAGCTCGTCCTCCTGCGCATCGTCGCCGTCGGTGGCGAGCGGACCGCGCCCAGGGGCCCGGACCAGCGTGCCGTCGGCGGAGTACGCGGCGGATCCGCCGTCCCCGTACCCGTGCCCCTCCTCGTCGTCGGCGTACTCGGCGAACTCGTGGTGCAGCCGCGGGCATTCACCGCCCCAGCAGGCGTGCCGCACCTCCCAGCGGGTGGCGTCGGACGCGTCCCACGCACCGCACCGCGTGCACTCCGGCGCACACCGCCGCGCCACCGTCGGGGGACACCGTCGCCGTACCGAAGCCGCGGGGCCACGGGGCGGGGAAGCGCACCGCGTGGCCCGAGTCCGGGTCGAGCGCGGCCAGTACGGCGTCGGCACGCTGCACGAGCAGCCGGCGCCCGGCCCGGTGCAGGACCTCCGGCGCGTCCGCGCAGCCCGGCTCCAGCGGCGCGGCGACCAAGGCGTCGAGACGAGCGGCGGTCACTGAGTCCTCCGACGCGGGAGACGGGACGTGAACGCGCCCACCCTACGGGGGTACCTGCCGGCCGGTCCGACGCCGGGGCGGCGTCCACGGCCGGCACGGCGGCCGCAGCGGCGCGGCGCACGCCGGCCGGCCCGGGCTCCTGCACCGCGGGACGCGCGCCGCGGCGAGGGGGCCGGGCGGCGCGCCGGTCCCGGCCCGTGCACCGGTGCCGTACGGTGGGCACATGGCGCCGCCTCTCCCTGGCCCGCTGGCCCACCTGGCCCCGCTGCTCAGCCACTACGGCTACTGGGCCGTCGGGGCCGTCGTCTTCGTGGAGGACTTCGGCATCCCCGCGCCGGGCGAGACGATCCTGATCGCGGCGGGGATCTACGCCGGCGCCGGGCGGCTGAACATCGTCGCCGTCGCCTTGATCGCCTTCGCCGCGGCCGTCGCGGGAGACAACGTCGGCTACCTGATCGGGCGGACCGGCGGACGCGCCTTCGTCCACCGCTGGGGCCGCTACGTGTTCCTCACCCCCGAACGTTTCCACCGGGCCGAGGAGTTCTTCGCCCGCAACGGCGCCAAGATCGTCACCGTGGCCCGCTTCATCGAGGGTCTGCGCCAAGCCAACGGCATCATCGCGGGCACCAGCGGCATGCCCTGGCGCCGCTTCCTCGTCTTCAACGCCCTCGGCGCCGCCCTCTGGGTCGGCCTGTGGGCTTCTCTGGCCTACCTGGCCGGCAGCCACATCACCACGCTCTACGACGAGATCACCCGCTACCAGCTCTACGCCCTGATCGCCCTCGGTGTCCTCGTCGCCGCGTTCGTCGCCCGCCACCTGCTGCGGCGCCGGCACCGGGACTGAACGGGACCGCTGCGGCTGCGCCCCGGGCGGAGTCCGTATCTGTGGGATGTGTGGCTCCACGGACATGGCGGCCGGCCGGCCGGGTTGGAAAGCTCGGAGGCGCTCGACACCGAGCGGAAACCAGCGGAACCAGAGAGAAGACAGGTGGGTGATCCAGATGACGACGGCGGACATCCGGGCCGGAGTGCGGGTGCCGGACACGAAACTCGCGCGCGAGGCGACGGACCTGGTCCGGTCGAGCACGGACGACCTGATCTTCCACCACTCACGGCGGGTGTACTTCTTCGGCGCGCTCCAGGGACGCCGCCGCGACCTCGGCTTCGACCCCGAGCTGCTGTACATCGCCGCGATGTTCCACGACCTGGGACTCAACGAGCAGTTCCGTACCAGCGGACGCCGTTTCGAGATCGACGGCGCCGACGAGGCGCGCCGCTTCCTGCAGGCGCACGGGGTCGGCCATTGCCCGCAGGACCGGACGACGCGGGCGCCGTAGACGGACCGGAGCGGCCCGGCAGCGCCACCGGCCCGTTGCAACACGCTTGCGCCCGGACGGCTGTCCTGCCGCATCAGCCGCGTAATCGGCTTGCGCTTTTTGCGCTAGCCTTGCGTGTATGACGCGACGACTTGCTCAGGTGGCCAAGAAGGTGGGGGTCAGCGAGGCCACGGTGAGCCGTGTCCTCAACGGCAAGCCCGGGGTCTCCGAGGCGACACGGCAGGCCGTGCTGACGGCGCTCGACGTGCTGGGCTACGAGCGGCCGACACAGCTGCGGGGCGAGCGCGCGCGGCTCGTCGGCCTGGTGCTGCCGGAGCTGCAGAACCCGATCTTCCCGGCGTTCGCGGAGGTGATCGGGGGCGCCCTGGCGCAGCAGGGGCTGACGCCGGTGCTGTGCACCCAGACGCAGGGCGGCGTGTCCGAGGCCGACTACGTCGAGCTCCTGCTGCAACAGCAGGTCTCCGGAGTGGTGTTCGCCGGCGGCCTGTTCGCGCAGGCGGACGCGCCGCACGAGCACTACCGGCAGCTCGCCGAGCGCAACATCCCCGTCGTGCTGATCAACGCGTCCATCGAGGGGCTGGACTTCCCCTGCGTCTCGTGCGACGACGCGGTCGCCGTGGAGCAGGCCTGGCGCCATCTGGCCTCGCTGGGACACGAGCGGATCGGCCTCGTCCTCGGACCCGGCGACCACGTCCCCTCCGGGCGCAAGCTGGAGGCCGCCCGGGCCATGGCGCAGGCGGCCGGGAGCGCGCTGCCGGACGAGTGCGTCGTCCGGTCGATCTTCTCCCTGGAAGGCGGGCAGGCGGCCGCCTCCCGTCTGCTGGAGCGGGGCGTCACGGGCATCGTGTGCGCGAGCGACCCGCTGGCCCTGGGCGCCATCAGGGCGGTGCGCCGGCGCGGACTGTCCGTGCCGGGGGACGTCTCGGTCGTCGGTTTCGACGACTCCGCCTTCATGAGCTGTACGGAGCCGCCGCTGTCGACCGTCCGTCAGCCCATCGAGGCGATGGGCCGGGCCGTGGTCGAGTTGCTGTGCGCCCAGATCCAGGGCACCCAGGCCCACCCCGGTGAGCTGCTGTTCGAACCCGAACTGGTGGTCCGCGGCTCCACCGCCCAGGCACCCGCGAGCTGACCACCCCCGGACCGTTCACACCGGCGCCGGCACCCCGGGACTTCTCCCGGGGGCCGGCGCCGGTGTCGTTCTCACGGTCCGCCCGTGCGTGTCCTCTCTCGTCTCCCCTCTCTCGTCTCCCCTGGCCCGTCCCGATCGGGGAGACGGAGCAAGATGTGGTTCCCGGGCCGTAGACGGTCCCATGATTCTCTGCAACTCTCTGAGCCGTGAACGCAAAAAGCAAACAGGAGTGAGAAGCGAACAACGGCAACGGGGAGAGATCGAGGACCGATGACAATCCGCAGATGGAGATCACGGGCCCTGAGCACCGTGATCGTGACCAGCCTCCTGGCGCTGGGAGGGCCGTTGGCGGCCGCCCGGGCCGCCGGGGGACCGAACATCGCGCTGGGGGACACCGCGTCGGCCAGCAGTACCCACAGCGGGTACGCGGCGCCGAACATCACCGACGGCGACCAGGGCACGTACTGGGAGAGCGCCGGCCCGAACTTCCCCCAGTGGGTGCAGGCCGACCTCGGCTCCACCGAGCGCGTCGACGAGGTCGTGCTGAAGCTGCCCGCGGGCTGGGAGAGCCGTGACCAGACCCTCTCCGTCCAGGGCAGCGCCGACGGCACCAGCTTCAATACCCTGAAGACCAGCGCGACGTACACCTTCAGCCCGGCCTCCGCGAACACCGTGAAGGTCGCCTTCCCGGCGGCCCAGACCCGGTTCGTACGGATCGCCGTCACCGCCAACACCGGCTGGCAGGCGGCGCAGCTGTCCGAGCTGGAGGTGCACGCCGCCACCGGGTCGTCGGGCAACCTCGCCGCCGGGCGCACCCTGACCGCCAGTTCCACCACGCAGGTCTACGCCGCGGGCAACGCCAACGACGGCAACCGGGCCACGTACTGGGAGAGCGCCGGCAACGCCTTCCCGCAGTGGCTGCAGGCCGACCTCGGCTCCTCCGTGCGGGTCGACCGCGTCGTGCTGCGCCTGCCCGCCGGCTGGGAGACCCGCAGCCAGACGCTGAAGATCCAGGGCAGTACCAACGGCAGCGACTTCACCGACCTCACCGCTGCGCGCGCCTACACCTTCGACCCGGCGAGCGGCAACGCGGTCACCATCGGCTTCGACGCCACCACCACCCGCTCTGTGCGCGTGCTGGTCACGGCGAACACCGTCCAGCCCGCGGCCCAGGTCTCCGAGCTGGAGATCTACGGCCCCGGCACCGGCGACACCCAGGCGCCCAGCGCCCCGGCGAACCTGGCGCTCACCGAGCCGGCCACCGGGCAGATCCGGCTGACCTGGAACGCCGCCACCGACGACACGGGAGTGACCGCGTACGACATCTATGCGGGCGGGTCGCTGCTGAGCAGTGTCGGCGGTGACGTGACCACCTTCACCGACACCCGGCCGACGAGCGAGACCGTCTCCTACTACGTGCGGGCGAGGGACGCGGCCGGCAACCAGTCGGCCAACAGCAACACCGTCACCCGCAAGGGCGACACCGGCGACACCCAGGCCCCGACCGCACCGGGGAACCTCGTCTGCACCGAGCCCGGCGACGGGAAGATCAAGCTGACCTGGTCCGCGTCCTCGGACAACGTCGGGGTCGGCGGTTACGAGATCTACGCCGACAACGCCCTGCGGGCCACGGTCGCCGGGGACGTCACCACCTACACCGACACCCAGCCGGCGACCAGCACGGTGACCTACTATGTGCGGGCCAGGGACGCGGCCGGCAACCAGTCGCCACCCAGCAACAGCGTCACCCGCAACGGCAGCGGCGGAAGCGGCTCGAACCTCGCCGTCGGCAAGCCGATCAGCGCCTCGTCCGTGGTGTACACCTACGTCGCGGAGAACGCCGACGACAACGACCTGAGCACCTACTGGGAGGGCGCGGGCGGCAGTTATCCGAACACGCTCACCGTCAAGCTCGGGGCCAACGCCGACGTCGACCACCTGGTCCTCAAGCTCAACCCGGACTCCGCCTGGTCCCGGCGCACCCAGACCATCGAGGTCCTCGGACGGGAGCAGAGCGCCACGGGCTTCACCTCGCTGGTCGCGGCCAAGAGCTACGCCTTCGATCCGGCCGACGGCAACACCGTCACGGTGCCCGTCACCGCCCGCGTGGCCGACGTACAGCTGAAGTTCACCGCCAACTCCGGTTCGTCTGCAGGGCAGTTGGCAGAGTTCCAGGTGATCGGCGTCCCGGCGCCCAATCCCGACCTGGAGGTCACCGGGCTGACGGTGTCGCCCGCCGCCCCGGTGGAGTCCGACACGGTCAGCGTCTCGGCCACCGTGCGCAACAGCGGACCGGCCGGCGCCCCGGCGAGCACCGTGGCCGTGCGGCTGGGCGGCACCAAGGTCGCCACCGCGCAGGTCGGCGCCCTCGCGGCCGGTGCGCAGACCACCGTCACCGCCTCCCTGGGGCGGCGCGAGGCCGGCACCTACCAGCTCAGCGCCGTCGCCGACGACGGCAACGCGGTGATCGAGCAGAACGAGTCCAACAACACCTACACCAGCCCCACCGCCCTGGTCGTCAAGCCGGTCGAGAGCGCCGACCTGGTCGCGGCCTCGGTGACCACCTCGCCGTCCAGCCCGGCGGCCGGGGACACGGTCGCCTTCAAGGTGACGCTGAAGAACCAGGGCAACAAGGCCACCGCCTCAGGCAGCCATGGCGTCACGCTCACCCTGGCCGACGGTCAGGGGAACACCGTCAAGACCCTGAGCGGCGCCTTCAGCGGCACCCTCGCCGCCGGTGCCTCGGCCGACGTGGACCTCGGTGCGTGGACCGCGGTCAACGGCTCGTACACCGTGAAGACGGTGATCGCCGACGACGCCGACGAGGTGCCGGTGAAACGCCAGAACAACACCTCCAGCCGGCCGCTGTTCGTCGGACGCGGCGCCCACATGCCGTACGACAGGTACGAGGCGGAGGACGGCACGGCCGGCGGTGGGGCCACCGTCGTCGGGCCCAACCGGACCATCGGGGACATCGCCGGTGAGGCTTCCGGCCGCAAGGCCGTCAGCCTGGACGCGAACGGGGAGTACGTGGAGTTCACCACCCGCGCCGCGACCAACACGCTGGTGACCCGCTTCTCGATCCCGGACGCGCCGGGCGGCGGCGGCATCGACTCCACGATCGACGTCTATGTCGACGGTGTCTTCAAGAAGGCCCTGCCGCTGACGTCCAAGTACGCCTGGCTGTACGGGGCGGAGGCGTCACCCGGCAACTCCCCGAGCGCCGGGGCCCCGCGGCACATCTACGACGAGGCGCACCTCCTCCTCGGCGAGACCGTGCCCAAGGGCAGCAGGATCCGGTTGCAGAAGGACGCCGCGAACACCTCGACGTACGCGATCGACTTCATCGACCTGGAGCAGGCCACCCCGGTCGCCAACCCCGACCCGGCCACGTACGTGGTGCCCACCGGTTTCACGCACCAGGCGGTGCAGGACGCCCTGGACAAGGTCCGCATGGACACCACGGGCAGGCTCGTCGGTGTCTATCTGCCCCCGGGGGACTACGAGACGTCGAGCAAGTTCCAGGTGTACGGCAAGGCCGTGCAGGTGGTCGGTGCCGGGCCGTGGTTCACGACCTTCCACGCGCCGGCGTCCCAGGAGAACACGGACATCGGCTTCCGCGCGGAGGCGTCGGCCAAGGGGTCGCTGTTCAAGGGCTTCGCCTACTTCGGCAACTACACCTCGCGCATCGACGGACCGGGCAAGGTGTTCGACTTCTCCAATGTCTCCGACATCGTCATCGACGACATCTGGAACGAGCACATGGTGTGCCTGTACTGGGGCGCCAACACCGACCGGATGACCATCAAGAACTCCCGCATCCGGGACCTGTTCGCCGACGGCGTCAACATGACCAACGGCTCCACCGACAACCTCGTCACCAACAACGACGCGCGCGCCACCGGCGACGACAGCTTCGCGCTGTTCTCGGCGATCGACGCGGGCGGCGCGGACGAGAAGAACAACGTCTACGAGAACCTCACCACCACCCTGACCTGGCGGGCGGCCGGTGTCGCCGTCTACGGCGGCTACAACAACACCTTCCGCAACATGTACATCGCCGACACGCTGGTGTACTCGGGCATCACCATCTCCTCGCTGGACTTCGGCTACCCGATGAACGGCTTCGGGACCGATCCGACGACCTTCGAGAACATCTCCGTGGTCCGGGCGGGCGGCCACTTCTGGGGGCAGCAGACCTTCCCCGGCATCTGGCTGTTCTCGGCGTCGAAGGTCTTCCAGGGGATCAGGGTGAACCATGTGGACATCGTCGATCCCACGTACAGCGGGATCATGTTCCAGACGCAGTACCTCAACGGGCAGCCGGTGAACCCGATCAAGGACACCGTCTTCACCGACATCTCGGTCACCGGGGCCCGCAAGAGCGGTGACGCCTTCGACGCCAAGTCGGGCTTCGGCCTGTGGGCCAACGAGATGCCCGAACCGAACCAGGGTCCGGCGGTCGGCGAAGTGACGTTCAACGGGCTGGAGTTGAACGGAAACGCCGTCGACATACGCAACACCACCTCCACCTTCAAGATCAACATCAATCCGTGACGGCCGGCGCCCTCGTGGTGCCACCGCGTGAACGGCAGGCCGGTGCGAGCTCGGTTCGAGCTTGCATCGGCCTGCCGGTGTGCCCGCCTTCACGGAAGGGCTGACTTCCGCTGTCTGTCGATGATTTACGAAAACTGCGCGAGATATTGCGTCCACTTGTCGACGGTGGTTGAGTGTGCGACGCCCCGCCACGCTCCGCCGAAGCCCCACACGGCCCCACCACGCGTCGGCGACGGGGCCACTTCACCGTTCCTGCCCGAAGGGACCACCCATGAGAACAGCCCGGCTCCGCCGTACCCGCCGTACCGGTGCGGTGGTCGTCGTCTCCGCCCTCGCGCTCACCGCTCTCGCCGCCTGCGGCACCAGCAGCAGCGACAACGGCAGCGGCAACTCCGCCGGCGGGTCGTCCGACCCGGCCGCGCCGCTCGACCCGAAGACCAAGGTGACGATCACCATCGACTGCATGCCCCCGGCGGCCAAGGCGGCCGAGCTGAAGGAGTGGAAGGAGGACGTCGCCGCCTTCAACAAGGTCTACCCGAACGTCACGATCGAGGGCCGCTCCACCCCCGGCCAGTGCCTGGAACCGCCGCGCTTCACCGCGATGCTCAAGGCCAAGTCCCAGCCCGACGTGTTCTACACGTACTTCACCGACCTGCCGCAGGTGCTCGACAACGACGGCGCCGAGGACATCACCGCCTACGTCAACGACAGGACGGTCCCCGCGCTGAAGGACATCGACCCGAACGTCCTCGGCTCGCTCAAGCACGACGGCAAGCTCTACGGCCTGCCCACCAGCAACTACACGATGGGCCTGCTGATCAACCGCACCCTGTTCCAGCGGGCCGGCCTCGACCCGGACAACCCGCCCCGCACCTGGGAAGAGGTCCGCGCCGCCGCCAAGAAGATCGCCGGACTCGGCAACGGCATCGCGGGCTACGGCGAGTACAGCGCGGCCAACACCGGCGGCTGGCACTTCACGGCGCAGATGTACAGCCTCGGCGGAGACGTCGTGGACACCAGCGGCAAGAAGGCCGCGTTCAACAACGAGATCGGCAAGCAGGTCGTCGGCAACCTCCACGCCATGCGCTGGGAGGACGACAGCATGGGCAAGACCCAGCTGCTGAAGTGGGGCGACCTGCAGAAGCAGATCGCCACCGACAAGCTCGGCATGTTCCTCGCCGCCCCCGACGACATCGCCTACATGGTCCAGCAACTGGGCGCGAAGTACGAGAACTTCGGCATGGGACCGATCCCCGGGGAGAAGAACACGCTGGCCGGCGGCAACAACTACATGATCAAGAAGGGGATCTCCGCCGACAAGATCAAGGCTGCCGTCGCCTGGCTGAACTACAAGAACCTCACCGTCGGCAAGGGCCAGTTCGACTGGGCCCGTGCCAAGGCCGACCAGCTCCCCGTCGGCGTCCCGCAGCCCAACTTCTGGCTGGGTGAGTCCAAGAAGAAGGACGACGCCGCCCGCGTCGCCAACGCCACCATGCCGGTCGCCAACTTCAGGACGTTCATGGACAACCCCGTGCCCGGCAAGGCCGAACCGCCCAAGGCGCAGGAGCTCTACAAGGTCCTCGACAACGTGATGTCCGGCGTCCTCACCGACAAGGACGCCGACCTGGACAAGCTGCTGTCCACGGCCGAGGCACAGGTGAACCAGGTCCTGGCCGGCCAGTGACGGCCACGGCGGGGGAGGGGCCCGGACCCGCCCCCCGCCCCGCACGGCGCCCACCGCGCGACGCCCCCCGCGGCCCCGCGAAGCGCCGCCCGCGACCGTGACGCCCGACCAGCACGCACCGAGGAGCGACGATGCCGGCCCCCAGCCTGACCCTGAGCAAGACGGGCTCCACCCGCCCGCACGGCCTGCCCCCACAGGCGGGCCCCCCGTCCCGCAGCGACCGGTTCGTCAGGAACCTGCGCCGCAACCTGACCGCGCACGGCTTCCTCATCGGCGCCGTCCTGTGCTTCGCGGTGTTCTCCTGGTACCCGATGATCCGGGAGTTCGTCCTCGCCTTCCAGAAGACCGAGTCCGGCCACACCAGCTGGGCCGGCCTGGACAACCTCACCACCGTCTTCAACGACCCGGCCTTCTGGCAGGCCTGGCGCAACACGGCGCTGTTCACCGTCCTCGCGCTGCTGCTCGGCTTCGCCGTCCCGTTCGTCGTCGCGCTCGTCATCAACGAGTTCCACCACGGCCAGGGCTACCTCAGACTGCTGGTCTACCTGCCGGTGATGCTGCCCCCGGTCGCCTCGGTGCTGCTCTTCAAGTACCTCTACGACCCGGGGTACGGCCTGCTGAACGAGGTGCTGCGGTTCCTGCACCTGCCCGAGCAGCAGTGGCTCCAGGACCCGGACCTGTCCATGCCGTCCGTCGTCGTCGCCGCGACCTGGATGAACATGGGCGGCGCCGCCCTCATCTACCTCGCGGCGCTCCAGGGCATCCCCGGCGAACTCTACGAGGCGGCCGAACTCGACGGCGCCGGCCTGCTGCGCAAGATCTGGCACGTCACCATCCCGCAGACCCGGCTCGTCCTGTCGCTGATGCTGCTGATGCAGATCATCGCCACCATGCAGGTCTTCGTCGAGCCGTTCCTGCTCACCGGCGGCGCCGGCCCCGAGGGCTCGACCACCACGGTCGTCTACCTCATCTACCAGTACGCCTTCAACTTCAACAACTACGGCGCCGCGGCGGCGCTCGGACTGCTCCTGCTCGTCCTGCTCGCCGGGTTCTCGGCGGGGTACGCCAAGCTCAGCCGCGCCGAAGACGAGTAGACCGGGGGAGACCGGCATGTCCACACGCACACTCATCTCACCGGCCCAGCTCGCCCGCCCGCGTGGCAAGGCCGTCTACTGGACCGTCTTCGCGGTGGTCGTCACCGGGTTCACCCTGGTCTTCCTGGGCCCCCTGTACTGGATGATCTCCAGCGGCTTCAAGGACAGCCAGGAGGTGGTCCAGACACCCCCGACCTGGGTGCCGAAGTCGTTCGCCCCGCACAACTACGCGCGCGCCTGGGAGGTCATGGACCTCTCCACCCTGCTGCTCAACACGCTCTACTACGCCTTCGGCGCCCTCGCCTTCCAGCTCGTCCTCGACGTCGCGGCCGCCTACTCGCTGTCCAAGCTGCGGCCCGTCCTCGGCAAGGCGATCCTCGGCATGATGCTCGCCACGCTGATGATCCCGGCGACCGTGCTCGTCGTACCTCAGTACCTGACCGTTCTCGACGTGCCGGTCGTGCAACGCAACCTGCTGGACACCCCCTGGGCGATCTGGCTGCCGTCCGTCACCAACGCCTTCAACATCTTTCTGCTGAAGCGGTTCTTCGACTCCATCCCCAAGGAGCTCCTCGACGCCGCGGCCATGGACGGCGCCTCCCCGATGCGCGTCCTGTGGTCGATCGTGCTGCCGATCTCCCGTCCCGTCCTCGGCGTGGTGTCGATCTTCGCGGTCGTCGGCATCTGGAAGGACTTCCTCTGGCCGATGCTCACCCTGCCCGACCCCTCCAAGCAGACCCTCAACGTCGGCATCTACTCGCTGTCCAACGGCGTCCCGGTGAACGTCCTGATCGCGGCGCTCACCATCGCCTCACTGCCCACGCTGCTGCTCTTCCTGCTCTTCCAGCGCAACATCATGAGCGGACTGACGGCCGGCGGTCTCAAGGGCTGACCCCCCGCCGCACACCCGGCACCGCAACCCCGCGGACCGCTTCGCGCACCGCCTCCCCGACCTTCGCCGCCGGCCCGTCCGACGCCCCGCAGCCTCCGGGCCGGCGGCGAAGTACCCACCCCTGCCCGAAAGGACCTCTCACGTGGCAGCCCCTCACCCGCCCCGCACCGACGCCTGGTGGCGAGACGCCGTCATCTACCAGGTGTACCCCCGCAGCTTCGCCGACGGCGACGGTGACGGCGTCGGAGACCTGGCCGGCGTCCGCGCGAGACTGCCCCACCTCGCCGAACTCGGCGTGGACGCCGTCTGGTTCACCCCGTGGTACGCCTCCCCGATGGTCGACGGCGGATACGACGTCGCCGACTACCGTGCCATCGACCCGGCCTTCGGCACCCTGGCGGACGCCGAGAAACTGATCGCCGAGGCCGCGGAGAACGGCATCCGGGTGATCGTCGACATCGTGCCCAACCACGTCTCCGACCGGCATCCGTGGTTCCGCGCCGCCCTGGAGGCCGGACCCGGCAGCCCGGAGCGCGAACTCTTCCACTTCCGGCCCGGCCGCGGCGCCGCGGGTGAACTCCCGCCCAACGACTGGCCCTCCCAGTTCGCCGGCCCCACCTGGACCCGGGTGGACGACGGCGAGTGGTACCTGCACCTGTTCACCCCCGAGCAGCCCGACCTCAACTGGGCACACCCGGCGGTGCGCCGGGAGCACGAGGACATCCTGCGCTTCTGGTTCGAACGCGGAGTGGCGGGCGTACGCATCGACTCCGCGGCCCTCCTCGTCAAGGACCCGGCGCTCGCGGACTTCACCGAGGGCGTCGACCCGCACCCCTACGTCGACCAGGACGAACTGCACGACATCTACCGCTCCTGGCGCACGATCGCCGACGCGTACGGCGCCGTGTTCGTCGGCGAGGTCTGGCTCCCCGACGCCGAACGCTTCGCCCGCTATCTGCGCCCCGACGAACTGCACACCGCGTTCAACTTCACCTTCCTCACCTGCCCCTGGGAGCCGGACCGGCTGCGGCGCGCGATCGACGACACCCTCGCCGAGCACGCCCCGGTCGGCGCCCCGGCCACCTGGGTGCTGTGCAATCACGACGTGACCCGCACCGTCACCCGCTACGGCCGCCGGGACACCGCCTTCGACTTCGCGACCAAGGCCTTCGGCACACCCACCGACCTGGAACTCGGCACCCGGCGCGCCCGCGCCGCGGCCCTGCTGACCCTGGCCCTGCCCGGCTCCGTCTACCTCTACCAGGGCGAGGAACTGGGCCTGCCCGAGGCCGCCGTCCCCCTCGACCGCATCCAGGACCCCATGCACTTCCGGTCCGGGGGCACCGACCCGGGGCGCGACGGCTGCCGCATCCCGCTGCCCTGGGAGGCCGACGCGCCCTACGCCGGCTTCGGCTCGCACGGTGAACCCTGGCTGCCGCAGCCCGCCGGCTGGGCCGCGTACGCCGTCGACCGGCAGAGCCGCGACCCGGAGTCGATGCTCACCCTCTACCGGCAGGCCCTGGCGCTGCGCCGCTCCGAAGAAGGCTTCGGCGACGGCCCGATGACCTGGCTCCCCGCCCCGCACGGCGTTCTCGCCTTCGCCCGCCCGGGCGGCCTGCAGTGTGTGGTCAACCTCTCCGGCGCGCCCGTGGAGCTGCCGTCGCACGCACGGCTGCTCCTGGCCAGCGGCCCCCTCACCCGGGACGGCAGGCTGCCCCGCGACACGGCGGTGTGGCTCGGCTCGCAGTGAGATGGGGCCGGGCGTGCGTCGGCGGGTGCGGCCGGGCGTGCGTTCGCCGGCACCGGGGGAAGGGCCACGGGGCGCCTGCCGCCGGGGAGTGCCGCCGTCGCGGCCCCGGCTGTGCCGACCAGGGCGCGGAAGCGTGCCCTGGTGGTGTCGGTCGTTGTTCGTGACGCCTCGCAGCGATCAGCGCCGCGGTCCAGGGCGCCGTAACAGGCGGCGGCCACCCGTCCGGTTTCCTCGGCCCGCACCAGGAAGCCGCCCTCGCCCGGGCGAGGTTCCTGAATCCGCCCCACTTGGTGGCGAGGCCGGACCCGTCGGAGGAGCAAAGCCATGCGCCACGGGCGAGACTCAACCCGCCGGAGGTCGCCACCATGGCCGACTTTCCGCCTGCGGCCGGGCGCTACTTGGCGGCCCAGTACCCCAGGTCGTTGACGCCCAGGGCGTCCGCCTGCTGCAGCGCCAGCGGCGAGCCCAGCAGGTCGGGCGGGAGATAGCCGGAGCGGACGCCGAGCTCCCAGCCGTGCACCTGGACCGCGAGGACGGCCAGGGCGAGCACGCCGAGCGGAAGGAGGGTCGCGGGCGCCGGATCGGCTCCCACGCCCCGGCGGTGTCCGGCGAGCCGGTCCGCGAGTGCCTCCTCGAAGCGGTCCTGGTCGTCGTCGAGAAGTATCCGCAGCAGGCGCTGGTCCGGGTCGGCCGAGCCCGCCGCGTCCAGGTGCCGGGCGGCTTCGGCGCGCGCGTCGTCGTCCGGCTTGCACAGCGGTACGGTCGGCCAGTCCCGCGGCAGATGACCCTCCGCCTCGGTCAGGTAACGGCACAGGGCGTCCATGGCCGCGAGATCCGACGGCTCGGACACGGGCGTGAACCGCGAGTGCGGCGCCCCGTCCCGCACCGCCGCGGCGCAGTCACCGCGCAGCAGCAGGCCGGTCACCCGCTGCCAGTCCCACACCAGCCCGCTGACCAGGCACAACTCGAACGCGTCCAGCCAAGTCCTGGCCGTGGGAGCGTGGTCGACCGTGTCACCGAAGGCGACGTCCTCGCTGGTGAGCCGCGCCTCGATGAGCGGGAAGGCGACCTCCTGGTCCCCGTCGGGGAAACACCCGATGCTCAGCGCTCCCAGCGCGCACTCCGCCGCGGTCCGCAGAGCGAGCCGCGAGGTCTCGTCGAGCGCGGGCTCCGACACCGTCCGGGCGGCCACGTGGGCGACGAGTTCGGCACCCATCTCGCGCAGCCGCTGCGGGGACGCGTCGTCGTGCCGCAGCCCGTGCACGCGCCCCCGGGCCCGTGTGTGGATGTCCCCGAGCGCCTCGGTCAGACGCCGGCCGCTGACAGCGTGGCGCGTCACTTCCCGCACAGGTGCCGTCCTTTCGTGATCTTGTCGACAGGGGGTGGCACGCTATCAGTGGTCACCGACATCGCCACCCGGGACGCGGGAACTTCATGGTGCTGCAGATCGTGCCCGCGGGGCCCGAACGCACCCTGGAGACCTGGGACTTCTACGGGTGCACCACTTCCACGGTCTCCTGATCGACGCCTGCCGCACCCTGGCCGGCGCGGACGGCGAGACCCCGCACGGCCCCGGGCACGCCGCGCCGAGCCACGCCCGAGGGAGGGCGGCCCGATCCACGGCCGGAACCGTTCCGGACGATCATGAAGCGCCGCCGCGCACCATGTGACGGCGTCCGGTGGACGGGCGGGGCACTCCGCGAGGGCACGGGGGCAGGAGGGGCGCACCCGGTGGCCATACACGATGACCGGTGTTTCATCGAGTGAAACAAACCACGGCCCCGCCCCCTTAGCTCGGGCGACCGTGACGGGTAGGTTCCTACGACCTCGTCCATCAGGGGAACACGGCTTGTGGACTCCCACTGATCGCGGATACCCGTCCACCTCCTCCGAGGAGAGACCACGAGAATGTCTGCCCATGAACCCGCGCACCACCCACCGCAGCGCATCGGCGTCGTCGCCGAGTCCGCCTCCGGGGAGACGCGTGTCGCGGCGACCCCCGCCACGGTGCGTCAGCTGCTCGGCCTCGGCTACGAGGTCGTGGTGGAGCCCGAGGCCGGCGCCGCGTCCGGCTTCAGCGACCAGGCCTACCGCGAGGCAGGCGCCGAGATCGGCGAGGCCTGGACCGCGGACGTCGTGCTGAAGGTGAACGCCCCCTCCGACGCGGAGATCGCCCGGCTGCGGACGGGCGCGAGCCTGATCGCCGTACTGGCCCCGGCACAGCGGCCCGAGCTGCTCCGGACGCTCGCCGAGGCCGGCATCACCGCGCTGGCACTGGACGCGGTGCCGCGCATCTCGCGCGCCCAGTCCATGGACGTCCTGTCGTCGATGGCGAACATCGCCGGCTACCGGTCGGTCATCGAGGCCGCGCACGTCTTCGGCCGGTTCTTCACCGGCCAGGTCACCGCGGCGGGCAAGGTGCCGCCGGCGAAGGTGCTCGTCGCGGGCGCGGGTGTCGCCGGTCTGGCCGCGATCGGCGCCGCCTCCAGCCTCGGCGCCATCGTGCGCGCCACCGACCCGCGGCCCGAGGTCGCGGACCAGGTGAAGTCGCTGGGCGGCGAGTACCTGGCGGTGGACGTCGCCCAGGAGGCGAGCACCGACGGGTACGCCAAGGCGACCACCGCCGACTACGACCGCGCCGCCGCCGAGCTCTACCACGAGCAGGCGAAGGACGTGGACATCGTGATCACCACCGCGCTGATCCCGGGCCGCCCCGCGCCGCGCCTGCTCACCGCACGGGACGTGGCCGCGATGAAGCCGGGCAGCGTGATCGTCGACATGGCCGCGGCCCAGGGCGGCAACGTCGAGGGCACGGTCGCCGGCCGGGCGGTGGTCACCGACAACGGCGTCACCATCATCGGCTACACCGACCTCGCCTCCCGGCTTCCCGCCCAGGCCTCGCAGCTGTTCGGCACCAACCTGGTGAACCTGGTCAAGCTGCTCACGCCCGGCAAGGACGGGCAGCTGACGATCGACTTCGACGACGTCGTGCAGCGGGCCGTCACCGTGGTGCGGGACGGCGACGTCACCTGGCCGCCGCCGCCCGTGTCGGTCTCCGCCGCACCGGCCGCACCGCCCAAAGCGGCCGCGGCCGCCGCCGCACCCGAGCCGAAGCGGGCCCGCCTCACCCCGGCGGGCCGTTTCACCCTGATCGGGCTCGGCATGCTCGCGATGTTCCTGCTGGTCGCCTTCGCGCCCGCCCAACTCGCCGGGAACTTCACGGTGTTCGCGCTGGCGGTGGTGATCGGCTACTACGTCATCGGCAAGGTGCACCACGCGCTGCACACGCCGCTGATGTCGGTGACCAACGCGATCTCCGGCATCGTCGTGATCGGTGCCCTCCTCCAGCTCGGGCACGAGAGCACGCTCGTCACCGTGCTGTCGGTCGTGGCGATCCTGCTCACGAGCGTCAACATCTTCGGCGGCTTCGCCGTCACCCGCCGCATGCTGTCCATGTTCTCGAAAGGCTGAGCCGAGATGACCTCCCTGACAGCCTCCCACGCTGCCGACCTGGTCGCCGCGCTGCTGTTCATCCTGAGCCTGGCCGGCCTGTCCCAGCACCGCACCTCCCGCGCCGGCGTCGTCTACGGCATCGCCGGCATGGCTCTCGCGCTGGCCGCCACGGTCGTGGTGGCGGCGCAGAGCATCACCGCCGGAGCGGTGGCCCTCATCGTGCTGGCGATGGCGCTCGGTGCCGCGATCGGCCTGTGGCGTGCCCGCCGCGTCGAGATGACCCAGATGCCGGAACTGATCGCGGTGCTGCACAGCTTCGTCGGTCTCGCCGCGGTCCTGGTCGGCTGGAACAGCTACCTCGAGGTGGAAGCGCACGGCTCGGAGCAGACCCGGATCGGCGCCGACCTGCTGGGCATCCACCACGCCGAGGTGTTCATCGGCATCTTCATCGGCGCCGTCACCTTCACCGGCTCGATCGTCGCGTTCCTCAAGCTGTCGGCGCGCATCAAGTCCCGCCCGCTGATGCTGCCCGGCAAGAACGCGCTGAACGTCGGCGCGCTGGTCGCGTTCGTCGCACTGACCGTGTGGTTCACGGTCCGCCCGAACCTGCCGCTGATGATCGCGGTGACCGTGCTGGCGCTGGCGCTCGGCTGGCACCTGGTCGCCTCGATCGGCGGCGGCGACATGCCCGTCGTCGTCTCCATGCTGAACAGTTACTCGGGCTGGGCGGCGGCAGCGGCCGGCTTCCTGCTCGACAACAACCTGCTGATCGTCACCGGCGCGCTCGTCGGCTCCTCCGGCGCCTACCTGTCGTACATCATGTGCAAGGCGATGAACCGGTCCTTCCTCTCCGTCATCGCGGGCGGCTTCGGCATCGAGGCGCCCTCCGGCGGCGCCGAGGAGCAGGGCGAGCACCGCGAGGTGCGCGCCGCGGAGGCGGCCGAGATGCTCGCCCACGCCGGCTCGGTGATCATCACCCCCGGCTACGGCATGGCCGTCGCGCAGGCCCAGCATCCCGTCGCGGAACTGACGCGCCGGCTGCGGGAGCGGGGCGTCGAGGTCCGCTTCGGCGTCCACCCCGTGGCTGGGCGCCTGCCGGGGCACATGAACGTGCTGCTGGCCGAGGCGAAGGTGCCGTACGACATCGTCCTGGAGATGGACGAGATCAACGACGACTTCGCCGCCACCTCGGTCGTCCTGGTCATCGGGGCGAACGACACGGTCAACCCCGCCGCGACCGAGGACCCGTCCAGCCCGATCGCCGGCATGCCGGTGCTGCGGGTCTGGGAGGCCGAGCAGGTCATCGTCTTCAAGCGCTCCATGGCCTCCGGCTACGCGGGGGTGCAGAACCCGCTGTTCTTCCGCGAGAACAGCAGCATGCTCTTCGGCGACGCCAAGGACAGCGTCGAGGAGATCCTGCGCGCGCTGGGCACCGACGACCGCAACCCGGGCCCGCGCGAGGCGACGACGGCCGGCCGCTGACCCGGCACCCGGTGCACGGACGGCCGGCGCCGACGGGCTCGTCCCCCGTTCGCCCGCCGGCGCCGACCGTCCGGCGACGACACGGACCGCTCGCCGATCCGCCTGGCTTCGGGCGGGGAAGGCGAGCGGGCCCCCGCCTATCGTGCGGTTCAGGCCATCTTTCCCGGGTGGTCCGAGGGAGGAGCCGCATGGCCGAGATCCAGGAACTGCTGGACGAGCTGCGACGGCTGCCGTCCGGCTCCCCGCGGACCGCGCACGAACTCGCCGAGACGGTGGGAAGGGTCAAGAGCGCCGCCGGCCGCTGGTCCGACGTCCTGGACGACGTACGGCGGTGGTCGGCGGCGCACGCGGGGCCGCGTGCGGCGGCCGCCCTGGAGATCGCCTTCCGCAAGGCCGAGGAGTGCTTCGTCGAGCTGGAGATCGCCCACCAGGACCTCAGACTTACCGCAGAACGGGGCTGACCCGTCACCGCTCGGCGCGCCTTCCCGGCCGTCTGGTGAGCGATCACGGCGCTGCGTACACTCACCGCAGCAATGCGGCCCGGGCGATCGCGGGGGGTGCGGGAGTGGGCGCGGACGCCGTCCCCCGGCGCGAGGTGGTCACCGGAGAGCCGGTCGCGACCCGGTCCGGTGCCCCGCGCCCGCATCCGGGGCCGGCCGGCGCGAGCGACGCCGGTGACCCCGAGGACGCCCCCCTGGTCCGGGCGCTGCTGCGCAGGCAGGCCAGGCTCGCCCTGAGCGCGGCCGCGCTGCTCGTCGCCCTGCTCGGGCCGCTGCCTCTGATACTGCGTCTGGTGCCGCCTCTCGACGCGCAGGGGCACGCTCCCCTCGTCGTATGGCTCGCCCTCGGGCTGGTGCCCTATCCGGTCCTGCTGTGCATCGGACGTTGGTACGTGCGCCGCGCGGAACGTCACGAGAACGAGTACGCCGTGTCCGCGCGGTCCGAGGAGCCGTGACCTCGGCCCAGCGGCGTCGCCGCGAGGCGCGAGACGCGCCCCGGTACGAGGGTCTGGACGGACCCGGTCGGGTCGTGGCTATCGTCCTTGGGGAAGCCCATCGCACGAGGTGGGCCGCCCGAGGGAGCCTGGGGGAGGGGTCGGATGGGCGACGGGAGTGCGGGCGGCACGGACGGACACGACCGGGTGCCGCGGCGAGCGGGCCTGCGGGCGCTCGCGGTCGACGACGAGGCACCCGCCCTGGAGGAACTGCTGTACCTGTTGCGCGACGACGCCCGCGTCGGCCACGCCGAAGGAGCCCAGGGGGCCACCGAGGCACTGCGCCGGCTCGGCCGGGCCGTCGGCGCGGGAGCGGACGCGGACGACGGCATCGACGTCGTCTTCCTGGACATCAACATGCCCGGCCTCAGCGGTCTCGACATGGCGCACCTGCTGGCCGGGTTCGCGACACCGCCGCTGATCGTGTTCGTCACCGCCCACGAGGACCACGCGGTGCGGGCCTTCGACCTCAAGGCCGTCGACTACCTGCTCAAACCCCTGCGCAGGGAGCGGTTCGCGGAGGCGGTGCGACGGGTGACCGAGATCCTCGGCGTCGCTCCCGGCGCCTCTGCCGCCCAGGCCCGCCCTGGTGCCGCGGCCCGCGCCCCCGGGCCGGGCGGCGTCCACCCGGCCCGCTCCTCCGCCGTGGGGGCTTCCCGTCTGCCGGTGGAACTCGGCGGAGTGACGCGGTTCGTCGACATCGACGACATCACCCACGTCGAGGCACAGGGCGACTACGCCCGCGTGCACACCCGCCAGGGCGCCGGCCACCTGATCCGCCATTCCCTCGCCGCCCTGGAGGAGAGCTGGCGGCCCCGCGGCTTCGTCCGCATCCACCGGCGGTATCTGGTCCGTCTGGCGAGCATCGAGGAACTCCGTCTCGACGGCGGCAGCCTGAGCGTGCGCATCGGCGACCGGATCCTCGCCGTGAGCCGGCGCAACGCCCGCGAACTGCGCGATCTCCTCGTGCAGCGAGCGAACGGGGGCCCGCCGCACGGCCGTTGACCCGGCCGGGCACCGCCCGGCCCCGGCCCCCGGCATCAGGGTCCGGAAGCGCGTACGGCACCTGTTCCGCCGCGACACCGCTGCGTACACTCACCGCCACACGTGATCACCGCCGAGGCGGCGGCCACGACCAGGCGAGCCCCGGTGCCGGACCCCTCGTGAGACGGCGCGGGCCGGCCCGCACGACGCGCAGGGGGCGACGGGTTGAACCAGACCTACGCGATAGCCGCGGTCTGCGCGGTCGTGACGCTCACCCTGCTCGTCGGCGCGCTCGGCCTGCGCATCTCCCGCACCACGTCCGACTTCTACGTCGCCTCCCGCAGCGTCCCGCCACGGCTGAACGCCTACGCCATCAGCGGCGAGTACCTGTCGGCCGCGTCGTTCCTGGGTGTCGCCGGGCTTGTGCTCGCCCAGGGCGTCGACATGCTGTGGTACCCGATCGGCTACACGGCCGGGTTCCTCGTCCTGCTGATCTTCGTCGCGGCCCCCCTGCGCCGCTCCGGCGCCTACACGCTGCCCGACTTCGCCGAGGCGCGGACGGAATCCCAGGCGGTACGGCGCATCGCCTCCGTGTTCGTCGTCGGCATCGGCTGGCTCTACCTGGTGCCACAGCTGCGCGGCGCCGGACTCACCCTGCGCCTGCTCACCGGCGCCCCCCAGTGGTTCGGCGGTCTGCTGGTCGCCGCGGTGGTGACGACAGCGGTGGCGGCCGGCGGCATGCGCAGCATCACCTTCGTCCAGGCCTTCCAGTACTGGGTGAAACTGACCGCGCTGCTCCTCCCCGTGCTCTTCCTGCTCGCCGCCTGGCGCGCCGACCACGCCCCGCAGCCGTCCTGGGACCGCCCGGCCACCTTCCACCGGCCCACGCTCGTCAGCCTGGACACCCCGCAGGACCTCGCGATCGACCGCCCCGTCCGCGTCACCGCGCGGGGCACGGTCGACGGCACGTACCACGACCGCGAGGAGATCCTGCTCGCCGAGGGCACGCACCGCGTCGCGGCCGGCAGCGCGCTGCGCTTCCCCGCCGGGGCGCGCGTGCCCCGGCCGGCGGTCCCCGAGCGGGCCCGCGCGCTGCTCGCCGGCTGGGCGCGGCCGGTGTCGCAGGGCCGCGAGGAGCACGGCCTGTACGCCACGTACGGCCTGATCCTGGCCACGTTCCTCGGCACCATGGGGCTGCCGCACGTCGTGGTGCGCTTCTACACCAACCCGGACGGACGCGCCGCCCGCCGCACCACCGTCATCGTCCTCGCACTGCTCGGCGTCTTCTACCTCCTCATGCCCGTCTACGGCGCGCTCGCCCGTCTGTACGCCCCCGATCTGACGCTGTCCGGCGACGCGGACGCGGCGGTGCTCGTCCTGCCCCAGCGGCTCATCGGCGGCATGGCCGGTGACCTGGCCGGGGCGCTGGTCGCCGGCGGAGCGTTCGCGGCGTTCCTGTCCACCACCTCCGGGCTCACCCTGTCGGTCGCCGGAGTGCTCGCCCAGGACGTCCTGCCCACCCTCGGCGTACGGCACTTCCGGCTCGCCACGCTGCTCGGCATCGCGGTACCGGTCGCCGCCTCCCTCGCCCTGCCGGACCTGCCCGCCGCCGGCGCCGTCGGACTGGCCTTCGCCGTCTCCGCCTCGTCGTTCTGCCCGCTGCTGGTCCTGGGAATCTGGTGGCGGGGCCTCACCCCGCCCGGCGCAGCGGCCGGCCTGGTGGTGGGCGGGGGCTGCGCGCTGCTCGCGGTCGCCGCGGCGATGGGCGGCACACCCGGCTCCGGGTGGCTGCACGTGCTGTGCGCCTGGCCGGCGGTGTGGTCGGTGCCGCTGGGCTTCGCGACCATGATCGTGGTGTCCCTCGCCACCCGGCACCGCGTCCCGCGCGGCACCACCGCGATCATGGCCCGGCTGCACCTGCCCGAGACGGGAGTCCGCTCATGAGCAACGCGGTCGTCACCCTCCTCACCGCCGGCGGCACCGCGCTGTTCGCGCTCGGCGCCGCCGCCGGACACCTGACCGCACGAGCGGGCCGCCGGGAGCCGCCCGGGTTCGGCACCGACGTGGAGCGCGCCACCTTCCACACGCTGCACACCGCCTCCCTCGCCGCGCGTCCGCTGCGTGCCGGGCTCACCCCCGACACCGCGCGCAAAGCGGCCCGGCGGCTGCGGCCCCTGCTGGGCGAGGCGTCCATGACGCTCACGGACGAGGAGACGGTGCTCGTCTGGGAGGGGCCCGGCGCCCACCACCGCGATCTGGTGGAGCGGCTGATGCCCGAGGTGGTGGGCAAGGGCGCGACCCAGGCCGTCCGGGTCGTCTGCCGGCAGCCGGGCTGTCCGGTGCGCTGGGGCGTCGTCACCCCGCTGGCCGTCGACGGCCGCCGGACCGGGGCGCTCGGGGCCTTCGGGGCCGAGGAGTCCGCGGTCCTGGCCCGGGCCGCCGACGAGGTGGCCCGCTGGGTCTCCGTGCAACTCGAACTGGTCGACCTGGAGCGCAGCCGCTCCGACGTCATCGAGGCGGAGATCCGGGCGCTGCGGGCACAGATATCCCCCCACTTCATCTACAACTCCCTCGCCTCCATCGCCTCCTTCGTCCGCACCGACCCCGACCGGGCCCGCGAACTGCTCCTGGAGTTCGCCGACTTCACCCGCTACAGCTTCCGCAAGCACGGTGACTTCACCACGCTCGCGGACGAACTGCGCTCCATCGAGCAGTACCTGGAGCTGGCCCGGGCCCGCTTCGGCGACCGGCTGGAGGTGAACCTGCGGATCGCACCGGAGGTGCTGTCGGTGACGCTGCCGTTCCTGTGTCTGCAGCCGCTGGTGGAGAACGCCCTCAAGCACGGTCTGGAGGACAGCGTGGAGCGCAGCTGTGTCACCATCCTCGCGGAGGACGACGGTCCCGAGGCCCGGGTGATCATCGAGGACAACGGGGTCGGCATGGACCCGGAGCGGCTGCGCCGGATCCTGAAGGGAACCGGCGGGCCGTCCACCGGCATCGGGCTGGGCAACGTGGACCTGCGGCTGCGCCAGGTGTACGGCGACGCCTACGGGCTGGTCATCGAGACCGCCGTGGGCGCGGGGATGAAGGTCACCGTGCGCATCCCGAAGTTCCGCGCCGGCGTCCGCTCCGCGCCGCCGGGGCGCCGCTGACCCATCTGCCGGCCGCGGTGCCGAGCGCCTGGAAGTCGACCATGCCGTAGGCGTCGTTGGCGTAGACGTCGGTCAGCCGCGGGCCGCGGTGGTTCAGGGACGGCGCGTACTACCTGCCGATCGTCGCCGACAGCCCCAGGAACACGCGGCCCATCCCGCCCGCCCCCAGCCGTGCGAGGATCCGGTAGCGCCCCGCCTGCCGTGGGTCGGCCGCCGCCAACTCTTCCAAAGCCGCCCCCCAGTGACGCCCCCACCCCCGGGGGATCTTCCGGCGACGATTACACGAGACCGGGCCGGCGCCGGGCTGCGGTACCGACCGGCCCGCACCGCAGGGCGGTAGCGCCGGGCGGGGCACGCAAACGGGTCGACCTCCCTGCGTACCAGGGTCGTTCGGGACATAGGCGAAGGAACGGACCCGCAGGTCAGGGCCGCTGCCGGGTCGTCATGGATCTTTCACAGGTTCCGGGCCGAAGCGTCGAACACACTGCGGGTTTGCCGATAAACTCCGGGCGGACCGGCAACGGCCACCGGGCGTCGCCGATGCGACGCAGGACGACGAGACCGCGGACCCGAAAGGACACTGTGCCCGCCGCCTTCCCCGACGTAGGGCCTGTCCGGCGGATCAGGTCGGCCGCACGCAACGGCTGCACTTGCGCAGTGCAGGTGAGCGGGGTCCGGTGCGTCCAGCTGCAAGGCGGAGCAGGGAGTCGACGCGGCGGGGGTCCCCCCTGCTCGCAGAGCTTGGGGGAGTCGGCGAGTGACGACAACGCCGCACATGGGCGTACCAGACCCCGCGACGCCGACATGATCCGCCGGACAGGCCCTGTCGGCAGGCCCGTTCACCTCGGCCGCGCCACACTCGACACCGGCAGGATCCGCGCCGCGTCCTCACCGGCGCAGGACCGCCCGCGGGCGCGCGGGCTCACGAGGCTCCCGGTGTCTGGGCTGTCATGCCCGCATCCAGCCGGTGGGACCACCCCGCCCGTCCGCCATGCCCCGGGCCGGCCGGTCCACGCGCCGGACCCCTTGGAGAGGACTCGATGACCGACCTGTTACTGGCCGCCGGCACCGCGGTCGCCCTGGCCGCCACCGGGACCACCTGGCACTTCCACCGCGTGTACCGGCGGGAGCGCGGCAGAGCCGAGCAACTGCGCGGCCACGCGCAGCACCTCACCGAGCAGTTGCAGGCCGCGGAGTACGCACTCGGCCGACTCGGCGCGGCGATACCGGCGTTGGCCGCGGGCGAGGCATCCGCCGCCGACCTCGCCCCGCCCCCCTCGCTGGCACGCACACCGCTCGCCGGCCGGCTGGGCGAGCTCGCCGGCCGGCTGACCGCCACCGTGACCCAGGTGCGCGAGACGGCGCACGCCACGGCCGACGAGCACACCGCGCAGATCCGCGCCGCGGCCGACCGGGAGGTCGAGAAGGCGCAGCGCGACGCCCGCGAGGCCACCCGCGCCGCCGTGCGCAGCTTCGCGTCCGACGTCGTCGCCAAGGCGTCCCGGCTGAGCCGGGAGATCAGCCAGGGCGTGCGCTCCCACCAGGACGACGAGGCGTACGCGACCCTCGTGCACATCGACCACATCGCACAGCAGATGCTGCTCACCGCCCAGGGCTACGCCGTCCTCGCCGGCGACAAGCTCTCCCGGCGCTGGCCCCGCACCACCCTGACCGATGTGATCCGCGCCGCGATGGGCCGCATCGAGGGCTACCAGCGCATCGAACACCACGAGCTGGACACCGTCGCGGTGGAGAGCCGGGCCGTCGAGGCCGTCGTGCACACCCTGGCGCTGCTGCTGGACAACGCCCTGCGGTACTCCCCGCCGACCGCCCGCGTGCACGTCTCCGTCGAGGAGGGCCACCACGCCTGTTTCCTGATCGTGGACGACGCCGGGCTGCGCATGGACGACGAACGCCTGCTGTGGGCCAGCGACATCATGTCCGGCAAGCACCGCGACGACATCACACGGCTCGGTGCCCACCCGCAGACCGGCCTGCGGGTCGCCTCGCTGCTCGCCGAGAACTACGGCTTCCGCGTCGAGCTCACCGCGCCGAACATCTACCAGGGCACCCGGGCCGTCCTCGTACTGCCGAAGAGCCTCCTGTCCACGCCGGCCCCCGCCCCGCGGCCCGCCGCAGAGCCCGCCACCTCCCGGCCCGCCGCACAGGCCCCCGCTCCCCTCGCCGCCGCGGCGCAACCCGCCGTACCAGAACCGGCCGCCGCACCCGACTGGCAGGCCGCCACCCAACCGGCCCCAGCGGAAGGCGCCGACCCGGAGCCCGCCCGGACCACCGCCAGCGGCCTCACCGTCCGCCGGCGCCCGGCCCGGCCGCGCAGTACACCCCCGCCACCGGCCGAGGACACCGTCGTACCGGGCCGGCCCGGCGTCGCGGCCGCCTGGGCGGCCGGCAGCCGCCGCGGCCGCCGGCTGCCGGAAGACAACGGACCCACCGAAGGACACTGACCATGCGCGACACGCACAGCAACAGCCTGGGATGGCTGCTCGACCAGGAACTCGGCACCGTCGAGGGCGTCGAGTACGCCGTGCTGATGAGCGGCGACGGACTCCTGCAGGCCCGGACGCAGACCATCGGCCAGGAGGACGCGGAGAAGCTCGCCGCCGTGACCGCGTCGCTGCGGGCCGCCGGCAAGGCATGGGACGAGCACGTCGGCGGCAAGGGCATGTGCCAGCTGCTGATCGAGTCGCAGGGCCGCATCGGGCTGACGACCGCGGCCGCGAGGAACACCATGCTCTCCGTCGTCACCACCGGCCCCGAGGCGGACGTCGGCCTGATCACCCACCACATGGTGCGCCTCGCGACCCGGCTCGGCCACGAGATGGACGTGGCCGGCCGCCGCCCGGCCGCGGAAGGCGGCACCACGACGTGAGCGGTCCGCGGCACGACCCGGACATGATCAGGCCCTACGTCCGCACCGGCGGACGCGACCGCCCCAGCCGGGATGTCCGCCTGGAGACGGTGCTCGTCGCCGCGTCCGGCCCCACCGACAGGCTGGGGCCGGACGCCCGCCGCGTGATGCGCCTGTTCGCCGGCGGACGCGGCGGACTGGCCGTCGCGGACGTCGCCGCCGCGCTGGAACTGCCGCCGTCCACGGTCCGGATCATCGTCTCCGCGCTCATGGACAGCGGCCATCTCACCGCGCCGGCCCCCGCCGAGGAGGACCGGCCCGGATCCGACCTGCTACAGGAGGTGCTGCGTGGACTCCGCGAACTCGTCTGACCGGCCCGCCCTCTCCTACCTCGCCCCCGGCGTCACCCGGTCGGCGAAGATCGTCGTCGCCGGCGCGTTCGGCGTCGGCAAGACCACCTTCGTCGGCAGCGTCTCCGAGGTGACCCCGCTGCGCATGGAGGAGCCGATCACCGAGGCGAGCGTCGGCGTGGACGATCTGCGCGGCAAGCCGCACAAGACGGCCACCACGGTCGCCATGGACTTCGGCCGCATCCATCTGCTCGGCGACCGCCTGGTGCTCTACCTCTTCGGCACCCCCGGCCAGACCCGCTTCCGCCCCCTGTGGCAAGGGCTGACCGAGGGCGCGCTGGGCGCGGTGGTCCTCGCCGACACGCGTGACCTCGACGGCTGTCACGAGGTGCTGAGCCTGCTGGAGGACCAGAACACGCCGTACGCCGTCGTCATCAACGTCTTCCCCGACGCGCCCCGCTACCCCCTGCACGAGATCCGGCAGGCGCTCGCCCTGGACGACGACACCCCGCTCACCGAGTGCGACGCGCGTGACCGCCGCTCCTGCGTGTACGCGCTCATCACCCTCCTCGAGTACCTGACCAGCCGTCAGGCCTTAGCCCCCCTGGTGGAGCCCCGTTCATGACGACCCACGCCCCCGGCAGCGCGAGCCCCGCGACGCGGATCGCGCTCTACGACGCCGAGTTCGCCGACGACCCGCACGCGGTCTACGAGCGCATGCGCCGCGACATCGGGCCGCTGGTCCCCGTCGACCTCGCCCCCGGCGTCCCCGCGACCCTGGTCATCGGCTTCCACCAGGCCCGGCGCATCCTCAACGACCCACTGCACTTTCCCGCCGACCCGCGGATCTGGCAGCAGTCGGTCCCCGAGACCTGCCCGGTGAAACCGATGATGGAGTGGCGCCCCAACGCGCTGCGCTCGTCCGGCGCCGAGCACACCCGCTACCGCGCCGCCAACACCGCGAGCATCCAGGCCGTCGACCAGCACACCCTGCGCGCCCTGGTGGAGCAGGTCGCCGCCGCGGCCATCGGCGAGTTCCGCGCCCTCGGCCATGCCGATCTGCTCACCCAGTACTCCTGGCCCATCGCCTTCCGCGTGCTCAGCGCGCTGCTCGGCTGCCCCGACGAGATCGGCCGGCGCATCGCCGACGGCATGGCCAAGATCTTCGAGGCGGAGGCCGAGACGGCGGCCCGGGGCAACGAGATCCTCGGCCGGGCCGTGGGTGACCTCGTCGCCCTGCGGCGCCGGCAGCCCGGCGACGACATCACCTCCCGGCTCATCGCGCACTCCGCCGGCCTGGACGACGTCGAGATGGCCCATCAGCTCGTGACCCTGTACGGCGCGGGCATCGAACCGCTGACCAACCTGATCAGCAACACCGTGCTCAGAATCCTCACCGACGAGCAGTTCTCCGCGGGCCTGCACGCCGGCCAGCCCGTCCGCGACGCCCTCGACACCGTCCTGTACACCGACCCGCCGATGGCCAACTACTGCATCAGCTACCCGCCGTACCCGATCGACGTCGAGGGCGTGCTGCTCCCCGCACACCAGCCCGTCGTCATCTCCATGGCCGCCTGCAACAACGACCCGGCCGTCACCGCCGGCCTCACCGCGGTGCAGCTCGCGGGCAACCGCGCCCACCTGTCGTGGAGCATCGGCCCGCACACCTGCCCGGCCAGGACCCACGCCTACCTCATCGCCGAGACGGCCATCAGCTGCCTGCTGGACGCGCTGCCGGAGCTGGATCTCGCCTGCCCCCGGTCCGAACTCGCCTGGCGCCCCGGCCCCTTCCACCGCGCCCTGGAAGCCCTGCCCGTCCGGTTCCCCGCCGTCGTCTGAGCCAGCCCTCTTCCCAGGAGACCAGCATGTCCCAGCACCCTCCGCTCGTCCTCGACCCGACCGGCGCCACCGCCCACGAGGAGCACCGGACCCTGCGTGAGCGGGGCCCGGCCGCGCGCGTGGACATCCTCGGCGTCCAGGCCTGGTCGGTCACCGACCCCGCGCTCCTCAAGCAGCTGCTGACCAGCCCGGCGGTGTCCAAGGACGCCCGCGCGCACTGGCCCGAGTTCGAACAGCGGGTCGCCACCTGGCCGCTCGCCCTGTGGGTCGCGGTCCAGAACATGTTCACCGCCTACGGCGCCGACCACCGCAGGCTGCGGCGCATGGTGGCCCCGGCCTTCAGTGCCCGGCGCATCGCGGAGATGCGCCCGGCCGTCGAGGCCCTGGTCACCGAGCTGATCGACGCGCTCGCCGCCCGGCCCGCCGGGCAGGTCGTGGACCTGCGCGAACAGCTGGCCTACCCGCTGCCCATCTCCGTGATCGGCCACCTGATGGGCGTACCCGAGGACCAGCGGGCCGGCTTCCGGCAGCTGGTGGACGGCGTCTTCGACACCACCCTCAGCCAGGAGGAGTCCTACGCCAACACCGTCACCCTGTACGGCGTCCTCGACGAGCTGATCGCCACCAAGACCGCCACCCCCGGCGACGACATGACGTCCCTGCTCATCGCGGCCCGCGACGAGGAGACCGACGGCAGCGGCCTGACCGCCGAGGAACTGCGCGACACGCTCCTGCTGATGATCAGCGCCGGGTACGAGACCACCGTCAACGTCATCGACCAGGCCGTCGTGGCCCTGCTGACCCACCCCGGCCAGCTCGACCTGGTCCGCAGCGGCAAGGTGGGCTGGGACGACGTCGTCGAGGAGACGCTGCGGCACTCACCCGCCGTCAAGCACCTGCCGCTGCGCTACGCCGTCACCGACATCGAACTGCCCGGCGGCGTCACCATCGCGCGCGGCGAGGCCATCGTCGCCTCCTACGGCGCCGCCAACCGCCACCCCGACTGGCACGGCGACGACGCCGACGCCTTCGACGTCACCCGCACCCTCAAGGAGCATCTCGCCTTCGGCCACGGGGTGCACTTCTGCCTCGGCGCCCCGCTGGCCCGCCTGGAGGTCGTGGAGGTGCTGCGCCAGCTCTTCGCCCGCTTCCCGGACATGGCGCTCGCGGTGCCGGCCGGTGAACTGCCCCCGGTGCCGTCCCTGATCAGCAACGGCCACCAGGCGGTGCCGGTCCGCCTGACGCCGGCCTGACCCACGAGCGCCCGGCGGCCGCGGTGGCGCGGTCCGCCGGGCGCTTGCGTTTCCCGGTCTCTACCCGTCGTATCAGTCGGTGATGTCGCAGATGGCGGCGCCGCTGGTGAGGGAGGCGCCGACTTCGGCGGTGAGGCCCTTGATGGTGCCGGATTTGTGGGCGTTGAGGGGCTGTTCCATCTTCATGGCCTCGAGGACGACGACGAGGTCGCCTTCCTTGACTTCCTGGCCTTCCTCGACGGCGATCTTGACGATGGTGCCCTGCATGGGGGAGGCGAGGGTGTCGCCGGAGGCGACGGGGCCGGACTTCTTGGCGGCGCGGCGTTTGGGCTTGGCGCCGGCGGCGAGGCCGGTGCGGGCCAGGCTCATGC